>CAIJXV010000032.1 GCA_903824675.1 uncultured bacterium
GGGGGCGATCCTATTCCTGCTTCCCCTCACAACCCTCTCCCTATCAACGCCTTCTCCTTGTCAGGCTGTCCGCTTTTGCTCGCTCCACGCTTTGTCCGCTTTTGCTCGCTCCAGCCGTTCGCTTTTGAAAATCCCCCGACACCTTTTTATCGGTCATTTAGCTTGCGATCTCCTCTCGCTTCATTATTTCACAGGGAGGTGTCTCATGAGTTTAATCTGGCACCGTCGCGTCTTATCGGCAAGGCTTCACAACAGCACGAAAAGGAATGCGCGGGCAATAAATCACTTACGCATAGGCGCATTCCGGCGTTTTTTCCCCACACATTATAGGTGCCGCATTATTTCGCACTCTGAGGCGGCCAAGCCACGATAATATTCTTCACACGGCGTGAACTTTTCCCCTTGGACCCGCGCTATTATTCATTGTAGATTAGTATTCAACATTTAGGAGTCATATCATGAAAAGAATCACGTTTCCATCCTGTTTTGCTCTCTGCATTGCTCTCAATTCTTCACCGGCTATCAATAATCCGGTAACGCCCACCACTCCCACCCCCCCCATTAATCTCTCCGCTGCCCAGGCACCCGACGCGATGATTGACATCTCCCTTATGAATGAAGTCCGGTCTGCTCAAAAACGAGGACTCGATTGGTTGGCCGCCCTACAAAACAATGATGGGTCGTGGTCCACCCCTGATTTCCCCGCCCTCACCGCCCTCCCCCTATGGGCCTTCGCTCTCAGCGATTACCCGAATAAAGGCCCCATCGTTTCAAATGCCGTCCACTACATTCTTCAGTACGTTCAACCGAATGGGGGTATCTATAAGCCCGCCGAAGGAAAAACAGGAGGCCTTGCCAATTACAATACCGCGATCGCCATGGTCGCACTCCACCTTACCGGCGACCGATCTCTGACACCCATTGTTCTCAAGGCCCGTAAGTTCATCGCCGATTCCCAACATCTTGAAGGCGACGACATGTATAAAGGCGGCATGGGCTATGATAAATCGACAGGACGTTCCTATGCGGATTTGAGCAGTTCGGTCGTTGCCTACGAAGCCATGCGCCTAACTCAAGGCGCTGAAGACCTCCGGCCCGCCGACGAGAAAAAAGCCGATCTGGACTGGCAGGCGGCCACACAGTTTCTCGCCAAAGTTCAAAATCCGCGCTCTGCCGGTGCCGAAAATGCCGGCGGGTTTTCCTACCGTCCAGACGAAAGCAAGGCCGGAACCGTCACAAACGCCGAAGGCGCTATCGTCTTGCGATCCTATGGCAGTATGTCCTATGCGGGACTTCTTAGTCTGATTTATGCCGAAGTCGACCGAAATGATCCCCGCGTCAAATCTGCCTTTGATTGGGCGATGAATCATTGGTCTATCGAAGAAAACCCCGGCATGGGATCTCAAGGTCTCTTTTATTTTTACAATATTATGTCTAAGTCCCTCGCCACGTTCGGCCGCGATGTCCTTCCCGTTCCTAACTCCACCCCTATCGCCTGGCGCAAGGCGATGATCGAGAAAGTAATCTCCCTCCAGAAAACCGACGAAAAAACTGGCGCTGGATATTGGGTTAATCAAAATAATCGCTGGATGGAAGGTGATCCGATCCTGGTCACCTCTTACTCCCTGATCGCATTGAATATCGCCGTTGGCGGTCGCTAAAAGTGTCCCGCCCCAATTAAATAACATTGCGGGTCCTTTACCCCCCCTAAAAAAAACTAGCCGTTATTGGCCTTTCCCGATCGTCTTCACGCATAGAACCCGGACACTAAATGCCTGATTCGGCTCGAGTTTTCGGACCTTCGGAGGACGATCGTCACCACGCTTGAAATGAAAACGGGATGTGGTACGATTCGAGCAACCTTTGGTTTGGAGGTGACCATGTTTATCCATCGTGTACTGTGTATTGTATGTGTCGGTTGCGCTCTGGCCCTGCCCGCCATCGCTGCCCCCGCGTCGGGATTGAGTGTCCAGGTCCGCAAGGCCGACGTCCGCAGCACTCCCTCCTTTCTCGGGGCCATCGTCGGATCCCTGGTCTATGCCGATCGCGTAACACAGGTCGAAAAAAAGGGCGACTGGATTAAGATTAGCCGCGACGGTACCCCCCTCGGCTGGGTTCACCAGCAATCCCTCACCTCCAAACAGATCGTCCTGAAAGGCGGGGAGGTCGCCAAAACCGGCGCCTCCAGCGATGAACTCGCCCTCGCCGGCAAAGGCTTCACGGAAGAAGTCGAAAAGGAATACAAGGCGCAAAACAAAGATATCGATTTCGCCCCCATCGATCGCATGGAAAAAATCACGATCGCTCCGGAAAAACTCGCCAAATTTCTAAAAGCCGGTGACGTCAGCCCCGCCGCGGGAGACACCCTGTGAAAAACAACCTTTTTCTTACCTCGACTCTGGCCCTGAGCGTAATCGTCAGCCTGACCGGATGCGAAACACTCGATCAGGTGACGCAAAGCGTCACTTCCGTCGCCTCCTCCACCGGCCTGATCAATGACGACCAGGCAAAATCGATCAACAAAACCACCACGGCGGTCGCCAAACCCTTCGAAGGCATCACCCCTTCCCAGGAATATTACATCGGCCGTACGGTGGGTGCGACCATCCTGCATAAGTACAAACCGTATGACAAGGAAGAGTCCGTCCGTTATCTCAATACTTTGGGACAAGCCCTCGCGCTGGCGTCTGAACGCCCCGAAACTTTTGGCGGCTACCATTTCATGATCCTCGACACCAGCGAGGTCAATGCTTTCGCCGCGCCCGGCGGGCTGATTTTCGTCAGTCGGGGTCTTATCCTCTGCTGTAAAACCGAAGATGCGCTGGCCGCTGTACTGGCTCATGAAATCGGCCATGTCCAGTTGCAACACGGGTTGCAAGCAATTGAGAAAGGCCGCATCACTTCGGCGGTCACCACCTTGGCCGCGGAATCGGGCAAGAATCTGGGCGGACAGCAAATCGCCGAATTGACCAAGTCCTTTGAAGGGGCCATCACCGACATCACCGGCACCCTGGTCAATAACGGGTATGCCCGGAAACTGGAATTCCAAGCGGATGCCGCTGCCGTGAAAACCTTGAAAAATATCGGTTACGATCCCAATGCCCTGGTCGCCATGCTTGAGGAGATGGATCGCCACCTGAAACCCGGCGGAATGGGTTTCGCCAAAACCCATCCCAAACCCAAGGAACGGATCGACGAGTTGCGTAAAATCCTCCGCTCCGCCGATCATCCGGCAACCCTGTCCAAAGACCGTGCCGAACGGTTTGAAAAATTCGCGGAAAAGATTTGAGGTCCGATTCACCCGTAACCATCAGGGATCTATCCCGAATGGCACGGATTGGAAGACTCCTGTGACCCATGCGCACTCATTCCACCTTGAAAAACAGCGCCTCATGCGGCGCCACTACAAACGGGTGCAAAACGACGTTCGTAGCAGGCGCGTATGAGCGCTGTTCTTTAGTGTCATTAAAAGCGTGAGGCACGCATGAAAATCTCATCCTCCAGCACGGTCGCAAAATTAATCCAAGGCCTCCTGATCGGGCTTTTATTTGCCTTGCCGGCCCTGTTTCTTTTCCAGACCGATCGGCTTGATCTCCTGGAATACAAAACCTGGGATTGGCGGGTTAAACAATTCGCCAGCCCCCGCCCATCTTCCAGCCAAATCCGCCTGATTCTTCTGGACCAATATAGTTTGGACTGGGGAGCCAAGACCATGAAGCTGCCCTGGCCCTGGCCCCGGGAAGTGTATAAGCCTATTCTCGATTTCTGCGCCCGGGGTGGCGCAAAAGTGGTCGCCTTTGACATGCTCTTCACCGAGCCCTCCGTTATGGGCGTCGAGGACGATGCGCGCCTTGCCGAAGGGATATTGGCCGTCCCCGAATTCATCGGCGCCGCGCAACTGAGTCGCTCTGATGGCACAACCACCCATTGGCCCGACGATACGGATAACCTGCGTATCCCTCCCCTCATCGTCGACCCGGCGATTTCCAACCAGCTCGATCATTTCACGTTTCCAAACGCCACCTTGCCGATCCCCGAAGTCCTGACCAATGCCACCGCCCTGGCCAATGTCTTCGGAAATCCGGACCGGGACAGCATCTATCGTCGGATTTCACCCCTCGCCCGCTTCGATGGTCAATGGGTTCCCGCCCTTGGCTTCAGCGCCTATCTGGCGGGAGGCGGCATCGATTCCAATACCCCTCTCCGCTTGACCGCCCAGGGACTCCAGCTCAAAGGAAACCGGCTCCTACCCCTCGATCACAATGGACAAGTCATCCTCCGATTCCGCGGAGCCTCCCAAACTCACCGCGCCTTTAACGCGGCGGCGGTTATCCAATCCGAAATCGCCTGCCAGGCGGGCACGCCTCCACCCATCGATCCCACAGAGTTTCGCGATAAATATGTCTTTTTCGGGACCACCGCCCCGGGCCTCTTTGACTTGCGCCCAACTCCCGTCAGCTCCGTCTATCCCGGCGTGGAAATCCATGCCACTTTGCTCGATAATCTCCTCGAGCTCGACAGCCTGCGCGAGATGCCCACCGGATGGGTCGTCGGACTGACCCTGATCCTGACTTTGTTCGCCGCCGGAATCGCCCGTATCTGTCGATCCGGCCTGCAAATCCTCATCCTCGCAATCCCCATTCTGCTCCTGCCCTGGGTCCTCGGCTGTGCCGCCTATACCCATGGATATTGGCTCCCCATGGTGGTCCTCTGGACGGGTTCATTACCCGCCCTGATCGCCGTTCTCGGGGTCAATTACGCCGTTGAAGGACGCCAGAAACGCTATCTCAAAAACGCCTTCCGGCAATATCTCAGCCCCATCGTGATCGACCAACTCGTCGCACATCCCGAACGCCTGCGGTTGGGCGGCGAACTCAAGGAGTTGACCATCTTCTTCTCAGATGTTCAGGGATTCACCTCTATTTCTGAAAAACTCGACCCCCAGCAATTGACCGAATTTCTAAACACGTATCTGACCGGTATGACCAATATCATCCTGGAGGAAGGTGGCACGGTCGACAAATATGAAGGGGACGCCATCATCGCTTTCTGGAATGCCCCGACCGATCAGGCGGACCATGCCCGACGCGGGGTCCGCGCCGCCCTGCGATGCCAAGCCCTGCTCGCCGAAAAACGCGACGAATGGGCGGCTCGTTATGGCTCGAAAATATTTATGCGCGTCGGCATGAATACCGGCCAGGTGGTCGTCGGGAACATGGGGTCCGATCAACGCTTCGATTATACCTTCCTCGGAGACGCCGGCAATCTGGCCGCCCGACTCGAAGGGATCAATAAAAAATTCGGTACCTATTACATCATTTCCGAAGCGACTCGGAAGCGACTCGGGTCTGAATTCCATGGTCGGGAAATTTCCCGCATCACCGTCGTCGGTCGCCGCGAACCCGTGCGCATTTTTGAACCCGTGACGGAAGAAACAGAAAACCAGAACGAAACCCTCTATGCCGGATTTGCCGCCGCTCTACAGGATTATTACGCCGGCCGTTTTGGCGAAGCCCATCGTAAATTCGGCGCATTCCAAGATCAGGATCCCATTTCCGCCCGCTACGTCGCCCAGTGCGAGGAACTCATCCTCCACCCCCCCAAGGAATGGACCGGTGTCTGGTCCATGACGGAGAAGTAATTCGTCAGGGTTCTGTCTATTCATTCTGGATACGGAGGCTCTGATGTTCTGCCCCCCTCCAACGGCCGTGGACGGACGTCTCCATTCAACAATGAAACCTTCCCCTCTTCTCTCAGCTCGCTGTCTGCCAGCCGAATCCCTGAAATTCAGATGTGCCGTGGAATGACCGGCTCTCCGACCGGCTGATTCGCATTACCGGCAGCCAACGAACGTCTTGCTTTGACCACGCCACTTTCATGCGCAAGCCCATCAAACCCAATCCCACCGCCCAGCCGCTCAAAACCAGAACCGACCGTTTAACGGCCAGTTGCCGAATCTGACTCTTGACACGCACCGCCTCCTGATCCAACTCCCGCCGCCGACCCTCAATTTGCACCCGATTCACTTTTTTCATGGCTTTTTCCTTCATTCTTTTTTGTTTACATGCCGCACAGAATAGACTATACATTTGTACAGGTCAAGCGATTTTTGGAGATTTTTATGGAACCCATGACTGAACGACAGGCTGACATTCTCCGGTTTATCCGCGATGAGATTCATTCCCGGGGCTGTCCCCCAACAGTGCGCGAAATCGCCCGCCGCTTTGGTTTCGCCTCGCCTCACGCAGTCACCGAGCATCTCGACACCCTCGTCCGTAAGGGATATATCACCCGCGCCGGCCGCCAAACCTCCCGTGGAATCCGCCTGACCCAGGGGGTGCCCAACGGCATCCCCCTCGTCGGACGGGTCGCCGCCGGCACTCCGCTCGAAGCCATCGAAAACCTGGAAGGCCATATCGACCTCCCCGACCACTTCGGCAGTGGGGAAATTTTCGCGGTCCGCGTCCAAGGCGACAGCATGCGCGATGCCGGCATCCTCGAAGGGGATTGCGCCATCATCCGACTCCAACCCCGCATCGATGACGGGGCCATTGGCGTGGCCATCCTCGATGGCGCGGCCACGGTCAAGTATGTTTTCAAAACCCATCAGGGTTATCGTCTTCAACCCGCCAACCCCGCCTATCAACCCATCGAGGTCTCGCCCGATGAACATCCGGATTTCCGGATTGCCGGCCCCATGGTCGGCCTCGTCCGCAAAATGAGCCGCGGTTTTGGACCTGGGTAAACCTATTAGGAGCAGTTGACTGCGAAATACGCCCAACACGCAAAAACAGTTTCATTTTCGCGCCTTTCGAGTGTTTCGTAGTAAATCAACTGCCGAAATCCGTCCGTCATGAACACGCCCCATACATGCATCCTGCCGCTGGGTCGGTTTGAACCGCCCTCGGTCTGCCGACGCCCGCTCGTGGGTGCCCGGATTTCGGCTGGATTCCCTTCGCCCGCTGATGACTTCATCGATCGCAAACTCGACCTCAACGAACTCCTCATTCACCACCCGTCCGCCACGTTTTTCGTCCGTGTTGAAGGGTCATCGATGACGGGCGTCGGCATTCATCCCGGCGATATCCTCGTCGTCGACCGCTCACTGGAGCCGTCCGACCACAAAATCATCATTGCGATTCTCAATGGCGAACTGACTGTTAAACGCATTAGTCGACGCAACGCCAAATTGTTTCTCCTCCCCGAAAATCCCGCCTTTCAACCAATCGAAGTCACCCCGGACATCCAGTTTGAAGTCTGGGGCGTTGTCACCAGTGTGATCCATTCCCTATGAGCCGCCCATGCCCCCTGTCTTCGCCCTTGTGGATTGCAACAACTTCTACGCCTCATGCGAACGGCTCTTTAATCCCCGCCTGATCGGTCAGCCGATCATCGTTCTCTCGAACAATGATGGCTGTGTGATCGCCCGTTCGAATGAAGCCAAGGCCGCCGGCATCGCCATGGGCCAACCTTTTCACGAATGCGCAGGTCTTATCCACCGGCATCAGATCGCCGTCTTTTCAGCCAATTTTGGCTTATACGGCGACCTATCCCATCGGGTCATGCAAACCCTGGAGCGATTCACCTCCGCCATGGAAGTCTACTCCATTGATGAAGCCTTCCTCACCCTGCCCGTCCAGCCCGGTGAAGACCCCGCCCCCCTCGCCCATCGCATTCGTCAAACCATCCGCCGGGAAACCGGCCTCCCGGTTTCCGTCGGCATCGGACCCACCCGGGTTCTCGCCAAACTGGCTAACGAAATTGCCAAGCATACGCCCGCCCTCAATGGGGTATCGAACCTGATACCCCTGTCAAACCGCAACGATTGCCTGGCCCGGACACCGGTCGAAGAAGTTTGGGGTATTGGATCCCGTCTGACCCGCCGACTGGCAGCCATCGGCATCCACACGGCCGCCGACTTGCGAGACGCCGATCCGTCGCGGATTCAAACCGTATTAACGGTGCAGGGAACGCGAATCGTGCATGAATTGCGAGGCCGGGCCTGCATCCATTTGGAGGACTTGGCGGCTCCGCGGAAAACACTGACCTGTTCCCGATCGTTTGGCCGTCCCGTCACCGGCCTGGATGAACTCCGCGAGGCCGTCGTGGCCTATGTCAGCCGCGCGGCGGAAAAACTGCGCGCTCAACATTCACTGGCTGAAGCGCTGCAAATTTATATCCGCACCAATCCCTTCCGCCCCACCGACCCGCAATATAGCGCCACCGCAACCCTGCGCCTGCCCGTACCCAGCGATCACACCCCAACCCTGGCCGCAGTTGCCGGACGGGCCGTGGCCACCATTTATCGATCCGGTTATGTGTATCACAAGGCGTCCGTCCTACTCTTCGGCCTTTGTGCGAGAGAGCACCGCCCGCTCGATTTATTTGCATCAGCTTCGGCAACGGATGTCATCCGACAGACCCGCCTGATGACAGCGCTCGATTCGCTCAATGCGACATTCGGCAGGCATACGGTACAAGTGGCCTCGGCAGGTTTGGAAAAGCCCTGGAAAATGCGCCAGAATCACCGCTCGCCCTCCTTTACGACCCGATGGACGGAACTCCCCGTTGTCTCCGCCGGGTGCGAGCGGCCAAAGAAAAAAATGGAAATGCCGTGCACTTCCGTTTGGCCACGTGTATCACACAGCTGAAGCCAGCCCGTAGGTCTGGCTTTACTGGCGCTCTCCAGTACAGCCATGCGTATCGCGTGGCTGCTCTCCCGTTGGCCTTTACGGAAATCTGGATTTACGGGATCCCCGGCACCGTCACGCGCATCGCACGGCTGAAGCCAGCCCGTAGGTCTGGCTTTACCGGCGACACCGATTGGCCTCACACCAACGCATTGGCGCGTTTGGCGGACTCGACGGTATTATACAACAACATCGTGATCGTCATCGGTCCGACTCCGCCTGGGACCGGCGTGATCATCGAGGCTTTTTCCTTCACGGCTTCGAAATCAACATCTCCAACCAGCCGGAAACCCGCCTTTTTCGTCGGATCCGGTATCCGGTTAACCCCCACATCGATCACCACCGCGCCCTCCCGGATCATGTCCGCCGTAATCGTGTTGGGCTTCCCCGCCGCCGCAATCACAATATCCGCCTGCCGGGTGAAGGAGCCGATATCCGGGGTCCGCGTATGGCAAATCGTCACCGTCGCATTACCATACGGACTCTTCTGCATCAGCATGTTCGCCAGCGGTTTGCCCACGATGTTGCTCCGTCCCACCACCACCACATGCGCCCCTTCGATCTTAACCTGACTGCGCAACAACAATTGAATGCAGCCGTGCGGCGTGCAGGGCAGAAAAGCCTTTTCCCCCACCACCATCCGGCCGACATTCGTGGGATTGAATCCGTCCACATCCTTTTCCGGGTCGATCGCCAGCAACACGTCACTCTCGCTCAAATGGCGCGGTAACGGCAGTTGTACCAGGATTCCATTGATCTTCGGATCCCGGTTCATCCGCGCGATCACGGCCATTAACTCGGGCTGGGATGTCCGCGACGACAACCGGTTGTCGTCCGAAAACAAGCCGATCTCTTCGCACGCCTTCTCCTTGGCCGTCACATAGGATTTGGAGGCCGGATCGTCGCCGACCAGGATCACCCCCAACCCGGGAACAATTCCCCGGTGCTTGAGTTTGAAGACCTCGCCCTTGAGTTCTTCGCGGATTTCGGTCGCAATCTTCTTGCCGTCGATGATGAGTGCCGTCATGAAAAATTCCTCCGATCGGTCAGGTCCAAAAACCCTTCAACAATGGAAACTGGGTCTTGTACCCCAGCATCGCCAGGTACATGCCTTGTCCCTGATAAATCGACTGCAACTCCTTGAGATTCGTCATGGGATCATATGGCGTATCTTCCGGAATCGTATAACCGACGCATTCCGACAACAAGTGGAGCTTTTTCGACATCCAGCATTCGATAAACACCGGCAAACCGAATTGCGCAAGCGCCAAAACCCGGTCATCCTTCCCCAGCACCGGCTGGGTACAAATGAATTCGGCGCCAGCCTCGATCTTGCGATGCATCTTTTCAAGCTCATGGTCCTGCGGTTCGTAGGGATTGAAGGCCACTCCGATCGAAAACACACCCGGCCAGTTTTTACGAATATACGCGGTCAATTCCACCGACGTCACCACGTTACAGGTCAGCCCCAACTGCGCCGGCTGAAGTTTCGCCAGCCGCTCGTTCCCGTCGCCTGAAATCACCAGGATATCCTTCACCCCCAACCCCGCCGCGGTGTCGAGCAGTTTGTGCAGATCCTCCCGGGTGTGAAACGTATTGAGATGCAGGGACAACTGCCCGGGCTTGGGAATCAGGCCCAATTCCGGAATGATATCGGTCGCCTGGAAACTCACGTTCCCCATCGGATTGTCGGTGATACAGACCACGTAACCGGCCTCCGTGACCTGGTTGAATTTTTCCGTAAATTTCTCCAGATCGTCCTCCAGCTTTTCGGTGTTCTGCTTGGGGGTCAATACTTCGACATGATAGATCTTCTTGTGAATATCGTGTTTGACGGACATAAGAATGAACCTTTCGTTTCGGTTGGTTTAAAATAATCCCCGGACCCGGCCGGTTTCGACATCGACATCGACATTCATGAACCCCGGCTGGGACGCGGTTCCGGGCATGAGCTTGATGGCCCCAGCAACCGGCACGACAAATCCCGCCCCGCGATACACCAGGATGTCGCGAATCGGCAAAATCCATCCCGTGGGACGTCCCTTGATATCCGGATCATGCGACAGGCTCAAATGCGTCTTCACCATGCAAACACCCAGGCGGGCAGTTTCGGGATCCGCCTCAAACGCTTGCGCCTTGGCCAGCGCCTCATCGGAATAGGACACACCGGCCGCGCCGTAAATTTCCGTTGCAATGCGCTCAATCCGCTGACGGAGCGGCAGATCCAATTCGTACAGGAAGTGGAAGTTGTTTTTCTCATTCGCCGCGGTCACCACCGCTTCGGCCAATTCACGGGCACCTTCCCCGCCCTTCAGCCAGTGTTCGGAATGCGCCATATAGGCGCCTGCGGCCTCGGCCACCCGCCGAACCAGCCGGACCTCTTCCGCCGTATCGGTATAAAATCCGTTCAGGCAGACCACCGGCCGCACGCCGCTCTTTTTCACCGTCTCGATGTGTGCCAATAAATTGGAACATCCCTTTTCCAGCAAAGGCAGATTTTCCCGGGTATAAGCCTCATCCAGCTTCGCGCCAGGCTTGACCGCCGGACCGCCACCATGCATCTTGAGCGCCCGAACCGTGGCCACAATGACCACCGCGTTCGGGGTCAACCCCGAAAACCGGCATTTCAAATTCCAGAATTTTTCATACCCGATATCCGCGCCAAACCCGCTTTCGGTGATATGATACTCGCCCAATCGCGTGCCCAGTTCGTCGGCGATGATCGAGCTCTGCCCGATGGCGATATTGGCGAACGGCCCGGCATGCACAAAAACTGGCTGCCCTTCGATCGTCTGGAGCAGGTTCGGATTCAGGGCATCCACCATCCATGCGGTCATCGCCCCATCCACGCCCAAATCGGCGGTCGTGATCTCCCGGCCTTGCCGACTATAGGCCACCACCATCTTCGCCATCCGTCGGCGGAGATCGGCCAAGTCCTTGGCCATCGCCAAAATAGCCATCACTTCACTGGAGACGGTGATCTGGAAACCGGACTCCATCTCAACCCCGTCCATTTTACCGCCTTTGCCGATCGTGATATTGCGCAGAGCCTGCGCGCAGAAATCGATCGCCCACTTGATCGTCACCCGGCCCGGATCGACATCCAACCGTTTCAACCCCAGCTTGGCCAGCTTGTCATCGTCATAATTCGCCTCGTGCTGCATCCGCGAGGTCAACGCCACCATCGCCAGGTTATGGGCGTTGGTGATCGAGTCAATGTCACCGGTCAGGCGGATCGAAAAGGGGGTCAACGGCAGGCACTGCGCCAAACCGCCCCCGGCCGCGGATCCCTTGATGTTGAACGTGGGCCCGCCGCTCGGTTGGCGAATCGCCCCCACCACGCGCTTGCCCAGTTTGCCCAACCCCTGGACCAATCCGATCGTGGTCGTCGTTTTGCCTTCGCCCAAGGGCGTGGGATTGATCGCCGTGACGTCGATGTATTTGCCCTGCGGCAGATGGCGAATCCGTTTTAAAACCCGCGGATAATCCACTTTTCCCAGAAACCGGCCATAGGGAATCAGCTCATCCTCTTTCAGCCCCAATTCGGCGCCCACTTGGGCGAAGGGCTTCATCGTCCGTTCCGCCACCTCGGCGATTTGCCAGTCCTTCATCGTCCGGGGATCCAAAGTCGCTCCACTCATGCTTAAACCTCGTGTGACGTTCGTTGTGACAGATCGCTTATTCCTTACCCAGCCGGCCATCCCGATGCGCCGTCAGATATTCCCCGCCAAATTCATCCTGCCCCGTTAATAAGGCTTGCGCCAGTTTATAGGGCTCCGCATTGCGGTCCAGTCCGGCCAGGATTTTTCCGTTGATCTGCAAGGGATCCACGATCCCGCTATCCGCTCCGACTTGCACGGCCATGTCGGTAAACACCTGGTTGATCAGCTTGCGATTGGGCATGCCGAAGGAAACATTGCTCAACCCGCCGGTAATGTGAATCGCCGGGCCATAAGTCCTCCGGACCGCCGCCACCGCTTCCAGGAAATTCTGGGCATTGGCCGAATCCGTCGCGACCGGGAAGACCAGCGGATCAACATAAACCGCATCACCCCGGATTCCAACCGCGTCCAGTTGGGGAAACAGACGGGCCAGATTGTCCAGCCGGCCCTGGGTCGTGGAGGGCAGATCCTTTTCTCCGGCCGCCGAGGCCACCACCACCGCCTTGAATTCCGCCGCCACCGGTATGGAATCGATCCGCTCCAGCGAAACGGAATTCACCATCGGCCGGCCCCGGGATTTATCGCAGGCCGCAAGCCCGGCGCGGAGAATTTCCGGATTGGACGAATCGATGCTCAGCGGTAATTTCGACGCCTGCTGGACCACCTGAGCCATCCATTGAATGACCTTGACCCGCTCGGCGATATCGGTGCTGTATTCATCGACATTCACATCGAGAAAACCGGCATCGGCGGCTTCCTGCTTGCGGGCCAGGAACTGGAGATAATCAACGGCGGCGGCTTTGCCGGCGGCATCCCCATGGAATCCCTGCCAGGCCGCTACCGCGCAATGCTTCACCTTGCCCGCCTGCCAGTCGGCGCCTTCCGTGAACACCTTGGGAACAGGCAGAAACCGCGGCGCGGTTTTGTCGCCGTACACGATGGCCTGACCCCCGCCTTCCATCGGCTTCACAAAAGCGCCACCCACCTTGTAAATTCGCGTGCAGTGAATGTTTTCGCCAATGACAATGAACTTGCTCATCCGTGCTCTCCTCGTTTATCGATTTGCCGTTCCTGAAATTCAGTTTTTTGCGCAGTACAGCCGGACCTCTGGAACGGCTGATCCTTTCCCGTTCACGCGCCGCCCTCTGCCCTCTACTGCCGCTCTATGTTTTCCGCTCTCCGCTCTATGCTCTAGGCTCTTGGCGCTCCGCTCACCGCCCTGGTTTCAAAGCCTTCACAATCGCCGCGATATGGGCCGGCGTCGTTCCACAACAGCCGCCAATGATCCGGGCGCCGGCTTCCCGCAGGAGCGGCACCTCATGGGCCACCGTGGCCGGCGTATCCGGAAAGATATCCTTCTCGCCCTCGCGATGAGGCAACCCGGCGTTCGCGTGCACCAGAACCGGCGCCGCACCCGCCGCGGCGCGAAGTTCGCGAACAATGTCCACCATCAGCGCAAAACCCTGCCCACAATTGGTGCCGATGACATGGGCTCCCGCCGCAATGGCGGATTGGGCCATCTCGGTCGGCGTCACCCCCATCATGCTGCGAAATCCACCCTGGGCGCTCGGCGCAAAGGTGAAAGTGCAAATCACTTCCAATCGCGTATTCTCCCGTGCCGCCTTGATCGCCTGGCAGGCTTCATCCAGGGCAAACATCGATTCGATCAGGCAGGCATCGGCTCCGCCAGCTTCCAGGGCCGTCAGTTGCTCGCAAAAACCGTCGTACAGTTCCTGCTCGGTCACATCGCCCATCAAGACCATCTTGCCGGTGGGTCCCACGGACGCGATCACATGGCGATCCGGCCCGGCGGCCTCGCGCGAAATCGCGGCTGCAGCCCGATTCAGTTCGCCCACCCGGTCCGCCAACCCAAAGAATTCCAACTTGAACCGGCTGGCGCCAAAACTATTCGTCTTCACCATGTCGGCACCGGCGGCAATATAGGATCGGGGAATGTCCAGCACATCGGCCCGGTGATCGACACACCACAATTCAGGACAGGCGCCGACCGGCAATCCTTTCGCCTGTAGAAAAGTTCCCCACGCTCCGTCGGAAACCAGGCAGTCGACTGATTTCAATTGTTCAACTAATGATTTCATCGGACCTCCTCCATTCCTTGAACCAAACTCTAAATCTCCCCCCATTTTTATGATTGAATATTCTGACATTGTTTTTGTATATTCTGATACATGCCCTCAAGCCCGTTTCTGGATGCCATTGCGGCGATTTTGCGGAATATGGAAACCACCACCGGACTGGGCGCCGCCTACCATGACGCCACCGATCCGCAAGCCCGCCGCGCCAATCGCACCCTCTGTGAATTCTGTCGCGCCTGTTTTGACAGGCCCGATACCGCCGCCCTCTGCCGCATCTCCTGCCTTAATGCCGCCACCCACTCTCTCGCCTCGGGGGAAGCCTTCTATTACACCTGCTGGGCGGGCCTCGTCTTTGTCACCGTCGCCATCGCACCCCGCCGGATTGTCCGCGGCGGCATCGCCATCGGCGGCTTCTGCGCCCCCGGGGATGACGCCTCTCTCCGCCAAATTGTACCCGACCGTCTCCCGCCCCAATCCACCCGCCATGATCGCCGCTTCTTCTCCGAAAAACTGAAATCCATCCGCCCCATCGGTCCCGGCGAATTACGGGGTTTGGGCCCTTTCCTGCTCGAAGCCACTTTTTCATCCGGCTTGAATCGGGAATCTGATTTCCGACGCCAGGCCGACCGCTATGCCCAGCAACGGGCCATTGCCGAAGCCGCCGCCGCCCTGAAAAAAAGGCCCCTCACCCGCCTTCCGATCCGGGCCGAACACCTCGTCGCCGCCTGGGCCAGCCGCGCGCCCCTGATCGCCCTCCGCCGCGAGACCGCCACCTACCTAGCCGCCCTTCTCCAACATTGCTCCTGGGATCTGCTCCGATTCAAAGCCCACCTGCGGGTTCTTGCCGCTACTGTCACCCGCGACCGAATCCTCAAACACGGAGAGTGGAGCCAACCCTCGCAACATGAAATGCTTCTGCTCTCCCGGCTCGAGCAGGCGCACCATATCGATGAAACCTGTTCGCTCGTCACCGAATGGCTCGCCGGACTCCGTCCTGAAGCCTCCCCATCCCCCTCGATCGAACACCGCCCGCTCGCCGAACGGGTCACCCGCTGGATCCAGGACCATTACCGGGAAAAAGTGCGCCTGAATGGGGCTGCGCGCGAGGTGGGGGCGAGCGTTTCGGCGATCGTCCAGCATCTCCGCCGCGAGACCGGAAAAACCTTCCACCAACTTTTGGTCGATATCCGCATCTCGGAAGTCAAACGCTTGCTGGCCACCACTGATTTAGAAGTCAGCGCCGTGGCCGCACTCTGCGGCTTCTCCGATCAGAGCCACCTGACCCGTGTCTTGCAGCACGAAATCAACCTGACCCCCGGCCGATTCCGGGGATTGTTGACCCTTCCCCGACTGGATAATTTATAACCGTGGGCTAAGGAACGATACCCGGCCACGTTTCGTGGACGCTCATCGCGGGACCCTCTCCCTTGGCGAACTCCACGGCGAGAAGGCCGTGCGAGGGACCGCCCGGCCCACCCGGAAATCGCGATCACTTTCCGGTGGCGGACTTTTCAACTACAGGGCAGATGGATTTGACCTTCATACCCCATTGCCGGTCAGGATGTTCGTCGGGGCGGTGGCCGTTTCATCATCGCAACCGAATCATTCCGGCTTAGGCTAGGGTTTGGGAAAGGAGCATATGGTTTCTGGTGTTTTCCAATCGCCTACCGTCTAAAAATCTATAGCCTTTGCATCCGATGGGATGCTTCTGAATTGAGTAAACTCCCGGCCTCCGCCCTCATTCCCAACCGGTCTCTTTTGCCAGCAGTTTGACGTAGTGAACAAAATTCGGCCAGGACACGTCCGAAGGAATTCCATGGTCGCAACTAGGGATAAACCCACCGTCGCGAATCACCGGCGCGATCCGCCGGATTTCCTCCTCGATTACGCGTCCGCCCTTTGCCATCGCCCGCTTGTCCACCCCGCCGTGATAGGCCATATTCCGGCCAAAGCGTTTGCGGAAGTCGACAATGTCGTTGCCCGCCGCCACTTCGATCGGATTGCAGGCCTGGAAATTCGCCTCGATCCACAGCGGAATCAATTCCCCGATGAATCCGTCGGAATCGATATCATACACCGGCACCCCGGCAGCGTGGACGATCTCGCCCCAGCGCTTCCAACTCGGAAAGATAAACTCGCGCGTCATCGCGGGCGAAATCATCGAAAAACTCTTGTAGGCCATGTCCTCGGAAACCAGCACCACGTCGGGCACAATGTGTTGAAACAGTTTCTTCAGGATCCGGCACATGAAATCATCCCAAAACGCAATCATCTCCCCAACCCAGGCGGGATCATCATGGAACAGCATGCACAGATTTTCGAACCCGAGCCATTCGCGTAACTGCCAGAAAGCACCGGAAAAACCGAAGGTCAGGGGTTCGGTACGATTTTTCAATCGAGCCACCGTTTCTGCAAAATCGGGCGCGAACCGCACCGGATCGTCGGCATTATAGCGGCGCATCATGTCCGCCCAGTCGGCCCGGTTTTCAACCGGACACTTGATCCAACTGCGGGTGACGAAATCGATCGCATTGCGCAGGTAGTCTAGCGTGAATTCCTTGCCGATTTCGCAGATGTTCCCCTTCCAATCCTGGACCACCTGCGAATTTGGGCGAACCTCGATGACTTTTTCCTCGAACTGGGGAATCATCCGGGTATCGGCCAGCGACACCCAAAGGTCCCCGCGGCCCGCACGTACCTTCAATCCGGCCTCGGCATAGGCGCAATCGAGGATGTCGTCATAGTCATTGCCCATCACCTTCATCCCCTGCGAACGCCATGTTTCCCGGGTTGACTTCCGGCCATAGCCCGGAACCAGGGGGACTTGGTCAGGGGTTTGAAACAACAACGTTTTGAGATGACGTTCGCGACCATTCATGGCATTACTCCGATTCAAAAAATTACAATAAGGTATTCTAACCCATGGCCCGCCAAATTCAATGGACGGACCGATTTATTTTATGTACATTTCGATACACGCTGAAATTAACTATGACGCCTATTTATCGAGAAGAAAGATTCAGAACCCCGCTGGATATGGAGCGATCCGTCGGCCTTTGGGTTGATCGGATTGGGCATGAGCGGTTTGGATTTGCGCGCCGGGGACAAAGGCCTCCGGTGTCCTTCCGGATTTTCGGCCAGTTTGCCGCCCTGGCGATTGAAGACGGCGGTGGAACCCTGGAAATTCTAGGACGCCCCCCACTCACGGTCCAACCGGGAGATGCCATTATCCTTTTTCCCTCCCTCCCCATGTCCTATCGACCTAACCGGACCTGGACAACCCATTGGGTTGTTTGGAATGGACCGGAAGCCAACCTGCTGCTGAAAATCGGTTGCTTGATCGAAATGGATCCTGTTGCACACGGGCTTTCCTCTGCCGTTCGCGCCATATTCACCCAACTCGAGCCGCTGATGAATCGCCAGGATCGCCCCGCCATTCTCGAGCGAAAATCCTTAATTCTCGACCTGGTGGGTCGGCTGGATGCGGCCCGGGAAGCCCACAGCCCCACTCCGCTTCCCGCGATGATCCGGGATATTCAGCGGGAATTGGAGCGCGATTCGCTGGACCCGCTCTCCATCGACGATCTCGCCCGGCGCAACCGCATGAGCCCGGCCTATTTTCGCCGCCTGTTCAAGGCGCACACCGGCACCACCCCAAAAGCCTTTCAGATGGCCCATCGCATCACCCACGCCAAACAGGCGCTGGTCGGAGGGTACTCCATCAAGGAAACAGCCGCACGATTCGGCTTCAAAGACGTATTCCATTTTATGCGGGTGTTTAAAAAAATGACCGGCCAGACCGCCGGCCGGTTCTCCAAGACCCGCATTTCCAATCATCCTCGTCGGCCGTCCGCTCGCCCGTAACAGTTATCGCGATTTACGGGCGTGCTCGCGATGGGTCAGGGCCAGTCCGATCGCCAGCAATGCCGAGGTGGTCCACACCGTCGCCGGCATCTGCAAGTTGAAATCGCCCAACGAATGAAAGCCCATCGCCAGCAATACGCCCAGGGCTGCCAAAGGCGCCCAGACATCTTCCCGACCCGTGAAGCCCCACCCCCCGCGGCACCGATCCCCCGCTTCCCGTCGAAGGGCATCCCACAACAACTTCACGCTCATTCCCATCATGAACCCAAATAAAATCAAACCCACCACCCCATATTCCTCCAGCAATTGAACCCAGTCGCTATGGACTTCGTAAGAATAAAAATTATTATTGAGCTGAGTCGGCCAGCGCCCGGTCGCCTGATCCCCGTCATCGCTCGTCGCCACATGCGCCCACCAATGCCGATGCTGTCCCGGCCCGATCCCCCACATCGGGGCATGACGCCAGGCGCGCAGAGCGCCCCCGATCATCATCCCCCGATCGCTGTGCTTAATCTCGCTCCACGGATAGTGGCGAAACCGAACCGCGTATGGATGGGACGATCCCATGACCCAGACGGTTAGCGCCACCAACAGGGCCAGTACTGCCCCCCGCAATCGCCACCGCAAGGCCGGCCGATATTGGCCGAATCCAATGGCCAGAAAAGCCGCCCCTAACACCGCCACGGTCATCCCCCCGCCACGGGATTTGCTTAACACAATACCCGTCAAAGCAATCGCCACCAGGGGGAGGGCCACCGCCTTCAATCGGCGGGGAATATCCCGGGCGACACACAGGGCCATTCCCAACGCCAAGCCGATCTCCAAAATGCCGGCGAAATGATCCGGGCAATAATACGAGCCGGTCGCCCGCACATGCCCCTGCTGGTATTGTGGGAAACCCGGCGCCCACATCACAGACGCGTTCCCCGTGGCCCAATGATTCACAATCCCGTAAAGCCCCAGAGCCATCAGGTTGAGCGCCAGCAACAGGGCCAGCAGCCGGATTTGCTGAACCGTGAAGCTGATCAGGATCGGGAGCGTCACCAAGCCCGCCGTCAGGTATAATAAAAAACTCCGTTCCGCATCGAGCCGAACATCGGCCAGCAAGGCCCGGATAAAGGCGTACCCGAGAAACACCGCGTAAGCCCCCCCCAGCCCCACAAAAGGGCGTAAGGATCGCAAGTGGCGCGTCCCCAGCGTTCCGCAACATAGAAGCCGGAAACTGAAGAGCGCCGCCACGGCAAAAAGGCCTGTCGCAAAAATCCAGAACCACCACATCTCCCAAGCGCCAAACAGCCAGGGGGCAGCGATAATCAACATCGCCAACCCCCCAAAAATCAGACGGCTGAGGTGGGTATCGATCTGCTGAACGCTTTCAATCCGCATGCCGACCCTTTCTACCGACGATAGAATTCGGCAATACTCTCAACGACGTATTGGGCTTGGGCCTCGCTCAATTCGGGATAAATCGGCAGGGCTAGGGTCTCCAGCGCCGCACGCTCGCTCTCGGGAAAATCGCCGGGCCGGCCTTTTAGTCCGGAAAAACATTCCTGGAGATGCAGGGGCACCGGGTAATAGACTTCCACCCCGACCTGCCGGGACAGCAGGTGGGCCTTCAGTTCATCCCGTCGGGCGGTCCGAATGATGTACTGGTTGAAGATATGCCGGTTCATGACCACTTGGGGCAGGGTCAACCGATGGGGCCCCACAACGCCGGCCGCCGTCAGCAGTCGATCATACCGCTGGGCATTGGACTGCCGGGCTGCGGTCCAGTGGTCCAAATGACGAAGCTTGACCTCGATCACCGCCGCCTGCAAGGCATCGAATCGAAAGTTACCGCCGAGAAGCCGATGGTAATACTTGGGCTCCATGCCATGGACCCGCAAAATCGAAAGCTTGTCCGCCCGGCCGCGGTCGCGCGTCACCACCATCCCGCCGTCCCCGGCCCCCCCCAGATTTTTGGAAGGGAAGAACGAGAAACAACCGTAATCGCCGATCGAGCCAGCCCGCCGGCCCTGGTATTCGGCCCCGATCGCCTGCGCGGCATCCTCAATCACCACCAGGTTGTGCCGCCGCGCCAGTTCCATCAACGGATCCATGTCCGCCATCTGGCCATAAAGGTGTACGGGGATAATCGCCCGGGTCCGGGCGTTGATCCGCGCCGCAATCCCCTTCACATCGATGTTGAAGGTCACCGGATCGATATCCACAAATACCGGCTTGGCCCCCAGCCGGGCGACGGACCCGGCCGTTGCAAAAAAGGTGTAGGGCGTGGTGATGACCTCATCCCCCGGTCCAATGCCTTCCGCCATCAGGGCAATCAACAGGGCATCCGTTCCCGATGCCACGCCAATCGCATGGGCCACCCCGGAATAGGCCGCAATCGCCTCTTCGCAAGCCTTGACCCGTGGGCCCATGATGAAATACTGGCTCTCGAAAACCTCCGCCACAGCGGCGTCGATTTCCGGCTTGATGCTCCGATATTGCGCCTTCAAATCCAACAACGGCACATTCATAATCGTCTCCCACTTTCCCCAATCACACGCGATGATACTCCCGATACCACTTCACAAAACGGGGGATGCCCTCCCGAATCGGCGTCGTCGGTTCAAACCCCAGTTTGCGCCGTGCCAACGCGATGTCCGCATAGGTCGCCTCGACATCGCCGGCCTGCATCGGCAACAGCTCCATCTTCGGCTCCACGCCCACCGTTTGGGCCAAAATCTGGATCATCTCCATCAGGTTCTCGGACTGGTGATTTCCCAGATTGAAAACTTCATAGGGGGCTAAATCCGGCGTCATCAAGGACTGGGTGACGCCCTGGACGATATCGTCGACATAGGTGAAGTCCCGCCGCATCCGGCCGTGATTGAATACCGGGATCGTTTTGCCCGCCAGCATATCCCGGGTGAACATCCACATCGCCATATCCGGCCGCCCCCAGGGTCCGTACACCGTAAAAAAGCGCAACCCCACCGTCTGCAGCCCGTACAGGTGGGAGTAGGTATGCGCCATCAGTTCATTGGCCTTCTTGGTTGCCGCGTACAGGCTGATGGGATGATCGACGGGATCGCTTTCACTGAACGGCAACTTGGTGTTGCCCCCGTATACGCTCGAACTCGAGGCATACACCAACCGCGGCACTCGCGCATGCCGGCAGGCTTCCAGAATGTTTAAAAAACCTTCCAGGTTGGCCTTCTGATAAACAAAGGGCTTTTCGATCGAATACCGCACACCGGCCTGCGCCGCCAGGTTGCAGACCCGGTCAAATCCCTGCTCGCGAAACAACCGGGTTAACCCCTCATAATCGCATAAATCCCCTTCCACCACCTTGAATCGGGGCTCTTTGCAAAGAATCGCATTCCGGTCGCGCTTGATCTGGACCGGGTAGTAGTCGTTGAAATTATCCAACCCCACCACCGTATGCCCCTCCGCCAGCAAACGCCGACTCAGGGAAAAACCGATAAATCCCGCCGATCCGGTTACCAGTATTTTCATGGCGCTGATTGCCCTTGTCTTGTTTTTAGAAAATTCTTGAAGCTCTTCACCGCAGAAGGAGGGGTCTCGCCAGATTCCTCTTCCTTGCTCGTATCCGTCGCACCGAAAGCCTCTTCGGTGTAACCGGCCGGAATCGCAAACTGGGAAGCCGGAATCGTTTCCTCTTTGAGTTGAGTAACCTCCATCTGGCTCTGGGTCACCTTCGGCCCGTTGCGGGAATCCTGCACGGTTGTCACCGCCACCCGTTTCAAGGGAAAGCCCTTAACCTTTTCCATCTCCGCCTTCATCAGGGCATCCAGATCCTTATTGCCGGTGCGCATCATCTGTTGGTCCTGCCAGACTTTGAATCCGGGATCCGGCATTTTGTCCGTCACCCATAAGTTCTCATCCACCGTCGTCGCGGTCGCCGTTTTGCGCCCCATGAAACTCATTTCGAGCGTATAAGAGGTCTTAAACTGGTAATGCGTCGTCGGCCGCCCCACCAGGGTGGGACCCTTGGATTCCGAGATCTTTTCCACTTTCAAATCCCGGAAATTCATCTGCATCATGCCGCCGGCCATCTGCATCATGCCGCCGGCCATCCCTCGCATGGCCGCCAGGTCCATCTTCATGTAGGTTTTGCGCTCGGCGTCAAACAAGTACATCGTCTTGCCGCCATCCTGCGTCAGCATGAAATTGCCCGCCTTCATCATCGGCTGGTTACCCGCGCGAATGTCCACCCGTAAATTCGCCCCCTCCACTTTCAAGTCGGTCTGAAGCGACTCCTGGGTCCCCTCCCGCCCCCCCTGGGTCGTCGTCACCGAACTAAAGGACATCCCCGCCCAAACCGTTCCCGCCGCACCCATCGATATCGCCCAAAGAATCAGTCGCCGTTTCATGGTTTGCACTCCTGCTAGGTGTAAATCGCCCGTTGCCCCGTCCCGATTTCATCCGTGTTCAGTCGGTTTTTTAGTATCGCTTTTCAAGACCGTTCCGTCAATTGTTTCATAGGGCCGCCCTGTGGAGAAACTCGACTTGTCCGGGCGTCAGGTGGACCGCCGCTGCGGCGCAGGAATCTTTTAATTGGTCCACCCGCCGACCCCCGACGATCGGGAAGCACGCAAAGGGCTGGGACATTAAATAGGCCAGTGCGATCTGATTGGGTGTGCAATGCAATTCCCGGGACAATTCCGTGGCCCGGGCGAGCCGGCCCCAGTTCAGGTCAGAACCATAGGCCTCGCGCACGGAGGCCTTGCCCGATTCCGGTCGATCGCTAAAATACGCACCGCTGAAGAAGCCTCTCGCTTGCGACGTGAACGGCACCTGGGGCAACCCGGACGCCAAGTGATACCGCAGGGTCTCCTCGTCCATTTCCAACATCGTGGGATCCAGGACCCCCGCTGGATTCAGGTCGGCCAGACTCCATTGAATCTGGCTGGCCGCGAAGGGCTGAATTCCTTTCTGCGCGGCATATTGCGCCGCGTCCTGCAAACGGGCGGCAGACCAATTCGAGGCCGCATACCAGCGAATCAAGCCCTGCTTTCGCAAAACATCCAGGGTGTCCATCATCTCCCCGACCGGACGGCGGGGATCGTCCCGATGCAGCCAGTAAAGATCGACATAATCAAAGCGCAGTCGCGCCAATCCCCACTTGAGATCTCCGGTAATCTGCTCTGGCGCCAGTCTCGGAATGGGACATTCATTGGTGTAACTACCCCCTTTGGTGCCGACGATAACCTTATCCCGGCATTTTCGCTCCGCCACCCAGGCGCCGATGGTCAGTTCGCTCATCCCTTTGGTTTCGCACTGCCAGTTCGCATAGATGTGCGCCGTATCCAGGAAATTGCCGCCCAGGTCCAGAAAGGAATCCATCAGTGTGAAGGAATCCTGGCGGCTGATGGAAGACCCATATTCCGGCGTCCCCAGACAAATTCGGGACACTCGAAGATCCGTACCGCGCAAGAGGGCGTAGTTCATATTCCATGCGTTTTATCGTAAAGGGCCCCAGGAGGAAAGTTCCAAATGAGACCCTCCCGCAGGGGACAATCGCATTGAAATCCCAAGGGAGGTGTTCTATCATCCCTCAGCCCGCAAACCCATTCGCAGGATCGTCTGATCATCGCCATGTCCTTGAATCAACCTCAATTCCGCCCACCCGCCGAACAGGACAGCGTGTTGATCCAAATGGATGTGGGCTGCCCCTTCAATGGCTGTGCCTTCTGCGGAATGTACAAACATCTCCCGCATGAAAAACGCGCCGTTGAGTCCATCCTGAAAATCATCCGGCAGGAAGCCCGTGCTCAACCCGATGCCCGCCGGGTTTTTCTGGCCGATGGCGATGCCTTTTCCCGATCGGTTTCCGACTGGGATGCGGTATTGGAGGCCTTAAACGCCGCCTTCCCCCGGCTCAGCCGTGTAAATGTCTACGCCACGGGCCGTTCCATAACCGGCAAAAGTCCCGCTGATCTGGCGCGGTTCAAAGCCAAAAAACTCAACACGCTCTACCTCGGCCTGGAATCGGGTGACGAGGAAACACTCCGCCGGATGCTCAAAGGCGAAACGGCGGAACACATGATTCAAGCCGCTCAACTCGCCCAGTCGGCTGGCCTGAAAATTTCAGTCATGATCCTGCTGGGTTTGGGAGGACGCGAACAGTCCCTGCGCCACGCCCGGGCCACGGCCGCAGCCCTCAACCAAATGCAACCCCGCCTGTTATCCGCCCTTCGGGTGGTGCCGGTACCGGGAACCCCGCTGTTCAAGTGGGTTGAAGACGGGCTCTTTCAACTTCCCACCGAATATGCAATTGTCCAGGAATTACGGGAATTGGTCGCCCACCTCGCCTTGGAAAGCACTGTTTTCCGGGCCAACCACTCGTCCAATATCATTCCTTTGGAAGGCCGCTTCCCCCAGGACCAGAATCGCCTGCTCGCGGAGTTGGATCAACTCCTGGCCAGCAACACCCTCGACACCCAATCCCCGGGCCCCCTCCCGTTCTGGCTGTAAATCAGGGAGTGATTGACTTCCATCCCTATTTTTGGCAAAACACACGCGATTGGGGGAAAGTTTTTTTATGGCGCATTTAATCGGAATGTCGGCGTCCGTCAAGGGACGAAAATTCAACGTGGATTCCGATACCGTTCGGATCGGACGACGGACCGGCAACCCCATCGTCCTCGACGAGCCGTCCATCTCCGGGACCCATTGTGTGATTACCCGAACCGGCGGGTGTTTTGTTTTGACCGATCTGGACTCGACCAACGGCACCCGGTTGAACGGCGCCCCCGTGCATGAAGCCCGGCTCAATCCCAAGGATATCCTTCAAATCGGCAACGTCGAGCTGATGTTCGATGGCGACGATGTCGAGGCCGATCAAGCCACCGTGGCGGCCCCCCGCGGCATTGAATTCAGCCCCGAATTAGCCCGTGGCCCCGCCGAATTCCAAAACGGATCGCCCTTCAAGGCCCGCAATGAACGGCGGCACCTTAAAATTTGGATTGTTCTAATCGGCCTGGTCCTCCTGTCGATCATCGGCGGGGTGGTCTATTACATCATACAGATCTTTTCGACGGGGACTTGATGTCGCCCCTTGTCCGTCCATCCCCGCGGGCCGGCTGGACTCTGCTGGAGCTGACCATCGCCATCGCCATCGCCCTGCTGATTGTCGGCATCGGCTCCGCAGCCTTCCGGATCCCCTACCAAAGCCTCGCCCGCCTTTCCGGCCCCCTGCCCCGTGATGCCGAAGCCCTTCGCATTTTTCGCGAAGATATCTCGGGGCTTGCCGCCCTCCCGGGATCGAAATTGCCCGCCCTCTCCCTGTCAGCCCCCAACGCAACACCCGGGGATCCGCTCGTGCTCGATCTCGTCTGCGCCCGCAGGACCCCCACCGCTAGCGATCCCCTCGCCTTTTCCCTCTACCAGATCAGTCATCGCTTTGAAGTCGACACCGGCAACCCTCCAGAGCGGCGGTGGATCCGTCGCTCCCGAAAAGTCGGCGAAGAAAGGGTGCCACCCCGCGAGGAAATCCTGACCGAAGGAATGACCAATATCACGGTGGAAGCCTGGACGGGCAATGTCTGGACCAATCAATGGATCGACACCCGGAGCCACCGCCTTCCCCCCGCCCTCCGGATCGAACTACAACGCGGAGACCAAACCGAAACCCTCATCGCCCCCATCCCGGCGGGATTTACAGCGGAACCGGAACGTGCTTCACCGACATCCCGCGCAACATCAGGTCCAAACGGTCAACACACTGTTTCCAGGCAAACCGACGCACGACCATATCCCGTGCATTCGCGGCAATCGTCCGACGCAACCCTCCGTCTTGCAACAGCAGATTGATCGATTCGCCCATCGTATGCGGCGTGTCCGCCAATAGAATATTGTGGCCGGTCTGGGCCGGGATACCCTCGGCCGCGAGGGTGGTTGCAACCACGGGAATCCCGGCCGCCATCGCCTGCAGAACCTTCCCGCGGAATCCGCTCCCCAACCGGATCGGGCAAACATAGACCCGGGCTCGATTTAAATAGGGACTCACATCGTCCACGGCACCGGTGATCACCAGGTTCGGATCCCGTCGGGCCGCGTCCAGCATGTCCGGGGTCGCCCCCTGTCCCACCACATAAAACTTCAATTGCGGATGTCGCGCTTTGAGACCCGGCCAAACCATCCGGATAAACCAGTTAAAAGCATCCCGATTGGGTTCCTGGGCGAAATACCCGGTGTAGACAATCGCCTCCTCCGCCGGACGCGAAGGATGGGGTTTGTAAAAATCGACATCCACTCCGTAGGGAACCACGCCCACCCGCAAATCCGGATCGTGCCGTAACAACTCCATCCGTTCCTCTGCGGTCAACGTCAACACCAGATCCGCACTGCGATACAACTCGAACTCATACCGGTTCAGTCGGTCCCAGACCAGTCGCCGGGCCAGCGCCTCCGGGGTATAGGGCCGCATGCGAAAAGCCTTGCGCGAAGCGGCGGACAGGCAACTATGGCAGGAAATCACCCGCCGCACCGCCGACAACCAGGGGTTCCGATACAAGTATTGGCCCATGATGGTGAATTCGGCGATCACCACATCGTAATGCGAGCGGTCCACCATCTGGCCGACCAATCTCTGCATCGCCGGATGAAACGCCCGCCGGAATTCCTGCGGCAAAGGATTGAAAATCCGGTCGAACCAATCCAGGCGAAGATAGTAATTCTGGCTCGGCTGGGGGAGCATTTCAAATTCATAGAGCAGAGGACGCAAGGCCGGCAAATAGCTCTGATCCTCCGGTTTGGTGAAACAGGCCAACCCCACCTCATGCCCCATGCGCGACAGCAGTTTGATCCGCTGGTACACATTGATCATGCCGCTGACCACCTGCGCATGCGGCAGAACCGGACTCAAAAATAATATTCTCATGTGATCCGTACCTGTTCGATTCGATCCCGCCGGGCTGGCGTCACGTCCAACAGCCAATCCTCAGGCCCCCGGACCACCCGGATCTGAACTCGGGCTTGATCCCGTCCGTCGCTGTGCGCCGCACAAAAAGCAGCCGCTTCCTGAACCTGATCCGGATTCGCCGTGGCGCTCAAAATGGCCATCGGCCCGAAAACCCCTTCCGACGTCATCCGGTATTCGTCCGCGCCACAATCGGCCATCAGTTTCCCGTTCTCCATTTCATTCCGGCCGATGTTTAATTTGGCATGGGGGCCCAGGCGAAATTGACGGCCCCACCGCAGGCGCCGCATCACCCGCCCATCGGTCAGGCACCCATGATCGCGCAAATCGCGGACCCGCCCACAAAAATTGGGATCCGTAAGCACACATCCCCCCGCGGGAGTGGGGACATCCTTCAATCCATACCGTTCAGCCAGGGTGAATTGCGCCTGGCGTCGACGTCCCTGAAGATCCAATAGCCGGGAACGATCCACCCACCCATCCCGCTCCGGCTGGGTTTCGGGTAACCGTTGCGCACTGAGCGGCCGCACCACCCGGTCACCATATCCGGATTCCTCCGCCACCTGCAACAGCCGGCGGCGATTTTGCGACATCGGCCGCTGGTCGAGGACTTCGCCGGTCGCCAGGAAATCGCACCCCCACCGGGCCATTCCATCCCCCGCACATTTCAACATCGCCGTATGACAGTCGATGCAGGGATTCATCGCCGAACCGAACCCATACCGGGGATGTTCCACGGCCGCGGCGATCTGCCGCGTGAAGGGCTCGACCACCAGCGGCACGCCCAGGTGCGCCGCAGCCGCACGCGCCCGATCCGCGCTGAAAAAGACGCTTTCAAACCCGATGGCCTGCACCGCCACCCCCTGCTCGCGCAACAGGCAAATCGCCAACTGGCTGTCCAATCCTCCCGACAGCAAAACCAACGCGCGATGAACGGTCGTGTTTTCCATGGAGGTCACGTTTCGATCGTCTTTAATACCCGTGCCGGTACGCCGCCCACCACCGTATCCGGCGGCACCGGCTGGGTCACCACCGCCCCGGCCGCCACCACGCAATGGTCGCCGATCGAGGCGGCATCCATCACCACAATGCCCGCGCCCAACCAGCAGTTGGCGCCCACCGTCAATGGACCCTTGGTAATGAATCCGTTTTGTTCGGCAAATCGCGGGGCGCCGGGACTCGTATCATATCCGCCCCCGCTCAACAGGTAGGCATACGCGCCCACCACACAATACGCCCCCACGGTCAGGTCGTTCGAAGAAACGAACTGGCAGTTGGACGAAATGTTGACCCGATCTCCAATCCGGATATTCCCGTTCTTGCAATAGATGATCGTGTTGCGCCCCACATACACCCCATCGCCAATCGTGATCCCTTCGTTCGTCTCCCCCTTGGCATCAATGACGCTCTGGTCATCCAGGATCACCCCCGCCCCCAGCCGGATCCGATGGGGATGCCGGATGGTCATATTGCGCCCAAAAACCGTTCCACGGCCCACCCGGGCAAAAACCAGGGGGTACAGCTTTGCCCGCAGTAACAAACCCAGCGCGCCGGACATCCCGCCCAGGACGCAAAATAGAAATTCGCATAGCAGGGCGCGCCCCACCGAGACATCGCCATAATAAAGATCGCGATATTTCCGGAAAGCCGATCCGCCGGCTTTCGCCGACATTTCGTGAATCTTGTAATCGGTCACGCCCCACCTCCGCCGGTTGTGCGATTTTCAAAAAAACGACGGTGCCAGATCGCGGTGTGCATCAACCCCCACAACACATGGTTGTGATTGTGAGTCATCGCCACGTGTTCCCGGATCAAGCGATTGACGAAATCGAGATTCATATTTTCCCGGATCACCGGGGATTCGTTCAACAGGGTCGTCAACCGGTCGCGCAATTGGCCCCGGAGCAGATGCTTGACCGGCAGGCTGTACCCCTGTTTGCCGCGATAGACGATCTCGTGCGGCAACATCCCCTCCAAAGCTTTCCGGAAAATAGCCTTGGTCTGGAATCCCTTGAGTTTCCAGTTTCCGGGCACCGTGGCCATGAACTCCACCAGATGATGGTCCAGCAGGGGCACCCGCACCTCCAGGGAGTTGGCCATGCTCATCTTGTCCACCTTCATCAACACGCTGTCCGCCATCATAAACCGCATATCCAGATACAACTCGTGGTTGACCGCGTCCGTGGCCGTACACCGACTATTATAGCCCCGCACCCGGAGGAACGGATCAAATACCACCTCCCGCCGGAAGGCTTCGGTAAACAACTGGTCGTCCATCCGCCGGGATCCGAAATATTGCCAGCGCAAATGCCGACCTTCCGCCGGCAAGACCGCTCCCTCAATGAAGCGCTTGAGGAGATTGATTGCCCCTTTTTTCTGGGGACGGTCCTTGAGCCGTAAAATCCAGGATTCGATCAGGGCCTGCCGCAGGGGTGCCGGGATCATCGCGTAATACCGGGCCATCTTGCTCGCCTTAAACCGATCATAGCCGGCAAACACCTCGTCACCCCCTTCCCCGCTCAGGCAAACCGTGACCGTCTTACGCGCTTCCTGGCAGATCAGCATCAGGGGGATGGAGGACAAATCGGTCATCGGCTCGTCCAGATGCCAGAGCGATTTTTCGATCAACTCCGGCGTCATGTCATCGATCATCAGGATATGATGCTCGGTCCCAAATTGATTCGCCACCGTCTGGGCATAGTCCAATTCGCTGAACGTCTTGTCCGCATACCCGATGGTAAATGTCCGGAGCGGGCCGGACACATGGCGGCGCATCATCGCCACGATCGCGCTCGAATCGAGCCCGCCGGACAAAAAGGCCGCCAGCGGCACATCGCTGATCAGACGGTACCGGACCGATTCATCGATCAGGAACCGGATCCGTTCAACACACTCGCCCTCGCTCATCCGGAAGGAGTCGGCCGCTGAAAAATCCAGATCCCAGTATTGTTCCACCCGCGCCTGACCGTTCTCGAAAATCAGCCGGTGTCCCGCCGGTAATTTTTTAATCCCGGCGAACATGGTATCGGGTGCCGGTACAAATTCAAAACCCAGGTAGGCATAGAGCGCCTGCCGGTTTAGCGTCCGGGGCACTTCGGGATGCTCCAGGATCGATTTGATTTCCGAGGCGAAAATCAGTTTGGAACCCGCCAGGTAATAATACAATGGCTTGATCCCCAGCCGATCCCGCACCAGGACGAACCGGCGGCGGCGCTGATCCCAGAGCCCAAAGGCAAACATGCCACGGAACCGATGGACGATGTCCTCCCCATATTCCTCATACCCGTGCAAGATGACTTCGGTGTCGCTATGACTGCGGAACTGATGCCCTTTAGCCTCTAATTCGGCTCTAATTTCGGCAAAATTAAAGATTTCACCGTTGAACACCACCCAAAGGGAGCCATCCTCATTGGTCATCGGCTGGCGGCCCTGCTCGGATAAATCGATGATACTCAGGCGGCGATGCCCCAACGACCATTCGTCGGACAGATAAAATCCGTCCTGATCGGGTCCCCGATGAGCCATGGTTTCGGCCATGCGCCGAATCCGGGTCTCATCCCGCCAATTGAATCCGCAAATTCCACACATTTTGAATTCCCCGAAAAAAGGGCTGAATTGAGAGTTGAGATTACCCCAGAAGGACCTGCGGCGCAACGGTTTTCAGGCCAATAGCAATCTTGACTTTGCCCGGGGGTGGATTATAGCATGCCCCGTCATTCAGCCCCGGGAGTCGTCATGATCATCGATATCCATGCCCATGTTTTTGCTTTCCCCAAACGTCACTACGGTTCTTCCCACACCACGTTCCTGTCGATGGAACAACAAATCGACCTCATGAATGCCAAAGGCATCGACCAGGCAGTCATTCTCCCCCTCGCCAACCCCGAAACCCCCGCCGAAATGCAAAGCTGGGGCGAAATCCTCTATATCTGCGAACGTTACCCCGGCCGCTTTATCCCTTTCTGTAATGTCGACCCCCGCCTCCCCCTCCGACCGGACCTGATCACCATCGACGATTTCCTCGACATCCTCAACCAATGCAAGGCCTTGGGATTCAAAGGCATCGGAGAAGTCACCGCGCGCATCCCCTGGGATGATCCGTCGCTCGACAAACTCTTTGCCGCCAGTGAACAGGTGGGGTTTCCCGTGACGTTTCATACCATCACCGCCGATGTCAATTCCTACGGGCTCATCGACGACCTCGGGTTCCCCCGTTTCGAAAAAGTTCTGCAAAAGTTTCCCCTCCTTAACTTCCTCGGGCACAGCCTCAGCTTTTGGAGCGAAATCAGCGGCGGCATTACCTTGGCCGATAAAAACTGTTACCCCCCCGGCCCCGTCCTCCCCGGCGGGCGCCTCCCTGAACTATTCCGGAAATATCCCAATCTCAATGGCGATCTTTCCGCCGGTAGCGGCCTGAACGCCCTCAAGCGCGACCCCGAACACGCCTTCCGTTTCATCGAGGAATTCCAGGATCGACTCTTTCTCGGTCTGGATTATTGTTCCGTCCACAATAATATGACCCACATCGAGTGGTTCAAGGAACACCGCGATGCCGGCCGCATCTCCCCCCAGGCTTATGAAAAAATCATGTGGAAAAATACCAATCGACTCCTGCAACTTAACCTGAAAGGCTGATGCTATGACACCTCATGTCAATGTCCGTGATTTTGGCGCACTCGGCGATGGCACCACCGACGATACCCTCGCCATTCGCGCCGCCATCGCCGCCCTGCCCGGCCCCGGCGGAGTCCTGTTCTTTCCGCCCGGCCGTTATCTCACCGACACCCTCCATCCTCCCAACCACATCACCCTCAGAGGGGATTCAGCCTTCGGTTACCAGGAATCCGGTGGCACCGTTATCTCCCCGATCCGCGCTTTCATTCCCCGCTTGATCGACCTCAATGGCAAACATGGGGTCCGCATGGAAGGCCTGACGTTTCATGGTCGCGATCTCGAGGGTGGCATCGTCGGCATATTCATCGCGCGCGGCACCAACCACGAACAGAATGTCATCATTGACAACTGCCGCATCGAGCATTTCTCCGGGACCGGCGTCCAACTTAATGAATCCCACGTCTGGAATCTGCGACACAGCATTCTCTTCGCCAATGGGGGTCACGGTCTGGACGCCGGCACCGCTTTCGATGGGTGGATCCATGATTGCATGTTCGTCGCCAACGGCGGCTGGGGAGTCGTCGCCGGCAACTCCATCTCGCTCCACGGTTCACGCATCGAGCACAACCGCGAGGGCGGGCTGACCGTCAACCGCTATTATTCCCAGCACCTCCAGATTTGCGGCAACCTCTTTTGCTCCGATCACGGTCCCTCGATCGAAATGCTCGAGGGCAATGTCCGGGCCATCGCCATCACCGGCAATACCATCCGCAACGGCGGGCGAAGCGCCAACGGGAATATCGATCGCGATTGCCAGGTCCGCTTCGAAGGCGTCCGCGGCCTGACCTTCACCGGCAATGTCATTCACGTCCTCTGGTGTAATACCCCCGCCACGGGAATGATCCTGAAAAATCTTCAACATTCCGTCGTGGCCCAGAACACCCTCTACAAAGGGGCCATGCGCGAATTGATCCGCGATCTGGGAGGGCATGTCGAATCCCTGATCGGCCCCAACCCCGGTTGCCTGAAAGACCCCAACGACCTGGACTCCTGACCCATCCTTTATGAAAGCATTATACCTTCTCCCCCCGCAGTCCTTTGATCTCATCTACGGACCCGATGAACGCCGGGATATCGCCCGAGCCGTCACCCTCCTCCATCCGGACGCCCTCGACCCCGAAACGGCCCGGACCCGATACGATCTGCTGGCCGAGGTGGAAATCATCTTTTCCGGCTGGGGCGCCCCCATCCTCGATACGGCCTTTCTTGAATCCACCCCCCGCTTGAAAGCTGTTTTCTATGGAGCCGGATCCATTCGCGGGATGGTGACCGAAGCGTTTTGGAAAAAGAACATTCCGATCACCAGCTCATGGGCGGCCAATGCCATTCCGGTAGCCGAATTCACCCTGGCTGAAATTCTTTTCTCATTGAAGCGGGGCTGGACGTATGCCGGGAAAATAAAAGAAAATCGGGCCTATCCCAGCCGCTTCGTGGTCCCTGGCGCCTACGGATCCACCGTCGGCATCATTTCGCTCGGCATGATCGGCCGGCGGGTCTGTGAATATTTGCGACCCTTTGATGTCCAGGTCGTCGCCTTTGATCCGTATGCCACGGCCGATCTGGCCCAGCAACTGGGCGCCCGCCTGGAAGACCTGAGCACGGTGTTTCGCCAGGCCGACGTCGTCTCCCTCCATACCCCCTGGATCAAGGAAACCGAGGGACTGATCACCGGCGCCCACTTCGAATCGATGAAACCGGGGAGCACCTTTATCAATACCGCCCGCGGAGCGGTCGTCCGGGAAACGGAAATGATTGAAGTGCTGGGGCGGCGTCCGGATCTCACCGCCATCCTGGACGTGACGTATCCGGAACCGCCCGCGCCCGGTTCACCCCTCTATACCCTGCCCAACGTCATCCTCACCCCCCACATCGCCGGCTCGATGGATCACGAATGCCGCCGTATGGGCCGCTACGTGGTGGATGATTTACAGCGCTTCCTCAAAGGCGAGCCCTTGAAATGGCAGGTCTCCCAGGAACTGGCCGCCCGCCTGGCTTGATGGGTTGTGTAGCAACGCACCCAAATCATTCTAACTCGACGACATCCCCATACGCGGGAACCGTCACCGGCCAACCGGTTTCCTGCCGCAAATAGGCGGCAAACGACGCGGCGGATTCCGGCTCACCATGCGTCACGAAAATTCCCCGGGGTGCCTGCGGCAAGCCGGAAATCCATCGAAGCAACTCGCCCCGATCCGCGTGTCCCGAAAACCCATGGATCGTCTCGATGTGGGCGCGAACCGTGCATATCTGTCCATGAATCCGCACTTCCGGAGCCCCGTCCTGGATAATCCGGCCCAGGGTGCCCACGGATTGATACCCGATAAACAATACCGTGGTCGTCGGCTTTCCAATGTGATTCAAGAGATGATGCTTGATCCGACCCCCCGTGCACATGCCGGACCCGGCAATGATGATCGCCGGGTCCCGCAACTGATTCAGCGCCTTGGATTCGTCCGGCGTCCGGATGTAGTGTAATTCCGGGAAATCGAAGGGCGAGCGTCCCTCCCGGAATAACGTCTGGGCTTCTTTATCCAGTAAATCAATATGTCGCCGATAAATCCCGGTAACTTCGGTCGCCATCGGGCTGTCCAGGAAAACCTTCATCCGGGGAATGGCGCCGTTTTCAAAGAGTTCCCGCAAATGATACAGGATCTCCTGCGCCCGCTCGACGGCAAAACTCGGCATCAATAGAATCCCGCCCCGGGCGTGGGTGGCGCGAATCTCCTCTGCCAACCGTTCCGGTATGGGTTTCGTATCATCATGGAGACGATCCCCATAGGTCGATTCGATCTGGATGTAATCAGCCGATGATGCGCGATCCGGATCCTCCAGCAAGGGCCGATCCCGGCGACCGATGTCGCCCGAAAAAAGGAGCCGTCGCGGCCGGTCCCGACCCGGACAATCGATCCGGATCAGGGAGGACCCCAGAATATGCCCGGCATCGAAAAAGGTCGCTTCGATCCCCCGCCCCACCGAAACGGGCCGGCGATAGTCCACCGTCTGGAATCGCGCGACGGTGGCTTCAACATCCGCCACCTGGTAAAGCGGTTCCTCGGGATACGGCCCCTGGCGGCCTTCGCGGGCATGCCGCTTGCGCTTGAACGCGGCATCTTCCGTCTGCAACCGGGCCGAATCCAACAACACCAGGCGGGCAATTTCCGCCGTCGGCGCCGTGCAAAAAATCCGGCCTTTGAATCCCTCTTTGACCAGGCGCGGCAGATACCCGCAATGATCGAGATGCGCATGGGTTAACAGGACGGCTTGCAACGAAGCCGGCGGCACCGGGAAGGGATCCCAGTTGCGGGCTTGCAAGGCTCGCTCCTGAACCAAGCCGCAATCGACCAGGCACTGGCAATCCGGCGCATCCAACCAATAGCGGGAGCCGGTTACGTTACCGGCCGCACCCAAAAAATGAATTCGCATGGTGTCCGCCTTTCTATTTCATCCCTTACGGCAGTCATCCTGGCTTGCCCGGCATCTGATCGTGGGGCGAAACCGGATGCAGAACCAGTTTCCGTCGTTTATCGGCAAAATATTCCATCGACCAGGCATCGGGGAACAGCACCACCCAATGATCCCGGGTGTCCCGCGCCAGTTTGACGCCTTTGCCCAGATAGTCGTCGGCCAATTGCTCGATGCGGAAATCCGAGTCAAACCACCGAACCTGGGTAAACGGCGCCGGCTCCAGCCGCGGTTCCGCGCCATATTCGTTGGCCAACCGGTACATCACCACATCGAATTGCAGTTGCCCCACCGCTCCCAATAAAACAGCCGTGGAAACGCTCTCCGTCAGGGTGAAGGATTGAATCACCCCTTCCTCCAGCAATTGATCCAAACCGGCCTTGAACTGCTTATATTTTCCAGTTCCAAAATTCCGAATAAACGCAAAGGCTTCCGGTGAAAATCGCGGAATTTCATCATACCGGATCCCGGGATCCGTCGTCAGGGTTGCCCCGATCCGGAAGGCCCGGTGCGTCACCAACCCCACGATATCGCCCGCTTGGGCCGTCTCCAGACTCTCCCGGTCCTGCCCGAATAATTTTTGCGGATAGGACAGGCGAACTGGTTTCCCTGTCTCCGGATCGTTGACGACCATGTCCTTGACAAATTGACCGGAACAGACTCGCACGAAAGTCAGGCGGTCTCGATGCCGCGGATTCATATTCGCCTGAACCTTGAAGACAAATCCTGAAAACCGCGGATCCTCGGGGGCGATCGACTGGTCGCCCGATTTCCGCGGCTGGGGGGGGGCCCCATGCGCAACGAAATAATCCAAGAGCAACTGCACCCCAAAATTCGTCATGCCGCTTCCGAAAAAAACCGGGGTTATCAACCCGGCCATCACCTGTTCGGAATCAAACGTCTCACCCGCCCCGACCAACATCTCCACCTCTTCCAACCAGACGCGGTAAAGAGTTTCCGGGATTTTTTCGCGCAAGGCTTCGTCGTGGATGCCGCCCACCTGCTGGGGAGCACGATGTCCGCCGTGCGCCGTCCGCTCGAATCGGTGAAGGTTTTTGCGCAACCGGTCATACACCCCCATGAATTCGTCCCCGCTGCCCAACGGCCAGGTTACCGGAAAAGCGCCAATCCTCAGGGTTTTTTCGAGCTCGTCCAACAGGGCCAGGGGTTCCCGGGCCGGCCGATCCATCTTATTGATGAAGGTGAAAATGGGAATTCCCCGCAGTCGGCAGATTTCGAACAGCTTGCGCGTGCGCTCCTCAATCCCCTTGGCCGCATCAATCACCATTACAACGCTATCCACCGCCGTCAGAACCCGATACGTGTCTTCGCTGAAATCCTTGTGGCCCGGAGTATCCAGCAGGTTGATGACGCACCCGCCATATTCGAATTGGAGCAAGGTGGAGGAAATCGAGATCCCGCGTTCCTTCTCTAATTCCATCCAGTCCGATGTCGTCGACCGTTGGTTCTTACGGGCGCGGACCGATCCTGCCAATTGAATCGCTCCGCCATACAACAGCAATTTCTCGGTCAGCGTCGTCTTCCCGGCGTCGGGATGCGAAATGATCGCAAAGGTCCGCCGGCGCGCAATTTCCCGCTTCAATTCAGCATCTGTCATAACTCAATCTCATATCCGACTTGAAAAAAAACCTGCGCCCGGAGGGTAGACCACCCCTTTTCACCTGTCAAATCCATTATTTAATTCCTGAATGCACCGGGGGATCAAGTCCTGGAGCTTTTTCCCATTATTCCACAATTTATCCGGCACCCCCGCCTGAAAACGACTCAAAAATATCTTTGTTTTTAAAAAACATGTTCATAATATCCCCGTGGTTGATGCCAGCATCAAGCTATTCGGGAAGGAGGCCTCGCCTGCGAAATCGTCGCTATCTTCTGGGGGTGGGGTTCCTGCTCCTGATCGGGTTTGTCATGACCAGCCTGGCCGCCTATTTTGTTTCCAAAGCCGCCTTGCGCACCCACATCCGGGAAAACGAACTCCCGCTGACCAGCGACACCCTTTATTCCGAAATCCAGCGCGATCTGCTTCGCCCCATCCTGATCTCGTCCCTGATGGCGCAGGACACCTTTGTTCACGACTGGCTTCTGGCCGGCGAACCCGATGAACTCCGCCTTCGCCGCTATCTGGACGAAATCCGTCGAACCTATGGCACGGTCACCAGTTTCCTCGTCTCGGAACGCACCCGGACCTATTATCATGCTGATGGGATCCTGAAAAAAGTCAGCCCGGACGAACCCCGGGATGCCTGGTTTTTTCGCGTCCGCGATCTGACGACCCCTTACGAAATCAATCTCGATCCCGACCTGGCCAACCGGGATGCCCTGACCATTTTCGTCAATCACCGGATCGTCGATGATCAGGGCCGATTCCTCGGCGCCACGGGAATCGGCCTGACGATCAAATCCGTAAACGCTATGATGCTCGACTATCGCCGGCGCTATGATCGAAACGTCTACTTTGTCAACCCCAACGGCCAGCTGATCACCCGGCTCGACCAGACGACGGCCTCCACCGCTTCGCCCGTCACACCGGACGACCTCACGGCTCAGATAAAAAAACTGATCGCTTCCGGTAAATCCAGCGCCAGCTTTCAGCGAAAAGGTACCACCCTCCATCTCAACGCCCGATTCATCCCGGAACTCAACTGGTATCTGGTGGTGGAACAGGCGGAAACCAAGGCCTTGCGAAACATTTTCAAAGCCTTGATCGCCAATCTGTTTTTTTGTATCGCGGTTACGGTGGGCGTTCTTTTCCTGTTCAATTTCATCCTGAATATTTTCCGACGCCGGCTCGACCAGGTATTCGAGGAGGAACTCGCCTTGCGCCGTATCAACCGCGACCAGGCGGAATCCATTTCCCTCCAAAATCGCGAATTATCCGAAAGCAACATCCGCCTCCAAGCGGCCCTCGCGGATGTGAAAAAATTAAGCGGTCTTTTGCCGATTTGTGCCTCGTGCAAAAAAATCAGGGATGACCGGGGCTATTGGAACCGGATCGAAGCCTATATCCAGAACCATTCCGAGGCCGAATTCAGTCATTCCATCTGTCCGGAATGTTCCCGAAAATTATACCCTGAGATCTTTCCCATCTAAAAGTTTGCTTGAATCCGCCGCCTGCTTAACGGTACAGTTTGAAGGGTTGCTGGATAAACCCTTCACCCGTCCGCCTTTGGGTGGACGCGAGGTCTTTCAATGTGTTGGAAATCGATGCGGCGCCCTAACCTGTGTTATCGAAGGCTCCTGTTTCTGGTGATGATCGCCACGGGCCTCGCCGGCTGCCGATCAACCCCTCCCGTTTCCGCCCCGTCCGCCCAACCCGTCGCGCTTCAAAATATCGGCTCCAACCCGCCGCCGACCGCTGTCGAGGCAGAAGATGTCGCCTACCAGCAACTCCGGCTCCTGGCCCGGGCCCTCATCCAGATCCGTAAAGACTACGTCGATCCCTCCAAAACCGAATACCCCGCCTTGATCCAGGGCGCCCTTCAGGGCATGCTCCAATCACTCGACCCTCACAGCCAGTTCCTCGATGCCGAGCTCTATGAAAATATCAAAAACGATACCTCGGGCGAATTCGGCGGGATCGGCATTGTATTGGGCTTCCAGGACGGAATTCTTTCCGTTATCGCCCCGATGGAGGGCACCCCTGCTTTCCGCGCCGGTATGCTCGCGGGTGATCGCATCGCGAGTATCAATGGAAAGTCGACCGAAGCCCTGAATATGCGCGATGCGATCCGCCTGTTGCGAGGCCCGGAAAATACCGCCGTGTCCCTCACCGTGACGCGAAAAGACGAAAAAAATCCCCTCGAGTTCAATCTGGTCCGGGAGCAAATCAAAATTCCCAGCGTCAAGGGCACCCGACTGCTCGACCCGGGGATCGGTTATATCCGCATCACCCAGTTCACTGAAAATACCGCGCCCGAACTGCGGGACGCCCTCGATCAACTCCGCAAACAGGATTTGCGCGCTCTGGTTCTCGATCTGCGCAATAATCCCGGGGGATTGCTGAATTCCGCGATCGAAGTCAGCCAGATCTTTCTCAAGCCTGGCCTGCCTATTGTCGTCACCCGTAGCCGTAACCCGACGAATGATCCGCCCCCCTATACCTCCGGCGGCCCCTTGCACCTGACTGAATTTCCCATGGCCATCCTGGTCAATGAAGGAAGCGCCAGCGCCTCGGAAATCGTCTCCGGCGCCCTCCAGGACCATCATCGGGCCATTTTGATCGGCACCCGGACCTACGGCAAAGCGTCGGTTCAGAGTATCTTCCCCCTCGACGAATCCAATGCCCTCCGCCTGACCACCGCTCATTACCATACACCCTCCGACCGGCCCATTCACGACATCGGAATCCCCCCCGATATCGCCGTCCCGGTCTCTCTTGGCGAATGGCAGAAAATTCTTCAAAAACGAGCCCGCCTCGAAAACCCGGAGTTATTCACCAAAGAGCCGCCCCCGGAAGATTTGGCCGGCATCGTCGATCGCCCGCTGGAGCGAGCCCTCGATATTTTGAAGGGGCTTTTGATCCTTAATTCTCGCAGCCCCACCGAGCATTAAATCCCATGATCGTCCTCGGCATCGAAACCTCCTGCGATGAAACCTCCGCCGCCCTGGTTCGGGCGGGACGCGAAGTGCTCTCCCAGGTTATCTTTTCCCAGGTGGCCCTCCACCGCCCCTATGGCGGGGTGGTCCCGGAAATCGCCTCCCGGAATCATGTTGAAAAAATCATGCCGGTCATCTCCGAGGCCCGGGCCCAGGCCGGACTGGATTGGGACCGGATTGATCGCATCGCCGTGACCTCCGGGCCGGGTTTAGCCAGCGCCTTGATGATCGGGGTCGCCGCCGCAAAAAGCCTCTCCCTCCGTCTCCAGCGCCCCCTGGTTGCCATCAATCACATCGAGGCGCATCTCTATTCGGCGTTTCTCGATCCTGCCGCACCGGATCCCGCCGCCGCCTGTCCGCTGTTGGTCCTGATCGTTTCGGGAGGACACACCTGTCTGGTTCGGATGTCCAAGCCGGGCGTTTACCGTCTGATCGGTCAGACCATTGACGATGCCGCGGGCGAAGCCTTCGACAAAGGCGCCAACCTCCTGGGGCTGGGATATCCCGGCGGCCCAGCCATCGATCGCGCGGCTCAAAACGGGAATACCCAGGCCATTCGCTTCCCCCGCGGACTCACCCGACGGCCTCATCATCACGACCCCACCCATGATCTGCTTTGTCTCAGCTTCAGCGGGCTCAAAACGTCTCTGCTCTATCATCTCAAAGACCACCCCCTGGTCCCCGGGGACTCCCGCCTCGCCGATCTGGCGGCAAGCTACCAGGAAGCCATCGTCGACTCCCTCGTCCGCCGGACCGATGATGCCCTCCGGGACGAACCTTATCTGGCCGTTGTCGGGGGCGTCTCTCTCAACCGACGCCTACGGGAACAAATGACCGCCCTCGCCGCCCGGCGAAGAGTCCGCCTCCTGATGGCGCCCCCCACCTTTTGCGCCGACAATGCGGCCATGATCGCCGGCCTAGCCGGATCGCCCGCTTTCGCCAAACAGCCGGAACGGCTCCCCATGGATCTCGATGTGGATCCGTCCCTGGAATTGAATTTCAACCTTTCGTCAGCAACGTTGACCTGACCATAAAGGCTGGCCGACATGGCCACAGATGATCCCCCGCCCCATCCCATCCGTCCATTCGGGCGGGCGACACAAAAAAAGGGGAGGGATATAATCCCTCCCCTTTTTAGCAATACGAACTGACCTGTTACTTGGCAACCGGCGCAGCCGCGACTTCTTCGATCGTGGTGATCTCAGAAACGACGGTCTTCTTGGCGCCCTTCTTATCGACGCCTTCATTACCCTTGCCGACCACTTTCACCTTCTTGTCGACAAAAGCATCGAGATTAATGGCCGCCGCTTCGCCCTTCTTGGCGCGGGGGGTAGGCAACTTCACACTGCTACCATCGTCCTGAACCAGCGAGAACTGGACTTTCTTGACTTCCTTGCCGGCCTTGTTCATTTTGGTCTGTTCATCCTTCTTCAACGTGCCGGACACGGTCAGATCAACCGCGGGGGGCGGCGGAACTTTCTGCTTCTTGACGGCCTGCTCAACCGGAGCCGCGGGAACGGCCGGAGCCGCATCTTGGGCATTGACCGAAAGACCCATCGCCACAACACCCGCCACCAGACTACTGATTACAAAACGCTTCATGATTGAACCACTCCAATTGTTGTTTACCTGCATTTTATCCAAATTATCCGGTCATCCGAATCCTGTATTGACCGCCACCTCCCCCTTCCGCCTACCGTTGCCATAAAACGATGGTCTGCTCCATCAGGCCAGTCGCAGACTCCGGCTAAAGTTGCACTGTCAAATCAATCAAGCCTATAAGAAAAATCAGGCAACTTTACAAGTAAATTTGACCGAACGGGCGACCGGTGTTCCGCTACAAAGACCCCACTCGGATCAGAACAACAGAAATATTATCCTCACCCCCCGCCGCATTGGCCGCCTCGATCAATTGGGCCGCCAGTCGATCCAACGACCCTCCCGGGGACCGGTCCCCGAGCAAAACTGCCAATGCTGAATCGGGAACCGCCGTTGTCAACCCATCGCTACACAGGAGAAACAGATCGCCGGACTCCACGGTTACCGGAGTTTGCTCCAGCTCGATCTCATCCTCGATTCCGACGGCCCGGGTGATGATGCCTTGAAACAGCGAAGCGACTTCTTCCATCCCCACAAAAAGCCCGGATGCGGCAAGGGAGTGGTCCAGCGTCAGCTGTTGAAGCCGGCGGTTCCGCCAGCGATAGGCGCGGCTGTCGCCGGCATGCAAAAGCATGGCGGATCGGGGATCGTTCGCCTGCCAGACCAGTACCACCACCGTGGTGCCGCAGCCAACCCATTCCCGCCGCCGGGCTTCCTGCCGAATCCGGACATTGGCTTCCTTCACCGCCTGAATCACGCGGTCCACCGGATCGCCCGAACGAGGGGCTGCGGGCGCGGCAGGATCGAACTGGGCGCAGAGTACATCCGCGACCGCCTGACTGGCCATTTCACCCGCCGGCCCTCCGCCGATGCCATCTGCAACGGCAAATAAACCCGCTGAGGGGATCGCCAGGATGGTGTCCTCATTCTTCGGGCGATGCCGACCGATGTCGGTGGCCGCCGCAGATTCCAAAAAGGGGAAGTCGTCCATAACTCAATCCGCCGTCCACCTTCAGAACGAGCGCATATCCACGACCCGGCGGGCTTTGCCCACGAACCGTTCCAGCCCCCCGGGTTCGACCAGGGTCAGCTTGGAATGAACGCCCAGCGCCGAGTCAATCTTATGCTTCAGCTCATCCCGAAACGCATTCAGCTTTTTCATCTCATCCGAAAACAGATTTTCAGAGACCTCGACGCGAATCTCCAGGTGGTCCATCGCCCCCTCGCGGGTGATGACCAGTTGATAATGCGGTTCCGCCCCCTGAAGTTGCAACAACACCGTCTCCACCTGGGAGGGGAAGATATTGACGCCGCGAATGATCAGCATATCATCGGTGCGCCCGATCACTTTCTGCATCCGGCGCAGGGTCCGCCCGCAAGGGCAAGGCTCGGTAATGATCCGCGAAATGTCGCGGGTCCGGTACCGCATGACCGGGATCGCCTCCTTGGTCAGGGTCGTGATCACCACTTCACCCCATTCGCCATCCGGCAAAGGCTGCAAGGTATTCCGGTCGACGACCTCAAACAGGAAATGATCCTCGGCGATGTGCATCCCCTTTTGCTGGAGACATTCCCCACTGACCCCGGGGCCGACAATTTCCGACAACCCATAATTGTCGGTGGCGACGACCCCCAGCGATTCCTCAATTTTATGGCGGACGCTTTCGGTCCAAAATTCGCCGCCAAAAAAGCCCAGACGCAACCGTAGATCGCGCAGGGCGATATTTTCCTTGCGCAGGGTTTCGCCTAATAAAACAGCGTAGGTCGGCGTACAGACCAGGGCGGTCGTCCCCAAATCCTTCATCAGCAGGATCTGGCGCTCGGTATTCCCGCTGGAGGCGGGGATCACGGTAGCCCCCACCTTTTCAACGCCGTAATGCAGGCCGAACCCGCCGGTGAACAAGCCATACCCAAAGGCGATTTGGACAATGTCGTCGGGGGTTAATCCCCCCGCCACCAGGAACCGGGCGACCACTTCACTCCAGATCTCCATATCCTGCCGGGTATACCCCACCACGGTCGGTTTGCCAGTGGTCCCGGTGGACGCGTGAATCCGGACCACCTCCCGCAAGGGAACGGCAAAGGTTTGAAAGGGATAATTCTGGCGCAGATCGTCCTTTTCCGTGAACGGCAACAGGCGCGTATCCGCCAGACTGCGGATATCGCCCGGGACGATCCCGGCGGCCTTCATCTTCTCGGCATAATAGGGCACCCGTTCACTCATCCGCCGGATCTGATTTTGCAGGCGATCCAACTGGAGCGACTCCAACTGGGGCCGAGCCAGGCATTCGATATCCGGATTCCATATCGTCGTATTCACGTCAGCACCTCGCTCAACCCTATATCCGCGATTCCGAGACAGGCCGCACCTTATAACTTGAGCAATTCGTCTTCCTTCAGCAACCGCACGGACCCGGCTTCCAACGTCCGCACCGCCGCGTCGAAATTCTCGAACCGGAAGACCACCACCGCCTTGCCGCGGGCCTTTTCAACAAAAGCATACATATATTCAACATTCACGCCGCCCCGCCCCAAAATCGCCAGCACCCCGGCCAACCCGCCCGGCACATCCGGAATCTCCACCGCCACCACCTCGGTCAGCCGGATGGTGAAACCCTCCCGGCGCAGCAGCTCGGAAGCCGCCTCGGGCTGGTTGACAATCAGGCGTAAAATTCCAAAATCACTGGTGTCAGCCAACGACAGCGCCCGAATGTTGATTCCCGCATCCCCCAGCAATTTCGCAACGGTCTCCAATCGGCCGGCGCGGTTCTCGATGAAAACACTGATTTGACGAATGCGCATGGCTGTTCCTCCGGTTAAATCACCCGTTTATCGATCACCCGCTTGGCCTTGCCCTGGCTCCGTTCGATCGTCCGGGGTTCCACCAGGGTAATTTTGGCGGTCAAACCCAGGATCGAATAAATCTCGTAGCCAATCCGGTTGCGGAGATCCTCCAGTTTGCGGATCTCATCCGAGAATAACTTCTCGTCCACCTCAACCTGAATTTCGATCTCGTCCAACCGGTCCCGGCGTTCAACAAGGATGAGATAGTGCGGCTGGGTGCCTTCAATCTCCAGCAGGACGCTTTCAATCTGGGACGGGAAGACGTTCACCCCCCGAATGATCAACATATCGTCCGTCCGGCCGGTCACCCGTTGCATCCGGACCAGGGTCCGGCCACAGGCGCACGGCTCATGCGTCAGGCGGGTCAGATCGCGCGTCCGGTAGCGGATCAACGGCAACGCTTCCTTGGTCAGGCAGGTGAAGACCAGTTCGCCGGGCTGTCCGTCCGGCAGGGAGCGGCCGGTCTGCGGATCGATCACTTCGGGATAAAAATGATCCTCGAATACATGCAAGCCACAGTGCGCCAGGCATTCGGAGGCAACCCCCGGACCGATGACTTCGCTAAATCCATAGATATCGAGCGCCGTCACTCCCAGCCGCTCCTCGATCGCCTTGCGCATGTTATCACTCCACGGCTCGGCTCCAAAAAAGCCCACCCGCAGTTTGGTTTTGCGCAGGTCCACGCCCATCTCCGCCGCCACTTCCGCGATTTCCAAGGCATAGGAGGGCGTCGAACACAGCAGCGTCGTGCCAAAATCCTGCATCAGGAGAATCTGACGCTTGGTATTTCCGCCGGACATCGGGATGACGGTCGCACCCAGTCGTTCGCCGCCGTAATGCATTCCCAGTCCGCCGGTAAAAAGCCCATAGCCATAGGCGTTCTGCACCACATCCCGCGCGGTCCCATTACCGCACCCCAGCGTCCGCGCACAGGTACGGGACCATAATTCAATATCTTTACGGGTATAGCCCACCACGGTCGGCTTGCCGGTCGTTCCCGATGAGGCATGAACCCGGACCACCTTCTTCATATCCACGGCAAACAGGCCAAAGGGATACTGATCCCGGAAATCAATCTTGGTCGTAAAGGGCAACCGGACCAGGTCATCGATGGACCGCACCTCTTCCGGTCGGATTCCGGCTTCATCGAGTTTACGGCGATAAAAGGGCACCCGTTGATAAACCCGGGCCACCATCGACCGCAATCGCTCTCCCTGCAGGGCGGACAGCTCATCACGGCCCATCATCTCATATTTCTTCTCGAAACACCTTGTTTTCATCCTTCCTCCCTCTCCAAGCCGTCCCCAACTATCCGCGCATCCACGCGCGGATCGCTTCTGACGGGGCCTCGATGGACTCCACGGTACAGGGAACCATTTCCTCACGGGCATTCGGAACCTGCACCGTATCCCCCACCCGTGCCCCATTCAGCAGTTGGGCCAACCGACTACTGCTGGAAATAATATTCAGATCCGAATTCTGGTCCCATTCGCCCAACAGCGTGTGACTTTCGACCCGGCCATCGGCATAGCGAATCTGCACACTGGTACCCGGAGCCACCCGATCGGTCGGCACCCCGCTGAAATCCGTACCTCGCGCCTGGGCCAGATCCTGTTCCAATTCCGCGCGCCGTTGCATCAACAGGCCCTGCTGTTCCTTGGCGCTCTTGTATTCGAAATTCTCGCGCAAATCGCCGTAACTCCGGGCCACGCCGATATCCCGGCTGTTGGCGGGGATCTCTTCGTTGACCAGTTTTTCCAACTGGTACCGGCGATCCTTCAGGGAACGCCAGGAGGTCAACCGCGCCGCGGTCGTCGTCGGGGTCTCGTCGGTCGACGACAACACCCGGTTTAATTCGGGGAACAACACGATCAACCGCCCCATCAAACCTTTGACGTCGATCACATTCCGCCCTTCGGCCATGTGCTTCAGCCGTTGCATCACCCCCTGGCGCTGCTCCGACGTCATCCGGCCCATCACGGCCATGAGCCAGGCCTTATCCATCAGGATCTCTTCGGCCAGATGAGCGGCCTTTAACATGTCGTAGGCGTACCGGCGGCTGAGAAGTTCCAAAAGAAATTCGGGCAGTTCAAGCATGGGAATGGTCGACCACTCATCAATCGTCTCCCAGTGGCGAGCCACCCAGTTGGCCACCGCCGGGCTGGTATCCCGGGTGGCGGTCAACGCCTTGATCCGTTCCCGAATCAACGCCCCTTGCCCCCATCCCTCAAGCCCCTCAACCACCAGGGCCAGACAGGGAGAACTCATTTCCGGAACTTCTTCGAGTACCCGCGCCGTCATCGCCTCCCGGTCAAACCCGCCCACCAGTTCGATCAGCGGCCGGTGGAAACGCACCGGCAATTTCGTCAGGGCGCTCCGGAAAATTCCCGGACGCAAAAACAGGGCCCGCGCGCGCCCGGGATCCATTTCGACCAAATCCAACCCGAGTTCGTGCGCCATCAGCAAACCGCGCGCCAACAAATCCGACTGGCGTTCACTCGAACCGCGAATGATAAACCGAACGCGATCGGCCACCGCCTCATAGACTTCGGGGCGGCTCTTCTGTTCGTCCCAGCACTCCTGCAGGTTTTCCAACCGTTCCAGCAGCACATCCATTCCGCGTTCGCGCCGGAAGGCTTCAACCCAGGAGACGTCGAAACGGCTTTGCCGGTTCGTCAGACGCAAACATTCCGACCGCTTGGCGGGGATTTCGATCTGCGGATCCGTTTTCAACCCTTTGCGCGCCGCATCCCAGAACGCCTTCCAATCGGTCACCACCTTCAGTTTCAGCACCAGCCACTCCTGGAGAATCGGCAACGGCATCGAACCCAGGCTTTTCAAGGTTAATTTCACCAGGTCAGCGGGTTGATCCCGAACCATCGCCGCCAACCGCTCGGGCTGCAGCCGCCGCAAGGCCAGTAAATGTTCGCTATCAACCAGTTGCAGGGCCGAGGAAGCATAGGCAAACGTCATCTCGTGCCCGGTCTTGCCGTCGAAATCGATGCGCACTCGACCATAAAATCCATCCAGCGAACGGACGATCCCGAATCCCCAGGTTTTATCCTGACAATATACTCCGGGAGCCAGGGCCATCAAAACTTCCAACCGGCGCAACGCCTCGGCGGGAGAGGTGTCTCGTTTATCAATTCCAATCGACTCCACATATCGCTTGGTCACCGGATCCTTGATAAACAGCGGGGTGAGGACCGCGGTCAGATCGGGCTTTACGGCCGGCACAGCGGCCGACCAGGCCAGACGGTGTTTCAGCAACGCCACCGACGGCGCGACCTGTCCTTCAGCGCCTAATCGGGTTTGGATCGTTTCGACCAGATCGGCAAAATCGGGATCCGTTCGAAGCTCAGGCGCATTTAAAGCAACCCCTATTTTAGCCCAATCCGGCGTGGGCGATTCCAAGCAAGCCTTGATCCCTTTCACCGTAATCAAGGACGCGTTTGCCTCCGTCGGCGAAGCCTGATTCTCCGTCATAGTGTGCTCCTCTTTTGTCGAAACGTATCCCTATATCACACCCAGCCCACCGGAACAAGGATATTGAGCAGAAAATCGCTCCTGAGAAACGCCCGTTTGGGCTAAAACCCTTATTCCGTTGAAATACGGGCAAAACCGTGCTAGAACGCCTCCATGAACCGCGGGCTTCTCATCGTTTATACGGGCAACGGCAAGGGTAAAACCACCGCCGCCTTTGGACTGGCCTTCCGCGCCCTCGGACAGGGACTCCGGGTCTGTATTCTGCAATTCATCAAGGGCCCCGGGAAATGTGGCGAGCTGGTTTCGGCCGAACTTTTTAAAAACCGGTTGGAATGCCACACGCTCGGCCGCGGGTTTACCTGGAAATCAGAAAACCTCGCCGAAGATATCCGCCTGGCCCGCGAGGGGTGGACGCTCGCCCAATCCCTCATCGCCACGGGCAAACAGGATCTTCTCATTCTCGACGAATTGACCTATTTGATGAAATACGACATGGTCCCCGCCTCCGAAATCATCCCCGCCCTGAAAAACCGCCCCCCGGGTCTGCATCTCATCGTCACCGGTCGGGACGCCTCTCCCGAATTGATTGAAGCCGCTGACCTGGTCACCGAAATGCGGGCGATCAAACATCCTTTTGACCAGGGTATCCAAGCCCAGAAAGGGATTGAGTTCTAATGCCGACCCCCCTCCCGCCCGACTACCACCTGCACACCCCGCTTTGTAAACACGCCGTGGGGGCCCCGGCCGAATACCGCGCCGCCGCTCACGCCCGGGGCATCGAGGAAATCTGTTTCACGGATCATGTGCCAACCCCCGATGCTTACGATGCCCGACACCGGATGGCCCTGAGCGATTTCCCCACCTATCGGGAGATGATCGCCGCCCTCCAGGATGAAAATTTACCCAAGGTACATTTCGGAATCGAAGCCGATTACTACGAGGGTTGCGAGGATTTTCTACGCCAATGGCTTCCCGCCCAAAATTTCGATCTCGTCCTCGGTTCGGTGCATTACCTCGACGACTGGGGATTCGACAGCCCGGATGAACTTCCCCGGTGGAGTTCGGTGGATGTCCCCTCGGTCTGGCGTAATTATTTCGATTGTGTCGTCCGGTTGGCCAACACCCGGCTGTTCGATGTCGTCGGGCATTTCGATCTGCCCAAAAAATTCGGACATCGCATTTCGGAAACAACTTTGAAGGCGGCGGCCGTGCCCGCCCTGGATGCCGTGGCGGCGGCGGGCATGGGAATTGAAATCAACACCTCGGGCTATCGCCGGCCGGCCAAGGAACAATACCCCGCCGTCCTGCTCCTCTCCCTCGCCCGGGAACGCAATATTCCGATCTGTTTCGGATCGGATGCCCACCAGCCGGAAGAGGTCGGCCATGAATTCGAAACCGCTATCGCCGTTGCTCGCGTCGCAGGCTATACCCAAACCACCCGGTTTGAAAAACGGCGGCCGCAACCGCTGGCCCTTTAAGGGGTCTGCCGGGATAGCCACCGAAAACCAAGTCCATCCCCAACCGGCCATTTCAATAGAGCGAGAAAATGGTTCCCTGATTCGGCATCATGAAAATGTAGATCGTGCCGGGATTGGCGCCATTGGGTGCCCCATTGGTATAACCGGTCCCATTGGTGACGTTGAAGGATCCCAAATATTGTCTGGGGACCTCTGCGGACTGATCCAACAATCGCAACTCGCGCCTGAGATATTTCGCCTGCATAACGTCAGAGAGTCCAACCCAAACCGCAATGCGCCCCCCGCCACCGCCTCCGCCACCGGCGGTGGAATTGGTGGGGCCAGCGCCCCCGATCGCCCTCACGATCCCGTTGGAATCGCCGCTGAATGAGGAACAGAGCAGGTTAATCGCGCCACCCGATCCGGCACCATGGGGAGTATCTCCATAGACGAGAACGCCTGGGCCACCATTGGCGGTCAGCGTCCCGTCGATCGTCATACTCCCTTCGGCCACAACCCACACCACCCCACCCCCATGTCCACCCCGGTTATTCCCATCCGTTACCCCCCCGCCGCCACTGCCGGGTACCAGCGGTGCATTCGTCACGCCATAAATACCGCCTCCGATCGTGGTCGACCCGGATCCCCCTTTGCCGCCATATCCAGCCCCCCCGGAGCCCTGGTATCGCACGGTCGCATTGGTTCCCCGCCCGGGGCCTGTTCCCCGTGCATACCCGCGCCCGTCAGCGTCAATACCACCGCCGTTTCGGATGGCCAGCGCCCCTACGCGCAGAAGAACCGACCCGCCGTTCGTCGAATGCGAGTAGGGGTAAATCCAGCAGTTGGAGCCGACCGTCAACGTGTTGGCAATGGTCACCCGGGCGCCATACGAATTCGTGTAAATCGCATTCGTCTCTCCGCCATAAACAACCAGGCGAGCACCCTCGCTCATCGTCAGGTTCCCGTCACACATCAGGTTGGCATGGGTGGCGACAACCAACCCGCCAGTTACAACCGTCAGGTCGTTCGGGATCTGGAGCGTGAATCCCTCCAGAATACCCCAGGTTGAATTGTTCAGCGACAGGAGCGAGCCAGGCACCCACATATTGGTTGACTGAAAAACGAAATAGCCATTCATCCCGGAAGCCGTTCCCGACCAGGCCGTCAGAACATTATCCAACAGCGCCGAGTCGGAAAAATACAGGGTTCCCATTTGTGCGGCGGTTTTTTCTGTCGGCGAATTGATGTCCACCGGATAGGGGGCTATCGCGCCGCAATTCGCGGAAAAGCGGACGCCCGGCGTGCCCGCGAGCGACTGATACACAACCGCAATCCGGCCGCCACCGCCGGCCCCATAGGCATACTGGATATACCCTGCATCAGTCGATCCTTTGCCGCCGTTGGCCTGCAGGAGCCCATTGGTGTTTCCGCCGAATGAGGCACAGGTGATAAAAATCGCACCACCCGATCCGCCCCCCCCTCCGGCTTGCCCCGCAACTCCTCCGTTCCTGCCGTTGGCGGAAACCGTTCCATTGACCGTCACTTCGCCAGAGGCCTCGATTCGCACGGCGCCCCCGCCATGGCCGTAGACCGAACCGACAGAAACCCCACCCCCACTGCCGGGAGCGATCGGCTCAGACGTCGATCCATAGGCCGGACCCACCGCGTATTTCGACAACCCCATCCCCCCTTGCCCGCCGTATCCGCCCCCGCTGGAATAACCGCTGCCCGACCCCCCGCTTCCGGGCCCCATGGCACAGAAGTAACCCCGCTCATCGGCCAGGATCCGGCCCCCGGCGTTCAGCATGAAATTGGTGCAGACCACCCATACCCGGTTCGACATCTGGTTGGTCGTGAACGCGGGCGGCAAGGTCATCGTCCCATTAGTCAGAATGGTCACATTGCTCGCAGTCAGACAGGTGGTCCAATTCGTGAAGAGCAATGTCGCCCCGTTGCTGACAATGAGCGAACCGACGCTGTAGGCTTCGCTCAGCGTCGAGGTCCCCGTCTGTAGAACGGCCCAATCGTTCGGGCCGGGCATTCCCTCCGGCGTCCAGTTGGTCTGGCTCGTCCAATTGCCCACTCCGTTCCAGGCCTTGGTCTCACCCACCAGCGAGACAAACGAGGCCATGAGATTCGTGCGGGCCTGATTCAGGGTGACGGTCAACGGATTCACCGCCGCCTGGCCGGCCGGCACGGACGCACCCACCCACGCGATAAACCCATAACCCGGATCGGCCGTGGCTTCGATCCCGCTCACCCCGGTCCCATTGGTATACCACCCATTCACCGTGTTGGAATTCACGGAACCGTTCTTGCCGGCCGAGACCGCCAGTAGATATTGATTGGTCCAGAGCCAGGTCAGGGTCACATTGGCCTGCGCCGTGAAAACCGCCTGAGTGCCGACATCGTTCGAGATCAAGGTCCCCAGCGCGGTATCGGTCAATCGCCAGCCGATACAGGACCAGCGCACCCCGTCGCCGATGCTGGCGGGAGTCGAAACAGTGTTGGTGATCGTCGTGCCATCGTCAAACAGCCAGGAATCCCCGTACCCGTTCGGTGCCGGCGCGCCATACGGGCCCGGCGAACCCGCAATGACAACGGTCCGCTGGCCCGCGGCGACGATCTTGAGGAATTGCCGCGTGCCTGGATAGGAGCCGTCAGGGGGATCGACGATGGGCCGGTAAACCGCATCCACTCCTCCCGTCACGGAAAGCGTCCCGGAAAAATCCAGCGCCGTCGACGAGGCCGTCAACCCGGGAATCTCTTCACCGGCCCACAGCGCGGCCAATTGCTCCGCGGTAAAGCCGATAACCACCGAAATCCGGCCACCTCCGCCGCCACCACTGAAATAGGTGGGCGGGTAGTTGGTCCCCGCCCCCCCATCGGCTTGCAATAGGCCGCCGGCGCCCGCGAACGAAGCGCACGTCATAAAAACCGACCCGCCGGCGCCTCCCCCGCTAGGGGTATCGTTGTAGGAGGTGTCGAACCCGCCAACCAAACCATTGGCCGTCACGGCCCCATTGAGCGTCACGGCGCCTCGCGACGCAACCCAAACCACTCCACCACCATGTCCGAAGGGGAAGGGGCCACTGAGGATGACCCCGCCGCCACTGCCGGGAAGGAGCGGCACATTGGTCGCATCATAGGTCCGCCCGCCCCCCACATGCACCGCGCCATCATATCCCCCCGTTCCTCCTTTTCCGCCATGCCCCCCGCCACCGGATCCGCGATACCGGGATATCGCATTCGTGCCCCGGCCGGGGCCGGTCGCCCGCGCGAATCCGCGACCATCCGCGTTGATGCCGCCACCGCTTTGCACGGTCAACGCTCCCACGTCCAGGAGAACCACGCCTCCGTTGGTCGAATGCGCAAAGGGATACACCCAGCAACCGGAGGCCACCGTCAGGGTATTGGAAACGGCCACCCGATTGCCGTACCGATTCGTGTTGACCGTGTTGGTCTCGCCGGCATAAATCAATAAACGTGATTGATTGGTCAAGGTCAGATTTTTCTCGCACGCCAACGTTGCCCCACCGGCCACCACCAGCGCTCCCGTAACGGTCAAGGTTAAGTCGTTGGTGATCCGCAAAACGGTCCCCGCTGAGACCCCCAGGGTGCTGTTGCTGACGGCCAGGAGATAGGGCGCCCAGTTGGTCGTCGTTTGAAATGTTGGATAACCGAACAGGCTGGCGGCGACGCCGTTATTGGCGGCGATCAGGCCATCCAGCATCCGCGTGTCCGAGAAATGCAACGTCCCCACATGGGGCGCCATGGCGTTATCCTGCGCGCACAGGTCCACATTGGTCCAGCTGTTTCCGTGGTTGGCGAAAAAGCGAACTCCCGGCGTACCCGACAGTGCTTGGTATTCGATCGCGATCCGTCCGCCCCCACCGCCCCCAGCCGCCGCCGTACCGAAGATCGCGCCGTTGCCGCCATTGGCCTGTAAGACGCCGCTGGTACCGCCGCCAAAGGTGGCGCCGACAATGTAAATCGATCCACCAGAGCCGCCCCCGCAAGGCGTATCGCCGTATATCGCGCCGCCATTGCCGCCATTGGCGGAGACCAATCCATCGATTTTGACCAAGCCGGACGCCGAAATCCAGACCACGCCGCCGCCCCCCCCCCCCAAGGCATTTCCACCTAACGTCCCCCCCCCGCCACTGCCCGGCGCCTGGGGCCCTTGGGGTGCGCCGTAAGAACGCCCCCCGGGAGACGCACGGTTCCCGCCGGCCCCGCCTCGTCCACCGTATCCGCCCCCGCCCGATGCCACACCACGCGCGGGATAAGTAGTCCCCAGCCCGGGTCCGTTCAGGGGCGCATAACCCCGCGCATCGGCGAGAATCACGCCGCCCGCATCAAGTGTGAAATTTGTACACACCACCCAAACCCGGTTGGACATCTGGTTGTTGGTAAAAGCCGCCGGCAGGGTCAACGTTCCTCCGCCGACGATCGTGACGTTGCTCGCCGTCAAACAGGTGGTCCAATTGGTGAACATCACGCCCGCGTTCGTGGCTACGGCGAAATCCCCCAACGCGGCCGTGGCGCCGGATAACGTCACCGTCCCGGAAGCGATCCACACATTCGAGCCCGGCCCCGGGATACCATTGCTCCAGTTTCCCGGATTCGCGAACCAGTCGCCGGTGCCCCGCCAAACAAGGGTGTCGGGACGCGTATCGGCATTGACCGTCAAATAACCGGTGTTGGCCGTGAAGAACACATCGTCATGGTAAATCGCCGCCGTCGCGAGGCTGGAACCCCAAGTCCCGTTCTTGCACCCCACGCCGCCCAGCGTCAGCGTCCCCACGGGCACGTTCACCCCATCCGCGATGCCGGCTTTGACCCCCGTGGCCACACTTAACCCGCCGGTCGCCGAAACGCCCGAACCCAAACTCTTGACCCCACCGCCGGACAGAACCAAATTATGATATCCGATCACGGCCAGCGTCTGATCCCCCGCCCCGTTCCATTCCACGGTGGACGTGCCGGCCGTGAACGCTCCGCCGGAACCGCTGACGCCGCCCCCGATCTTCAATGTGCTGGATCCGCCCAGCAGGCTCCCGGCGGTCCGGGTCCAACCGCCGGTGAACGTGTGCGTCAGATTCGTGCCCAGGTTGAGCGTGCCCCCCGCCAGGACCAATGCCCCCGCATTCACGGTATTGGTCAGGGTGGACGCCCCGCTGGAGGAGTATGTGATGGCCCCGCCGATCGTCATGACCGGATTGCTGAGGATCGTCGCGCTGCCGGCCACGGTCCAATCGCCATTGATCGTTGAAACACCGGTCAAATCTTTGGCCCCGGTTCCCGCGAGAACCAGGTTGTGATAGGCGACCGCACGAACAGTTTGAACCCCGCCCGTATAGATGACGGTGTTGGGTTGATCCGATGCGACCAGCGAGGCCACCGCGGCCGCCGCATTGGTGGGACCGACGAGGATCAACGTGGCGTTCGCACCCTGCGTCAACACCCCGGCGCCCAAAAGCGCGTTGGACACAATCAGCGTCCCGTTGTTCTGATAGGTTCCATCCATCGTCAGCCGCGAAATCGCGATTGGACTGCTGCCGCCGAAAAACTTGCCGACCCCCGTGAACGTATGCACGCCATTCGTATTGGCGGCGATGACCCCATTATTCGTCAGACTCCCGCCAAACGAATACGCGATGGTCGCCACGGTTCCGCTCCAGGCGCCACCGCTGTTGATGATCACGTCGCCGGCATAGGTCTTCAAGCCAATCGCGTTGTTATGCAAGAGAATCCCCGAAACCGACGTCCTGCCGTTCACGGTGTTCGTGAAAGCGCCGACCGTCAAGATCGAACCCGACGCGATGCGCAAATCACCGCCCAGAACCAGATTGGCCCCCGTCGTCAGCGCCGCCGTGTTGGTCACCGTCAGATTACCGGCGATGTTCGTAATCACCGGGGTGGCCGTCGCCGTCCCGCCGATCGAGAAATTTCCCAGCACGTTCGTCACCCCGGCCATCGACTTCGCCCCGCTACCGGAAAGGTTCAAATGGTAGTAGGGTGCGCTCTTGACGGTCTGTGCGCCGCCGGTGTAGCTGACGGAATTCCCCTCGGCGGAGGCGTTCAAAACCGTCAGGGCGGAACCCGCTCCGATATTCAGTATCGCGTTCGCGCCCTGGGTCAGAGTCCCCGACCCCGACAGCGCGGTCGCCACCGTCACGGTACCGTTATTCTGATAGGTCCCGTTGATCGTCATACTGGGAATGACGACCTCCTGGGTCCCGCTCAAGGTCTTGACGGCCCCCGTAAAGGTGTAAACCCCCGTGCCGGCCGTCAGGGTCCCGTCATTCTGTAAGTTGCCGCCCACGGTAACCGCCGAGGCCGCGGTGGCACTCCACGTTCCGCCGTTGTTGATCGTCACATTGCCGGAAAACGTTTTGGCGCCCGACGCGCTATTGATCGCCAGCGTGCCGTTGATCACCGTGGCGCCGTTGATGGTGATGGCCTGATTCAAGACGATCTGCCCCCCGGAATTGAGAGTCAGGGAGTTGGGCGAATTTCCAACGACCGCGGTGACGGTCACCGAGTGGCTGGTATCGATGATGACGTCGTCCCCCGCCGCCGGAACCGTCCCGCCCGGCCACGGCGCGTTCGCGACGATGGAATTCCAATTGCCGCTGCCGGCGGTGGTGACCGCTCCGGCTTGAAGCGCCAACGAAAAAAACAGGCCGCCGATCAGGGCCGGGAGAATTCGCCGAAAAACCAGCGCCCCCCGCAAGACGGACCGGGATCGGAAAAAAAACGGCGTTGAACTCATGGCATGGCACTCCTTCAAAGGTAACCTCACTTCGCGCGGTTGTCCCGCACCTGCGGGAACGGGGATAGCGGCGACGTTGCCGCCCTGACCTTTATAGGCTAGCGCAACCGGACAACCCATCCCCATCGTCATTCATCAGCGCCCGACACAGACACTTGTAACCTCTCAACTTACATTCTTCGCTTTTTTCGCGGCACCCTACCACACCTAAAAACGAATTTATGATAGCACTTTTCAAGGCGCTTGTCTACCCTCACCATCCCATTAAATATTTTTATCTATTTGCGGCAACACATGTTAGGATGATGCAAACAACATGAATCGCGTGATTCAGCGCAAAAAATAGATCGAAGACGCTGACCAGGGTGTGACGTTCTGCATAGAACAGACCGGTCCCCGGAAAGACCCGCGCATCGTCACCAATAACGCATGGCGCATCAAACCGTTGCAAGCCGCCGAAAGAAGCTATAAGGCTAAGACTCAGAGGGGGATCTTTGGAAAACCGGATCTCGGTTCGGAGGATCCCCCTCACCCCGCCCTCCCCCGCGCCGGGGGGAGGGAGGAGCGAAAAGCCGATGCCAAAGGCCGAGCGCCCACGGTGTATTATCACCTTACCGCGATCAATGCGGTTTCTGTGCACCTAATCGTAGTTGCGCCCGAAGCGCGGGTGTAAGACAAATTTCGGAAAAATAAAAGAAAGCCTCGTTTTTGTTTGCGCGGAACGATATATCGATAAACCAAGCCCCACTCACATTGCGCCCCGAAGCCATCCCATAGGTCTGGCTCTACGGGCCTCTGCCTCTCAGTACAGCCGGGCGTATCGCACGGCTTCTCTGGCAGATAGGCGCAAGCCGCATCAGAAGACGATTCCCTATTTCTCCGAAATTTGTCTTACACCCCGAAGCACCCCCCCAAAAATGGGGATTGCCACCGCGAAACATTTGTGATTATATTTGATTGTTTTTGATTGAAGTCTTTTCGATATGAGCAAAAACGAACAACGCGACCTGGCTCCTGAACGCCTCGAAAAACTCCGGCACATCCTCCGGGAACACCGGATTATCCGGGTCGATGACCTCTGCCAGATCCTCCAGATTTCCGCCGCCACCGCCCGCCGGGATCTGGCCCAGCTCGAAATGCAGGGAGAAGTCCGGCGCGTACACGGCGGCGCGGTCGGGCTGGACACCATGCTCGCGGAACCCGTTTTCGACGATAAAACCTCGATCGCCGCCTCCGAAAAACAGGCCATCGCCGAAGCCGCCCTCCCCTTCGTGAAACCGAACGATTCCCTCTTCCTCGATGGCGGCAGTACGGTCCTCGCCCTCGCCGGGCTCCTCGCCTCGCGCACCGACCTCACCGTCGTCACCAACTCCCTGCGCGTCGCCGGTGCCCTGGCCGCCGGCGGGCCGGCCGTCATTCTCGTCGGTGGCGAACTGCGCCGTCTCTCCCAAACCTTTGTCGGCCCCATGACCCGCTTCACCCTCGAACAGATCCATGTCGACACCGCGTTCATCGGCACCATCGGCTTGACCCCCGAACAGGGGCTGACCACGACCGATCCCAAGGAAGCTTATACCAAGAGCCTGATCATCTCCCGCGCCCGTCAGGTCATTCTCCTGGCCGATAGCTCTAAAATCGGAAAAACCGCTTTCTCCCCCTTCGCCCGAACCGATCAGGTCCATGTCCTGATCACCGACCGGGCGCTGGACCGCAAAGCCACCCGCGATTTCGAAAAACACGGCGTTCGCGTGATCGCCGTCGACATTGTCAAGAACCGCACGACCCCGAAAGGACCGTAACACCATGCCGAATTATCTGAGTAACCGGAAACCGGATTTCACGCCGCATAAAATCAATTGCGGATCGATCATGGCCTATCAATTCAAGGGCACCCTCAAGGATGAATTGGCCGCCAAGCATCTCACCAAGGCCCGCGCGATCGACCTGCTGGAAGACATGCTGGTCATCCGCGAGTTCGAGGAAATGATCGTTAAACTTCGCTCCGGCGCCTATGCCCCCTGCGCCGGCTATGATTACCGCGGCCCCACTCACGTTTCGATCGGTCAGGAAGCGGCCTCCGTCGGCGGCTGTTACGGCATCGACGCCCCCGATTATATCACCTCCACCCACCGCGGCCACGGCGACAGCATCGCCAAGGGCTGTGTGGCCATCCGGGCCATGTCCAACGAAGAACTCCGCGCCCGGGTTCCCGCCTTCAAGGGCAAGGACGCCGATCTGCTCGAGGCCGCCCTTGAGGATCACATTTATAAGACCGCCGCCGAATTGTTCGGCAAGGAAGACGGTTATTGCCGGGGGCGCGGGGGCGGCATGCATATCGCCGATTTCACCGTCGGTCACCTCGGCGCCAACGCCATCGTCGGCGGCGGCGTGCCCATCTCCACCGGTGCCGCCATGGCCTGCCGTTATCTCGAAAACGACCGCGTCGTCTGCTGTTTCGCCGGCGACGGCGCCTATGCCAACGGCATCGTCCTCGAATCCTTGAACTGGGCCGCCATGCAGCAGTTCACCAATGCCCTCGCCAAGGATAAGAAATTCGGCATCCCCATCATCTTCCTGATCCTCAATAACCATTATGGCATGACCCACCGGACCGATGACGAGGTCATGGGCGTCAGTTCCATGGCCCGGCGCGCCGCCGGATTCGCCGACAACAATATGCACGCCGAAGTCGTCAACGGCATGGATGTGCTGGCCGTCCGCGAAGCCGTCAACCGCGCCGCCGACGGCTGTCGCAAGGGCGAAGGTCCCTTCCTGATCGAGGTCAACACCTATCGTTATTACGGCCATTCCCTCAGCGATCCCCGCAACGAGTACCGCACCAAGGAGGAGGAGGAAGCCTGGAAGGTGGTCGACCCCATCACCACCTTCTCCCAACAATTGCTCGACGCCAAGGTGTTATCGAAAAAGGGCCTCGAAGAGGTGATCAAACGGGTTCAGGACCGCAACGCTCGCGCCTGTAGCCGGGCCGCCAAGGCCGCCGACCCCGATCCCGCCGACGTGATCAAGTACATGTATACCGATACCAGCTCGGTCGAGGTTCCGGCGCCCCATAACCAGGTGAAACTGGTCAAGGCCCTGCCGGAAATCAAGCGGGTGGACGGTCAGTTGACCTATCGTGACGCCATTAAAGAGGCGATGATCCAGGAGATGCTCCGCGATAACCGCGTCTTCTTCTACGGCGAGGATGTGGCGGATTACGGCGGCGCCTTCAAGGCCACCAAGGGCCTGCTCGAAGCCTTCGGTCGGCGGCGCATCTTCAATTCCCCCATCTCGGAAGCCGCCATCTGCAGTACCGCGGTCGGTGCCGCCATGCTCGGTTTGCGGCCCGTGGTCGAATTGATGTATATGGACTTCGCCCTGATGGCCGGGGATGCGATCAGCAACCAGGCCGCGAAATGGCACTATATGTCCGGCGCCCGGGCCGAGATCGCCCTCGTGATCCGCGCCTCGGTCGGCGGTGGCAAGGGCTATGGCGGCCAGCATTCGCAAACGCTCGAATCGGTATTCGCCCATATCCCCGGCCTGTATGTCGTGTATCCTTCCACCCCGCATGATGCCAAGGGCATGCTCAAGGCCGCCATCCGGAATAACAACCCCGTGCTGTTCGTTGAGTCCCAGTTGCTCTACGGCGTCAAGGGGCCCGTATCGGAGGACGATTACCTCATCCCGCTCGGCGTCGCCGACGTCAAGCGCGTGGGATCCGACATCTCGCTCGTCGCCTGGGGGCCCGCGGTTCTCGATGCCCTGAAGGCCGCCGACCAACTGATGACCGATCACAAGATCAGCGCCGAAGTCGTCGACCTGCGGTCTCTGGTGCCGCTGGACATGGAAACGGTGCTCACCTCGGTCCGTAAAACGGGCAAGTGCGTCGTCGCCAGTCAGGCCATCAGCATCGGCAGTTTCACCGGCGAAATCGCCTCGAATATCATGCGCGAAGCTTTCGACGATCTCGATGCCCCCGTCATCCGCGTCGGAGCCAAGGATGGAATCGCCCCGCAGGCGCTTTGCCTCGAGCAGGTCTTTCTGCCCACCGCCGATGATATCTACAAGGCCGCCTTGTCCATCCTATAAAGCAAAAAGGTTCTACCATGGTCAATGCCATTATCATGCCGAAACTGAATCAGTCCGAGGATGACTGCATCATTGTCAAATGGCGCGTCAAGCCCGGCGACAAAGTCAAAAAGAACGAAATCCTTTTTGAAATTGAAACCGAAAAGGCGGTCCTCGAAGTCGAAAGCTTCTACGACGGCACACTCCTCAAAATCGTGGTGCCCGAAGGAGTCGCTACCCCGGTCAACGCAACGGTCGCCTGGGTCGGCGAACCGGGAGAAAAAGTGCCTGATGTTGCCCCTCCGCCTCCTGCGGCCGCCGCACCCATCCCGGCTCCCGTCGCCCCGGCTGCGACTAAAACTCAAACCGCGGCCGCCGCTCCCGTTGCCGCCGTTGCGGTGACCGCTCCGGTCCCCTTCCCTTCCGCCGCGGCTCCGGCCCCTGCCCGCCGCCAAGCCGTTTCGCCCCGCGCCCGGGCGCTCGCCCGCAATTCGGCCGTCAGCACGGATTCGATCCGCGGGACCGGACCTGGGGGTCGGGTTGTCGAAAAAGATGTCCGCGCCTACCTCGATTCCAAGGGCTACGGCCAACTCCGGATCACCCCCGCCGCCAAGGCGCTCGCGCTCCGCGAAAAGGTCGATATCCTGACCGTCCGGGGTACTGGCGATTCTGGCCGGATCATGACCGGCGATATTGAGCGCTCCCTCCGCGAACGGCCCCGGGCCCTCAGCAAAATGCGCCAGATCATCGCCCAACGGCTCACTCAAAGTGTCGTTACGGCCCCGCATTTCTTTGTCACGGTGCCGGTCGATATGACCGATCTGCTCAAGTTCCGTCATGTCCTTAAAACCCGCGGAGCACCCTTCAGCGTGACCGATTTCGTCCTCGAATCGGTCGCCCTTTCCCTGGTCGAATTTCCCGCGATGAACAGTTCGACCGATGGAAAAACCGCCCGCTGGCACAGTGCCGTCCACCTCGGCATGGCCACCAGCCTGGAAGACGGACTCGTCGTTCCGGTCATCCGCAACGCCCAGGATCTCAGCCTGGCCGAATTGCACGCCGCGGTGGTCGCCCTGGCCGGCAAGGCTCGCGATGGCAAGCTGCTTCCGGATGAAATGACCGGCAGCACCTTCACGGTTTCGAACATGGGCATGCTGAATATCGAAAACTTCACCGCGATCATTAATCCCGGCGAATCGGGCATCCTGGCGGTCTCCAGCACGGTGCAAACCCCGGTCGTGCGCGACGGACGCATCGTGGTCCGCGAGGTGATGAAAATCACCCTCTCGTCCGATCACCGTCTCATCGACGGCGCTGTCGCCGCCCGCTTCGTTAATGCCATCAAATCCAAACTCGAGGATATCAACTTATGGAAAAGTTTGACCTGATCGTTATCGGCGCCGGACCCGGCGGCTATCCCGCGGCGATTCGCGCCGCACAACTTGGCGCGTCTGTGGCCATCGTCGAGCGCGAAGTCCCTGGCGGGACCTGCCTGAATTGGGGCTGTATCCCCACCAAAACTCTGATCGCCTCTGCCGAGTTCGCCGATCAGTTCCGCCACGCTGAAACTCTGGGCTTCAAGGCGGCCGCGCCCCAGATCGATTACCCGGCCCTCATCCGCCGGAAGAATGAGGTCGTTGCCCAATTAAGCGGCGGCGTCGCCAGCCTGCTTAAGGCCAATGGGGTTAAATGGTTTCACGGCACGGCTTCGTTCCTGACCCGGAATCAGATCAACGTGGCCAATGGATCAATAAACACTGTGTTGGAAGCCGCGCATACCATCATCGCCACCGGATCGACCTCCACCATGCCAGGCTTCCTGCCCCGCCATTCCCGTGTGGTTGAAAGCCGTTCCTTCCTCGATCTCACCCGGCTGCCCGCCTCGGTGATCATCCTCGGCGGCGGCGTCATCGGATGCGAATTCGCCTGCCTGCTCGCCCGACTCGGGGTGCAGGTCACCCTCGTCGAAATGCTGTCCGATATTCTCCTGATCCTCGATGAGGATGTCCGCCGGGAACTGCGTCAGGTTTTCGAAAAGAAATTGAAGATCCGGATCCTGACCGGCGCGCCCTTGACGGACATCACGGCCAGCGACGAAGGCGTCTCCGGCAAGGCCGGCGATCAAACCGTCTCCGCCGAACTCATGCTGGTCGCCATCGGACGGCGACCTGTGACCGCTGAACTCAATCTCGCCGGAATCGGCATCCAGACCACACCGGCCGGACATATTCCGGTCGATGCCCAGGGGCGAACCCGGGCGGCCACCGTCTTCGCGGTCGGCGACGTCAATGGCGGACCACAATTCGCGCACGCCGCCACTCGCCAGGGCGTCATCATCGCCGAAAATCTCTTCGCAAAAAGCCGAACCGCTTTCGACTCCCTCGTGCCGTCCTGTATCTTCACCGATCCCGAAGTCGGCTGTGTCGGCCTCACCGAAGCCCAAGCGAAAGAACAGAATCGGGCGATTAAAGTCGGCAAATTCACCTTTGCCCACCTCGGCAAAGCGCTGGCTTCCGGACATCCCGGCGGCTTCGTCAAGTGGATCGCCGATGCCGCGACCGATCGGCTGTTGGGCGCCCAGGCGGTTGGATCCCACGCCACGGAACTGATCGCCGAAGCCACCCTGGCCATCCGTGGAGAATACACCGCTCAGGAATTGGGCCGGACCATCCACTCCCATCCGACGCTCTCCGAGGCTTGGATGGAAGCCGCACACGCCCTGCACGGCACCTGTGTTCATGCCCCGCCGCGGCGTTCCTGAGACCAACCCTTGCGCAGCGATGTGAAATCATCGGTTGATAGCGGCCGGGGTGGCCGCTTATTCACTGAATCGCTTCAATAAATCCCCATAGGCGTCGATCCGCCGGTCACGTAAAAAGGGCCACATCCGCCGAACGGTTTCGGTCCGGGTCGGATCGAGCGCTATCGTCAGCACGGCCTCTTCATTTTCCGGTGCCTGGGCCAGCATTTCGCCCTGGCACCCGGCGACGAAACTCGACCCCCAAAACTGGGCGCCCGCCCGGTCTGGCCCGGGATCCGGCTCTGTGCCGGTTCGATTGACGCTGATCACCGGCACATGATTGGCGATGGCATGGGAGCGTTGGACGGTAATCCAGGCATCCCGCTGACGCACTTGCTCATCCCGGGGCTCCATCGGATCCCAACCGATCGCGGTCGGATAAATCAGATACTCCGCACCGTGCAGGGCCATGATCCGCGCGGCCTCCGGATACCATTGATCCCAGCAGACGAGCACCCCCAGCACCCCCACCGATGTCCGGATGGGGGTAAACCCGAGATCGCCGGGTGTGAAATAGAATTTTTCATGGTAGCCGGGATCGTCGGGGATGTGCATCTTGCGGTAGCGTCCGGCCATGGAACCGTCGTGCTCGATTACGACCGCCGTGTTGTGATACAGACCGGCACCCCGCTTCTCGAACAGGGAAATCACCAGAACCACACCCAGTTCGCGGGCCAGATCCCCGAAATAACGGGTGGACGGTCCCGGCACCGTTTCTGCCAGGTCAAACCGGGCCGGATCCTGCCGGTCGCAGAAATAGAGGGTGTTGTGCAATTCGGGCAACACGATCAGTCGGGCACCCCGCCCGGCAGCTTCGCGAATCCGGTCGGCCAACCGGCGGCGGTTGGTATCGATATCCGGCGTATTGCGCTGTTGAATCAGGCCCACGATCAACGGTTTCATTCCACATTCTCCCCGGGGATTTGCTGAGTCAGACAATGCACCGCGCCATGTTGCAAAATAAAGCCGGTGGCGTCAATCGCGACCATCCGCCGCCCGGGAAAGGCCGCCGCCACCGTCGCCAGCGCCAACTCATCTGCAGGATCATTATAAACGGGCACCAAAACGGACCGGGGGGTGATCAAAAAATTGGCATAGGTGGCCGGCAAGCGTTGGCCCTCCTCATCAAACTGCGCCCGGGGCCAGGGTAAGGGCTTCAACTGATAGGGTGCGCCCGACAGGGTCCGCCAGCCCCGGATCTCATTTTCCATCGAGGACAAAGCCGCATAATGGGAATCAGCGGGATCGTCACACCGCACATACACGAGGGTATTTTCAGGCGCCAGCCGAACCAGGGTGTCGATGTGAGCGTCAGTGTCATCCCCTTCCAAGTGTCCATTTTTCAGCCAGTGAACCTGCCGCAAACCAAACCATTCACAAAGCCGCTTCTCAATCGTCGCGAGGCTAAAACCGGGATTTCGGGTGAGGCTGCCCAGACACTGTGTGGAGGTCAACAGGGTGCCGGCCCCATCGCTCTCGATACTGCCGCCTTCCAATACAAAATCGACCGGGCGCAACTCATCGGCGGGCAGGTGATTCCCCTGCCACAGGGTGCGATTCAAGGCGTTGTCCCGTTCAGCAGCGAATTTTCCACCCCACCCATTGAAATGAAAATCCCACAACACTCGGCGTCCATTTTCGTAAATGCCGATCGGCCCGAAATCGCGGGCCCACGTGTCGTCTGATTCCGCCTCCACGCAACGGATCTGCTTCAATCGAGCCCCCTGTTCCACCAGGGAACGCTCCACCGCCTCTCCGCCACCGAACGGGATGATCAATATCACGGGCTCGTCCTGGCTGATCGCGGAGATCATCGCCGCATAGGTGGGAAGGACCCGATCCAAAACCGGCGCCCAATCCGTTCCCGCATGGGGCCAGCAAGCCAGAATAGCCGCCTGCGGTTCCCACTCAGCCGGCAATCGGCGGATGATCTTATTCGTCCCATCGTTCATACTCTGACCCTTTACAAGATTTTCGTGCCGAAGGCACGAAAAAACGGCTGGTCATCCTCTTTATCAAGAGAGCGAGGCGTTTGAATCATACGGAACATTGTTCCCCCTCACCCCGCCCTCCCCCGCGCCGGGGGGAGGGAGTAACCTATGGAGATTCGGAGTCAGGCTTAACTTTAAAATCCAGCCGTTCGACATTCGCAAATCCACAATTCTCTCCTGTTTCTGCTCGCCGCTTGCTCCTCCCTCGCCGGGGAGAGTGAGAAACCGGCAGGGTGTCGAAGCCAGGCTTACCTTTGAAATTCTGCCGTTCGACATTCGCAAATCCACAGTTCTCTCCTGTTTCTGCTCGCCGCTTGCTCCTCCCTCGCCGGGGAGAGGGAGAAACCGGTAGGGTGTCGAAGGCAAGCTTACCTTTGAAATTCTGCCGTTCGACATTCGCAAATCTTCTGTTCTCTCCTGTTTCTGCTCGCCCCTTGCTCCTCCCTCGCCGGGGGAGGGAGAAACCGGTAGGGTGTCGAAGGCAGGCTTACCTTTGAAATTCTGCCGTTCGACATTCGCAAATCCACAGTTCTCTCCTATTTCTACTCGCCGCTTGCTCCTCCCTCCCCGGGGAGAGGGAGAAACCGGTAGGGATCGAAGGCAAGCTTACCTTTGAAATTCTGTCGTTCGACATTCGCAAATCCACAGTTCTCTCCTATTTCTACTCGCCGCTTGCTCCTCCCTCCCCCCGGCGCGGGGGAGGGCGGGGTGAGGGGGACCCGCTGAAAAAAGATGGGATTATCCGCCGTGGTACCCGGCACTCATACAGGCCCCAAGGAAGGCCGCGGCGGTCCAGAGTTGCGGGTAACCGTTGGCATGATAGGTATCGGTATCGAAATGGCCGTCGATAAAACTCGCCTGCCCGCAGTAGAGACCCGACATCGGATCGAACATCGGGTTATACAATCGCCGGAAACACTCTTCACCCGTCTCATAAAACGCGCGCCAGGCCGCAGGGGAACCGTCAACCGCAGTCAGTTCCCCAAGCGCCCAGAGACGGACCACATCATCGGCCCGACGCATGAAATTGTTCGTGCCACATTCGCGCACGAAGGCGTTTTCGTTGCCGGAAAACTCTTCAGCGGGGGATCACAGAAAATCATTTCAATGTCTTTGACCGGGCGGGGGCTTCAGCCGGGAGGATGGCGACGAACCCACTCGGAGAGGAAGTAAAGGCCTAATAACAATTCCGTATCCTCGGCCGGAACAGCCGGAACGCGACCGGATTGGTCCTGCAAAATCCCCAAAAACCAGAGCCCCACCCCACGCCGCTGATCCCGCATCACCAGCGATTCCACCAGGGTGTCCGAATCAACCCCGAAATCCAGACCAAAAGTGAGGGCGGCCAACCGCGCGCCGATCTCATACAGGGTTCCCCCCGCGGCGGCCTTCCGTCCACCACTGAGTTCGGCATCATACCGACGAACACATTCGATCAACTCCCGCCAGGGCACCGGATTCCGCGCGTGTCGCTCCGCCCGGACGAGTTGGGCGATCAAACGATCGATCATCGCCTCGGTCTCGCTCCCGGGATTGCGGGCCTCGTGCGTCATCAACCGGTAAAACCCGCCGGGCTCGCCCAGCAAATCACCCAAGCTGACCGTCAGCGTCCGCATCAAACCCGGATGGGCGCCCGACCGCATACGCGGGACAATTTCGTAAACGGCTGAAAACTCACCCAGGCGCGCCAACGCCTCCGCGCACACCGCGCAGATTTTATCGTCCTCCGTTTCGCGTAACAGGTCCAAAATGGCAGCGGACGCCCGGCGGTCGCAGATCTCACCCAAGGTGCGGATGATTTCAACCCGGGTCTGACGGTCGGCCGTTTTCAAATGGCGGATCAGGTGGTTGACGCCCCGATTACTGGGCGACACCCGCAAGGCCCGCGCGATCTCCGGCGCCAGGTCCGCCGCCGGTTCCTCCAGCTTCGCCACCAGCGCGTCCAAGGCGTCCGGGCTGCCGATCTGGCCCAAGGCCATGGCGGCCTCCTCCCGCACCTCCAGCGAGGGATCGTCGAGGCGCTCGATCAAATCCGTCACCGCAATCGCGGTCCGATCCTTGCCCAATTTGCGCAAGGCCAGCACCTGTTCGCTGCGGGAATCAGCCGATGAAATGCTGTAAATATTGTAAATACTGCTGATCATCCGGATCGGGTTGATGTTCGCGAAACGCGACAAGGCGGTGCGAAACGCCATCTCCCCGCTCCGCAACCGCACCTTGAGCAGAAGCGGCACAGCGATCAGCCAGGTCAACCCGCATTGTACGGCGACGGAAAAATGAAAGAAATTCAGGGGCGTCCCCATGGGTAACCGGGCGGTGATCGGGTGGGCTTCGAAAGCATCCATGATCGCGCCCCCCGTGATGGGCCCCATCGCCGCCATCAGTCCCAAAATCGCCCAATGAACGGCCATGGCCATCGTGCGCCCCTCGCGCGGCGACAACGCGCCCAGAAGACTGATCTGAGAGAGGCCGACTCCGGCATAAAAAGCGGAGGCCACCAAATTCGTGATCAAGAGCAGGGCGATGGCGTAGGGCATGGACACGGATCCCACCAGGGGCATCGTCCAGACCACCGTCTTGATCGGCATGAAAAACCAGGCCAGACCGAACATCGGCGCGAGGATCATCATAATCACGCCAAAATTCCGGGCGCCCAACCGATCCATAAAGTAGGCCCAAAGAAAACTCGAAAGGATGATCCCCACCGCACTGGAAATGCTCAGCCAGGACAGATGCATGTAGGACGCCCCATAATGGCGTTTCAGGCAAAGAAAACTGAACTGCCCCACCAGTCCCACCGCGAACGACCACGCCCCGAGGGAAATCGTCAGGGTCCGGAAATCCGCATTTCGCAAGGGGGCGAGAATGCGTTGGAAGAAACGTCGGTTCCAATAAATCGGCTGCGGCGCCGGTTCGGGCACGGCCAGGTGGATCAGAATGTCGGCGCACCCCACGACGGCGGCCGTAAAAAACAGGATGACAAAACCCGTAAAGGATCCGCCGGCCTGACGGGGATCCGGAAAGGCATCCAACACATAGCCGGCAAGGGCTGTCGCCGCGAGAAACGCCACCCAGACCACGCCTTGCCGCGAAGACCAGAACCGGTTGCGCATCCGATCCGGGATCAGATCCGACATCCAACTATACCAGGTCGCCGTGCTGGCATGCGCCAACACCGCGCTGATCGCCACCGTCAAGACCATGACATAGGCCATTCCGGACGGATTTCCGGCCATGAACAACGGCAGGCAGGCGGGAATAAACCAGACCAGCCGGTGCATCAGGGAGATGATCGACCAGAACAACTTACGGGACTTCAGCATCTCGCTGACGAACGCCGAGGGCACCTGGACCAGCATCGCCAATTGCTGTACAGCCGACACCAGGCCCATCTGCACCCCGGTGGCCCGGATACATTCCATGAACATGATCAGGGGCATGCCCCCGGCGATCGCCACCCAGGCCATGCCATTACAGCCGGCCAGAATATTAAAGCGCAAGCCGCGCCGCAACGCCCGCTCGGTTATGATTTTACCCTCAACGGTTTCCATGTCGCTCCACTCCATCCCTTGCGTCCTGATGGGCGAACATCAGACCACACTCCATCTCAAAAACAAGCTAAATCGAACATTGACGCCACCCCCATTACACGCTAAAAACAACCCGTTTCCTGCAAAAACCAAACCTTTGAGGCATCGGGCATGGATATCCAAAATTGTTTCGCGGAACGCATTGGCGGGGCGCGCTTCGGCACCACCAATGAAATCTACAAATTTGAAAAAATCAAACGCGCCAAGGCCGCCGCCCGCGTCGCCCGTCCCACGGTCGAATTGCTCGATTTCGGCGTCGGTGAACCCGACCAGATCGCCCCCACCCCGATTCGTAAAGCCCTGAAAAAAGCCGTCGATGACCCCGCCAATCGCGGGTACTCCGACAATGGCATCCGCGAATTCAAAGTCGCCGCCGCCGAATATCTCCGCACCTTTTTCAATGTTGCCGATATCAATCCCGAAACCGATATCGTCCACAGCATCGGCTCGAAGCCGGCCCTGGCCATCCTGCCGCTTTGTTTCATTAATCCGGGCGATGTCGCGCTGGTCACCGTTCCGGGATATCCCGTCCTCGCCACCCATACCCGCTATCTCGGCGGCGAAGTCGTGCGCCTGCCCCTGCTGAAAGAAAATGGCTTCTATCCGGATTTGGGCCGCATTCCCGCAGACCAACTCTCCCGAGCCAAGTTGCTCTACGTGAACTATCCCAATAACCCCACGGGCGCACCGCCGAGCGAGGAGATTTTCGACCGCCTGATCGCCTTTGCCCAGATGAACAACATCGTCCTCGTCCAGGATGCCGCCTATGCGACCCTCGTCTATGGTCGCGAACCGCTCTCCATCCTCAGCCGGCCCGGGGGACGCGAAGTGGCCCTCGAACTGCATTCGATGAGCAAAAGCTACAATATGACCGGTTGGCGGCTCGGGTTCGTCGCCGGTAACCCCCGCCTCGTTCAGGCCTATGCCGAGGTCAAGGACAATGTCGATTCGGGCCAGTTCAAGGCCATCCAGATCGCCGCCTGCGCCGGGATCGCCGATCGCTCCCTCGCCGACCGCATCAAACGCCACTATGAACGGCGGTTAAAGAAAATGGTCCGCGCCCTCAAGGCCGCCGGATTCAAAGCCCGCATGCCCGGCGGAACCTTTTATCTCTATGTTCCCGCCCCCAAGGGCGCCGGCAATGTCGATTTCGCCACCGCCGAAGACGCTTCGCAATTCCTCATCCGCCAACACTCGGTCTCCACCGTCCCGTGGGATGATGCCGGCCATTTCCTGCGTTTCTCGGCGACCTTCGAATCGCAGGGGGACAAGGATGATGCCCGGGTGATCGATGAGTTGTCGCGCCGTCTGACCGCCGCGCAATTAAGGTTTTAGACATGACCCGTCGCGAACTCGTCAAAGCCGCCATCGCGCATCAAACGACCCCCCGGATCCCGTATTGCATCGATTTGTGCCCGGAAGCATGGGATGTCCTAAAAAAATACACCGACCTTCCCAACCCCACGGAATTCGCCGATAATGATGTCTTGGATTGGTCTGCTCCTTGGTGGGGATGGCATCATCTCGGCCCCGATTGGGCGCAACCCGACCCTCCGACCAGTCGCCCCAAAACCATTGGCACCGGTAGTTATCCCGATTTTGTCGAGGCCATCAAAAAAAGCCGCCAAACGAGCGACAAATACTTTTTGGTCCGGCAGTATGCCATTCATTTCGAAAAAGCCTATTTCGCCCGCGGCTTTGAAAACTTCCTCGCGGATATCGGTTCCGAACCCGCTTTCGCTAAAAAACTTCTGGATTTTATCATCGAACGGAATCTGGTCATGTTGGAAAACATCTTGTCCCTGGACGAAATTGACGGCGTCCTGATGGGTAGCGATTGGGGATCTCAATTGGACACGCTGATGTCGGTCGACCTCTGGGATGAATTGATCCGACCGGGCGAACAAAAGATGTATGATCTGGTCAAATCCTATGGCAAGGATGTCTGGATTCATTCCTGCGGGAATATCAGCCGCCTGATCCCGCGACTCGTCGAAATGGGCGTCCAGGTCCTCAATCCGGTTCAACCCGAAGCCATGGATATTGTCGAATTGAAACGCCTGTACGGTCACAAGCTGACCTTCTGGGGCGGCATCAGCACCCAGAAAACCCTGCCTTATGGAACGCCGGATGAAGTTCGCGCCGAGGCTCGTCAGGTGCGTAACCTCTTGTCCCGCAACGGCGGCTATATCTTTTCCCCCGCCCAAAGCATCCAGGACGATGTCCCCGTCCCCAATATTTTAGCCCTGCTTGAGGTCGCCCGGGAAAATCTTTAACCCGAATACAATAAATTGGAATCCTCCCCCGTTGTAGTAGCATACGCACACACAGGGTGTGCGATATATCATTCAAATCGAAACAAAGGATGGAAGCATGAAGCAGTTAAGTTTAGTCGTGGGTCTGATTGCCGCCGCCGCGTTGGCCGTTCCCGTCATGGCCCAGGATGCCAAGCCGACCGTAGCCGCCAAGCACGCCGACAAGATGGAAGCGTTCAAGAAAGCCGACGCCAATGCGGACGGCAAATTGTCGTTGGACGAGTTCAAGACCTTCGCCAAGAACGATGCGGAAAAGAAATTTACCGCCGCCGACACCGACAAAGATGGCTTTGTCACTCCCGAAGAACTGAAAGCCGCCCACGGCAAGGGTCCTGCCGGGGCCGCGAAAGCTGAAAAGCCCGCTCCTGAAGCCGCCAAGTAATTCAGCGACAGACTCATTGGATAAAAAAGGCCACCCGGATGGGGTGGCCTTTTTTCTTTATAGAACGCATTCCCCGCCCTTTTGTGCTTTCGGGGCGGCGCTTTTTCAAATGAGCATTCTTTATTGAAAGCCATCCAATAAGCGCTTATACTCGCCAGCAAATAGAGGCATCGGAAGCACCGCCTCGAGGGAGCGATTGGGTTGAAAAGGACAACGACATGACATATCCGCCATACAAATGGGTGATGATCGCCCTGCTGACCATTTTTCTATTCGTCCCGGGCGGTGTCTTCGCTCAACAGGGCACAAATCTCGACGATTATCGCAAGTCACTCCAGCAGCAGGAACAAGCTCTCCTGGTGCAATACGGTAAAGACTTGGAGGTTGCGATCTTAGCCCTGAAACAGAAAGGTGACCTCGACACCTTTTTGGTTTTTGACACGGAAAAGAAGCGATTCGATACCGAACGAACCGTCCCTGACCCTGCGGATATCTTTGATGCATTCCGCCCAACGGTCGAAACCTATCACAAGTCCACCGTCAGTTTGCTGAAAAAATATGTAACGGCAATGGATGGCCTTCTCCAGAAATTAATGATGGCCAACCGCATCGAAGATGCAAAAGTAGTGAAGAAGGAAAAAAGAGGCGGTGCTGGCTCGGATCAGCCTGGTTGAATCAAAATTACCCCCGCAAGATCAAATTCAACCCGAGGAGACCGATTCGACGCCCCCGCCGTCCGACACCAGCAAGGCTCCAAAACAAGCCACCGCGGGACGGAAACCGCTTCCCGACGACACCGTGGAATTCAAGGGCCACCATTACAAGTTATTTACCGATGGTGCCGCATGGGAAAAAGCAGCCTTTCGATGCCGGACCTTAGGGGGACACTTGGTCGTTATATCCGACAGCGAAGAGAATGATTTCGTTTATAACCTGATGCACGAACAAATGGTCGCCTGGATCGGCGCTTCAAAAGAGATGGGGACCTGGCGCTGGTGCACCACAACCCTTTTTGAGTACCAGAATTGGGCGCCCGGTCAGCCCGACTCAGGAAAAGTGATGGGATTTAAAGCCGTTATGTGTGGCGATGGGCCGTGGGGCTCCGACATCCGGGGACGATGGGATGACCGGCCGGGAGAACGCACCAGCCGGAATGAAACCAAAAGCAATCCGCGATCCAACCGGAATTCCTCTTCGGGAAATTACGCTCCCAGCGATAATTTCGAAGTGACCGGCTACATTTGCGAGTGGGATTACTGACCCGCCGACCGCATCAACGATCCATGGCGCACTGATTCCTGAAGCGTTGCTCAGAAAAGTAGGCTTGCCTGACTTTGGGATGGTTGGCTAAATAACGGTAAACTAAAGCCTCACGTGCCCATTGCTCTTCCCTTTGATTTCGGCGGAATTCGCATGGGGGTTCATTCCGCGAAACGCGACATTTATTAGACTCGTGATGTCTATGGTTGTGCTCATCGGCCCATACGCCCGTAACCCCCATTGCCGCAACAAGACCCGACATAGCCACCTGCATCATCTTCTTCATGGTCGTTCGCCTATCGTTGGTTGTGGTCCTCCCCTGAGAACCGGGTATGTGTAGTATAACAGGGAGCCGGGCGTTTTATTGTTTACCCACCGCAAGAGCGCGCGCCAACAAATGCAATAAGAGGGCATTTCAGGGGAAGACGGCCAAAGGATCCGACAGCTTTGAGCCGCGTGTCTGCCATTGGTCACCGCCGGGGATCTGCGTACGGACCCAGAAATTTAAATAAACTGGGACAAAAGACCAGCAAAACGATTACGGGATTCGTTTGGGCATAGTCAGCATTATCTTGCTGGCGAAACAGGTACGGACGACGGCTTCGATCAAATCCTGTGTTTCCTGCGATGGTGCGAGCAACAGAGTGCTCAAGGCCTTGACCGACTTACGGAACTCGGCAGACGTCTGGAATCCAGCCCCACTCATACGATTGCATCGGAATCGGGCAACGGGTGTTCACTTTGGGTTAAAACAATACAGTTCACCGATCTGTCATTTTAATCTCATATTATCTAACAGGCTGCCCATCAACACATTACATCACGCCCCTGAATGTTGGCACACCCCGTGCTAAATGCAATATTACATGAAAACAACGCACATCGTTACTCTGATTGCCCTCGCCGGGTTGATGACAATGGAAACGGCATACGCCGGAAACATCGGATCAAGTCTGGCGGACGCAAGTTCTGTTGGCTGGTTTGCCAGCAATTTCAGCAATTTATCCTGGGACTCAGCGGTTAAAGCATCCTCGTCACCCTCGGATATCAGTTGGCAGGTCAGACGCCATGTTACGTACCGGATCACGCCGACGCTGTTATGGGGAAATGGCCGGGTGACCTGGGAGCGAGGCTACGGTGACTGCAAGGCCTTTGCCTATTGTGTTGCCGACCTGTGCGAAGCCAAAGGCATCGTGTGCTGGGTATCGTTCGTTCGCCCGATCGGGGAAAACCTGGGACACGCGGTGGCGATGGGGGTGTGGCAAGGGAAGCTGTGGATGTCGAGCAACGGCATTTACGGCGAGTTCAAGTCACTGGATGAAGCACTGAAGGCGCTGTCTAATATTAAGGAATTCAAGCACAAGTCGCTCGAATTTATTCCACTTTCGCTGATGTAATAACACAAAAAAAGAAAGAAGAAGGCCATGAAGAAAAGAACCCTGCTGAAGAACTCGAATTACGGAACCGCCCTCGTCGCTTCCACCTGTCTCATCCTGTTGAGCCCTTTGACGGGGCACGCGCAAAATGCGGACAAACCCGTTTGGACGGCCGCTGGCGAAGGCGATCTGAAGACGCTTACCGCATTAGTGGAATCGGACACCCGGCTGGCCGCCGCCCAGGACCGCTATGGAATGCTCCCCCTGCAATATGCGGCTGCGGCGGGACAAATCGAGACCATGAAATTCCTGCTCGCCCATGGCGCCGATATTATGGCACGGGACAACCGCGGATGGACGGCTCTGCATCACGCGGTGAATAATAAACACGTCGAGGCGATGGAGTTGCTGAGCACGTACGGAGCGACCGTGGATGCTCGCAACACCATGCAGTGGACTCCACTCCACTTGGCGGTGTTGAAAGAGGACAAGACCATGGTTCTCGCGTTGATCAAGCGCGGGGCGGACGTCGATGCGAAAACCAGCCGTAACCTCACTCCTTATAACCTGGCCGTTGACAACGGAAAGCGGGAAATCGCGGATCAGCTGGTCGCCGTCATGGTCGATAAGGTGCATCAAGAAAAACCGATAATGGTTGCTCTTTCGATGAATTGATCCTGACCGGAACCGAGAAAGCACAAACGGCATGAATACGATAAAGAGAAAAATACGGCTGATTGATAACGATGTGGTTCTCTCAAAACTCGTAAGTTATGGCCTTGGGATGATCGGATACGCGCCCCGGGTTGAAAATGTCTCAAGCCATGCTCTTCTGGCCGTGCGCGCCTTCATGTCCGATCTGATCCTGCTTGATGTGGTCATGCCGGACAGGGAGGAAGGCGCCGTGGCGCAACAACTGAGAGCGAAGGTGGACATCTGCAGGATTCCCCTCGTCTATTTCACCTCCAGGGTAAGCCCGGAGGAAGCCGCCCGTTTGACGGAACAGGGAGAGCGATTCCTTTGCAAACCCATGAGCATCGTCAGGTTAAAGCAATACATCGAAACATTCTTCGGCGACAACCTCTACGGGGTGAGTAACGTCAGGCGATAGAATTTGGCGCGGCTGATGCCCATCAGTTGCGCAGCCGCTGAAACATTTCCGTTTGATTTCGCAAGGGCCCGCCGGGCCAGTTGCCGCTCAGCCGCACGCATATTCACTGGAATATCTTCGAACCCAGGTGCCGTCGTGCCGTCAACCGCAGGCTGGGAGTCCCCGGCAAGGGGGTTATCCTGGAAATGAAGGTGTTCAGGAGCAATACTTTTTCCGGCGCATTCAATCAGCGCCCTTTCAATCCTGTTTTTCAATTCGCGCACATTCCCGGGGAACCGCTGTTTCTCCAGAAGGACCAGGGTCTCCTCCTTGAAATCGGGGCAAGGCATTCCCATTTCCAGGGAGAGTTTCAGGGCGAAATGTCTAGCCAATAACGGGATATCCTCGGTGCGTTCGCGTAACGGGGACAGAATGAAAGGAAAAGTGGCCAGGCGGTAGAAGAGATCGGATCGAAAGGTTCCGGCGGCTATCTTGGATTCCAAGGACGCGTTGGTGGCCGACACGATGCGCACTTTTGTTTTCAAGCCCTGGGTCGCGCCAACCGGCACGACGACGCCGTCCTCCAAGACACGCAGCAGTTTTGCCTGTAGGCTCAAGGGCATGTCGCCAATCTCATCCAGAAAGACGGTCCCTCTGTCCGCCGTCTCAAAACAGCCCTTGCGATCCGCCGCCGCGCCGGTAAAGGCCCCTCGAACATGGCCGAAAAGCATGGAATCGGCGAGTTCCGTGGGAACAGCGGCACAGTTCACCGCCACAAAGGGCTGCAGGGAACGGTCGCTTCCGTAATGGATTGCGCGCGCGACCAACTCTTTGCCGGTGCCACTCTCACCGGTGATCAGAACGGAGGTATTGGGCGTCCGCTGCAGCAGGCGGATATCGAGCAGTATTTTCCGGATGGCCGCCGACTTGCCCACGAACGCTTCAATGCCCCATCGTTCAGATTCCTGTCGCGTCATGAGGGATAGCCGTTCAACCAGGCCTTCCGTCTCCTGGATAATGGCCCGGTAGCGAACGGTCCGTTTCACCGTCGCTACCAGGTCTTCCCGGGTGATCGGTTTTTCGAGAAAATCGAAGGCCCCCAACCGTAGAGCCTGTATCGCCACATTCGTGCACGCTCTGCCAGTCATCACAATGACCTCGATCAACGGGCTCTGTTCCTTGAGTTCCTTGAGGAGGGCCAACCCATCGAAACCACCGGGCATGTTAATATCGGTAATGACAATATCCGTCGGCTTATCCTGGAACGCGGCCAGGCCCTTTCTGGCATCCGGGAAACACTGTACCGAAAATCCTGCTGAACTCAGGAAGCCCTTGATCAATTCACAGAAGCAGACTTCGTCGTCAAAGACCGAAATGGATAAGCGCCGGGCAGACGGCGGGTGATGCGAGGTCAAGCGCCACTCTCCTTGCTATCCGCGCCAGAATGCCCAGGAAAGCCTATGACAACGGTGGTGAACTCCGGGACCGAGGTATCCACACTAATTCGGGCGCCATGCAACTCGGCGATGAGTCTGGCAGAATACGCCCCGAGCCCCGTGCCGTACTTCTTCCCGGCAGTCGAAAACTTCTGGAAGAAGCGATCCCTGATGCTTTCCGGCACGGATCCCCGGTTTCGAAGGCTCACCTCCATCGGCTCACCGCTTTCGAATCGAAAGATCACCGACTCGCCGGGTGGCGAAGCTTCCAGCGCGTTCTTCAGAAGGTTTCCGAACATGGAGTAGCACAACAAACGCTCACCCTGCACCACAAACACATCGGTCTTTGTGCAGGGATGGCCATCAACCATCAGGTCAACGGCAAGATCCTTGGCTCTCATGAGCGCCACGTTGTGACTAATGATCTCTTGCGCAACACCCAGGAGGTCAACCGCCTCCAGATGAAGGGTGTACATCCCCTGTTCTATCTTGAAAAGGTCAAGGGATCGGTTGATCATATCCAGCATCCGGCGCCCCGCACTCTCGATGCTCTGGAGCCATTCGCTCTGTTTCTTCGTCATCATGTCAGGCGTCATTCTCATCAGCTCCGGCGCACCAATGATGATGCACAAAGGCGCCTTGAGATCGTGGCGCATGATGTTCTCGACCTCCTCGCGAAAGGCGGCGGCCTGGCGGAGATGTTCATTGGCCGCAGTCAGGCGAATCACAACTTCCTGGAGTTCCTGCTGATACCTTTCCTTGGCCTCCTGCTCGCGCCGTCGTTCATCATCCAGTTTCTTGATCGTGGCCGCATTGCCGACGGCGCGAAGGATTGCGCTCTTGCCGGCTGGTTTGATGAGGTAGTCGTAAGCGCGGAAACGCAACGCTTCCGCGGCTGTAACGATGGTGGGCTCCCCCGTCATCATAATGACCTGGACATAGGGAGCTGCGGTTCGAATGGCCTGGAGGAGTTCGATGCCGCTGATCCCCGGCAGAACAATGTCGCTGACGACAACGTCGAAATTGTTGTCTCCGAGGAGTTGCAGGGCTTCCTGCGCATCGGCGGCCGCTTTGACCGTGTAGCCATCGGCCACCAGGAACTCCCCCAAACTGATGCGGATGCTCTTCTCGTCATCAACGACCAGCACCCGTCCCAACGTGTTTTCGGATGATTTCACGATATCTCTCCCAAAGCGGGCATTGCATCGTCCACCTTGAACTCTTTCTCCCGAAAGAGCCGCACACAGGCGTCCCCGACATCGGCATCATAAAACGTTCCTCGCCTTTCGACGACCTCCGCGAGCGCCGCCTCAATCCCGAGTGCCGGCCGGTAGGGCCGGTGGCTGGCCATGGCATCGATCACGTCCGCCACGGCAAGAATCCTGGCCTCGATCCGGATCGCGTCACCCGACACTCCGCGCGGATAGCCTGATCCATCCATCCGTTCGTGGTGCTGGTGGACGATCTCGGCCAGCGGCCAGGGGAATCGCACGGTGCTGAGTATCCGCGAACCTGTCTCCGGGTGCTTCCGAATGATGCCCATCTCCTCTTTGCCAAGTTTGCCCGGATAAGTCAGGATCTCGGCCGGTACGCTGATCTTACCCACATCGTGCACCAAGCCGGCATAATATGTGCCCAGTACTTCTTCCTCGGGCCGCCCCATTTCCACGGCGATGGCCCGGGCCAACCGCGCCACACGCTGCTCGTGCCCCGCCGTATAGGGGTCTCTTGACTCAACGGCCAGCGCCATCGCACGAATGGCCCCCTCCAGCGCGTCGCGCAATTCCGCGGTGCGCTGTCGCACCAGTTCCTCCAGGTTCTCCTGATAGCTCCGGTTTTCCGCATGGAGTCGTCGATTTTCGTCCAATATCCGCTTGGTCTCGACAGCCCTGCGCACGGCGGCAAGAATGGACGCCTTGGTTACGGGTTTGGGCAGGTAGTCTGAAGCGCCCGCCCGCACGGCTTCCGCCGCGGTTTCCACGGTGGGCCCGCCGGTCATCATGATCACCTGCACATCCGGTGGAGCGGTGGCACGTATGATCTGTAACAGGCCCACTCCGGAAATGCCCGGCAGAACGATGTCCGTCACGACCACATCCCAGAGCCCCTGCGCCAGCACCGCCTGCGCCCGTTGGGCGTCTTCGGCACTCTCCACCTCATATCCCGCATCTTGAAGCATGGCACAAAGCGTCACACGGACGCTCTTTTCATCATCAACGACTAATACATGTGGCATTGATTATCCCTTCACGTTTGATAAGAGACCGGCAAGTCAACATGGAACAATGTCCCCAGTCCCTCTTCACTCTCGAAACTAATCTCGCCGTTGTTCCCCTGAACGATGGACTGACTGATCCACAGTCCAAGACCCGAATGCTGCGTGCGGTCTTTCGTGGTGTAGAACGGGTCGAACAGGCGCGAACAGATAACCTCCGGTATGATAGGGCCATTATTTCGCAAGGTCAGTCGCAGCCAGGTCCGGCCTTTCTTTTCGATTCGCTGAGCGGTCAGGAGGATCGTTCTAGAGTTTCCAGCGTCCGTCGTCCCTTCTTCGAACGCTTCCAAGGCATTCGTGAACAGGGCGGTGAGAGCATATCCGATCCGGTTTTTGCAGCAGAACACCGGCGGCAGGTTCGCGGGAACCTCGCAGGACCAGACAATTCCACGCTCCCTGGCCGCCCGTTCGGCGGTCGACAGCACCGCAGCAACAAGGTCGATGGGCAGGGCAGAAGCGAAGGGCTCGGATACCTGTTGCTCTGTGAAACGCAACAAGCTATGGGTCATCATGGCCACCCGCTGAATCTCGGCGGTGACCTCGTCGGCAAACCCGGCGAGCGTCACATTGCCCTCCGCCTGGTCCTTGATGAGTTGCGCGTAGCTCAAGGCGCCCATGATCGGGTTGTTGATCTCGTGGGCCATGCCGCGCGCCAGGGTGCCGACCGAAGCCAGTTTCAGTTTCGCCTGCAGTTGCTTCTCCATCTCCTCGCATTCAACCTGTGCCTGCTTCTGCTCGGTGACATCCATATACGTTCCCAGCACGCCACGGATCTCGCCGGTGGAATCGCGCAGCGGCACTTTGTTCGTAAGCAGCCAGATCGTATCCCCTGCAGGAGTCGTCTGCGGTTCCTCGATCAGCAACCGAGGACGGCCGCTGGCGATGACGCTGCGGTCATCGGCGCGATACAGTTCCGCCTGATCACGCCATGCCATCTGAAAGTCGTCTTTCCCGACGATGTCTCTGGGGTCGGAAAACCCCGCATCGCCCGCGAACACCGGGTTGCACCCCAAATACGTCAGATTGCGGTCCTTCCAGAAGACTCTCACGGTAATCGTGCACAGAATCTCATCGAGGATCTGGTTCGTTTCGCGCAACAATTTCTCTGCCTGCTTGCGCTCGGTGATGTCCGCGTCCGTGCCCCGGTACCCGAGCAGATGGCCCTGTTCATCCAGGATCGGCAACCCGCTCGTCTCCGCGATGACGGTCTTGCCATTTTTGTGGAGGTTGGCATTCACCAATTTTCGGAACGATGCCCGCTGCGCGAACGCCGCCATTGCGTCGGCCTTCAGTTCCTCCCGCGCCTCGGGAACAAATAGGTCGTAAAAATGCTTCTTCCCCACCAACTCCTCGGGAGTGTACCCGAGCATGGCCTCCACTGCGGAACTGCAGTAACGATAGACGCCCTCCGCGTCCACCTCCCAGATCCACTCCCCCGCGCTCTCGGCCACCTGCCGGAAGCGTTCTTCGCTCTGCTGCAACTCGCGCGTGCGTTCACCGACCATCCGCTCCAGATCCTCAGCGTTGCGTGAGGCCTGCGGGTCCAGACGCCATTGGGCGGTGAGGCACACCCGCCGCCCGACGGCTTTTTGGATGAGGCTTCTTAGCCCGTCTTTCCAGGCGATCCGGAGATTTGATGGATTCATGTTTCCGTCCTGTCCTCGACGAGGCTGTTCGCTTGCGACAACAACGCGCCATGAAACTGGGCGATGCGCTCATCGCCGCGACCGCTCTTGTCCATGATCTGGAACCTGTCACGCATACCGTTACCGATTTCGCCTGGATCGCCGACCGCCGTTTTTTGATCCGATGGTATCGTCGCGTTCACTGTCACCCATTCTCCCTTTCCACCGGCAGGTCCACATGGAATCGCGTCCACTGCCCAATCTCGCTCTCCACACTCAACAGGCCGCCGTGGTCCTTGACGATGCCGTGGTTGATCGAAAGTCCAAGTCCCGTGCCCTTGTCGCGCGGTTTTGTCGTGAAGAACGGCTCGAAAATACGGGTGCGCAGGTCTTCCGGGATGCCCGACCCGTGGTCTTCAACGGTCAGGCGGACGGCGCGGATACGCCGATCCGAGTCATCCAACGACATCGTCGTTTCCATCGCGGAGATGACAACCTTCTTGTTCGCATCGGGCCCGGGATACTTCTGGTTCAGCGCATCGCGCGCGTTGGTTACCAGGTTCATGATGACCTGTTGGATCTGCTGACTGTGGCATTTGATCTGGGGCAAGTTATGCGGCATGTTCACCTCCAGCATGACCTGGTCGTGGCGCAGCACGGCGCGGATCATCGACAGGGTGGCTTCGACGATGTCGTGGAGGCTCGCCGGACTGCTGTTTTGTTTGTCCAAGCGGGCGAAGGACAGGAGGTTCTTGACGATCATGGCGACACGCTCCGCCTCCTTGCCGATCTCGGTCACATATTCCGCAACCGGGCTGTCAGGACCGAGTTTGTCCTGAATCAATTGCGCATAGCCCATGACGCCCATGATCGGATTGTTGATCTCATGCGCCACGCCGCCGGCGAGCGTGCCGATGGATTCCAGTTTCTGCGACTGGATGAGTTGAGCCTGCATACGCTGCCGTTCTTCTTCCGACCGTTTGCGCTCGGTGATGTCGTGCGCCGTTGAGAGTGCGCCGGTCACGTTACCTTGGGAGTCTTTGAGTTTCCGGCAGTGCCAGGCCAGCCACCGTTTTTCTCCATCCTTCCGCCGCTGCAAGCTTTCCACGTAGATGACACGCTCATCGCCATCGAACAACGGCTGGACGATGCGGTAGACAGGCTCGGCACCCTCGAAGTAGAAGGCGGCCTCTTTGCCAATGACATCCTCACCGAAGAACTCAACGCCGGCCGGATTGGCCCATGTGTAGACCTTGCTGCAATCCACTTCCATGATGATGTCGGGCGTGGCCACCAGGATGGCCTCCTGGCGGGAGGAAAGCGCCCGTAGCGCATCCTCTGCCTCCCGACGTTTCTGATGCTCCCCGGCCTCGGTCAAGGCCCGCAACACGGCGGGGACCAGCCGTTTCAGGTTCTGCTTGGTCACATAATCGGTTGCGCCGCGGTGCAGGCACTCCACCGCCTGCTCCTCACTCAACGTGCCGGAGATCAGAATGAAAGGGACATCGGGCTGCTTATCAAGCGCCAGGGTCAAGGCGGCAAAGCCATCGTAGTCCGGCAGGACATAATCCGAAATAATCAGGTCAAACCGGGTCTGTGCCAGAGCGGCCTCGTATTGCGCACGACCGGTCGCGATCCGCAGTTCGTGGGGCATCGTTAACTGTTGCAGTTTGTCCCGCAGCAGTTCCGCGTCACGCGGGTTGTCTTCGAGATACAGAATCAGCGCTGGATTATTCATCGCCATCTCTTCGTTAACGTCCTGACTCCTTGGCCCGTACCGGACGCACGCTGCCGGGCGGCGGCTCGTTCACCACGGCCCAGAAGGAGCCCAACAGTTTCACCGCCGTAACGAATTCCTGAAAGTTGACGGGTTTGACAATGTAGGCGTTGACGCCCAGTTCGTAACTTGTCACCAAGTCCGACTCTTCACGCGAAGAAGTCATCACCACCACCGGAATCATCTTGAGTTGCGGGTCGCTCTTGATTTGCCGCAGAACCTCGACGCCATTTACCAGGGGCATTTTCAGGTCGAGCAGCACCACGGCGGGATTGCCGGCGGGACGCGCGGCGAACGAGCCGCGCCGATACAAGTAGTTGAGCGCGTCTGCGCCGTCTCCGACGATGACGACCTCGTTGGCCAGGTTATTCTGCGCCAGGGCGTTGAGAGTCAGTTCGACGTCGCGCGGACTGTCGTCCACCAGCAGGATGCTTTTCAGTTCGATGTTCATGGTCATACTCCTTCTTCTTGCTCATTCATTGTGCTGTCTTCAGCGTGAAATAGAACGTCGCGCCCTCGTTGAGTTTGCCCTCCGCCCAGGTGCGCCCGCCGTGCCGGGTAATGATGCGGCGGACGTTGGCCAGACCGATGCCGGTGCCTTCAAATTGCTCGGTCGTGTGCAGGCGCTGGAACACGCCGAAAAGTTTGTGGCCATACTGCGGGTCGAACCCGACGCCATTGTCGCGTACGAAAAGAATGACGCGTCCATCTTCCGTGCCCGCGCACCCCATCTCGATGTGCGCCGGGTCGCGCGGGCGGGTGAACTTCACCGCGTTGCCCAGCAGGTTGTCCAGGACCAGTCGTAGCATCGCGGGATCGGCCTGAACCACAGGCAAGGGAGGGATCTTCCAGACGATATTCCGCCCGCGTGTGGCAGGCTCCAAAATGTGCAGAGAGTCCTGCACCAGTGTGTCCAGATTCACTCTTGTCTCTGCCATATCCACCCGGCCCATGCGCGAGAACGCCAGCAGGTCGTCAATCAGCACGCCCATTTCCAGGCTGGCGTCCGCAATCGTCTTCATATAATGCCGCCCTTGCTCCGACAGCCGACCCTCGGCCTCGCGCCCGAGCATGTCCACGTAGCCCTGAACGTGCCGCAACGGCGCGCGGAGGTCGTGCGAGACCGAATAACTGAAGGCTTCCAGTTCCTTGTTGGCAGCATCCAGTTGCGCGGTGCGCTCGGCAACCCTTTGTTCCAGTTCCATGTTGAGTATGTGAATTTGTTTTTCCGCCCGCTTGTTCTCCGTGAGGTCCACGAACACCACGATGCCGGCGATGACCTTGTTCTTCGTGTTACGGATGGGAGCCGCATTCGCCAGAACGATCCGGTCTTCGTGTTCGTCGCGGCGGATGAGGAACTCTCGCTTACTCGTTTCGCCAAACAGCACGGCCCTCGCCAGAGGCACCTGATCCGTTTTTAGCGGTGTCCCATCGAGGTCCAACAGTTTCCAACTGGCAACGTACTTGTTGATATCGATGTCGGTCACCACCTCGGCCTCGTCGGCGCCCCGAATCAGCAAACCCGCCCGGTTCACATAGCGCAGTTGCCCGCTCGGCGCATCGGCGATGGCAATGCCGGCCGAGCTGCAATCCAAGGCCGCCTGCAAGAGCCCCCTCGCTTCGGCCAGGTCCGCCGCCGCCTTCACCCGCTCGGAAATGTCGCGAATGTTGCATTGAATCACCCGCTGCTGGTTTACCAGATACACGTTGCTGACGAACTCCACCTCGTGCCGCTTACCGTCGGGACCTTCCATCGCCATGCCTTCGTAGCGGACGTATCCCTTCTCCTGTAACTCCGAAAAGTTGGCCTCGTTGGCGATGAGGTCCTTGAAGAATCCCAGTTCCCAGACCTTTCTGCCGAGGAACACGTCGCGCGGGACCCCCAGCAACTCGATCAGGTAGGGATTCACATCCACCACCACCCCCGTCTCCGCATCGAGGATCAACACCCCGTCACGCGCCGCCTCAAACAACCGGCGATAGCGGAGTTCCGAAGCGAGCAAGACCTCCCCCGCCTCCGCTTTCTCCCAGTAGATCCGGATGCGCTGCTGCCGCCAGAGCATCAGGCCGAACAAGAGGAGGGTGCCCATAGTTCCGCCGAACAGAACGAGCCAGGCCTTGCCGTAATCCGCCAAAGACACCGGTCCACCGGGCTCGGTGAAGCGCAATGTCCAGCGGCGCCCGGCGAAATCTACCGGGGTGAGCCGGGCAATCAGTGCAGTGGAAGCCGGCGCCCTATCCGTGGCGCCCTGGCTGTCGTAGAGCAAGGTGTCCGAGGAGAGCACATCGCCATCGTAGACTTGCAGGGAAATCTGCTTGCCCGTCTGCTTCACATCCCAGTGCCCAAGGGTGCCGTGCATCAGATCGGTCATCCGGTACGGACTGTAGACCCAGCCTTGGATAGCGGCGCGGCGCTGTTCGATGGTTTCGATCGGCAACCCGTGACGGGACACCGGAACATACATCAAGACGCCGGCTTGAACATCCTGGCCCGTCTCCTGCACGAGAATGACTTTGCCGGAGAGTGCCGCGGTATTCTCGTCCCGCGCCCATTCCATCGCCGTGCGGCGTACGGGTTCGGATAGCATGTCGTAGCCAAAGGCGCGCAGGTTCCGATCCGAAAAAGGTTCGAGGTAGATGATGGAGGAATAGGAATCCCGTTCGCCTGCGGGCCTGACCTGGTACTCCGGGAAACCTTCGTCACGAATCGCCTGGACGTGCTGGTCCAGTTGCTCACGGGGCACCAACAGCGCAAAGCCGAGGCCCTGAATGCCGGGCAGATACTGCTCGATCTGCAGGTGCCGGGTAAACGTGCGCCATCCCTCGCGCGAAACCGTCTCCGCGGCATCAAATAATGCCGCGCCACTGCGCAGGATCTGGGCCGCGGCCTCAAGCCGGGCAACGATATCGATTCGGATCCCGTTGCAGGCAAAGTCGAACTCGCGTTGCGCGGCCGATTCCACACTCGTCTTGATGTACAGCGAGGTGAGCACGGTGACGGTCAGTCCGGCTACCAGAAAACACCATGCGCCCCAGTGATTGCGAAAAACTCGGGCGTGCAACAGGCGGATCAACCGCGAGCGACGGGATAGTCCCGCAGGCAGTGTGTGATTGTGTGTGTGTAGGGGGGCGGGGGGACGCACCGGCGCATCCGACCGTGCCTGGCCCGGTCGCCGGCGTCCGGCAGTCTCGGCCAATTTCTTTGCCGGCTCTATGTTGTCTTGTTGGTTCTTGCTCATCGCTTCACCCCGCCCTTCACCCGCTTCACTGCATCCAGCAACTCGTCGCCGTCCACCGGCTTGCGGAAGAGGCCGGAGGCGAGCATCTCGCGCGCGGAGGCAAAACAGCGCACCCTATATCCGTGCGCCTTCATCAATGCGTCTTTGCGCATCCTCCCGGTGACTGGTCTTGCCCCGATAATTCGGACACGAGGAGCGAAGTGGTTTCATAGGATTTATGCAATAAGTTGCTTCTCGTAGTCAAGCGGCGATAAATCGCCTAGGGCGCTATGAATTCGGCGCCGGTTATAAAACACTTCGATA
>CAIJXV010000033.1 GCA_903824675.1 uncultured bacterium
CTGCCCCCTTCACAGGTGGAACTCGCCTCAACCGGCTTCCTATACCCAAAACCACCGCATCAATGCCCGGTTTCGGATAGACTAAACGAGACCCCGGCGCATTTACCCTGCCAAAGTCTAATTCACTTTGTCCTTTGACCTGATTTTCATCAATTGATTCAAGGAAATATACTGGAGAGCCGGCACGGAAACCCGTTGATGGGGGTCCTCGACAATCATTTCGAATTTTATTCCTTTTCGGCCGGGATCGCTCTCGACGGTATAGGATTCCACAAACCGGATGACCTCCTCCAGGGGCGCGTCGACCAGTTCAATTTCCGGGATCAAAATGAAGTTCATCTTCCGCTGGTTCAAGGCCTCCGCACTCAGGGATTGCAGGCTCTCCGGGTCCCAATCCCAATTTGAAATCGCCTGAGCCCGCCAGACCGCGAGGGTCATCTTGTCTTTTTCACTGAACTCCCGGATGTGATAATTGCCCAACCCCGTCTGATGGTGAATTCGGAACCAGCCGTCGGGCAGGCGTTGGAAATGCGCTTTCTTCAGAATGGTTCCATTGCGCAGTTCAAAATCCTGTTCGCGATCCTCAAAGGGAGGCGCCGGTCTGGAAAAACTGGACCCTTTCGCCCGCTCATCATTCGAAAAGTAAACGACCGTATAATAGAAATCATCCAGGATTTTTCGCACACCCGATTCTCTGGACCCCAGGGGAATCGTTCCCGGCCGCCGGTCCCCCAAGGCAATCGTACCGGGCGCCGTTTCGCCAAACCGGATGGCGTTGGGGTGGGTTTTCCCAAACCGAATAACCCTGTCCGGCACCTCTCCAATCCTGACCATGTCATCGGCGCTCCACGCCACTCCGGCTCCCCATCCGGTCCAAATCCCCACGCCCGTGACCAGCGCCACCATCCCGCGTAAAAACCGTGCGCGCCATCCATCCGTTTCCGGTCGGTCATGAAAGTCTTTCATTCCCGAATTCAATACCGAATAATCCCGTACAAATCAACTCGACGCTCATAACCGGTCTTGCCAAGGGACCCGGGGCATGTCACGATGCCCCCCTTCCATGAATTTCGACATTCACACGTTGACCCTCGCCCAATGGGCCGTTCTGGCCGTGGCCGCTTTTTTTCTCGGGCTCTCCAAAACCGGCCTGCCGGGCGCCGGCATTCTGGCCATCCCCTTCATCGCCGCAGTGATTCCCGCCAAGGCTTCCACCGGATTGGTTCTCCCTATGCTGATTGTCGGCGACCTCTTTGCCGTCGCCTGGTACCGTCGCCATGCGGAATGGTTTCATCTCGTCCGCCTGTTACCCTATGCCGTCCTCGGGATCCTGATCGGCTGGAAGATCATGAGCCACATCTCCGACGCCCAGTTGCGACCCCTCATCGGCATCATCATCCTGGTGTTGCTGGGCCTGCATGTCTGGCGCTCCCGTTCCGCCGCCGAGGCGCCGGCCCCCAAATCCCGCTGGGTCCCGGCCACCCTGGGACTCAGTGCCGGCATCACCACCATGCTCGCCAATGCGGCCGGCCCGATCATGACCATTTACCTGATGACCATGCGTCTGCCCAAGGCCGCGTTCATCGGCACGGGCGCATGGTATTTCCTGATCGTCAACGTCCTTAAGGTTCCTCTCAGCGCCCAAATGGGGCTCATAACCCCCGCCTCACTCTGGATTAACCTGGCCCTCAGCCCCCTCATTATTGTCGGCTCCCTGCTCGGCATTCGCATTGCCAACCGTCTGCCCGAAAAATTATTCGGTCGTTTCGTTCTGGCCTTGGCGGCCCTGGGTGCGATAAAGTTAATCCTATGAGTTCCACTGAATTGATCGAAATAGCCGAAGAGTCCGACCTGCCACCCGGTCTTGATCAGGGTATCCGGGATTTGCTCTGCCTCTGTTTCCCGCCCGATGTTCCGGTCTTCAGTCAATCCCGATACTGGCACGGAACCGCGCCGGAGTTTTCTTTTTATCGGCGTGAAGCCGGCAAGATCACCGGTCATGTCGGCATTGTCCGCCGCACCATCCGCGCAGGTTCAAGCCAGATCACCATTGCCGGGGTTCAAAATCTGGCCGTGGCCCCCCACCGGCGCAAGTCCGGATTGGGCGCCCTGTTGATGATTCGCGCCCTGGCTGAGTCGCGCCGACGCGGAATCGATTTCGGCCTGCTTTTCTGCGTACCGGGCCTGGCTCGCTTTTACGCCTCCCTCGGTTGGCACATTCAGGAGCGCGCTTTTTTCATGGCAGACGAAACCGGGACCCTGGAACGCATTCCTGAAAAAAATATCGGCATGACCCTCACCCTGGGCACCCACCCCTTCCCCCCTGGCGAGGTCGATCTCCAGGGCCGGGATTGGTAGCCTTATTTTCGTGCGGCCGCCGCATAATCATAACACTGAACCTTTTTATCCTCTCCGTCGCTTATAGCCGCAAAGACGCATGTCATTTCACGGGAGAGGTACAAGATGAGCGCGAGTCACGTTCGACGGGTGGATACAGAATTACGGCCGTTCATGTTGGGATTTTCGAGATCTCCCGGATGGGGGGTGGCTGGGGCCCTTGGCCTGTGGAGTGGATTCCTTCTGGCCGCTGAACCGATACCCTCCGTCACCACCAACGCGGTCCCCTCGACCACGAATGAAATCCTCGTCACCGCCTTGCGCCTCGAACGAACGATCCCGGAAACCCCGGCAACCACTTTCAAGGTCGGGTCCGGCCAACTTCAGGGTGGCGAGTTGCAACGCACCACCCCCGATCAACTCCAGAATTTGCCATCGGTCATGGTTCAAAAAACCTCTTACGGTCAGGGTTCTCCCTATCTTCGCGGTTTCACCGGGTTCCGAACCCTGTTCATGATCGACGGAATCCGGCTGAACAACTCCACTTTTCGCGATGGTCCCAACCAGTACTGGAATACCGTCGACCCCTTTTCGATTGACAATTACGAAGTGGTGCTCGGCCCGGCTTCCGTTCTTTACGGAAGTGATGCCGTGGGCGGAGCGGTCAATGCCCAGCCCCTTTCGCCCAACCTCATCGAAACCCCGAAACAACCGGTGGGAGGACGCGTCCTGGTGCGGACCTCCTCGGCCGAGGATTCCTGGACTGAACGAATGGAAGTCTCGGCCCGGCCGGATGCCAATTTAGGTCTGGTCGCCGGACTGACTTTCAAGGATTATGGCGACTTGGAAGGGGGCTCAGACGTTGGCACCCAACCCCAAACCGGGTATAATGAAGCCGATGGCGATCTGCGCGCCGTCTGGACTGTTTCGCCCTCCGATCTTCTCATCTTCGGTTATCAATCCGTCGACCAGGATGATATCTGGCGCACCCATTCCACCCTCTATGGCATCGATTGGAAAGGGCTTTCCCACGGTTCGGACAAGTCCCGGGTTCTCGACCAGGAGCGCCAACTCGCCTACCTGACCTATGCGGGCGAATTCTCCGGATCGGCCATCGATGAGATCCGCCTGACTTCATCCTGGCAGGAACAGGACGAAACCGAGAGCCGGGTCAAAAAAGATAACGTGCGGGAACAACAAACCGCCAACGTCGACACTTGGGGCGAGACCCTTCAATTGACCTCCGATACCGATCTGGGTGAATGGGTCTACGGCGCGGATTATTATCTCGATGGAGTCGATTCCGGCAAAAGCATCTACAATGCCGATGGATCCCTGAAAAAACGCGAGATCCAGGGCCCCGTGGCCGACGACGCCCAATACGAAACCTGGGGCGTTTTTGTCCAGGATTCCCTCGGCCCGGCCGACCGGCGCTACGAAATCATTCCCGGATTTCGCTACACCCGCGCCGAGGTAGACGCCGACAGTGTCAAGGATCCCGTCACCGGCGGCGCTACCACTCTCAATCAATCCTGGGACGACTGGGTTGGCTCTTTGCGTGCCCAGATCCGCCCTTGGACCCAGGAAAACATTCATCTCTTTGCAGGGTTGTCTCAAGGATTCCGAGCGCCCAATCTGTCGGATCTCACCCGGTTGGATATTGCACGCAGCGGCGAATTCGAAACGCCGGTCTCCGATCTGGACCCGGAACACTACCTGACCGGGGAAATGGGCATCAAGTCCGCAGGCCATTGGGGATCGGCCCAGTTGACGGCCTATTGGACGGAAATCGACGACATGATCGTGCGCGCGCCCACAGGAAACAAGATAGCCATTGGATCCACCGTCTATGATGAAGTGACCAAGCGCAACGCGGGCGATGGGCACATCGCCGGGGTGGAATGGTATCAGGCCCTCAAATTAGGCCAACCCTGGACTTGGTGGCTGAGCGCCTCCGCGATGGATGGCCAGATTGAAGACTACCCCACTTCGTCCTCCGTTCGTGAAGAAGAAGCGATTAGCCGCCTGATGCCGCCTTCCTTGTCCTCCGGTCTGCGTTGGCAGGATGCGGCTGAACGAATCTGGATAGAGGGATTTGTCCAATCGGCCGAAAAAGCCGACCGTCTTTCGGCGGCCGATCGAAAAGACACGGAACGGATTCCGCCGGGCGGAACTCCGGGTTATTGCGTGGGGGGACTCCGGGGTGGATGGCGCATCACCCGCAACTGGTCCACGTCTTTGAGCCTTGAAAATATAACTGACGAGGACTACCGGATTCACGGGTCCGGTGTGAATGAACCGGGCCGCAACCTCATCGCCATGGCGGAATATAAGTTTTAAATCAGATCTTCAAGATTTCGGCGATCAATCGATCGGCCACCAGACGATGGCCTTTGTCGTTCGGATGCATCCCATCGAGGAGCAGGTCATCCATCGGCTGACTTTTCCCGTATTCCTGAAAGGCCGCATAGATATCGATCAACGCCAGGCTTTGCTTTTGAGCCAACATCCGCGCGCTCTCGACATAGGGGCGCAAGGGGACATTAAACCCGTCCGGATCGTCCGGCTGATAAGGCGCCTTCCCGTACAAGGTTTTCAGAGCCACCGTCCATCGCAAGGAATTTGGGGTCATGAGAATGACCTGGCTGTTTTGCTTCCGAAGGGATTCAATGAAGTATTCCAGATTCGCAACATACCGACTGATGGGCACACGGGAACGAGTGGCGGGCGGGTTATCCCAGACGTTGACCGCGGAATCGTTAATCCCGAATTGAATCACGGTCAGCGTCGGCTGGTGCGCGAGAACCGCTTTCTCGAAACGCACCCGGGCATCCTCGGTGGTGTTGCCGCCCACTCCGGCATTGACGACATCGACCGCAAGCCCTTTCGCTGATAAATCGTTCCGGAGGCAGTCCGCATAGGTTTTCACCGGCCCGCGCGGCGCCGTCGTGGAATCGCCAAAAGCCACCAACCGAAAATTCTCTTTCATCCGTGCGACCTCTTTTCATCATTTCGAATCTATAAAGTTGCTGGCTGACCCTTTGAAATACAATGATTACCCGGTTGCCGCAATTCAGAAATAACAGGGCCGCTCACGTCAACGGTGGATTGCAAAGTTAAATGCCGCACAAGTTTTCCCTGATTTCCGACAGTTTTCAATCGATGTCAGCCTGCCCTGTGTGGCGGGCGTCTGGTGATGGAGGGGATTGGATCAGCGGACGCCGGGCGCAGTGTCCCGGCCAACAACCCCATGAGATCCCTCGCCTTCGCCTGCCCTGAGGATGTCGAAGGGCTCGGAATGACACCGCTTACGTCAGCCTGTAAAGACATTGACACCGCTCCTCATTCAAACTATTTTTCTATTGTCATTTTACAGAAAGGTTATGGCTTATGTTTCAACCCCTTCATTGCACTTCCGGTCGGATCCTTCTGGCCCTGCTCGCCCTCAGCCTGACCACCCGGGCGCAAAATCCTGTTCCGGCAACAACCCCGGTTCAAACCCTGTCCGAACAAAACGGATACACCTTCGGCGTGCGCGGTGATTTTTCAATGGTTTACGGTGATTCCCGCGAAGTGGTCTATAGTGGATCGGAAAAATTAAGCGAACTTTTCTGGGATATCAATTCCGTTCCCATGGCCGGCCTCGTCTTCTCCCTGGATACCCCCCACCGTCTTTCCGCCAATGCCGGATTCTGGACCGCCGTGGGGGAAGGTCAGGGGGCCATGGACGATTATGACTGGCTGGTTTATAGCGGGGATGAAAACTGGAGTGACTGGTCGCATTCCCCCGTGGAGGTCAAGGACGCCATCCGATGGGATCTCAACCTCACCTATGCCCTCGTCCAAAAAACAGATTTCAACCTGAACGCCCAACTGGGCTACCGGCATATGTTCTGGAAATGGGCCGATCAGGGGGGCTATTTCATCTACAGCAGCGAAAATGGTTTCCGGGATATGGCCGGCGCATTTGAAGATATCACCGGAATTGAATACGAACAAACGTTCGACATTCCCTACCTGGGCGTCTCAACCGGCTGGCGTGGTCGCAAAGCCACCCTCGCCGCCTATGCGCTCTTCAGCCCCTTCGTCAGCGCCAACGACGAGGATTATCACTTCTACAGCGATACCCGGTTCACCGAGTCCTTCAATAACGGCGACTTTTGGGCGCTGGGATTGACTGGCCGCTATCAACTCAATTCGCGGCTTTACCTGCTGGTCGGCATCGAATATCAGGAAATCGCGGAAATGCGGGGATCCATGTCGATTGATGGAGTTTCCATTCCGTCTTCAGTGGCAGATGCCGGCATCTCGCACCAGTCCACCACCGGCACCCTCGCCCTCGGCTACGAATTCGGCCGTTGATCCAGTAAAACATGCCCACCGCCCCCAACCTTATTTTGATCATGGCCGATCAAATGCGCGGAGATTGCCTCGGAGTCGCGGGACATCCCGTCGTCCAACCCCCCCATCTCGACCAACTTGCCGCCCGCGGCACCCGCTTCACTGCAGCGTATTCCTCAATCTCGCCGCCGATTCACGCCATCGGGATCTCCTGTAATTCTGGCGCCTCCGGATGATTGAGGAACTCGCCCCACGCACCCAGGATGGTCTTTCCAACGGGAAACGGCTCTTCTCCGGAATTTCCCTCCCTCACGTCCGCCCCGCCCGGCTCGGACACATGAACAAACCCTGAAAGCTCTCGGCTGATGTGATCCCGCCGCATCCTTTAACCGCAGTCTCACCCTTCAGGAGAATTCGCATATGAATCCTAAATTGAAATTTATTTTTCAACGCCGCTGTGTCCGGAAATTTTCGACCGAACCGGTGTCGGATGCCTTGATCCGGGATCTGCTGGAAGCGGCCATGGCCGCCCCCTCCGCCGTCGCCAAGGATCCCTGGCGTTTTCACGTCGTACGCGAGCCCGCCCTGCGCAACCGCATCGCCGATGGACTGCCCAACGGCCAGATGTTGCGTCTGGCCCCGGTGGGGATTTTTGTGGAAGGCGACCTGTCGTTGGCCCATAGCGGGGAATTGTCCTACCTGATTCAGGATTGCAGTGCGGCCATCGAGAATTTGTTATTGGCAGCCACCGCTCTGGGGCTCGGCGCCTGCTGGCTGGGTGTCCATCCCCGCCCGGATCGCATCATCCTCCTCAGTACCCTTTTTAAATTGCCCCAAAATCGAATCCCCATCGCCGTCATCGCCATCGGCCATCCGGACGAACATCCCACTCCCCGCACCCGTTATCGGGAAACGGCGGTCGAGTGGAGTAAGTAGCCCCCTGCCCCTCGTCAGACTTTTGTCGGCCAGGCATCTTCCTTGTCGGCCAGGCCTCAGCGCCTGGCGTCCCCCGTCCCGCCGCTTCCGCCCGCCACGGAGGGCGGGCCCACATCAGGGCCCCTCGGGCTCCAACCAATGGAGGGTCCTTTGTACCGCTTTGTTCCACCGGGCCCGATGCGCCGCACGTTGCGGTTCCTTCATCATCGGTGTGAAGGTGCGCTCAATCCGGCGGCGGCGTTCCAGTTCTTCCTGATCCCATAACCCGAGCGCCAAACCGGCCAGGTTGGCCGCACCCTGGGCGGTGGACTCAATCACCGCCGGACGCTCAACCGGGATCCCCAGTAAATCGGCTTGAAACTGCATCAGATAATCATTGGCCGCCGCGCCACCGTCGACTCTCAGCCGCTCGAGTTCAATCCCGGTATCGGCCCGCATGGCCGCCAACACATCCTGTGTTTGAAACGCCAAAGATTCCAGGGTGGCCTTGACGATCTGCGCCCGGTTCGTATCGCGGGTCAACCCGAAAATAGCGCCGCGGGCATACATGTCCCAGTACGGCGCGCCCAGTCCCGCAAAGGCCGGCACCACACACACGTCGTCAGCCTCGCCCGCTTGCCGCGCCATCTGTTCCGAAGACGCCGCTGAATCCAGAATTCCCAGCCCGTCCCGCAACCATTGCAACGCGGCTCCGGCAATCAGCACACTCCCCTCCACCGCATACTGAGCCCGACCACGTATTCTCCACGCCACGGTCGCGATCAGTCCGGCGGGACTCGGACAAAATTTATCGCCGGTGTTCATCAGCAGAAAACAGCCCGTTCCATAGGTGTTTTTCGCCATGCCGGGCGCAAAACAGCCCTGCCCGAAAAGCGCCGCCTGTTGATCGCCCGCCACTCCGCGAATCGGTATTCGCGCTCCCCGCCAGGCGAATTCCCCGAAATCCCCCGAAGAATCCCGTACTTCCGGCAGTAAGCTGGACGGAACATCGAGCTCGTTTTGAAGTCGCTCATCCCATGCCATTTTCTGAACATTGAACAACAGGGTGCGCGAAGCATTGGAATAGTCCGTCGCATGAACCCGTCCTTCGGTTAATTTCCAGATCAGCCAACTATCCACCGTGCCAAATAATAGATCGCCTCGTCGTGCCGCCTCGCGGGCCCCTTCGACATGGTCGAGCATCCACCGAATCTTGGTTCCGGAAAAATACGGATCGATCACCAGGCCGGTGGTCTGCCGGATGTATTCCGTCAAGCCCGCCGTTTTCAGGGATTCGCACTCCGGGGCGGTCCGCCGATCCTGCCAGACGATCGCCCGTCCGATGGGGCGTCCGGTTTTTCGGTTCCAGAGGATGGTCGTCTCGCGCTGATTGGTGATGCCCAGGGCGGAAATCCGGGACGGATCCACATGGTGTTCCCGAACCAGCCGGTCCAAGACCCCGAGTTGGGTCTCCCAAATTTCATCCGGATCGTGCTCAACCCAGCCGGGTTGGGGAAAATACTGGGTTATTTCCTGCTGGGCGACTCCCACCGGCTGTCCGGCCGCATCGAACAATAGCGCACGACAACTGGTGGTTCCTTGATCCAGCGCCACGATGTAGTGTTTGTTCATATCGCGCCTCCGAGGCTTCCAACCCCAAGCTCATTACCCAAATCTCGCGGACGACACGGAGGTCGTCCCTCCATGTGAAATTAAATCCGCGGGTCCTGTCTTTGGAGGGTCGGACTCTGTTCCGACCGTTGTTGGAAACATTTTGGCAAAGGGCTCATTGAAAATCGAAATCAAACCCCTTCAATCCCAGCTCGTCGCGCATCGCCAGCATTTCCCGCTGAGTCGCCGGGGTCAATGGGATTCCCCGGTCCTTTCGCTCCAGCCAGGAGAGGTATTCCTTTTCGCCACAGGTATAAATGCGGTCGGCGCCGGGCGCCTTTCTCGAAGCGCGCAACTGGCGCAAGAGATCACCGGTCGCCCGCCGGAACTCGGCCACATCGCAAAAAGCCTCAATGTCCATCGCCAGGAAGAAATGCCCCAACCGGTAAGGAACCTTGTGTCCCGCCTCCAAGCCGCACAACTGCTTGAGACAGGCTCCCTGCTGAAGCACAGAACTCAGAATTTCAACGACGGTGGCATAACCATACCCCTTGTAGCCGGCGAGTTCTTCGCCAATTCCGCCCAACGGCGCCAATGCCGCTGTGTCCGCCACCAGATCTTTTAAAACACCGGCGGCATCGGTTCGAGTGTGACCCTCGGCATCGATTACCCACCCCGCCGGCATCGCGCGGTCTAATCGGGCATAGTGTTCAATTTTGCCGCGCTGGGTAATGGAGGTGGCATAGTCATTCGTGAAATCAAAGGGCTCATCGGTCGGCATCCCAAACACCAGCGGATTGGTCCCCAACATCGGCTCCACCCCGAACGTGGGGGCTATTGAGGGTCGCGCATTCGTCCCGGTTAAACCGATCATTCCGGCCCGGCAGGCCATCAACGCGTAATATCCGGCAATTCCGTAATGCGTCGAATTGCGGACCACCACCATGCCGATCCCATGAGCCCGTGCTTTTTCGATGGCCAGCGTCATGGCGCGATGCCCAATTACCATCCCCATCCCATCATGTCCGTCCACCACCGCGGTCGCCTTCACATCCCGCACCACTTCGAACCGGGTGACGGGTTGCTGGATCCGGTCTTTCACAATCCGGTCGTAATAAATGGTCTTGAGTCGGGCCACTCCATGGGAATCAATCCCGCGTTTATCGGCAGTAATCAGGACATCGGCACAAATGGCCGCATCGTCCGGAGACACCCCCACCCCTTGCAGAACCGCACTGACAAAACGTTCCATCTGTTCAAAATTCACCCGGCAGGTTTGCGGTTCCATGACTATCCTCCCGTTTACAACGTATCGACCGGGCCAACCCGATACAAGCCCGCATCGCATTCGGAATAAAGCATATACACGCAGTACATGCCGGGCACAATACTCCAAAATGCCGCGTGTGACAAGCCGTACGAGGCTTGCCCTTACGCGGTCTGATTTGGGGTGCGGGCGTGACCGGTACATCCAAGACCAGGTGTCGCAGAAATGCTTGAACGTCCTCAGCCTGTAACGTGGAAGGATTGCGCAACCGTGAAATATAATAAACCGTCGGATCCCCCCGTAAGTCTGCTCCTGGCGATAAGAGTAATGTTCCAAGTGCAAGCACTCCCGCACCCGCGCATCAAGCACGGGCTGGTTTACGGAGCCGGTCGACTTTACACCCAAGACAGACGAGACCGTTGGTTGGGTTGGAATCGGGGCGGGGTTCAGCGCGTCCCGCGCGATGGGGCGGAAGATGCCGTTCGACTCGGGAATGTATTTGACACCTTCGACCGGGGTTTCGTAATTTAACCCCGATGGGTTGATTATTGTCGCATCCCAACTCTTGGGGCGAGGCGCAACCATCCGGGAGGCAATCCCTTGGCTCTTCGGCATATCAGGTCGTGGCTCCAGCTCGTCCCGCGCCTGTTGGACCTGCCAGTTGTTGACTCCGTTGCGGGCTGCAACCTCGGCGAGAAACGCTTCGATCTCCCCCCGCCCCAAACCCCGCCGACTACGCCCTGGGTGTCGGGCGAAGAACCCTCACACCCAGGGCAGACAAATCGGGATGGTCTTTTCTTGAGCGCCAGCCTCTTGGAGCGCGGCCACATACTCCGCTGGCCATTTCGGTTCTGGATTCATCGGAGCCACCGCCCCCGTTCCCGGACGATGCATATCACATCCTCCCTCTTATCCCCGATAGCCGTGCCAAATCCTCAGCGTTAATATTGGTAATACAAACAGAAAGGAAGCCGAAAATGGAATGCGATATTTGCTCTGGTTCCCCACAAGGTGCAAAGCAGGTCTCAGCCGAGACTTTGAGAAAGGCCGTAAATGCCGGATACACTCCATTTGCGGCGGGACATCCTGGCAACCTTGGTGCGCTCTCGGCCGCACTCGGTCTGAGCCGAGAACAAGCATTTAACGACTGGCGCTCGCGGGTTATGCGGGATAGTTCGGCCTGGCTTGTCTGTCCCCTGTGTCAGGAGAAGATGGACCCATACCTAACAGGTGCAACCCCATCTAAATGCTTCATCGCCACCGCCTGCTATTCGCCAAATGCTCAGGAGGTTCTCGATTTACGAACATTCCGCGATGAGATACTGGCAACTCTGACCGGCGGCAGACAATTCATCCGTATATATGAAGCTATGTCTCCACCTTTCGCGAATTACCTTCTCCGACATCCAGCCGTTTCTCGTGCGGTAAGAAGACTCGTGCTGACACCCCTGGTATGGTGCATTCGCGCAATCAAGAGATAGGAACTGCGACAGAATGGTTACGCCGGACTCGTTCCATTGTCGCGACAAGAGAAAGGCATAGACCGCGGGGTGCCACATTGCACCGCGAGACGGAGACGCGATTGTCGCCGCCATAACCGCAGAGTTCGGCGTGGTCCTATGCACGCGTAACGCGAAGCACGTCAGCCCGATCAGGGACTTGAAGATGAGGATCTTCAGACCGTGATGGCCGCCGTTGCACGAACACGAAAGGAGTGGAACAGTGAGTCAGTGCGTACTGCTACATGCGGGTGGCTTCTCGAACACGGAGAACCTGGGGTTTCCAAAAGGCGTATGCGTCGGGTGCGCCCAGAAGACGGAGCGTAACGAAACGCGACGGCTTGGCTACGGAAGTCACTACTTCGATAAGATCGTGATACCCGTCTGCGAGAAATGCTCCGCTACTGAAAACGAGCGGCTATCGTTTGCGGGCGAGGGTTCAACAACGACTCCGCTCGGCGTGTGGGTCGACTTAGCACTGCCAATCATCGCTATCGGCACTGGTATCATGTACCACTTGCCTTGGCCGGTCGTCATTGCGGCAGCACTTGCTTCCCTTTTCGGAGCGGCCCTTCTCCTTGAGCCGGTGTTTTACCGCATCCGAATTGCACGGCGACTTTCACAGTGGAAGATGAGGCATCCTGAATGGCCGTTGTCTCTTCCGGTTGTCAATCTTTGGCGCGGCGACGTCCTCCCATCGGGAGAAGTGTCGCGACTCCTGGGCATAAATGAACCCGCGACCGGAGAAGAGTGGACCGTGTTGGCCTGCCCAAGCACAGAATACGCGAAGACTCATGCGGCGGAAACGCAACGAAAGACGGCTCCTCTCCTTGCGCCACCGCCTGTCCATCAAGACGACATCCTACTGCCGGGCATTCATGACATTTTGATCAACTTCATTCCATTCCGCACAGTTCTGCTGTGTCTGTTCCTCTACTTCATTCTGGTCGGCATCTGGTGGCAACCCCTTGGTCATTTGCCGTTATGGTGGAAGATCATCCTGAGTGCGGTTGCAGTTCCGTGTGCGTGGGTTCTCTCGAGAATCCTTATTAGATTGGCTCCCAATCTCGATTACAATCGGGGCTTCTGAAGGGAGAACTGAATTATGAACTTAAAATGTCTGGTCGGCTTCCATCAATGGAACGGCTGCAAGTGCACTCGCTGCAGCAAGACTCGTCCCGCAGGTCACGACTGGACCAAAGACTGTGAGAAATGCCGTGCGTGCGGAACCATACGGCCAGGTTGCCATGATTGGGACGGCTGCAGGTGCAAGACCTGCGGCAAGGCCCGGCACGAGGGGCATCCGTGGCAGGACTGCAAGTGCACGATCTGCGGGGCGATTCGAGACGAGAGCCATCGTTGGGAGGGGTGCAAGTGCCAGATATGCGGACGGGTTCGTGATGATATGCATGACTGGCATCACTGTCGATGCAACGCATGCGGAAAGAAACGAGAGGTGTTCCACAACTGGCACGAAGGTGTGTGCACCGAGTGCGGGAGTTATACCCCGTTGAAATCCAGAAGCACCATTGGGATGGCCATTCAAGCTATCGAGACCGAGGATATGGAGACAGCCAAGAACCTGCTCGGGGCTGACTCTTCCCTGAGAACGCATGCAAGGCAACTCCAACTGATCGCTTTCTGTTCACAAATGTCACCGGATGACTATGCCGAGTCGCAAGCGAGTGTCGCTCCTAGCATCGTCGAACTCAAGAGGGCAGGAAGAAGCAATGCACAGTTCCAGCAGGACGATATCCAACGCAGCCTCAAAAACCTGACCCAAGCGCTGAAGTACGAACTGATAAAGAGGGGGCCGCCCGACTGGACTCACATAAAGGAGCACTATGCGAACAGAATCTCAGGCGATCCCGTCGATGACCAGGCGTTCCCAAACGTGCGTCTGCATACGTACTACCGCGATCACGGGCATGCGGACTCTGTACTTGGCCGAATTACCGACGATGCGGCCGCAGTCTTGCGCCCGACGAATGAGGGAATGTCGAGCGAAAGCGGCTCCCCGAAGTACCACGTGGTGCACGAGGGAAGCCTGGCGGGCAAGCAGATCAAGGAGTATCTCATTACGGTTGTAAACGGGGGAGGCGAGGTCTGGGAAGTACTACTGTAGCGCACGTGTCCGAGGCGGAGCCAGGCAACTGACAGAGGACCGAGATGGCTGCCAAGGGGCCGAACCACTGAGGTGCGTTCGCTGGACGATGAAAGCCAAAGGATCTTCGTCCATCGGGCGAAGATCCACTACGGAGATTGACAGGTAACGCGATCGGGATAGAGGAGGTGCCAGATGGCGATGGATTGGCTGACAAACATGTTTCGTCACATCGTTGTAGACACGATTCTTGATGCGGAGAAAGAGGTATCCGAACCGAGCATTGTGATCACAATGCTCGACGATGGGAATCCCCTGAATCTTCAACAGGGCAGTGCACGGTCCCCGAGTGACCTCATGGCGTGGAGTGAAGGAATTCAATCAAGAGCCGACCTTTACACGGCTACCTATGCAGAGACTTTCGGCAAGCATGGAGTGGAAGGGTTCACGAGTCCTGAACGGAAGAAGCGAATCGACGATGGGCTTCGGCTCTCTCTCGCGCAACGTGCGGCATTCCTGCGGATGGTTGGTAGCATCCGGCAACTGGAGAACATCCACACCGGGAGGCAGTACCACATCCAGGTTGGCAACGACGTTTACTCGCTGACTGGAGCGCAGATGAACGCTCAACTCCCCCTTCTCCGGGAGATCGAACAAGGGCTCGAACCGGCGGATGCCTTGTTCGATAGGTTGAGTGCCGCCCTAACCGAGATAAAGAAGAACAGCGAACTACTGGAAACCCAGAAGCAACAGATGCGGGAAGCCAAGGAGCGGATGAAGGCAACAGAGCCCAAGGCCACCTCCCTGGGCGCGAGACTTGCCGCCATCTTCAAGCGAAAACCATCCGCACTTGAACAGGCTCAGCAGAAGTCGCTCCACGACGCCGCCCGCGACAACCTAGAAAAGGCAGAAGCGGCGGTTGCCGCGACCGAGGCAGCCGGGAAGCTAATTCAAACAAAAATCGATGACGTGCGGTTCCCGCAACGGCACCGGGCATCGTGCGATTGACTGAACTCTGAGAATCCGAACTCGCCGAACAAGTGGCGGCAGCTTGTTCCATCCCCGCGGCTGCCTCCAGGGGACAGGTAAGGCAAAAGCACTTTTGAATCACCAGGGTGCTAATCCGCGCCTGAAGAAGGCAATCAAGAAACTCCTTAGCGAGAACCCACAGCTATGATAGGACGTCACTATTCGCCAATTGGTCGCACCCCAGTGGACTTGGAACCGTGCAAACTCATGATGAAATTCGTTTGCCCCGTCAGAAGAGGTCGAACCAGCAAATGCGATGAACTGCATGTAGTGTGGTGCTTGTCCCTAAGACGAGCGCTCACTGCGAATGAAGAACCGGCGCCATACCAACACGAATGAGGGCACAGGATGAAGAGAGTCTTGGCAGCAGCAGTCATGCTGACTGGAGGAATGGCCATGTCCGCAACACGGGGCAAGCACGGACAACTCATCGGATACACCGAACTGTGCACGGATTTGCCGGGCGGTCGGGCGGCGAACATCATGACTTCGCGCGCTTTTGTTGTCCGAGTGGACGGCGGGGGGCGGCGCGAAGTAGCGCCCCAGTTCATTACAAACGCGAATACCTGGACCCAGTTCGCCGGATGGTCACTGGATGGCAAACAGGCGATCATCCTTAGCGGTTGGGAAAGCAGCGAAAACGCCGCCTGGGAAGAGGAGCACAAGTCGTTTCGCATGGTTGACGGCACGTGGTTGGTCGATACCTGGCTGGTGGACATTGAAACCGGCAAGGGCGTCAACGTCACCGCCGTCGAGCGCGTCAGCCCTTACAACACCGGCCTGTTCTTCTGGCCGAACGATCCGAAGCGCCTGGGCTTTACGGCGCTGATCAGGGGCGAGTCAAAACCCTACAGCATGAAATTGGACGGCACCGGCAAGCAGGATCTCTCGCAGCAGGCGGGCTTCGCCTATGGCTTCAACGCGTCGCCGGACGGCAAGCGCATTGCCTACCACCAGAACTACCAGGTTTACCTGGCCGATACCGACGGTAAGAACGCGAAGAAGGTCGAGACGGGGCATCCGTTCTGCTTCTGCCCCACCTGGTCGCCGGATGGGGAGTGGGTGGAGTTCCTCAGCGGCGAGCACTACAACTGCCACCCGCACCGGGTGAAGCGCGACGGCACGGGACTGCGCAAGATGGCCGACCGCGGCGGCTACAAGGGCACGATGCTCTTCCTCGATGTGCCGGATTATCACGAAGGCAGCAGCGACGTGCCGTCCTGGTCGGCCGACAGCCGGTTCCTGTATTACACGGCGCAAGTGAACGAAGCCGTCGAACTCATGCGCGTTTCGATGGATGGAAAGACAGAACAACTTTCGCACTCCGGCCCCGGTATGCTGCACTATCACCCCAACGCTTCACCGGACGGCAAGCAGGTGCTTTTCGGCGCGACCCGTGATGGCGTGCGTCAACTCTACGTTGCGAATCCCGACGGTTCCAAGGCCCGGCCGTTTACCCTCATGAAGAAAGGCCATGCCGCCATGCACGGGCATTGGCAGCCGTAGTGCCCGGCCAAAGTCTTGAGGTGCTACCCTTGTCGGATTGGGGATAATGAACTCGGCCGCGGCACGTTGGCGGACACTCTGTGAAGAATGAAATGGAAATGAACACCGATCGATGCCATCGTGCTTACCGGCTAACGCCGTCCGCACATGGCGGTCGTTCGGCAATAAGGAGAATCCGCATGAACACGGATTTCAGAGGTGTGAAGATCGGCTGCTATCAGTCTTCGAGCAATCACCGACCATACGAAGGAGCGATGTCGAAGGGGCACCAATGGACCGAACACTACCTGATGGCCGACTACCCTTGCACGCCTCCCGAAAAGGGAGAGACAACCCAGACAAGAACATGCCCTATCTGCAAGGCCGAGATCAGCATCAAGGTGTCTTCTTTGGCACAAGCATGGAAACTCCGCATGATCATTCTCGCTCTATGGTTCGGACTGGCTCTGTTCACATACGCTGTTGGGCCAGCCGTTATGATTCTTCACATTCTAGGGTCAATATTCCTTCTTGGTGGCGCGAGCGACCTTGGCTCACTGATCTACACCGTCAACGTGACGGGCGGACCGAAGCACACGATCCAACAGGACTTGAGCGAACGAGCAAGGACCCGCCTTGTCTTGTGGCGAATCGGCCTCTTTCTGCTATTCGTCGCTTCTGTCGCCGCCTTCATCCTCATCGAGAAGGCTTCTGGCATCAAGGGCAAGTGGTATTGACGGAAAAGAATGAACAGAGCCGAACGTCGGCGGAACCGTACGTCGCTACCGCGCCGCCGGTTCGCCGTGACGCTGGCAAACCAGAAAGGAAAAGGAGTATGAGCATGTACGGTAACTTGTCGCCCAATACAGAGGTCCCGGTCACAGGACGATACAAGTGTGAAGGGTGCGGTGGTGGTGCCCTGGCCGAGGTGTTTTCGATGATCGGCGGCCAAGTTCCTTTTGCAGGTGCGCTCGGCGCAACGCAAAGAGCCAAACAGCAGACCTTCCGCAACTTCACCAAAGGGGAGCGGTTCACCCATTGTCCGAACTGCATGGTTCCGGGTTCATCCAGCAGTTTCACAGGGTGGACGTTGGTTGAGGCTGAATGCGAGAAATGCTCCGGCAAGGGCTACCTTGCCGACTGTAAGACCTGTCAGGGGACGGGGCGCGTAGGTTGTGACTGCGACCACGGCAAAACGCCATGCGAAGAATGCAAGAGCACCGGAGAGACCAAGTGCCATGCCTGTGCCGGAGCAGGGAAGAAGACCTTTTTGTTCGGGTTGTTGAAACCCACTTGCGCGACGTGCCATGGGACGGGATCAGTTGATCACGCAACGTGCAAAGGCACTGGCAAGTTGGACCACGTCAAGTGTAAAGGCAAAGGCGACACCCAGTGCGCCGAATGTTCAGGACGGGGCCGTGTTGATCGCTGCTCGGCTTGTTCTGGTACTGGCAAGATATCCGAGTGAAAGGACTAGACGATGAACGTTTCACGATGCAGATTCTGGTTTTGCTCGTCATGCAGTGGTGTAATTGAGAAGCAAGAGCTCGCCCGCAGAATCACCGACTACAGTGGGCCGGGTGAAGTGATTGTGCGAGGAACTATTGAGTGCGGCCATTGTCACCGAGTGTACCAGCAACAGGATGTCTATTCCGGTAAGCATGACCTACCCCGACAGCACTGGTCTCAAATACAGGCAAAAGACGGCAGACCCATTGAACTCGATGTTGCGGACGCTGAGGTGTCAACGGACACGGGGTCCGTGCATCAGCCAAGCGCCACCAGTACGCATATTGGCTCAAAGGCGTCACGCGCAGATGTTCCATCAGGGTGTTGTTCAGTTTGTCGCAAGAAACTTCCATCCGGCGGCCCCTTCATTACTGTGGTATCGCAACCCGATGGTTTCACCACGTTCAAGAATCTGAAGGACGTTTGGGATGACAAACCGGCAATGAACAAACGCGTCGAAGACAACGGCCGTCAAGTCTGCGAAGCGTGTATGACGGGTGTACTCCCGCGGTGGATCAAAGATGCCGGGAATGCGGGATTGATGATTGCCACTAATCAACTTGCTCGCAAAGCAGGTCCTGGCGAACTTTGTCCTCAGTGTCTCGAACCAGCGTCCGAGTTGATATGGGGCGTTCTCAACGACAACAGCAATCTCTTCGATTGGTTCTGGTGGTGCACTACGTGCAAGGGCAAGTGGTGGTACTGGTCTTGCCCCGATAATTCGGACACGAGGAGCGAAGTGGTTTCATAGGATTTATGCAATAAGTTGCTTCTCGTAGTCAAGCGGCGATAAATCGCCTAGGGCGCTATGAATTCGGCGCCGGTTATAAAACACTTCGATA
>CAIJXV010000034.1 GCA_903824675.1 uncultured bacterium
CCCGCTCCCTCTCCAGACGCCCGCCACCGAGGGCGGGCCGACATCGAGTGAAAACGGTTGGTGTTCGCCCTTTAGGGTAGGGCTTCGTCCACAACCCGATTCCCCAGTGTTGTCGGCCGGGCCTCTGCGCCCGGCGTCCACGGATCCAGCCCGCTCCCTCTCCAGACGCCCGCCACCGAGGGCGGGCCGACATCGAGTGAAAACGGTTGGTGTGCACCGAATCGCAGAGGCGCCCAGGGTCGAACCTCTACATTAAGATTTGCTTCCCCCCGCCAATCCTGATACAAGCGCGAGCCATTGTTCGATATCTTTTCCCTGGAGGATTCACCATGCGCGGAATTTGGGTAACGTCGTTGATTGTCGGGTTCATCATATCGGGTTCGTCACTGAAAGCGCAAACCCCGGGATCCGCCACCGTACCGGCACCCCGCGATCCTTACCTCGGCGCACTGGTTGTCGATGCCCGCAATGGCCGTGTGCTCTGGGAAGATAAACCCGACACCCCCTGTCATCCGGCCAGTGTCATCAAACTGATGGATCTGCTCATTCTCCTCGAGAAAGTCGGTCAAGGAACCTTGAAAATGGATGAGCCGATCAAAGTCACCGCTGAGGCCTCCAAAATCGGCGGATCGCAGGTTTATCTAAAAGAAGGCGAGATATTTACGGTTGAAGAATTGACCTATGCGATGATGATCCAGTCCGCCAATGACGCGGCGGCAACCCTCGCCATTCATATCGCCGGATCCAAGGAGGGATTCATTGAACTGATGAATAAAAAGGCTGCCGAACTGGGCATGAATTCCACCCGGTTCGCATCGGTTCACGGTTTGCCGCCCGGCCCCGGCCAGGCAGCCGACATCACCACCCCGCGCGATTTGGCCCTGCTCGCCCGCAACCTCCTGAAACAACCCGACGCTTTGAAGTTCACCTCGGTCATGGAGCGGGGTTTCCGCAATGGGGAATTCACCATGCGGAATCACAACCCGCTTCTGACTCAATACCCGGGTTGTGATGGATTAAAAACCGGTTATACCCGTTCCGGCGGTTACGGAATTGTAGCCACCGCCGAACGCAAAGGGGTCCGGGTCATCGCGGTGGTCATGGGCAGCAAGGATCGACTGGTCCGTAATCAGCAGGCGGGAACCCTTTTATCCAAAGGATTCCAGTTGGCCCCCCCTGCTCCCCCGCCGCCGCCGCCCGCCCCCATCCTCCCCGAAGCCCCGCCAGCCCCCCCCGCGCCCGCACCTGAGCCCCATCGTTCATTTGCCTGGCTCTGGCTGGTCCTCATCGGCGTCGGATTAATCGCGGGCATCGGTTTGGGTTATGTCTTTGCCTCACGCCGTCGGTAACGGAAACTCGCCCGAGGTTTCGGTGCGCGCCGGCGTCGTCGTGTCGGGCATGCCGCAGATATTGATCAAATCGTTGATCAGGCCATCCATCCGATCACTGCTCCGCGCCGCCAGCGAAAGCAAGGCGCCCTGCTGATCCGTGATCACCCCGGCCCGGCACTGGCGGATCATGTCCACCGTACTGGAGATAACCGTCAGGGGTTGGCAAAATTCCTGCGCAATTTCCGCAATCAAATCCATCCGGCGTTGGCGCGCCTGCATCCGCCGCCGCGCCGTTTCGTCGGTCTTCGCCTGCTCGATCTCGGCGCGCTCCTCCTCGGTCGCCGACAGGGTCTGAATCTTTTTTTCAACCCGCACCACCAACGTCGCCATCTCTTCGTCCAGGGATTTCAAAACATCCTGGATCTGGTTGAGGGACGCATTGGGCCCCAGTTCCTCCAACGACTTCAGCCGTTCATTCAGGCGAGCCAACAAACCATTCAGCACACCGGTATCGATTTTTTCAAACAGGGCCAAACCGGGGGGCGCGACAGGGGCCGGAGGTCGGCCCCGCGCCACCAAGTCGGTCCACTCCTCGTCCGTCAATCCGGACTCCAGCAGGCGGTCATGTAATTCCGCCAGGGCCGCGGGAGTCTCGGCCGACCGAACCAGCTTGAGCATTCGTTTTTCGCTTTTATCAATCGCCGCCCGTTTTTTCATGTATTCAGAGGTCAGCGCGTCAACTTGCAGATTGTCGGCCATCACTTCCAGGGCGTTCGTGATGAGTGGATCCAACGGCTTCGCGGAATCCGCTCCAGCAATCAACACTCGCAGGTGTTCACCCAGATCGGACAGGGTTTTAGCCAGGGCCTTTTTGCCGGTCGGCGATTTCGCCGAGGGATCCAGTTGCAAGGCATCGCACACGGCTTTGAGACAGGCCACGATTCGGGCATTGAGTTCCGCCGGCTCACCCGGCCCGGTGCCTGCCGGACCCTGGGCCACTTGCAGGACAATCCCCGCCAGGTGCGGGACATCCGCGGTCACCGCCTTTAGCTCTTCGCCCGGTAATTCCGCCGGGGATCGCCCCTCTTTGATCGCAGCCTCCAAAAACGACGTCACCGCCAGGTCGGGCAGGTCGGCGGGATGATCGCTGACCTGATCTTTGGCAACCACGGTCTCATCCTCTGCCACCGCTTTGAAAACGATCTGCTTGGCCCGGATATGGGTAATCGCCTTCCGCTCCAACAGTTGAGCCAGGCCGCCTTGCGCCATGATTTTCTCCGCCTTGACGCTCAGGATTTCCACAAAATTAGCAAACTCCTCAAGCGTCAGCCCCTGCACCAACGAAAAACCATTGACGCCCAGACGGGTCAACTGGGTGATCAACACCTGTTGCCCCGGGCCTTTGGAATCGATTTCAATACGGTCCACCACGAGATGATCCTCAACCAGGGTGAACAGGATTTCAGGCACTTCTTCCAATCTTTTTTGCACACAGCCCAAACAGGCCTTGAAGGCATTGAGCGTCACCTGGTGGGTGGGACCGTAAATCGAGGCGTTACTGAAAATCAGACCCAATTCCCGTATCATCGCGTAAACATATTCGCCGGCCGAGGCGCCTGAATCCTGGGATGCTGTGCTCATGGCCACTCCTGTGTATTGAAAAACACTCCACCCGCCTTACAACCCTTCAAACACCAACGTCGGACAGCGTTCATCTCCTGCCGGGAGACTCTCCCATTGACGACGCGGCGTGATACCGGTCAGCACCAATGCCGACGAATGCCCCATCCGGTTGGCCCCGGTGATATCAGACCGCAAGGAATCTCCCACCCCCCACAAGGCGGTGGCCGGCGTACGCGCATCGATCAACCCCCGCCCCTCCAAATGATGGAAGGCCCGCCGGTAAATCGCCGGATTCGGCTTGCCGAGATACAACGGCTCCAATTCAACCCCGTATTCGGCCAGCACCATTTTGATGAAGCGAGCCTTGCCCCCCGCTCCGATCCGGATTTCCCCCCGTTTCCCGGGCCAATACATATCCGGATTCGGTACAATCAAAAAACTCTCCGGATTTCGGACAAAATAATTGATCACGGCATTGAATACCGGTTCCCAATCGTAATTTTGTTCCCCGACAATCACTCCGGCACAATCGGCTAATTCGGCGATCTTGCGGACCGGCTTTAATCCGGCGCGTTCCGCATAACAGGGGGTTCCCAAATCCCCCATCACGAATACCTTGCGCCCGGCCAATCCGTGATCGCTGGTATATTCGACAATGGCATCCGAACAGGAGACGATGTCCTCCGGTTTCACCGGCAAACCGGTCTGGGTCAGGCTGAAGGCTTTTTCTTCCGGTGAGTGATTGCCGTCGTTCGTCAGCAAGACAAACGGTTTAGCCACTGAATGCAACCAATCCAATGTCTCAGCCGCTCTCGGCAGGGCCACCCCGCCCCGTTCCAGGGTCCCATCCACATCCAGCAAAACCCCGGCCACCTGGTCGCCCGCCGTACGCATCCAGGCTAGAAAACTGGGATGGACCTCAGACATGGGTTAGATCCTCGCGGATCACCGGATTGAACAAGGTCCCGATCTTTTCGATGGTCACCTGCACACGATCCCCGTCTTTCAACCACAACGGCGGGGTCCTGGCCATGCCCACCCCTTCCGGCGTGCCGGTCAGGATCACCGTGCCCGGGAGGAGGGTCGTACTGCCGCTCAGGAATTCAATCAGGGTCGGAACATCGAAAATCATGTCGGCCGTTGTGCTGTTCTGCACCGTCGTCCCATTTAACTCGGTTCGGATACCCAGGGCGTTGGGATTGGGGATTTCGTCCGGCGTCACCAAACAAGGGCCCAGGGGACAGAAGGTGTCGAACGATTTACTCCGACTCCACTGACCGCCCCCTTTAAACTTTTGCCAGTCGCGGGCGCTGACATCATTCGCGCAGGTATAACCAAGCACGTAGTCGAGCGCGTGGTCCCGCCGCACATTCTTACAGGTCCGACCGATGACCACCGCCAGTTCTCCTTCGTAATCCACCTGATCACTGGGTAAAAACACCGGCAACTGGATCGGATCGCCCGGATGCTGGACCGCCGACAGGTTCTTCATGAATATCACGGGTGAGTCCGGGATCGATACCCCGGTTTCGGCCGCATGACGCCGGTAATTCAAACCAGCGCAAAAAATCACCCGCGCCTCCACCGGTGCCAGACGCTTGAGAATCAGGATCCGCCGACCGGGCTTGGCCCCGGGCTGACCCGGTTCCCCCCGTAATTGACGGATCGATCCATCGTCCATCTCCACGCCCCAGACCGTTTTTTCATCGAGTGTTAAAACCCGCACCAATCTCATAAAACCTCCTTAAAACAGGTCTTAACTGTAATAAGCCCACCCCCCGCTGGCCAGCGAAAAATAGTGAAGCCTTTGAGACGCTTCCAGACGTCACCCTAAACCCGTTTCCGGTGTAATGGCCGAATGGGGAAACCGGCTCGAAATCACCGCCCTGGAAGACTACCGATCTGTCAGATCGTCGGGATCAAAACTGTCCCGTTAATCTTGGAATAAAACGCACCTGACGTTGTTGGCGGGGATGAGCGAGCTTTGAGGGATAGTCCCGAACAACTGATTGAGGTAATGTATCATCTCATCCAGTTCCTGTAACAGTTTTTATCCCGCCTTTTTCGCGAAGCGTTGGGGGGCGCCGCGCCTGCCCTGAACTTGTCGAAGGGGCGGTCGGCGCCTCATGAGGAGGAAAAAACGGCGGCAACAGCGTGCCGCCCTCCAGAAGAAATGTCTCCGAAACCGTTCAATTTAAGCAGCATTAATTTTAAATCCCCAACGTCAGTGCTGAGGATCGGCGAGCTTGCGAGCCGTATCCTCCGGCACTTGGTTGGGTGCCTGAATTCCCTTGTAGTCGGTAAGCGGGTTTCCGCTTGGCTGGTAGCTGGATGCGACGGTAGTTGGCGCGCGTGCCGGGCAAACCTCGGAGACTTTCGTCGGAAACATCTGAAGCGCCTTGATCTGCTTTATCGCATCTCGTTCCGAGACAGCGTCCACCTCCCCTGTCCGTTCGTTCCCCTTCGAGTCCATAGCTACGTAACGCCACTTCGCTGGGCGTCTGTCTGTATGGTCCGAACCACCACCAACGCTATAGGGCCGGATCTTACTGCTCGCGCAATGCGGACATTCCGGAGACAAACCCGACACACGGATGCACTTGGAGCAAATCACCTTTCCGCACTCTGCGCAGCAGAGCGCCTTGCCTTCCATCTCCTCTCTGGATGTAAGCCTGTAACCGTCCTGTAACGAGAATAGTTCCAGTACCGTATTGCACACCGAGCAACGGCACTTCTGAACATTCCGCTGGTGCGACGCTGCAGAGATCGAGTCGGCATGTCCTGCTGAGCGCTTCCGAGAAAGTTGTTCCGTGCCATTCTGGCCCTGGGCAATCCATTGTGTTCTTAGTCTGCGAGATAGCCTTACCGATGTCGTGATCCATCGCAGAACTAGGAATGTAATCGACAGTAAAATGATTTTAGCAACTAGAGCACCATAGGGGTTAGGGGCGTCACCCAAGAAGCTTATTGATAGGCCCGGCAAAACAAACAGAACGAGGACAAAGGAACCAATACCCAGTGCGCGTGACGCCCCACAAGTTCTGCAAGTGAAATGTCCATTCGGTTGTCCACACACACGACATTTAGCAACAGAGGACTCAGGTAAGGCTGAGGACTGAATGCACTGTTTGCAGATATACGACGTGCAATGATTGCAGGTGTAACTGACGTCGTCGTGACTTCCGCATTTGTTGCAGCGAGATCCCATCACGACAACGCCAGACCCGAGTGAATTTCCACTTCTATGTCCGCCCTGATAGCCGAAGCGTCGACTCACGTCTCCTGATTCGCACATCGGACATTTCATTACCTAGGTCTCCTCTCTACGGTCCGTTGCCAACGTGCTGCTCTGGCTGAGGAGAAGCCGATAGCCAGAAGCGGCTGGTTCTGCGGTTTTCAGATTTTCAAATACATGCCACGAGAAGGCGCTATTTTCTCTACGGCCTGCCGGATCGCTTTTCGCATTCTGAACCAAAGCGTCAACCGGGTCAACAGGCCGGCACCTTTCATTTCCTGCTTAAATCGCTTCTTGATTTCGGCGGTCGATTGGCCAATGCGATCCCGTGTAGCCGGATCCTTAAGCAATCTGATCCTACCATCTGAAACTATTCGGTCTTTCATCATCATTGCTTTGCAGCACGTCGAGAATCTGGTTGAGACAGTTCCGCCGCGGAACTGGCGATAACCAGAATTCTCTGGTTAGGCCTTTTGGACTTCTCTCAATGATCCGCTTAGGTACTTATGCAGAATGCTAGAGATTAGTGTCTGGTATGGCAGGCCTTCTTCTACGGCTTTGGTTTGAATTCCAAACAAATCCCTTTCCGACAAGCGGATGTTAATCCTCTTGTTCTTTTGCAGGGTATTGGCGGCATACTGTCTTAACTTTGCAATCTCCGCATTCTTGTTTTTGACAGACCGGAACTCACCTTTGTCAAATGAATCAAGGATGTCCTTCTCTTCTTGATCAAGAATTATCTTATTCATGACTACCTCCTAAATGTTTCCTTGTCGCCTTGCGACTGGGAATAATTGTCTTCAGTTCGATTTCCTCGCCTTTCTGCTCATAAGGCACGAGATACACATAATCATTAATTCGTGCTACAGCAATCTTCTGTCCGGGATATTTGCCCTGATTTGGGTTGTCTATGACATCCAGCAAGGCCGACTGTTCTATCAAGACGACAATTTGCTCAAAACAGACGCCCCGATTGAGCTTCAGCCATTCATTTTTGCTTTCATCCCATCTGAATAACTTCATGGTGATATCGTAGATTAGCGTGTGCCGTTTGTCAACACATTGTCATCATTGTTTTCTGGCCTAACGGTGAAAGTCAGGTTCCGAACGGAACGCGAGGTAACCTGAACTTTCTGGTTGGCATGGTCTTTTATCCGTGCGCCAGTTTGGCCAATGCCAGGCGGTTTAAGCTAACACCCGCTTCAGCGGCCTCTACGATGAGTTCACGGTGCACATTAGGAGGGACGCGCACCATGAACTTCCCACTGAAAGACCGACTAGCCAATGGCTCGGGGATTGGCTCTCGTTGTGTATTCATATCCTCAACAACATCAGCCACTACAGAGCGAACCCCCCGAAGTGCAGCTTCGGGTGCTGAGGCCAGCCAGCTCAATCCCGGAAATTCGGCACAAAGGCCGACGTACTCTTTGTCTTCTTCCGACCACGTGACGCGGTAGGTATAGTGATCATGCGGAATGGTTTTCATATTTCCACCTTTCGATTGCCTTCAGTACTTGTCGAACCTGATAGGCTTTGGCTTTCCCTTTATCATTCTGAATGTTCACCCTTGGATCCCCTTGCCACGGCGTCCTGTAGATCCGATGGCTGGTTCCCTTTTGCCTGGGTTGACCGAAATACTTCTCGCACACTCGACACAAATCCGCGAAACGAACCCCTTTGGGGTTCCTCTGCATCTCTGAAATTATGTCTTCAACCGTGACCATGGGAATATAGTATCATTATTGATATCACAATCAATCAATTTCCTTTTGCCTTTTGCCATCGTTCGCCTTCAACATTTGCGACCCGCCAGGGTGAGCAATATGTTGCGAGGCGTTGTTCGGTCCTCATAATTGTGGCATCAATGCCGCATTTCCGTTCGTCCAGACAAACACGCCACGACCACCGCCCATCGTCCGTTCCTTTTCTGGTGTGGGGTAGATCGCTAAATAGCGGTCATGTTCCTTTTGCCACCTGACTTCCACGGGATCACCCCATTTGAGTCCTTTTTCAAACATAAGTTGATTGGCCGCGCTGACGACATCTGACGTGGCATATCCGACCGACTTAGAGATCTTGTTGCTGGAGACTGCTTCACGGCGCACATTGTCAGTCTTAGGTTTGCCGGATTCTGAACAACCTGACAGGATTGCGCCACACAGGAGAATCGCGAGTATTCTTGTTTTCGTTCTCATTTATGTTGACCGAACGTTTTATCTGTTACTGACCACATTTACTGCTTTTGAAGGAAATCAACAATAGTAAATGATTAATTTTAATCATTTATATGCAAAAACCTTGAGGCAATAAAGGGATTTTTTCGGTTTTCGATTACCATTGCTGGCATTTTGCCAGGATATGTTGCTGATACATATCACGGACACTTTTGCGAGTTGAATGATCTAAAAGTACTAAAATACTTTTCAATTGCCCGGTTTTACCCATCATATGTAGTCGATTACATATAAGGGATTAAGGGGGTTGAATATGGATAAGACATGCTGAATAACGACTCGCCGCAACGACTTATCATACATTCAACTTATTTGCTTTGGGAAACCGGCCGTTGGGGCGCCTCAGTCGAAATGGGCGGGGATCCGGTCGCTCCGGAGGAAAATTCGATCCAATCCAACTCGGCTCCCGCCCGGGTTCCTGAATATTGGCTATTACAACAGATTCCCAGATAAACCTTGTCCGGCACGAACCCGAAGACCTTTTGAAAATCATCGCGAAGATTTCGTTCTTCCAGGATAAACCCGTCCGCGGTCACATTCGTCTTGTTTCGCAAGGCAAACCAGACCACCTTGATCGCTCCGAAAAAATAGGTGACCTTTCCCTCGGTCCCCACCGGTGTTTCCGTCTCCCACCGATACGCGAGGGCTCGCTGGCTGAATCGAGTTCCGGAAGTGATGTAAATCCCGATCGCCTGATCGTCCCGCGTGGACTCGCGCCCGTCTCCCGCATCCGGCAACACCGTCACCCGCCAATTCCAGCGCAACCAGGGCATGCGTTTTAAATCCACCTCCGGCAAAGGGGGCGCCGTCAACGTGGCGCTCGCGGAATCGGCGGTCATCGATAAGACTCGATTCACGGAAGACGCATTCGTCACAATCGCAAAAATCGCCGGCTTGGTCCGGAAGGTCGGCCGGACGACCCAGCCGGGTGGAAGCACATCAAAGTCTTGCCGCCAGATCTGCGGGACCCCTGAAACGGCGGGTCCGAGGAGGGGTTGCTTAGCCCCCTCTTCGGCCAGGCAACAGCTTCCCAGCATCAGCAAAAGAAAAACCCATCGGCTCATACCGGATCCTCATCGGTCTCCGGCTTGCGATCGAATTGGGGACAAATATCGGTCGCCTGGATCAGGCGTCGATGGAGACTGCATCGCTGGGTGAAAGGATTGACGACATAATGGCGGCAATAGCGGCAGAATTTTCCTTTTTCGTCCGCCTTGAAAATCTGCACGGCCTTGGGCGCATCGGCTTCAGAAAAAATGGCGGGCCGGGCTTTTCCCGCAAACGGCACCTCGGCCTCACTGGCAAATTCATGCCCGCAATCCGCACAACTCAGCTTCTCGCCAATCTTTTTGAATCCGTCATAAAGCGGGGTCCGTTTCAACAGACTCTCCGCCTGGCAGGCCGGACAACGAATGGTTTTGGAGTCCGCGGTCACGGTTGAAGTCCTTCGCTCACCCCGCCATGGCGGCAACCACTTCCTTGGCTTTGGTCATCGCCTCCGGAATGCGGGCGGGATCACGCCCTCCGGCACGCGCCTGGGCCGGTTGCCCTCCGCCGTTTCCACCGGCGACCGCGGCAATGGCCTTGACCACTTTTCCGGCATGAATTCCGCGTTTCACCCAATCGTCGCTGACACAGACGACGAACCCGGCCTTACCCTCAAAAGCGGAACCCAAGGCAACGACGCCGGAGCCCATTCGGGCCAGCAAGGCATCCGCCAGACTTTTCAACGTATCCCCCGCCTGATTCTCCACCACGGCCGACACCAAGGGCACCCCCCCCGCCTCACCGCGCGTCGCCAACAGGGTATCCACCTGTCCCAGGGCCAGACGGGTCTCCATCTCGCGCACCTTCTTTTCGAGATCCCGAACCTGCCCCGACAGCGTCTCAACCCGGCCGGGAATATCTTCGATCGATACGCTGAATCGGGCGGCAACCTGATTCAATAAACTCCGGTCGTGCGCGGCCATCGCATAGGCGGGCATTCCCGCCAGACCTTCGATCCGGCGAACGCCGGACGCGATCGAGCTCTCCGCCACAATCCGAAAAGCGCCCAGGGTCCCCGTCGCCGTCACATGGGTGCCCCCGCACAACTCGCGGCTGTAATCCCCCACCTGGACAACGCGCACCTGCTCGCCATATTTTTCATCGAACAAGGCGATGATCCCCGACCCCGGCACATCTTTCAAAGCCATGCTCCGGGTTGTCACCGGATCGTTGCGTACGATCAATTCGTTCACCCGGGCTTCAACCCGACTCAACTGGTCCGGGGTCAACGCCTGGAAATAATTGAAGTCGAACCGTAATCGATCAGGGGAAACCGATGAACCCGCCTGTTTAATGCCGGATCCTACGACTTCCCGCAGGGCACACTGTAATAAATGGGTGGCGGTATGATGCCGCGCAATCGCCGCGCGACGCTCGGCGTCCACCGCGGCCTCAAAAACCCGGCCCCGGGCAACCCGGCCCCGAACCACGTGACCATAATGCAAAATCAAGCCTTCAGCAGGCACCTGGGTATCGGTCACCTCCCACTCGTCGGTTCCCGACACCAGCTTACCGGTATCGCCCACCTGCCCGCCTTTTTCGGCATAAAACGGCGTGGCGGACAACAACAGCGCACCTTCCTGGCCCTGTTCAAGAACCTCCACCTGACCGGACTCGGGACTGATCACCGCCAGGATCTGCCCGGAACCCTGCAGGCCTTCATAGCCCTTGAATTCCGTCTTCAGACCCTTCGCCACGAGATCCGCCACCAAGTCGGCAATCCGATCCCCGACGGCATTTCGCCGGGCCGACCGGGCCCGTTGCCGCTGTTCTTCCATCAGGCCCCGAAAAGCGTCCTCATCAACCGTCAATCCCTTCTCACCGGCCATCAAGACGGTCAAGTCGATCGGAAATCCATACGTGTCATACAATTTAAAGGCCTCGGCCCCGGGAAAAGCACGACCCCCACCGGCCGCAACCGAGGCGACCACCTCGTTGAAAAGTTCCAAACCCCGCCCCAAGGTCCCGGCAAAACTTTCCTCTTCCGCGCGCAGAGCCCGGAGGATTTCGGTCCGATGCACGGCCAATTCCGGAAAGGCCGCCCCCATCACCCGTTCCAACTCCGGCAACAGGTCGCCCAGGAAAGGCCGTTCCAACCCGATTTTTCGACCAAACCGCACCGCCCGTCGCAACAGGCGGCGCAAGACATAGCCCCGCCCCTCGTTCGAGGGCGAAACCCCGTCGGCAATGGCAAAAGCCAGGGTCCGCAGGTGATCGGCAATCACCCGCATCGCAACCGCCGCCTCGCCCTCATAGGCCTGCCCGCTCAACACGGCAATGCGCCGGATGATCGGCACAAACAAATCGGTGTCGTAATTCGACGCCTTCCCCTGGATCACCGCGGTGACGCGCTCCAATCCCATGCCGGTATCGACATGCTTGGCCGGCAATTCTTCCAGGGTGCCATCGGACCGCCGGTTGTACTGGATGAAGACCAGGTTCCAAATTTCCATCACTTCGGGATTACCGGCATTCACCCATTCCGCCGGACACCCTTTTACGGTCCGGTCAAAATGAATCTCAGAACAGGGTCCACAGGGCCCGGTTTCGCCCATCTCCCAAAAATTATCCTTCTCGCCAAACTTCAGGATATGGGCCGGGTCGACATCCGTGACTTCGCGCCAGATTTTCCCCGCTTCATCATCCTCGCGATAAATGGTCACCCACAAGCGTTCCCGCGGCAGTTTCCAGACCTCCGTCAGCAATTCCCACGCCCAGCGGATGGCCTCGCGCTTGTAATAGTCGCCGAACGACCAGTTCCCGAGCATCTCGAAAAAGGTGTGATGATAGGTGTCGCGCCCGACCTCTTCCAAGTCATTGTGTTTCCCGCTGACCCGGATGCACTTCTGGGTATCGGCCACCCGCCGGCTTTCCGCCGTCCGTGCGCCCAGAAAGATTTCCTTGAACTGGTTCATCCCCGCGTTGGCGAACAACAGCGTCGGATCGGATGGCAGAACCACCGGCGAACTGGGCACAATGGCGTGTCCCTGTCGGCGAAAATAATCCAGAAACGAGGCGCGGATCTCAGCCGCGCCCATGACATTCGTATCCACATCAACCTCGTATCTTGGCCTTGATCGCTTCGATCAGTTTCTTTTCCGTCTCGGGATTCGCCACCAGGTATTCGGCCGCCGCTTCGCGGCCCTGCCCCAATTGCATCCCCTCGTACGACAACCACGACCCCCGCTTCTCGATCAATTCATATTGCACGGCCGAATCGATCACCGAGCCCGCCCAGTAAATGCCCCGGCTGAACAGGATGTCGAATTCCGCCTCGCTGAACGGCGGCGCCATCTTGTTTTTGACCACCTTCACCTTGGTCCGGTTCCCCACCGCCTTGCCGGAGGGATCCTTGATCGAATTGATGCGCCGGATGTCCAGCCGCACCGAGGTATAAAACTTCAAGGCGCGTCCGCCGGGGGTGGTCTCGGGACTGCCGAACATGACCCCGATTTTTTCGCGGATCTGATTGGTGAAAATGCAGAGGGTCCGGGAATGAGCAATCAGCGCGGTTAATTTGCGCATCGCCTGGGACATCAGCCGGGCCTGCAAACCGACATGCGCATCGCCCATCTCCCCATCCAACTCGGCCTTCGGCGCCAGCGCCGCAACCGAATCCAGCACCACCACATCGAGCGCATTACTGCGCACCAGGGTCTCGACAATCGTCAGGGCTTCTTCGCCCGAGGACGGCTGGGCGATCAGCAGATCATCGAGATTGACCCCAATCCGCTTGGCATACTGGGGATCCACCGCGTGCTCGGTATCGACGATCGCCGCCAACCCGCCGGCTTTCTGGGCATTGGCGATGACGTGCAGGGCTAGGGTTGTTTTCCCTGAGGATTCCGGTCCAAAAATCTCCACGATCCGCCCGCGGGGCAATCCGCCAATCCCCAGCGCCAGGTCCAGGGATAAGGCGCCGGTCGAAATCGTATCCACGTTCTGCACCCCGGCATGTTCGCCCATCCGGATGATGGCGCCTTCGCCAAATTCCTTCTGAATCTGGGCCAGCACAGCGGTTAATGCGGAGGGAAATTTGCCGTCGGGCGTTTCGGTCTTGGTGGCTTTGCTCATGAGTTGGTCCTTTTTGGGATGTGTCCACCCGCCTGAATCACCCTGTGCCCCGACGGATGGCGTTAATCGGGATATGCTATCGTTTCAAGGGCGTCCCTGTCAATGTCGCGAAAGGTGGATTGTAAAGTTAAATGCCGCAGAAGTTTTCCCTGTTCTCCGACCGTTTTCACTCGATGTCGGCCCGCCCTCGGTGGCGGGCGTCCGGTAATGGAGGAGATTGGATCAGCGGACGCCGGGCGCAGAGGCCCGGCCTACAACAACGGGGAATCGGGTTGTGGGCGTAGCCCCACCTGGGCGATTTATCAAGGAAATAGGCGAATTTACACCGACCGTTTTCACTCGATGTCGGCCCGCCCTCGGTGGCGGGCGTCCGGTAATGGAGGGGATTTGGATCAGCGGACGCCGGGCGCAGAGGCCCGGCCTACAACCCATGAGATCCCTCGCCTTCGCCTGCCCTGAGGATATCGAAGGGCTCGGGATGACAATGGGTAAGGCGAGCTCTTCCAGCCTTCGTAGTCACGCCTTGGCGTGACGGAGTAGGCCCGAGCGAGCCGGAGCTGAATATAAGATATCTCACAGCAAGCAATTACAAAACGGCATTCCACATTACAATTCTCATCAATGTCGCGAAAGACTGTTTATTTGACCGTAAACGTCAGCTCCCCTTTGAGGGCATCGACTTTCAAGGTCTGCCCTTCCCCTATTTCACCAGCGATCAATTTGCGGGCCACCGGCGTTTCGAGATGCGCCTGGATGAACCGCTTCATCGGCCGCGCGCCATACACGGCATCGTAGCCTTCCCGGGCGATGTGTTTCTTCGCCGCCTCGCTCAGGACTAACTCGACCCGTTGTTGGGCCAGCCGGTGACGTAACTCCTCCACCTGGATATCTGCGATCCGGACAATCTCCGCCATCGTCAAGGGTTTGAACAGGACGATATCATCCACCCGATTCAAGAATTCAGGCCGGAACTTTGCACGGAGTTCGCCCATGACCCCCTGACGAGCGGATTCGGTCAGATTCCCATCCCGGTCAATCCCCTCCAGCAGAATCGGCGATCCGATGTTGCTGGTCAGAATCAGAATCGCGTTCTTAAAGTTCACCGTACGACCATGGGAGTCGGTCAGCCGCCCGTCATCCATCACCTGGAGCAGGACATTGAAAACATCCGGATGGGCTTTCTCGATTTCATCGAAAAGAATCACACTGTAGGGCTTGCGGCGAACCGCCTCGGTCAATTGTCCGGCATCATCGTAGCCGACATAACCGGGAGGCGCCCCGATCAGCCGGGCCACTGTGTGTTTCTCCATGTATTCGCTCATATCGATGCGAATCAGGTTCTCCTCGGTATCGAACAGGGTCTCCGCCAGGGCTTTGGCCAACTCGGTCTTCCCCACCCCGGTCGGCCCCAGAAATAGAAAGGTGCCCACCGGTCGACGGGGATTTCCAATTCCGGCGCGGGCCCGCTGGACGGCATCGGTGACCGCCTGGACCGCCTCATCCTGACCAATCACCCACCGATGCAGCGTATCGCCCAGATGGATCAACTTGGCGCGCTCCCCCTCGACCAGGCGATTGAGCGGAATGCCCGTCCACCGCGAAACCACGGCGGCAATTTCATCCTCGGTCACCTCTTCCTTGACCAGGGTCTTGCTGCCGGCGACCGAAGCGCTGAGCTTCTGCTGTTCCGCCAGCTTGCGCTCCAACTCCGGAATCACTCCATGCCGGAGTTTGGCCAGGCGATCCAGGTCATAGGCCCGTTCCGCCTCCTCGGACTCGCGCCGGGCCGCCTCCAGATGTTCCCGTAGATTTTGCACTTTGCCGATGGCCTGCTTTTCAGTATCCCATTGGGCGCGCAGGGTCTTGGCTTCGGATTGCAATTCGGCCAATTCCTTGCGCAAGGTTTCCAGGCGCTGGAGACTCCCGCTGTCCTGCTCCTTTTTCAGGGCCGTTTCCTCGATCTCCAACCGCATGATCCGACGGGTAATCCCATCCAGTTCGGCCGGTAGGGAGTCGATTTCCGTACGAATCGAGGCACAGGCTTCATCCATCAAATCAATGGCTTTGTCGGGCAGAAAGCGGTCGCTGATATACCGATCCGCCAGGACCGCCGACGCGACCAGCGCGGCATCCTTGATCCGGACCCCGTGATGAATTTCAAACCGCTCCCGCAAACCGCGCAAAATCGAAATGGTGTCCTCGACCGAAGGCGCCTCGACGACAATCGGTTGGAACCGGCGCTCCAGGGCGGCGTCTTTTTCAATGTTTTTGCGATATTCGTCGAGCGTTGTCGCCCCGATGCAATGTAGTTCACCGCGCGCCAGCATCGGCTTGAGCATATTGCCGGCATCGGTCGAACCCTCGGTTCGCCCCGCCCCCACAATCGTATGCACTTCATCGATGAAGAGCAGAATCCGGCCTGCGGCGGATTTGATCTCGGTCAACACCGCCTTCAGCCGCTCCTCGAATTCGCCGCGGTATTTGGCCCCCGCCATCAACGCCGTCATATCGAGGGCGAAAATCGTTCGATCCTTCAATCCCTCGGGGACATCCCCCCGGAGAATCCGATGCGCCAACCCCTCGACAATCGCGGTTTTTCCAACCCCGGGCTCGCCGATCAGGACGGGATTATTCTTGGTTTTACGGGACAGGATTCGAATCACACTGCGGATTTCCGTATCCCTCCCAATAACGGGATCAAGCTTGCCGGCCCGCGCCAACGCCACCAAGTCCACCCCGTATTTCTGCAGGGCTTCGTAGGACTCCTCCGGATTGGCACTGGTAACCCGCTGGTTCCCCCGCACCGACGTCAACGCCTGTAAGAACCGTTCGCGAGTGACCTGGTATTCCGCTAAGATTTTACCCGCCGGCGTCTTGCGCCCCTCTTCAATCAAAGCCAGCAACAGGTGCTCCACCGAAAGATATTCGTCCTTCAGCTGCTTGGCCGCGTCTCCCGCCCGAACCAACAACCGGTTCAACCGCTGGGTGACATAAACCTTGCCGGATTCCGAGCCGCCACCCGAAACCTTGGGCAGACGTTCCAACTCCTGTTCCACCCGGGCCTGAAGTTCCTTGACCGGCACTTCCATTTTCTGGAACAAGCGCACAGCCAATCCATCTTCCTGCTCCAGGAGTACCAGGAACAAATGCTCGGCATCCACTTCCTGATGGCTGTACCGAATGGCTTTAACCTGCGCCGCATGCAAAGCGTCCTGAACCTTTTGAGTCATTTGATTCGTATCCATGGCAAACTCCTTTCCATACACCAACATCCCGTTTGAAATGATCGGGAAATCTCTTGCGTCTCTCGCTTCTTAATTAATTAGCAAATAACATGCCAATTTCATCGTAACGGTAAGTCGTTTTATTGCAATAGATTAATATTGAAACGGCAACAAGAAAAAGAGACAGGATGTCGCTATTCGAAAATAATAGCGACATATTGTCGCTATTTATGAAGTATTGGGCGAAAAGGGATAGAGGCGAAAAAACCGGCGTCCACCGGATGCTCACCTTCCTAGGTGTCCAACACCATCCGGACTTTGTCGCCCAGAGCCTTCCGCGAACAAGGTTTCTGGATGAAATGCGTATCCCTCTCCAATACACCCTGAGAGGTCATAACGTCAGCCGTGTACCCCGACATGAACAGGCATTTGATGGCCGGATTAAATACGAGGATTCGCATCGCCAGGTCCCGACCGTTCATCTCCGGCAGGATCAGGTCTGTCACCAACAGTTGTATTTCAGCGGCGTGCTTCTCGACCCATCGAAGGGCCTCACCCGGCGTTCTGGCGGCCAGCACCTGATAGCCCAGCCCTTCCAGCGTGACTTTGCCCAGTTCCAACAACGCCCGCTCATCCTCGACCAACAGAAGGGTTTCGTGTCCGCGACGGACTTGGGCTGGGGGACCTTTCGCGACCACTTCCACGGCCTTCCCCTGATACGTCGGCAAGTAGATTTTGAAGGTCGTCCCCTGATCCGGCTCGCTGCTCACCTGGATGAAACCGTTGTTCTGCTTGACGATACCGTACACCGTGGCCAGTCCCAGTCCGCTCCCCTTCCCCACGCCTTTGGTCGTAAAGAACGGCTCGAAAATATGGGCTAGAGTCTCTGCATCCATCCCGCTACCCGTGTCGCTGACGACGAGTAGAACGTAATCGCCGGGAATCAGGTCCGCAACGTCGGCGCCGACGGCGTTGTCGACCACTATTTTTTCCGTCTTGAGATGGATTCGTCCCACCCCGGCAATGGCATCCCGGGCGTTGACACATAGATTCACCAGCACCTGGCCGATCTGATTGGGATCCATCAGGATCGGCGGCAGGCCGGCACCCGAATACCAGACGAGATCAATGCCCTCCCCGATCAGTCGTCGCAACATTTTAAGCAGACCCTCGACGGTCTCATTCAGATCGAGCACCTTGGGCTCGACGGTCTGCTTGCGGGCAAAAGCCAGTAATTGCCGGGTCAGGTCGGCGGCGCTTTGGGCGGCTTTCTGGATTTCTTGTAGATCGGAGAAAAGCGGCTGGCCCGGATCCATATCCATGAGGGCCAGTTCCGTAAGTCCCAGGACAATGCCCATCATATTATTGAAGTCATGAGCCACCCCCCCCGCCAGCCGCCCCACCGTTTCCATCTTTTGAACCTGACTCAACTGCGCCTGTAATCGGGCCTGTTCCGCCACCGCCCGCTTGCGTTCGGTAATGTCACGGACAATGGCCCACATGGCCGACGGCTTTCCGTCGGCATCCCGGATTAGCACAGTCTGAAGTTCAACCGGAAAGATCGTGCCGTCTTTCCGCCGATATTCCTTCTCATACACTTCGGAATAGCCCCAGGGGAGAATCTGTTCCGCCACGATCTTCGACTCGACGGCATGCCACTTGCCCGGGGTAAGGTCTATATAAGACAAACGCCGAAGTTCATCGTCGGAATACCCCAACATCGTCTGAAAGACCGAATTGGTGTCCTGAAGCCGTCCATCCATGTCGACGATCACCAATGCATCCCGCATACTTTCGTACAACACGCGATACCGGGCTTCGGAAGCCTGCAATTGCCGGGCCGCCCGTTTGCGCTCAGAGATGTCCTGGCAAAGGGTCAAAATACTGATCCCTTGCGGGGAGCGCAGAACGGTGGCATTGACTTCGATCGGATGGATCTGTCCGTCCGGCCCAAGGTAGTCTACTTCCAGGTTGCGGACGGAACCCCGCTCTACACACTTTTTAACTTCGGCCGCGTTTCGGGCCAGGTCGTGGGGCGCCGTCCAGTCCGCCAAACTTTTTCCGATGATGTCCGACCGGCTCCGGCCCGTCAACCGCGCATACTCCTGATTGGCATCCAGCACGTGGCCGTTGGCATCCAGGATGACGTAGCCGGTATGCGTCATTTCGATCAGGGATTCAAATTTGGTCTTGCTTTCCCGCAGGGCTTCTTCCATCCGCTTCCGTTCGGTCACATCCCGAAAACTCCAGACCCGACCCACAATCTGACCCTCCCGGCGTTGCGGACGGGAATATCGTTCGTAAACGCGTCCATCCTGAAATTCCAACGTGTCGAAGGATTCCGCTTCGGGCCGCGAGTATAATTCACGAATCTTGGCAAGGAACGCGTCCGGTTCCGCTAATTGGTCCCGCACGTAGGCCAGCAACGCCCGATCGTCATGTCGCTCCACCAAGGCCGGCGGAATACGCCACAGATCGGCAAAGTGGCTGTTGAGCAAGGTGACTTTCTCGCGGCTGTCAACCACCAGCAGGCCATCTGCGCACGACTCGATCGTGGCCTGCAACATGGACAGGTATTCAGCCCGGACGGCTTCCGCTTGATTGCGCCCGGACAGATCCGTCACCACGGCATGGCATCCCTGTCCATCGGGAGACAACACGGCTTCGATCTGCACGGGAAGTCGGCCGGCCTCCCCTTTCAGAAGCGACACCTCACATTGCTGTCTCGCTTGACTTCCGAACACCTGGGTGAGGAAGGCATCGAAAGCCGGACGATGGGACTCGGCCACGAACGACCTGAAACGCCGTCCCAACAGCCGGGCGCCCTCGTCGCCCATCAAGCGCGCGCTGGCCTGGTTGATTTGGAGAATCGTGCCATTCCGGTCGAGCGAGAAGTTGCCCACGGGAGTGAAGTCATACAGGTCGGCATACCGTTCCCGGCCTGAATTTTCCCCCGTCCGCGAGTTCCGCAATTTCTCGTTTTGCTTCTCCAACTCCAGCTGCTGAGCCTGAAGTTCAAGGATCATCCGCCCATGCTCGGAGAGGGATAGTGGAACCGTTGGAGAAGAGGGGTGCTTCATCGAGAGGGGTGCCGCGGTTCGAATCTAAATTTTGTCAAAGCGACGGTACCCCGCCGCACTCCAACCGGCTTATTTATCTTTAACCGTAACCGAGGCGGCGACCATCGCATATTTGATGGTGACTTTGGCGCCGACCTTGAGATCGCCCGTCACCTTCGTGTCTGCGGTCCGTGAAATTTCCCATTTGCCGTCATCTTTTTGAATCACGATTTTGGCGTCGGTCACTTCAATAATCGGGCCCGTGACCTGGTAGGTATCGACCCCGGCGGCCCGAACTCCCAAGGTCAATCCCGCCGCCAACACCGCCAACACTGCCATTCGACGCATCGACATAAACATGGAGACCTCCGTGGGTTAAGTGCGTGAATTTAAGCACGCCACCCGGACAAGGTCAACGGATTATCGTTGCACGTTAGGGGTAAAGATTTTACTCTCACCGAATCGCAACCCGTTTTAATCAAGGAGATTCCATGATCCGTCTCGCCGTTATCGGGTATGGGGAACGCACCAGTTGGATGGTCAAATGTTTTCAACAAGCGGATCCCGAAGTTGCCGTCACCGCCGTCATCGATCCCAATGAAACCCTGGTCCGGTCCCGCCTCCCGGAAAAAGACCAGGCGTCGGCACGTTTTTTCAAGGATGTCCCCACCCTCTTCCGCCAAGCCCGGCCGGATGCGGTTTTGATCGGCACCCGCTGCCACCTCCATTCGCCCTACGCCATTCAAGTGGCCCTTTATCCCGTGGCCCTCTTCCTCGAAAAACCCATCGCCATCTCAATGAAACAAGCCACCAGCCTTGAACGGGCTTTTGCACGATCAAAATGCCGGGTTGTGGTCAGTTTCCCCTTGCGCGTTACACCGCTCTGTGTCCTCGGCCGCGAACGGATCGAGGCCGATTTTATCGGACGTCCGGAACATATCCTCGCGGTCAATTACGTACCCTACGGGACTTGTTATTTCGATGGCGGCTACCGGAATTACGCGATCACCCAGGGATTGTTCCTTCAGAAGGCAACCCATGATTTCGACTATATGTCTTACCTGATGAATAGTCCCATCACCCGGGTCGCCGCCATGGCCCTCAAGGGACGGGTGTTCGGCGGCAAAAAGAAAGCCGGCCTGTCCTGCTCAAAATGCAAGGAAAGCCCCACCTGCCTGGAAAGCCCTTTCAATCGGTCCCGTAACACCTCGGGCGGAACCACGGGCGATCATCCCTGCGTGTTCGGCGCCGATATCGGGACTCCGGAAAAGGGCATGAACGAGGACTGCTCCAGCGCCCTGATCGAATTTGCCTCCGGCGCCCAGGGCGTTTATACCCAGGTCTTTTTCTCCCGACGTGACGCCGGGACCCGCGGCGCGACCATCAGCGGTTACCCGGGAACCTTGAGCTTCGACTGGTATACCAATCAGATGAAATATGTCCGCCACCACCGGCCCTTCACCGATGTCACCACCGTCGGTGCCGGGATGGCTCATTTTGGTGGAGATAGCGAACTGGCCCTTGATTTTGTCCGCCTGATCAAGGGGACGCATTCCTCGCGCACACCCATCGAAACCGGCCTTCAAAGCGTCTATGCCTGTCTCGCCGCCAAGGAATCCTCGGAAACCGGACGCTTCGTGCGCGTTCGTCAAGTCGGTCAGGTCTCGTGACTCTTTTAGGGGGTAGAATGAAGACAGAGCAGAATTTCAAGACCGTTTTGGCCCCTGTTGCAGTCTGGAACGCCGGCGGCCCCGTCATCAACGGGCCCGATATCGCCGGCGCCTCGCCCGGCAAGGAAGTTTCCCATCGAATCCCCACGGTCGGCGAACGGCCGATCCGCTTCTCCGCTGAAGGACTCCCCGCCGGGCTCACCCTCGATTCCGCTCGCGGGTTGATCATTGGACGGATATTCACTCCAGGCGATTACCCAATCCTGTTAAAGGCGGAAAACCGACACGGCACGGCGGAGAAAGCATTCAAAATCCGGATCGGCGAAAACAGCCTGGCCTTAACCCCCCCGATGGGATGGAATAGTTGGAATTGTTTCCGCAGTGACATCGATGCCGCAAAAATCACCCGGATCGCCGAAGGCATGATCCAGTCCGGCCTGGCGGCCCATGGGTATACCTATGTCAACCTCGACTCCGGTTGGCAATCCAAACAACGCGGAGGACGTTTTAATTCCATCCTTCCCCACGCGGGGTTTCCGGATATGGCTGCGCTCTGTGCGCACCTCCATTCCCTGGGCTTGAAAATGGGTATTTACTCCGGCCCTTATGTCGTCCCCTGGGGAACCGAAGGCTGTGGAACCTCTTCCGGCTTGATCGACTCCCGGTTTGCCCCCTGGCCCAATTGTGCGGGAAAATACATCGGCCTCACCAAACACGAGCTGGAAGATGTATCCCAATGGGCCGATTGGGGCATCGATTATTTCAAATACGATTGGGCCCAGACCGACATGGAGACGGCCGGTCGAATGAGCCGGGTCCTGCGGCAGGCCGCCCGGGACATCGTCTTCAGCGTCACCACCAACGTTAAACTGGAGGATGCCCGTGAAATCACACGACTTTGCAACCTCTGGCGCTCGAACGGCGACACCCATTCCGCCTGGGATTCGGTGGTTAAAAACGGGTTCGGCAACGAACAATGGAATCCGTATATCGGGCCGGGACATTGGTTCGACCTCGATATGACCGCCATTCTCCCGCGCGACGGCAAACAATTGACCGAGAATGAACTGATCGCCTGTTTCTCCTGCTGGGCTCTCCGACCCAGCCCACTCCTGATCGATTGCATCCCGGATGAGATCACTGACTTTACCCGCAATCTGCTCTGCAATGACGAAGTCATTGCCGTCAATCAGGATATTCTGGGCCAACCGGCAGCCGTCATCATCCGGAAAGACCAGTGGGAAATTCAACTCAAGCCGCTGGTCGACGGCAGTTATGCCGTGGGCGTTTTCAACCTGTCGGACCAACCCGGACTGTCGCCGGAATTTCAGTTCGCCAGCTACGGATTTGACCGGGATGTCAAAGTCCGTGATCTCTGGGCCCAGCGCGATCTGGAAGGACGACGAACAGACCTCACCGTTGCCGTGGACGCCCACTGCGCCAAATTATTCCGGGCTTCGCTTTAGAAAGATTTTCGGAACTATGGCCATGTGATAAAGCAAGGCCATGACAACCAAAGAAATCGCGATTCACACAATTGACGAGCTTACCGACTGATGTGCTCGCCTTCCGCCCGATTCGATTTGCGTGAAATCTTCGCCTATGTTGCGGAAGATGACCACGCCGCCACCGGAAAATTCATCCGTAACATCTTTCACGCGGTCGAACGCCTCCCGTCCTTCCCTGAATCCGGACGTATCGTCCCGGACTTGCGTGATCCCTCAATCCGGGAAGTTATTCGACACCTTGCCGCATTGTGTATCGGATCAAGGTCGGCACTGAATTGGTCGAGATCGCACGTGTATGGCACACTGCACGGGGAATTCCTGAACTGTAACTGGCCGTTGGTTATGCCTTCCGATGATTGTCGATTATCGTTGCGGGCTGACCGAAAAACGTTTTAAGTTCTCGGTGTGCAAAAAAGCAGACCCCATCAACGCCCCGCGGTGGTCTTCATCCAGTTGCCCCAAGTCGACAATGATGTCCACGGGACGGTTGAAAATCCCCATCTCGCCGCCCGGTATCTGATCGAAGCCGCCCGCCGATTCGGGCAAGGCCCGGCCTTCCGCTTCATCGATCTGCCGGAAAGCTGGGAAACCCGGGCCGATCCGGATCTGGCCGGCGAAATACTCCGTCGCAAACCGTTCCTTCTGATCGTGACGCTCTATCTCTGGAATATCGAACGATCTCTCGATCTCTGCCGCCGCCTGCGACGGGACCGACCGGACCTGCACATCGCGGTCGGCGGACCGGAAGTCGCACCGGACCATCCCTTTTTATTCCGCCGCGCGCCTTTCGATATCGCCGCTGTGGGCGAAGGCGAATGGGTTTTCCCCCGTCTCCTCAATACCTTTCAGGGTGGGCCCCTGCCCGATTCCCGCAACCTCTTCGTCCACCGATCAGGTCGCTGGCGGGCGGGCCGGGCCCCTGCTCCGGAGCCGGACCTTCGCCAAATCCTGCCCCCGCCCCGCCACCCGTTCTGGCGTCCCGATGCCAACGGCATGGCTTATCTCGAAATCTCGCGCGGATGCCCGCTTCGCTGTGCGTATTGTCGTTATCCCCATCTGCGTCGGCGCATGACCTTCCTGCCGGCCGCCGACATCTTCGAACGAATCGCCATCCTCAGCCGCCGCGGAACTCGCGAAATCCGTTTCATCGATCCCACCTTCAACGCCCATCCTGAATTTCGCCATATTATCCGGACACTGGCCGACCGGCGGACAACGGCCTCGCCCATTTTCTTTTCCGAACTCAAGGCCGATACGATTACCGCTGAAGACGCCCGCCTGGTGGCGCAGGCGGGGTTTCGCGAAATCGAGGTCGGCCTGCAAAGCCGCGATCCCGCGGTGCTCCGCCGGGTCCGACGCCCCACCCGCCTCCCCGCGCTTGATGCCGGCGTAAGACACCTCCTGCATCAGGGCATCCGCGTCACTCTGGATGTCATGTATGGATTGCCCGGTCAACCGCCGGCCGATGTATTGCGGTGCCTGCGAATGGCACTCCGTCAGCGGCGGATCAATGTGCAATGTCTTCAAACGCTGCTGTTGCCCGGCACCGAAATTCGCGCCCGGCGGGCGGAATGGAAACTGGTGGCGGATGATCGCCCGCCCTACGGCATCCAATCCACACCGGAGTTGTCCCCCCAGGATCTCCGGAACATCGAAACCTTCCTGGCCGAGACCCCCCGTCTCCGGTCGGACTGCCCCACGACCCGTTGGATCGGCCGTTCGCTCCCGGACCTTTTTCCGGAACAGCAGATATTCTCAACGACCCGGATTCATCCGGATCAGCCCGCCCAGCCCCGCTCTCTGCGCTGTGCTGTCTTTTTACAAGGGGCCGATCTGTTCGCTTCCAGGACGACCCTGGCCCGCTGGATCGCCGGCTGTATCAAGAACCATCCCCACACACTCTGGCAATTCATCCTCGAACCCCGGCATGAAGAACCCCTGGACCTCTTGGAAACCTTGACCGCCGTCCTCGTGGGCACCCCCTCTCATCTTCTCGATCGCTATGCGTCCGTGGCGGCTTTCCAGCGCCGCGCCGCACGCCGACTCTTCATCCGCCTGCCGCCCCACCAGCCCTTTGCCCGCGATTGGGTCATGGCGTGCGAGGACTATCTGCAACAATTCTTTTTCTGAGCCCCCTTCGCGGCTCCCGAGGCGAGGGAGCCGCATCCTCGTCCCGGCAAAAGAGAAGGTGCGCGGTCCAGTTCGAATTTCAGCCCTTACCGTTCGTTCCTTTTGCTTGTTTCCCAACACGCCTTTCGCTTATGATGACCTTGTTTTAAACCGTGTGATTTATGAAATTAACCTTGGGCGGCATACGCGGAACAAATCCGGTCACCGGAACGGCCTATACCGATTTCGGTGGCGATACGACCTCCCTGATGGTCGAGGGCGCGGATGGAACCCGCCTGATCATCGATATGGGCACCGGTCTCCGGAGTATTGACCAAAAAATTCGCCGCACCCGTGAACAACGCCTGCTCAATATCTTTCTCACCCATTACCATCTGGACCACCTCATCGGCCTTCCCGCTTTCTCGCCCCTTTACGATTCAACCTGGACCCTGAAAATCAATGGGCCCCGGCTCGAGGGCTTCTCCGTCGGCGAAGTCATGCATCGCATTCTGGCCCGACCCTTCTGGCCTTTACAGATGGAAGCCATGCGCGCCGAGGTGCAATTCTCCGATCTCGAAAACCCAGGCCCTGACTCGCAGCGACTCGTGGGCGGAATGCAGGTCCGCTGGTGCCCCATCCATCATCCCGGCGGCTGTGTCGCCTATCGGATCGACGAACCGGCGACCGGCGCCTCGATGGTCTTTGCCACCGACATCGAATGGCATGAATCGACCGGCCTCGAACGGGCCGATTTTATCCGCCTTTGCACCGTCCCGAAGCCGGCCGATGTCCTTCTCTTCGATGGCCAGTTTTCACCCGAAACCAGTGGCAAGTACCGCGGCTGGGGGCATAGTAGCTGGAAGGAAGCGGTCGAAGTCGCCACCACCGCCGGTATCCGCCGACTCTTCATTATTCATCACTCCCCGGAACGCAACGATATTTCCCTCCATGCCATCGAAGGCGAGGCTCAAAAAATGCTCGCCACCGCCCGACTCGGCCGGCAAGGGCATACGATCGAAATCGCCAACACCCTCCCCAACTCGACCGGAGATTGATATCCCCCCATCCACTATGACCCAGCGTCTCACATGGCTCGTCACAATCCTGATTTTCATCCTTGCTCTCTACCTGCGCTGTGCCGGTCTCTTCCGGGGACTTGACCAGGACAAGATTTTCCATCCCGACGCGCCCAAGCAGGTCATGGCCCTTGAAAATTATCTTCAAGACCGCTATGTCTGGTATGTCGGCAGTCGCTTTTATGACGGCTACCCTTATTTTCTCAACCATGTCGACGAATGGATTCTGCGCGGAGTCTGGAAAGTGGTCGCCCCCTTTGACGCCGCGTTGAACGCCCGCTCAAATCTCCTGGAATTGCCGCAACGTCCCCAACTCTATCGCTGGACGGCGGGACTCAGGGTCTTCTATGGCGTCATCGCACTCTGGCTGGCCGGTCTGCTCGCCTTCCGGCTCTTTGACCGGCGCATTCCCGCCTGGGGCGTCCTGCTTCTCCTGACAATCGCACCGCTCTCCATCGCGGTCTGCCATTCCGCAACCGGCGACATCGGCATCGATCTTTTTGGCGCCGGTTTTTTCCTCGCTGCCTGGCTTTATTTGCGTCATCCCTCCCTGTCCCGAATCGCCCTGGCCGGCTTCCTCGCGGGGCTGGCCTTTGCCGCTAAATATAACGGGATCCTCCTCCTTCTCATGATCGCCACCCTCCTCGGCCTGCAGATCCTCTTTGCCAACCGCTCGTTCCGCACCGCCGTCGGCCACGGACTCGGCTCCTTCGGCGCCTTCCTCGCCGGCGCCGCCCTCGCCACCCCCGCCCTTTTTATCAACCCCAAACGCACGCTCATCGATCTCTGGATCAATCTCGATTTCATCCGCAACTATGGACTCCCGCCGGGCTTTGCCCAGAAACCCTGGATCGAAAAAGCCCGGATCGGCCTCTCGGTCAGTCTGCCCGAGGTCTTCGCCGCTTTCGGCTGGTCCCTCTGTCTCCTCCTGATTGCCGGCACCCTCCTCGCGCTCTGGGATCTCTGGAAACATCGCGCCTCTCCCGCCGACTCCAACACATCCCCCCGGCTCTGGATCGCCGCCGCCGGTCTCTTTACCGTCGCCGTCCTGGGAGTCTCGGCGCTGACCAAACCCTCCTTCCAACCCTTCCATTTCTCCTACCTGATCCTGCCCCTCGCCGTCGTCGCCATCTGGACCCTCCGCCGGCTGACCCATTTTGGAATCATCGGAACGATGGCCGCGGTGCTTCTCTCCCTCACCCTGTTCACGGAAACCATTGGAATGACCCGGTGGGAACATTTTTTCTGGCGGCGCTCCGACACCCAGGTCGCCGCTCAGGATTACGCTCAACGCCGCTTCTTCGAATCGCTCCCCGCGGTCAACCGCGGATCTGACCGTTATGCCATCAAGCAGTTTGATATCGAACCGTTCAATGTTGCCGTTTTTCGCAACAGTCCCTACAAGGTTCTTCAGGATCACGCCGAATTCTGGCGCCAAAACCCGGTGGCCCCCACTCCGTGGATCGCCGATCCGGATGCCGGCTCCTGGATGTTTATGAACGGTCCCGTTCTCCCGCGTAATGATCGCGGTTTCACGGTTGAACCCGACCAGGATTTCAATCGTCACCTGGTTTTTTTCGGGCAGCCTCCAGCCACGCTCCGCTTCGGCTTCTGGAATGGCTCACGCCCCACCCACCTCACCCTGCGCTCCGGCAAAAACAGGCTCTCCCGCTTCCTCGATCCCCAACAAACCGCGGTCCTCGATCTCAAGCCCCAGATCCGCCGCATTTCCCCCGGCGCCGGGCCTGACGGGCAGGACATCTATCTGGTCTCTCTTTTCGCCTGCTCCCGGATTGGGAGGGCACAGGTTTTTGTGCTGGATTCGCCCGAGGCAGAAGCCACGTTCCTCGCCTTCGCCCGGTCGATCACGCCCGACACCGCAGAAGCCGCGCCGCCCCCGACGCCGCCCGCTTCGTGGCTGATCCCGCTCTCCGAAACCCGATTCGTCGAAATGCCTCCGCTCACCGCTCCGCTTCGCGTGACCCCGGCATCGGCCATCGCCCTCACGCCCCAACCCATCGCGCTCATGCCCGGCGCCTATCTCCTCCAATGCCGGGTTGTTTTCCCGGCGTCTACGGGATCGGTGTCTTTCATCGCCCGGAATGGGTTCCTGCCCGATGGGTTCCGGTTTACGGGACCCGATACCTGGTCCCAACACGCCTCATCCGGACCCCTCGCCGGATTACAAACGCTCCGGTTCACCTTCAACAAAACCGATGCCGCCCCGGAAACCATCCTTGAATTTAAAGTCCCCGATGCCTCGCCCGCCTGTGAAATTATCGATTGGTCTCTGCGACCCGATTATGCCCGGGAAACCCTTACGTCCAACATACCCCCGCCCGCCATCCCGATTCCCACCGAAACCCCCACTCCTTGCCTCACGTGGAATCAGAAAGATTTTCGACTCCAGTCTTTCAGCCTTCCGATCACCGTCAAAAGAGGAGGATCGTTCCCCATTGGATTCCGTTTCGATTTACTCCAGCCCGATTTGCCCCAGTTTGATGAACTGGTTATTTTCATCCATCTCGTTCGCGAAGATGGGACGGCCTTCCCGCTCCAGGGGATTCCCTTCGCGTGTGCCGCTTTGGGTCGCGGCCCCCTGAACCCGCTCCTCGCAGATCTTCCTCCGGATCTCCTGCCGGGAACGTATCGGGTGCGCATGGGCGTGTACAATGCCCGGACCCTGATGCGGCTGCCCATCGCCACGGATGCACCGCAGGTCCGCATCCATCGCCGCGCCGCCGAATGGACTTCGCTCCTGGTCGAATAGGGAAAAAGGGGAGACATGAATTCTTATCGATCGTTCAACCGTCGTAAACAGGCCGCCCGGCCCACCCCCCAACCGGTCCCGACGGTCCCGGTGAATGAGCCGGCCACTCTCTTGGGTTATATTGAACATATCGTCTTCCGCTCCGATGAAACCGGGTACACCGTCTGCTCCGTCGTGCCCGACGGCTCCCGGGACGCGGTTCCACTGGTCGGTAATTTTGCCGCACTCTGGGAAGGCGAACGCATCCGGGCGGAAGGCATCTGGACCCGCCATAAAACTCACGGTTTCCAGTTCAAAGCCGATAAGATCGAGTGCCAGGTCCCCACCTCGCTGGACGGGATCGAACGCTACCTCGCCAGCGGATTGATCAAGGGCGTCGGCAAAGTATATGCCAAGCGATTGGTCAAATACTTTGGCGATAAAACCCTGCACGTCATCGAGCATGAATCGGCCCGCCTGCGCGAAGTGCCCGGCATCGGTCCGTCCCGCCGCGAGGAAATCAAGGAATCCTGGAAAGCCCAGCGCGCGGTGCGGGAAATCATGATTTTTCTTCATGGTCATGGCGTCGGCGCGGCGCACGCCCTGCGCATTTACAAGCAATATGGGCCGGACGCCATCGCCGTGGTCAAGCGCAATCCCTACCAACTGGGCCGGGAGGTCTGGGGCATCGGGTTTAAAAGCGCCGATCGCATCGCCGCCAACATCGGAATCCCCCGGGATTCCGAACTCCGCGCCCAGGCGGGCGTCGTCCACCTGATCGAATCCCAGTCGGACGAAGGCCATTGCCACTGCCCCCGCAGCGACCTGATCAGCGAAGCCGCCAACCTCCTGGAGATCCCCGCCGCCAAGATCGAGGAAGCGTTGGATGTCGGCATCCGGCAAACGGATCTGGTCGAGGAGCACGGTCACATTTATCCCGCCCGCCTTTATCGGGCCGAAACCGGCATCGCCCACCATCTGGTCCGGCTATCGCGCGCACCGCTCGCCGGGGCCCCCATCGATGTCGACCGCGCCATCGCCTGGGCCCAGGACCGGATGAAGATCCAATTCGATCCCCACCAGGCCGCCGCCCTCGCCAACACTCTTCGGAACAAAGTATCCATCATCACCGGCGGACCCGGCGTCGGGAAAACCACCATCATCCGCGCCCTGGTCGATATCTTTACCCGCCGCCGAATGCACGTCATCCTCGCCGCCCCGACCGGGCGCGCGGCCAAACGGATGGAAGAGGCCACCGGATTCAAGGCCGCCACCGTCCACCGGCTCCTCAAGTATCAGCCTCATTCCGGCAGTTTTCTCCATGGCCCGGAGGATCCCATCCCCGGCGACGTCTTCATCTTCGATGAAGCTTCGATGATCGATACGCCCCTGATGAATTCCCTGCTCGCCGCTCTCCCCGGCCCGGCCCAATTTCTCCTGGTCGGCGATATCGACCAACTCCCCAGTGTCGGCCCCGGCAACGTACTCAATGATCTGATCGCCTCCGGCGTCATCCCCGCCACCCGCCTGGAAACCATCTTCCGCCAGGGCGACCGGAGCTGGATCGTCGTCAACGCCCACCATATCAACAACGGGGAATTTATCGAAATCCCGCCCCGGGATCCCGACCATCCCGCCGACTTCTTTTTTGTCGAATGCGAAACTCCCGAAAATGTGATCGAACGGATGCTCACCCTTCTGACCCAGCGAATCCCCGCCAAATTCGGGCTCGATCCCCGGACCGATATTCAGGTTTTATCCCCCATGCGCCGCAATCAGCTCGGGGCGGCCAACCTCAACACCGTCCTGCAGGATGCGCTCAACCCCGAGGGCACGGCGATCGAACGCTTTGGCCGCCGCTTCCGGACCGGTGATCGCGTCCTGCAAATCCGCAATAATTACGATAAGGACGTCTTCAACGGCGACATTGGCCGGATCAAGGGGATCGATACTGAACAGCAGGTCATGGTCATTGATTTCGACAAACGCCTGGTCAATTATGATTTCAGCGAACTGGACGAACTGGACCTGGCCTACGCCTGCTCCATTCACAAGTCCCAGGGCAGTGAATATCCCGCGGTCCTGATTGTGCTGACCACCCAACATTACAAATTACTGCAACGCAACCTGATTTACACCGGGATCACCCGCGGCCGAAAACTGGTGGGGATCATCGGTTCATCCAAGGCGCTCCGCATCGCCATCCACAACAATACCGTCCAAGCCCGCCGCACCGGCCTCCGGGCCCGCCTGATCGCGGCCTTCAACCGACCGGCGTGATCTTTCGGCCCCTTCGAACCGGGGCGCAGAATCAATTCCGGGGAATGAGAGAAAGCCTCGTTATCAGGGAAAAGGACAGGAACGACGAGATTCGCGAACGACGCGAAACGAATAGTCTGCTGATCAACCCGGTTCACCGATCAATATCCTCGCAAAACGTTGCGCCAATGCGGTGCAACGTTTTGCGAGGATAGGTTGTTTTGACTCTCCATCTTTTCGCGCCTTTCGTATATTTCGTTGTGGACTCAATAGTCATTTGCCTTACACCCTTCGATCCCCGGGATGCCTTATCCGCTTGATTTTCATCATCAGTCTAACCACAATCCCCCCCATGAATTATTCTACTCTCGAAAAAACAGGACTACGCGTCTCCCAATTGGGTTTCGGTTGCATGCGTTTTGTCATGGGTCCCAATGGGCAAGTCGACCGCTCTCTGGCCATCCCTCTGCTCCATCGGGCCCTCGAGTTCGGCGTGAATTACTTCGACACCGCCGTCGGCTACTGCAACGCCGATAGCCAGCGGGTGCTGGGCGAAGCCTTTGCGCAAGTCCCCCGGGATCGGCTGGTCCTCTCCACCAAAAACGGTTTCCATGAGGCGCCGGCGGAGGAATGGTGGAGCCGCCTGATCGAATCCCTGACCTTCCTTCAAACCGACCACCTCGATCTCTATAATTTCCACGGCATTGGATGGGATATCTTCACCCGTTTCCTCGATGGGCCCGATGGTAAATTAAAATTGATGCAAAAGGCCAAGGACCAGGGTTTGATCCGGCATATCTGTTGTTCCTTCCATGATTCCTGCGATAACTTGATCAAATTGATCGATACCGGCGTCTTCGACGTGATTACGATTCAATACAACCTGCTTTACCGGGATCTCGAAAAAGGTCTGGATCGTGCCCGTGAAACCGGAACCGGAATCGTCGTCATGGGGCCGGTAGGCGGCGGACGCCTGGGGGTTGACAGCGACAAAATCCGGAAACTGACCGGTAACGCCGCCCAATCCACCCCGGAGGCCGCCCTGCGTTTTGTCCTCGCCAATCCCGGCGTCAATGTCGCCCTCTCGGGCATGAGCACCACGGCGATGCTCGAAGAGAACGTCCGAATCACCAGTCGGCCCCCTTTCACGGCGGCTGAAATCCAGTCCCTGCAGGGCGAAATCAACCGGGTCAAATCCAGTGCCGGCGTTTATTGCACCGCCTGCGGCTATTGTCTCCCCTGCCCCTTCGGCGTCGACATCCCCGAAAATTTCCGGGTGTATAACGAGCATCTCGTTTACGGGCTCACGGAGCAAGACCTCAAGGCCTACAGCCAGATCGTCCACCGGGCGGGCGACTGCGCCGAATGTGGCGCCTGCCTCGCCAAATGCCCCCAAAAAATCCCCATCCCGGCCATGCTCCGAAAAATCATGGCCACGCTGGATCCCCAGGCGGGCCCCCTCGCCGCCACCCTGACCCCTCATTCCGCGCTCGCCGCCGATCTGTTGCAAACCCGGCTGACCTTGAAAAATCTGGAAGCCGAACCGGCCCACCCGGAAATCAAAATCCATCTGGAACAGGGTGCGTCCATCGCCAACGCCCCCGTGGATTTCGGCGTCCTCGCGCCACAGGGATCCTCCTCCGGTCTTCTTAAAATCCGTCTTCCCGATGGAATTGGATCTCTGGACGGAACCCTTGAGGCCCGCGCTGAAAACCGATCGGCTGAAATTCCCTTCTCCCGGCCATTCCTGATCATCCCCCGCGGCACTCCCCGGCGACATCGCCCCCAGCTCACGCCCGCAGATTTCAACGGCAGTGAGGCGGTATTCAATGCCAATAAATACGAAATCCTGCTCCATTCCGATGAGGAGCGGCTCCACATTGAATTCGATATCCAGTCCCCCCTGGAAGGACTGGCGCACCCCCCCAACCTGAACGGCGCCGTCATGGAATTATATGTGGATCTGCGTTTGCCCCCCAAGCTGGGCGCCCCGGGCTACGAGGACGGGGTGGAGCAATTCTTCCTCTATCTGGGCGATGACACGGTTAAAAGCAAGTCCGACCGGTCATATGATCTGACCTATCGCCGGATTCCCACCGCCGCCGGTATCCGCCTCCAGATCAGCCTGCCTTTCGCCAATTTCCGTCCGCCGGGCAGCCCCCTCCCGAAAGCCATCGGTCTCGATTGCATGTTCCAGGTTTGCAATGCAGCCGGACAGAACATCGGACACCCCACTTATGGACGCCGCCAAGGGCTGTGGTCCAACCCCAAACTTTTCAACCGGGCCTTCCTCGTCTAAGCCGGAACGATTCCGGGGCCGTACGTTTCCGCGGTGGCGCGATACCCGGCCACGTTTCGTGGACGCTCATCGCGTGGCTACTCTCCCGCAAGCCAGCCCATAGGTCTGGCTATACTGCCTGATGCACCCTATCGCCAGAGTCTCGCCCTCAGGGGGGAACTATCCATCTTGTATTGACGCTTGGAGGGCGAGACTCTGGCGAGCCGTCTGTCTACGGCCCGAGGAGGTCAGGAACTGCCGCACCGCGGAGATTCCGCGAGGAGCAGGGACCCCCGTTTAATCTTGACTAAGCCCCCCCTTAATCGCTAATAATTCACGCTTTATGCCGTCGCTCGATTGGATGGAACAACCGCCAAGGCGGAAAGGGCTGAAACCATGCTGATTTCAAAGTTCAATAAGATCATCCGCAACCGCCTGATTTGGGGCATTATCGCCGGCTTGGTCGGCCTCTCCATGGTCGCCTATCTGGGGTCGCTCTCCATTCTGGATTATATTGCCTCACAGTCGGGCTGCGAACGCAAAAAGACCGTTAGCGCCGATACCGTGGCCATGCTCGACGAAAAGCCCGTCACGGAATCCGAATTCCGGCAAGCCCACGCGGATACCTATCTGTCCCTCTGCTTCATGGTCGGCCAGAAAATCGAAATCAACGACCGGGTCGAAAAGGAAATCCGCCGCCGGACGTGGGAACGCATCGCCGCCCTCCGTCAGGCGCATGCGCTGGCCATCGAAACCACCGATGAGGAAGTATTGGCCGCCATTACCCGCGACGACAAATTCCTCAACGAATCCGGCGCATTCCAACCCGAGCGGTATCACGCCTTCGCCCAGTCGATTCTCTCCAAATTCAGCGCCACCAAAACCGACTATGAACGCATGGTGCGCGATGATGTTACGATCCAGAAGCTCCAGAACACCATTGGTTCCTCGGCCTGGGTCGCTCCCTACGAGTTGGACCGGGCCATGGCCACCTATGCCGACACCTTCACCTTGAAGTATGTCGCCCTGCCGGAATCACTGGTCGCCGACACCGTCAAGCCGGACCGTTCCGCCCTGCAAACCTTTTTCGAGAAAAACACCAATCTCTTTGAAGTCCCGCCCAAGGTTCAGGTCCGCTACGTCGCCTTCGACACGCCGGCCCTCGACACCTTCACCAACGCCATTACCGATGAAGACATCGAACAGTATTACGATGACAATCGCAAGGCGTACCGAATCGAATCCACGAACGAGACCGATGCCGCCGGTCAAACCGCAACCAACCTGTCCGAATCGATTGAAAATCTTCGCCCGCTCGATGAGGTCCGCTCCGAAATCCGCCAGACCCTGGCTGAAGCGGCGGCCCGCGAGGCCGCCCTGACCCGGGCGCGTGATTTCAGTTACGCCCTCACCCCCGATCGGGATGGCCGCGCTCCCACCTTCGACGCCTTGGCCGCCGATTCCCATTGGAAACTCTCCGTTCAAACCTCCGACTGGTTTAGCCTGCGCGACACCGTTCCGGGCATTTCCGACAGCCAGGGCTTCAAACGCGCCGCGTTCGAACTCGAGCCGGATTCCGAAGAACCCTACAGCGATGGTATCGGCGGATCGAATGCCGCTTATGTCATCCATTTGCTCCGTCGCCAGGAAGCCCGGATTCCCACCTTTGATGAGGTGGAAACCAAGGTCCGCCCGGTCGCGCTGAACGAGTTCCGACAGAACGCTTTGCGCGAAAAAGCCGAATCCCTGCGCAAGGAATTCCTGTCCGCTCTCAAAGCGGGTAAATCCTTCGACAGTCTCGCCACGGCCCAGGGGCTCAGCGTTTCGACCACCAAGCCCTTTTCCGCCTTCACCGCCCCGGACGAGTTCAGTGATATGCCCAAATTAAACGAGATCACCTCTCGCACCGCCGGCGATATGACCGAACCGATGGCGGACACCAATGGACTGATTCTCGCCTTCATCGACAAACGCGTTCCCGCTTTGGACGAGGCCAAGCAAGCGGTGTATCGCCAGGTTCTGACCTCCCTGGCCCGGCAACGGTCGAAGATGGTTTACTCTGAATGGGAACGTTCTCTGACGGCCACCAACCGCCTCCGTGAATTCAATAAGCAAATCGACGATTCCACAATCGATACCGAAGCCCCCGCGCCATCCAATACCGGCAGCCCTGCCGACGAATAAAATCGCATAGAACAGCGAGCCTCTTATCTCGGGCCGCTGTTCTCTCCCGTTCCCGCAAAGCAGAACCGACGGCCCCTTGATGGCTACTTTCTCCCTTTTCGTCAATACAGCTTTGGACTCATGAACATAATGAGATGGATAATAATCGTCTTGGTTGCGATGACCTGCGGGTGTGCGACAGGCCCAAAGTCCCTGCCGCTTACGACTCCAGATACTTTCGAGCAAGGTCTCCGACGAATCGACAAAATGCTGACAAATGGGCATTTCGCGGAAGCGCGAGACTACGCTGACCGACACAAGAACGTGGACCCCGTGATCTACTGGGCCTTTCAGGTGCATATGAGCACCCTCTGGGACCACAGCCCCCGTCGCATTCCAGCAATGAAGGCATACCCGGAATTCTTGAAGGCATACCAAGAGCGATATCTGGTCAAGAAGGAGTCCAACCAAGCATCGGATGCGACTTCGGAACCCGCGCCCGGCACGGCTTCCTCATCGCATCAACGCTGACGTTGGACGAAACAATCTGAGATGAATCGAAAAACGCGACAAGGAAGAACTGTGAAAAAGCCTATCAAAGAAGCAACCCATACCATGACGTCATTAACATCCTTCACGGCCGTCGAGTCGGTGCGCATCGCATTGCCCAGGGCTGCCGGACCGGTATTGAAGAACATCGCCGCGTTGTTTGTTCGCCAGGTTCAGCAACGTTGCAGCGCGAAGGTAGACGCGGATCGCGATGCGGCGTTGACGGTAGAGTTGGCGATCGAGCCTGGGATCGGCGCGGAGGGATTCAAGATCGTCGATGGCAAGGGCGGAACCATCCGGATCGTTGGCAATGACGAACGCGGCGCGCTTTACGGCATCGGCAAATTTCTCCGGACATCGCGGTATGATCAGGGCGGATTCACGGCAGGAACCTGGCGCGGGACATCGGTGCCGGAGAAGCCGGTGCGCGGCATTTATTTCGCCACCCACTTCCACAACTATTACCATGCCGCGCCTATAGCCGAGGTGCAACAGTATGTCGAGGATGTGGCGCTGTGGGGCTACAACGTGCTGCTCGTGTGGTACCCCATGCACATTTTCAGCGATTTCAACGATCCGGCAGCCGTCCAGCATCGAGAGCGGATCCATGCGATCCTCAATGCAGCTCATGCCATTGGTCTCGATGTGGCTTGGGGGGCTTTGGGGAATGAAGGTTACCGCAACAGCCCTACTGCCATCAGGGCCGTCAGGTGCATGGGCAAAGGATCTCAGTTTGAGTGCGATATCTGTCCGAGCAAGCCTGGCGGGGAGGAATACATCCTGGAGAATTCCGCGCAATTGCTGCGGGAATTCGCAGACGTGAGGCCCAGGCACTATTTCATCTGGCCATATGATAACGGCGGCTGCGACTGCGAGAAATGCCGGCCATGGGGAACGAACGGCTATCTGCGCATGGCCGGGCTTTTGGCCGAGCAGCACAGGAAATACATTCCCGAGGCCAAGACAATACTGTCAACGTGGTATTTTTCACCCGCCGAGTGGTTGGAAATCCAAAAGATGTTCTTGGTGCAGCCTCCGAAATGGGCCGACTATATGATAGCCGAATGGTTGTCCGACGCAACAAGGCCGGTCGGCGTTCCGGGCGGATTGCCAATGCTCAGTTTTCCCGAAATCACGATGCTCAACTGGACGCCGTGGGGAGGATACGGTGCCACGCCCCTGCCCGACCGCTTTCAGGCGGAATGGAACGACAGATCCCGTTTCCTGGCTGGCGGATACCCTTATTCTGAGGGACTGCACGATGACATCAATAAAGTCCTGTTCGCCCAATTCTACTGGGACTCGAAACTGCCGGCGGCGGACATCGTCAAGGAATACATCGCCTTCGAGTATTCGCCGGACGTGGTTGGCGATGTGGCCAGCGCCATCGGGATATTCGAGAAAAATCATAAGCATCAAGAGATCAGCGAGAGCGCGGAGGAAGCGTTCCGGTTGATCCAGAAGGCGGAGGCGAAACTGACGTCCCAGGCGAGACAGGCATGGCGTTGGCGAATCGTCGCCCTGCGTGCGCTCATTGATTGCGAACTCTTCCGGATCGTCCCCCGTCCGGAGTTCACACAGAAGGACGGCAAGGGGAGTTTCACGGCGAGCATCCCCGGGGGCGAAGTCCTGAATGCGGCGTTCGAGGAGTTGCGGGCCATCTACCATGCGGAGAAGATAAACCGCGAAAACGCGGAAGAAGTTTGGCTGTTGCCACCACAAGTCCTGACCGGTATCTGAAACGAGAGTTATCCACAACCGACCAGGACCGGACCAGCGCACATCAATACTATCAGTCGCTTGGATATAATCCTGACGCAGACAAGGGATCAAAAAAGATTTGGAGCGGGCCAACAACACCTTTGATCATATCGGCTCTTACGCGCCAAATGCTCAAGGTGACGTTCAAAAGTGCGGTTCATCCCTGCTTGAGTCTCGCCGATGGGCGCAAGTGGGGTTTTGCTGTCATCAACTGGCGCGTCGGGTCAAAATGGCAAAATGGTGGAGGCGGGGGGAATTGAACCCCCGTCCGCAAGAAGGTCACAACAGCGTCTACGTGCGTACCCGGTCTTTGTATCTCGTCGGTAAAAACGGCGGCCGTTAGCCTTTATTACCGACCAGCACCCACGAAAAGTTTCGCTCGAACACCCGGTTGCCCGATGTCCAAACTAACCTGCTGTCATCGTTTCATCCACCTAGCAGGTGTTGATGGCGAAACGTCACGGCACTAGTTAGGCCGCGAGGGCCAAGTTATCGTTGGCTTTTATGTTTGTTTCCGGATGTTTAACGAGGCCAACCGGAGTCCTCGGCACGCAACTGAAGCTTCTCTTCGAGCGTCGAAACCGATCGCCCCCTTCACTTTTTGATATCTTATCGGATAAGAGGGCTATTTTCAAGGAGAAACGAGGTGCGTGTCGTGGAGCTTTCAAAAGCGGAATTCTTGGAGCGAGCAAAAGCGGACAGTTGGCCCTCCTCAGGGAGGGCGGTTTGAGAACAGGACCACCGGACGTTTCTCCTTGTCCGGTCGTTCCTTGAGGATTGAGACTGCGCCG
>CAIJXV010000035.1 GCA_903824675.1 uncultured bacterium
CGAGTTGAATTCGGAGTTTCTCGCGTAATATTTTCATCCCACAGGTCCCCATGCATCGGAGTCGCGAAATTTTCCCCCAGCCGGGTGGGTCAGGAGGTACCTGCACTTGCCCTATGCAAGGCTAATTTGCGCTTGCCCCCCATTCCACAGGCGTTATACTTCGAAGAGGTTGATTGGATTCCTGATTCGTTTTCTATTCACACTATTATGACCGCCACCTTTAAAAAATCCCCCCAAATCGTTGAAAGAAAAATCCGCGGTGAGCATCTTCTGGTCCCCCTCATGGGTACCGCCGACCAACTTGATTCCCTCTATACCCTTAACCCCACAGCCGGTTTTGTCTGGGAATTAGCCGGGCAAGGACTGCCCTTACCCGACATCGCCCGGCGTCTGGTCGATGCTTTCAACGTCGACTTCGAAACCGCCCAGCAGGATGTCACCCGCATTATCAATGAATTGGTGGCCATTCATGCCCTGGAGCCGGTTGAAACGTGACCGTCGCTGTCCATCCCTGCGATCTCCCCGAAATCGGGTCCACTGACTTTTTCAATCGACTGGCGCTCTCGGCCAATGACACTTCGGCCTTGCCTCTTGCCGCCACTTGGGAATTGACGCCCCGCTGTAATCTCCGCTGTCACCAGTGTTACCTCCCCGTCCCCCCGTCGGCGCCATCTGATCTATCCCTACCCGATGCCCTGCGCCTACTCGATACCCTGGCCGAAAACGGGGTTCTTTTTCTTCTGATGACGGGTGGCGAATTCACCCTTCATCCGCACTGGCCCCAACTCTATCAACAGGCCCGGAAATGCGGTTTTTTGGTCACCCTGATGACCAATGCCACCCGGATCGACGATCTCTTCATCCGGGAACTCACGCAACTCCCCCCCCGCCGAATCGAAGCAACTGTTTATGGCTTCACCGCCGCGACGTATGACCAGGTTACCGGGGTTCCCGGCTCACATGCCCGATTCCAGGCCGGAGTGGCGCGGATCCGCCAAGCGGGGCTCCCCCTTGAACTCAAGATGCTGGTCTTGCAGTCTAATGTCCATGAATTTGATCTCATCCGCCGGTGGACGGCGGATGAAGGCATCCCCTTCCGTTATGATGCGATCATCAATCCCCGTCTGGATGGAAATCTGGGGCCAGCCGCGGACCGACTGCCTCCGACGCTCCTCGCAAAATGGCTTCAGTCTCACCCTTCCCCCGGCTCTGCATCAGCATCGCCAACAACACCCCCTTTGCCACCGCCCTCCCCGCCAGTCTCCAAGCCGCTCTTCACCTGCGGGGCTGGAATCCGGACGCTCCATCTGGACTCCACCGGCGGGGCCCATCCCTGCATGATGTGGCGATGGGATCCGCTCGACACCCGATCCTCTAACTGGGCGCGCGACTGGAAAAATCATATCGCCCGGATTCGCCGCCAACCGGCACCGGGGAATAGTCGATGTGAAGGCTGTCTCCAGCGATCCAGATGTTTCACCTGCCCCGCCCTCTCCCGCCTTGAAACCGGGACAGCCGGGATGCCGGTCGATTATTTTTGTCAGGTGATGGAGAAGAAAGTTGAATGATCCCCAAACTGTTGGGCGTGGGTAGTCGAGCACACGAGCGCCGTTCTGCGCGGGATGACCAGAACCATTCGCACGCTTACAGAAATTCGACGCGCCTCACGTGGCGCTACTACAAACCCGGAGCCGCAGGAAGAATCCTCGTTCCGCACCCCGCGCTTGTCATTCCACCCGTGTGATTCCCATTAAATTCTCACGCGGCTCCGGCATCCGGATTTTAAGCTCTTCCAACACCTGAACCAAAAGCGATGAAATCGCCACATTCCGGACCCACTTTCGATTGGCCGGAATCACATACCAGGGCGCAGCCGACGGTCCACAGCGACGAAACACCTCTTCATATGCCGTCTGGTAGTTTTTCCAGTAACGACGCGCCTCCAGATCAGCCCGTGAAAATTTCCAACGCCGGGCGGGATCCTCCAAACGGGCCTCCAGCCGTTGCCGCTGTTCGTCTTTACTGATGTGCAGAAAGAGTTTCACCACGGTCGTCCCGTTTTCCATCAGTAGGGATTCAAATCGGTTGATTTGCTCATATCGCCGCGACCAAACCGCTTTCGGGGCCAGACCGAGCACCCGAACCGCCAGCACATCCTCGTAGTGAGAGCGATTGAACACCGCCACCTCACCCTGCGCCGGTGCCGCCCGATGAATCCGCCAGAGAAAATCATGCGCCAATTCCTCGGCGGTCGGCGCCTTGAACGGCGTCACCCGGCAGCCCTGGGGATTGAATGCGGAAAACACCTTGCGGATCGCGCCATCCTTGCCCGCCGCATCCATCGCTTGCAATATCACCAGCAGGGATCGGCGACCTTCGGCAAAGAGGCGATATTGCAGTTCCTCCAAGCGCCCCAAATTCGTCTGCAATAGGGACTCTGCCTCCGTTCGATCTTTAAAACCCAGGTCATCATCCGGATCCAGCGACTTCAAAGAAACGGGGCGCTCCGGCGGCAATTGCAAGCGGCGAATCCAGTTCACAACTCATCTCCCAGGCAGGTTCCCACCAGTTTTGCAGATCGAAGCCAGGCATGATCCGGCGGCACCAGCTTGACCTTACCCGCTACTTTCTCCAAGGGGACCGGAACACACTCCGCCCCCTGAACCGCGACCATCACGTTATAAACGCCGCGAAACAGGAGTTCGGCCGCCGTCGTCCCCAATCGGGTGCACAAAAGTCGATCGGTCGGGGTCGGAGTGCCTCCGCGCTGAACATGGCCCAAGGAGGTCAGGCGCACTTCAATCCCCGTCTGATATTGGATTTGGCGGGCCAGGCGACTGGCCATCGGCTCTTGAACAACATGCAGTTCCTGGGTCGTCTCGCGACCGGGCAGTTTCCGTATCATCTTGAGCAGTTCCCGATCCCGTTGGGCCGCCTTTTTTTCAAGCGCTTTCTTGTTGCTTCCCCGGATCCGGGCCGCCTCAGTTTTCGACACGGCGCCTTCGGCGACGGCAATAATCGAAAATCGTTTTCCACTTCGACGCCGTTCCAAAAGATGAGCGGCCACCACCTCTAAATCATACGGGATTTCCGGTATCATGATCACATCGGCTCCGCCCGCAATCCCGGCTCCCAGCGCCAGCCATCCCGCGGTATGCCCCATGATTTCACAAATGATCATCCGATGGTGGCTGGTCGCCGTCGTGTGTAATCGGTCAATCGCCTCAGTCGCAATCGAAAGCGCGGTGTCAAATCCAAAACTGATATCCGTGAACGCCACGTCGTTATCGATGGTCTTAGGGAGGGTCATCACATTGAGGCCACCCTCTTTTAAAAGGTGCAGGGCATTTTTCTGCGTCCCCCCCCCGCCCAGGCAGACCAGACACTCGATGCCTAAACGCCGGGCATTCTTGACCGCCGGGCCGGTCATGTCCATGATCTGCTCGCCCATCAGCATCTTATGGGGCTTGTCACGGCTGGTTCCCAGGATCGTTCCCCCGTGGGTAAGAATCCCGCTCACCGCCAAATCAACCAGCGGAATCGTCCGGTTTTCCGCCAATCCGCGAAACCCATCCAGAATTCCAACCACTTTAATGCCATGGGCCAGCGCGGCCTTGGCCACACCGCGAATCGCGGCATTCAAACCGGGACAATCACCGCCCGAGGTTAAAATCCCGATACAACCGGTCTTGGATGATTTCATCTGAACTCCTTGCGTGACAGCCCCTGCGCTTTCAAGGGAACTCTACTCCAACCGGGGCTCTCCCCTCAACACCAAAGGTAGTTGGTGTCGTGGAGCTTTCAAAAGCGGAATTCTTGGAGCGAGCAAAAGCGGACAGTTGGCCCTCCTCAGGGAGGGCGGTTTGAGAACAGGACCACCGGACGTTTCTCCTTGTCCGGTCGTTCCTTGAGGATTGAGACTGCGCCG
>CAIJXV010000036.1 GCA_903824675.1 uncultured bacterium
ATATGGATCCCTACAAACTCAGGCAACTAATCGATGCAAAACGTACCCGTATCCTTCAAAACCTTCGGTAACATTAATTATGGCGCAACGATGTGGCTATTCAGTCCTGCTTCGGTAACGTTTTATTCTGGCGCAACGCGGAGCGAGTCGTGTCCCCCCTTTCATCGATTAACGAATACGCTCCAGGGGCGGATTGGCCTTCAAATCGGGTTTTCTTTCAAAGAGCCAGCCGTAGAGGGCTGAGGCAAAGCACCACTGGGTGAACCCCGCGAGCGTCGCAAAAAACACCATGAACCCGGCCGGGATGAAAGCCATCCAGATATGGCCCAAGAGAAAGCCCGCCCCGCTCGTAATATAAAAACTCCCGCCAAGGGCACATCCAAACCGCCGCGGCGCACCGTGCTCGGGAATGGCGGACGTGTGAAACAGATGGCGAAACATCAGATTGTAAAGACGATCATAGATGCTGTGCGCGGTCAATCCCCCCGTCAGCGTCAGAAGACCCAACCCGACAAAAAACCACCCGCTCCCCATCCATAATCCGGCAAGCGTCAAGAAAGAGCAGGGACAAAGCGTCAGACCCAAAGGAAGAAGTCCGGCCGCCAAACCTGCGGTTCCAAAGGCGGCACAACTGAATGGAGTCCACCGGGCGAGGCGTCCGATTTCCGGTTCATGATCCACATCCTGAGGACAAAAGCCCTGCATCAAAAGCCAGCTGCGAGTCCTATTATTCATATCAAGGTCCTACTGTTCATATCAAAGTCCTGCGGTGCGCCCAATCGCTTCACCTATTTAGTACGACGGTCCTGCTCTATCGCCGGAACGGTGCAATACACGATCCTGACCCTGGACCGCTCAGGGAACCGGATGGGCGGAATCATCCGGTTCATAAAAGGTGGCATCCAAGTCGTCGAGTCGTTCGACCATGAACTGGCGGGCATCCTGAATGGCCTGATTGTAGACCGGAGGGCCAAGGGTTCGAACAAAGAAAGCCAGAATCCGCTCGGCGCGAAAGGAACTTAATTCTTCGTCAAAGTCCTGTGCGTACATCGCCGTGAGCCGCCGCAGAATATCGTCTTTCCGTTCATCAGAAAGACGGATTCGCATCGCGTTTTTTTTATCAAGGGTCATGGGACAGGGTCTCCGTGATGAGGTCTTTGTTGTGGGTTGCCCCAAGCCGAAGGAGGTCGAGGGGGGCCAGAAGTGCCGGCTCATAATTGAAAAGCACAAATCCCGCGGCGTGCCTGCGGGAAAGCAATACTTGCTGGAGGGTGCCATCGGGGGAGAGACCCAAGGTGGCTCCGATGCCGGGCATCAGTGGGATTTTCCCTCCAACCCATCCGGCGCTCCTTTGGGTCTCGGCCTCAAACAACGCGGCATTGTCGGTGTACTGCATCGGACAGACAAAATCGAGATATCCCTTCTCAATCCAGAGTTTCCAGTCCTGTCCCACCTCGTTCCGCGCTCTCGTCCAATCCGGAAAAACGGCCGCCGAAATCTGGACTGTCGGGCGGATCGCGCGGGCCTGCTTGCTGACAGCGGCCACGAGTTGCGTGATGTTGTCTCGGCGAAACTGAAGATACCTCTGACGAAGCGATCCGACGATCACATCCGAGGGCCAGTTGGTCACCCTACTACCCAACCGTTGTTCAAACTGTTTCCGGCAAACGGGACAGAAGCATCCGTTGGGGTCCGGATAACGGATGTAGTCAAAATGCAGGCCGGCCACGTCATAGTTCCGAACAATTTCCAGCATCGCGTCCAACTCCAACTGTTGGTTCTCGGGAACGGAGGGACAGAGCCAATCGATGGGCTTTCCAGACGGGTCGACCTGGAGTCGGCCGGCCGCACGAAGTGTGGCCACTTGTTTCTGATCCCCCTGCCCGAAAAGGTTCCAGTTGACCCGCCAGACATGAACGGCCACCCCATATTTCTTCGCCGCGGCCAGACACTCGGCCAACTGATCGTGTTCGGCGCCCGGCGCCCTTGGCAAAATGCGGCTTGCATAGGCGGCCGAGTTCCCCCAACACATATTGGGAATGATCGCATTGAAGCCTGCGTCAGCCAGGCGCTTGATCGACTCGTCCCAAGTCAGACCGGCCATTCCGGTATGACGGTGACACCAAACGGCACGGAATTCGCCGGTTTTGGAGGGAAGGCTCGCCGCATAGGCACGCGTCAAGGCCGCCTGTGCCCGGACCAGGCAGTCTGCCGCCCAAGCCAGCCTTGTCGGGTCACGTAACGCTCTCTTCGCTTCATTCATCAAGCGGCTGGCCTCACTCAGCGGTTCATCGATCGCCGCTTTGTTCGCGCGGCCCCGACGATTGCCCTTGATCGCCTGGCGAACGTCCAACTCAGTTTTGAACCCGGCGATCTTGCCGAATGCCTCCATCCGTGTCTTACAGACATCAGCCCACATCCCTGGCCAAAGTTCACCGATCATCTCCTGAAGCAGAAGATCTTTATGCGGTTGGTCCTCCGCGGTCAACACGTGGCCGACAAAGAAACCATTGGAGTTGAACGTAACCGCAGGCTCATCCGACACCCCCCCCGCCCGGTCAATCCAGACCGCTCGGACCTTCGTTTCAGCCCCAGCGGATACGCGATGGGCAATCCAACTGTTCTGAATCGCGGGAACGGGAGGCCGCTGGCCGGTTGATTCAAAAGAGAAGGATCGCAATCGTCCCTCCCCCGTCAAAACACCCCCGTTACGAATTCCCAGCCAGGTATCCAGCGGGGCCGGGACACAGTAACACACGATCAAACGTCCGCCACCCGCAACGAATTTCTCAAGTCCCTCTGCCGACTCTTTGGGCAAAACCGGGTTCAGCGGAAGAATCGCGACTTTTTTCCCGGCAAGCCGACCGGAGACCACCGCTTCGTCACCGACGATTTCGTAGGCAATGGCCAACCGGTCGAGAGCATCGCCGGCTTGCCGCACATATTCAGATACCGCAGGTTCAGCCCTGACGCCGGAGTCGTTGCGATACACGGCGACGCTGGCCGGACGCGCGATCGCCTCAAGCCCAGCCAAAGCAATGGAACGGTCGGCGCCGTCCTCGCGCAAAACCGACACACGGATGCGGTCGATCTGCTCCCACCCCCCCGGACGATCCTCGATTTCAAATTTCTTGCGCGGGAGGTCAATCGCCTCTTCTCCGGGAATGGCGGCAAAGTTGGCCCGGTACCACCCGTCGCCGGAGTGGAGATAAAGAATCATTCCTGCGGGAGCATCGCCGTTTACCCGAACCCGAAGGCGAATCGTCTGGCACGGGGACAGGTCCCACTTCCCCACTCGATCCCAGGCAACGCGCCACGAGGAGTTGCTCTTGAAATTAAGCGGAAAGACCAGCATCGGACGACCAACCTGATCATCCCGCTCCACCGGAGGGGTATTGTCCTCGGCAGGCGCCCAGGCGATTCGGGCGGACGACACGGATGCGTACTCGCACGCGTCCAGTACCATAATATGCGGGGCGGCGGAAAATTCAGCTTCAACCGGGCAGGCGATCAAGAGTGTCGCGCCCGAGAGAATCAGTCCGACCAAAGCATTTTTTTTATTCATCCGCATAACCGTCGCAGATCCACGACACCCATTCCATACGGATCTTCAACAGCGCCTTTTTAAGCAAAAACTCACCCTTCCGTGCGGCACTTCAAAACGAGACAAATTATCCGACCAGGCTTTTCCCCGCTTCGAGCTTTTTAATCATATCCTGGATCAAGCGCATGTGTTTAACCTCTTCATTTTCGAGTTTATTAAACAACTCTTTCACATAGGGCACCGAACAACTCGCCCCTAATTCCGCATAGAAATCATGGGCTTGCTTTTCCTTCTGAAGCGCAATTTGCAGAATTTCGCCTGGAGTTTTCAATTTATCCCCTGGGACCATTGATTTTTCCTCTTTTAACGGTTGCCGGTCATCAAAATTAAAACCACGACACTACTCGAAATGACTAATTTGTGATTGTGGAACTGGAAAGTCAATACGGGAAACAAAATCCGCAATTTGCGATCTAGGAAAAGTCGCGTTTCATCTTGGAAGCCATGTTTTCGACTTTGGTATCCGTTGTCCTGTGGTCGAATTGATTGCCTGTCCTAGACCTCATTATTCCAACACTCCACACGGGGGGCAGAGCGGTTAAATTTCTCCGGACGGCAACGCAATCGGAACCTTTTCCAATTTCCAGATCTCGGATGCATATTGGGCAATGGTCCGATCGGAACTGAACGGCCCCATGTTGGCGATATTCATCAGGCACATCCGGCTCCAAACGTCGGGACGGCGATACGTGGCGTCCACCCGCGCCTGACACTCGACGTAAGACCGGAAGTCCGCCAAATGCAGATAATGATCCCCGTGGGTCAGCAGGGAATCCCAAATCGGCTTAAACAACTCGGGCTGTTCCAGATTGAAGAAGGGACTCCGGATCAGATCGAGGACCCGCCGCAATTCCCCGTCTTGATGGTAATGATCCCATGGATTATACCCGTTCGCCCGCAGGGCTTCCACCTCCCGGATGTCGAGCCCGAACAGGAAGAAATTCTCAGCCCCCACGGCTTCGCGAATTTCGACATTGGCGCCATCCAGGGTGCCGATCGTCAAAGCGCCGTTCAGCGCGAACTTCATGTTGCCCGTACCGCTCGCCTCGGTTCCTGCCGTGCTGATCTGTTCACTCAGGTCGCTGGCCGGAATAATCCGTTCAGCCAGTGAAACCCGGTAGTCACTCAGGAAAACCACCTTCATCAGATTCTGAACATCCGGATCGCGATTGATCACCCCGGCCAGGTCATTGATGAACTTGATGATCAGTTTGGCCATGGTGTAACCGGGCGCCGCCTTGGCGGCAAAAACGAAGACCCTCGGTTGAATCGCCAGGCCGGGATTATCCTTGATCTTCAGGTAGGCATGAATGATATGGAGCGCATTCAACACCTGGCGTTTATACTCATGCAGTCGCTTGACCTGCACATCGAAAAGAGCGGCCGGATCGACGACAATACCGTTCTGCTGAAAAATCAACTGGGCCAGTCGCCGTTTATTGTCCTGTTTCACCGCCCGCAGGCGCGTCAACAAGTCGACATCGTCGACAAACCGCTCCAGCTTCTTGAGCTGGGTTAAATCCGTCACCCATCCGTCGCCGATCCGCTCCGTGATCAACTCCGATAGGCCCGGGTTACACTTGCGCAACCACCGCCGCTGGGTGATGCCGTTCGTCTTGTTGTTGAATTTCCCCGGCCACATCTCGTAAAAGTCGCGGAACAACGACGCCTTGAGCAATTCCGAATGCAGATGGGCCACGCCATTGATGCTATGACTGCCCACCGCTGCCAAATGGGCCATGCGCACCTGTTTCTCCGCCCCCTCCTCGATCAGCGACATCCGCCCCAACCGGCCCTGATCGCCGGGGAACTTATTCATCACGTCGCGCAAAAACCGCCGGTTGATCTCATATAACAAGGCCACATGACGGGGCAACAGTTCTTCAAACAGCCGAACCGGCCATTTTTCCAGGGCCTCCGGCATCAGGGTGTGGTTGGTATACCCAAAGGTTTTCGACACCACCTCCCACGCTGAATCCCAATCCATCCCCTCCCCGTCCAGCAACAACCGCATCAACTCGGCCACCGCCATCGCCGGATGGGTGTCGTTCAACTGGATCGCAACCTTGTCCGGCAAGGTCCGAAAATCGCGATTGACCACCTTGAACCGGCGCAAGATGTCCTGCAGGGAACAGGTGACAAAGAAATATTGCTGTTTGAACCGCAATTCGCGGCCCTGTTCGATCCGGTCGTTGGGATAGAGGACCTTGGTGATGTTTTCACTGATCATCTTCTGTTCATAGGCGCGCACATAGTCGCCGTTGTTGAAGAAGTTCAGGTCGAATTCCTCCGTCGCCTTCGCGGTCCAGAGCCGCAGGTTATTGACGGTGTTATTGTTGTACCCCGCGATGGGGAAATCGTAGGGGACGCCGACCACGGTTTCATAGTCTGTCCACCGCACGACCAGCCGGCCGGTCGAGGGATCGCGTTCCTCCACCACCCGTCCGCCAAAATGGACCTCGAATTGATATTCCGGGCGCTCGATCTCCCAGGGATTGCCGTGGCGCAGCCAGTGATCCGGCTCTTCCACCTGGCACCCATCTTTGATGGCCTGCCGGAAAATCCCGTAATCATAGCGCACGCCATAGCCGTACCCCGGCAGTTCCAACGTGGCCATCGAATCCAGAAAACAGGCGGCCAGGCGGCCCAGACCGCCGTTACCCAGACCGGCGTCGGGTTCGATATCGCGCAGATAACTCCAATCCAGGCCTAATTCGGACATCGCCGTCGTCACCGCCTGGTCCATGCGTAGGTTGATGACATTGTTCCCCATGGCCCGCCCCATGAGATATTCCATCGAAAGATAATAAACCCGTTTTACATCTTTTTCGTAATACACCTGGCTGGTCTGAATCCAGCGCTCGATCAGCCGGTCGCGCACAGTCATCGCCAGCGCATAGTACCGGTCATGGTCGGTCGCCGAATACTGGTCTTTCGCCAGCGTATATTTGATATGATACTGGAAGCATTTTTTAATTGCCTCAACCAACTCTTGAAATTCACCCGTGCGGGGAAATTGCCCGCGGGCTTGTGCATTATTCGGTTGTGTGCCGGATTCCATATTCAGCCTACTCCTCGCTTCGGTCGTTCATTTCGTATCGTAGCAAGCGGCAGCCCCCGCGACAAAGGAAAACTTAACCGTTGTCGTGGAGCTTTCAAAAGCGGAATTCTTGGAGCGAGCAAAAGCGGACAGTTGGCCCTCCTCAGGGAGGGCGGTTTGAGAACAGGACCACCGGACGTTTCTCCTTGTCCGGTCGTTCCTTGAGGATTGAGACTGCGCCG
>CAIJXV010000037.1 GCA_903824675.1 uncultured bacterium
CATCCGCAGAACATATTCCTTCGTTGCTTCTTTACTCATTTTCATGCCCCATTGTCTTCAGTGTCATGATTGTGACGCAATACCTATTCTCAGCCTTTTTCCCATTCCCTGTTTCGGTGTCATTAATTGTGAGTCAATGCGGAAGGTCAAATCTTTTACTGAAAACACTTTCCCGCCGGATCCTTTCCGTGCTAATTTTATTCATTCATGAAATATGACCGCAAGCCGTGTCCATCATCTCCGGGGATGCCTGTTTTACAAGGTCGACCTCTGTCCGGTAATGCTCCGTCTCCGAAACGAGCCGCCAGGCTTTCTCACTACCTGTTCCTGGGCCGGGGCGATTACCTATTGAGCGATGTGCCGCTCGATCGGATTGATCCGAAATGGCGCCGGGCGGCGGAAGTCAGTGCCGATCCTGCGGACTGGAGCTTCTCCTGGAACCTGGATGCGTGGCGCCGGAAACTGGATGCGCTAAAGAGTCTGGGGGCAGAACGCCTCTATTTAGTGATGAATGGATTTGAATTGCCGTATCCCAGCCGCAAACATCCCCAACTGGTCGAACCGGACCACGTCAATGTCACGCATGAGTTTCTGCAGTCGGCGCTCGATCATGCCGCCCGCATTGGGCTGGAAGTCGTGGCCGGTTTTTCCACCACCGGTCATTGCGACCGGGCGTTGCAGGTGTACCCGGACCTGGCGGGGGTGCACGCGGACGGTCAACGCTGGAAATGCGCCATGTGCCACAATCATCCACAGGCACAACTGTTTGTTTTCGATGTGCTGGATGAAGTGCTGGATCGCTATCAGGGCTTCTCGGGGGTCTTCCTGCATCCCCCCGAAGTCGGCGAATACTGCCATTGCATCCACTGCGCAAAAACCTATCGCTCGGAGACCGGCCGCGACTTGGCGGAGCAGGACGAAGCGGGACGAATGTCCTGGTTCTGGCAAACGGGTATGACATTCCTTTCCTCCTTGTATGACCGGATACGGGCGCGTAATGCGCATTTGGATTTATATTCCTGTACTATTCCCGGGGTATGGCGGCGGCATTTTGACGCCATTGCGCCGTTACTCCCCCCGGATATCAAGCTGATCCACTGGCGTTACGGCCGGTTCGACGATGCGGCCCGGAATCAACTCGGTTCAGACCTTCGGCTTTTCACTGCCCATGGGCACCGGGTCAGTTTCGCCAATTCTGTGATCTTTGCCTGTTCATCGATGACGGATGCCGAATTGCGCGAGAATAATCGTGTGGTAAACCGGTTTGTTCAAGGATTCGGGGTGGATGAGATCGTGTACTTTGTGGGACCAGTATGGAAACAGGAACGGATTGCCGCCGGTAGTGTGAGTCCCGAATAATATTAATTGACCTTCGGGCTCATCCGGTTTAAGAGAATCTGTCATGACAACGTCGCTCCATACCCGTCGCACGGATTTGCCTTTCCACTGGCCGGAACCCGGCTTCGACATCGCCTTGGTCGAACCTGAAATCCCCCCCAACACCGGCAATATCGGACGACTCTGTCTTGCCACCGGAACCCGACTCCATTTAGTCGGCCCCCTCGGTTTTCGCCTGAGTGAATCCGCTCTGCGTCGCGCCGGCCTCGATTACTGGAAAGATGTGGAAGTGATTCAACATCCCACTTTCGCCGCCTTTGAACAGACCGTCCCCATGTCGCGCTGTCATTTCTTTAGCACCGGCGGGATTCGCCGGTATGACCAGATTCAATACCAGCCAGGCGATATCCTCGTATTCGGCAGTGAATCACGCGGTCTCGATGAGGCCATTCTGACGCGTTATGCCCCGCAAGTCGCCGGCATCCCCATGAAACCAGGTCCCGTTCGCTCACTCAACCTCGCCACCTCGGCCGGAATTGTCCTCTATGAAGCCCTGCGCCAAGGGGATGGTTCAATCCGCAAGAATCTCACCCAGTAACACCAATAACCGGTCAATTTCCCCATCCGTCCCAACGGTAATCCGCAAATAATCGCCCGTGCGAGGTCCGGGGAAATAACGCACCAACACGCCTTTCGTCCGGAGCGCTTCAAAAACCGTCTTGGCCGCCTGCCGGGGCGGACGCGCCCATACAAAATTAGCTTGGGACGGCGTCACGTCAAAACCCAGCCGCTGAAGTCCCGCCGCCAGACGTTCACGCGTGGCGTGGATGCGACTGACATTTTTTCGCAAAGTCTCCTGGTCCTCCAGCGCCGCCTGTGCAATCCGCTGGGTTAACAGATCGACGTTATAGGAATCCTTGATCTTGAACAGGGCGGCAATCAATGCTCGGTCTCCCACCACATAACCCAAACGCAATCCCGCCAACGAATACGCCTTGGAAAGGGTTCTTAAAACCAGGACGTTCGGCAGACTCAAGGCCAGATCCAGACAATGCCCCTCTGAAAAATCGACGTAGGCCTCGTCAATCAGCACCACCCCCGGAAATTGGCGGCAAAATTCAGCCACCTGATCCCGCGGATAGCAGACGCCCGTCGGCGCATTGGGTTGGGTCAAAAAGAATAAAGCCGCTGAAATCGTCGGCCGAACCCAACCGAAATCCGCCGGCAACTCGACAAAGTCAAAAGGCACCTTCCGAATTTCGGCCAAAATCGGATACAATGAATAGGAGGGATTGAACGAAGCCATCCGTTGGTCGTCTTCCACAAACGCCCGGGTGCAAAGCGCCAGAACTTCATCCGACCCATTCCCGGCAAATACCTGGTCCACCGCACATCCATGCAAGGCCGCGATCTGAGCCCGCAAGGCCTGGGTAACCGGATCCGGGTATCGTCGCAAATCAACGGGATCCAGCGTACGAAGAATCTCCGCTACCCGAGGCGATGGCGCGTAGGGATTTTCATTGGTGTTCAGCTTGATCAGGCCGGGAATTTTCGGCTGCTCGCCGGGAGTATAGCCCGTCATCGTCTCAATGGAAGCGCGAATGCGTGTATTTTTCATGGGGTGCGAAACCGAATCCGGGCCGACTGACCATGTCCATCCAATCCTTCCACCCGGGCAAAAGCCTCGATCACCGGGAGGGTTTCCTGCAAATCGGCCCGGGTATAGGCCATGAAACTGGTCCGCCGCCGAAACTCGTCCACCGTCAAACCCGAAAACATCGTCGCGGTGCCCCCGGTCGGAAGAACATGGCTGGGTCCGGCAACAAAATCCCCAACCGCTTCCGGAGTCCACATTCCGACAAATACCGCTCCTGCCGCCCGGACTTTGCGCAACCAGTTGCGGGGTTCACGGACCATGATCTCCAAGTGTTCCGGTGCAAACTGGTTGCAGAGTTCCATTCCTTCATCCAGCGTATTGACAACCACCAGAAGGGTTCCCCGTTCCAAACCCTTTAAAATCAGCTCGCGCCGACTCAACTTTTCCAATTGGCGGAATATTTCAGTGCGAACGGCCGTGGCCAACGTATTGGAATTGGTAACCAACAGAGATTTCTCATGACCGGTCCCATGCTCGGCCTGAGACAACAGATCGGCGGCCACACATTCCGGGAGCGCTGTGTCGTCGGCCAGAATCGCGATTTCGCTCGGACCGGCAACGAGATCCAGCGCGACCTCCCCATAAACCAGGCGCTTGGCAGCCGTAACATATGTCCCCCCGGGGCCGACAATTTTCTGCACCTTGCGCACGGTAGCCGTCCCATAGGCCATCAGGCCGATGGCCTGAATGCCCCCCACCCGGTAAACCTCGGTCGCCCCCGCCAACTCCAGCGCAAACAAAAGGTAGGGATTGATCTGTCCATTTCGATCTGCCGGCGTACAAACCACAATTTCTTGAACGCCGGCCGTCTTGGCCAGAGTTACGGTCATCAACACGGTGGACACCAGCGGAGCCGTCCCCCCGGGAACATACACGCCCACCCGATCCAACGGGGAGAATTGCTCCCCCAAAGTCCCGCCCTTGGGACTAAAGGTGGTCCAGTCCTTTTTCATGCCGGCCTTGGCAAAAGCCGCAATCCGCTTGTGGGACTCACGCGCAGCGGCCTTGAAATCGGGATCGACGATCTCACGCGCCGAAGCCAGATCCGCAGTGGGCACCATCAGCTCGTTTAACTTGAGGGTCGCACCATCGAATTGGGTGATATATTTCAGCACCGCGGCATCGCCGTTGAGACGAATGTCCTCCAGAACCTGACGGGCGGTATTTTCTGCCGTCGAATCGAAAGCCGGCCGTTTGAGTTGCGCCACCACCGCCGGCGCCGGTTGCCCCGGAGCCCACTTGACAATTTTGATTTCCATTCGGTTCACTCCTTATCCACAGCCATCGACGAGCCCGGCGGCTCCATCCCCGCCACCGACACTCGAACCCGCCCCGACATCCCCGTGCGCCCTGGAGGCGCCCGCAGGGTCATTAATGCGCGAACAACGGCCCGGTCGATCTCCGCACGGCCAGACGGACTCTCCAAAAATACATGGTCAACCCATCCGCCGGGAGCCAAATCAACCCAAACCGTAAGCGACACCGGCTTGGTTCCCAATCGAAGCGAAACGGAATCGATCACAGGAACCGACACCCAGTCCACTCCCCGAAGCTCATCCATCCAATCATAGTCGAGGGGTGCCCGACCGCGGACGGACGACGGAGCAAAAACCGGCGGATCCACGGGAACGGGTACATACCGCACCGGCGCAGGTCGTCCGCTAACGGCCCATTCTAACGCCGGCCCAAACCGATCGGCAAGATCCTGTTTCTGATCGCCCCCCAGCTCCACCGGCAAAGGAGGAGGCGTCAAAAAGGCCTGAAACCGGGAATCCTCCCGTTGCGCCGCCCCATCAAACCCGATCCGATTGGGTAATCCGATCGGCACGGAGGACCAGGTCACCCCCATCGCACCTGCGGTTCGCGGAGTATACCGAACGATCAACTCCGATCTGACCAAAGGAGCCTGCCGGACCGGAATCGCGCTCCGCCAGAATCCCCACAGACCAAAACAGCCCACGACCGTGATCATGGCGGAGTAGATCACGTTCCGCAAGGAAATAGGCTTTACATAGGATTCATTCAGCCGCATCAACGGGCCTCCCATCAACGCGCGGGCAGCGTGGCCACGGTCACCTCACTAAAACCCGCCTGCCCCGCCAAATCGAACAATTGCACCACGGTTCCATGCTGAATCTGCCGGTCGGCTTCGATGACCAGGGGGGCATCGGGCCGCTGATGCACCGCCCGCCCCAAATGCTCGGTCAATCGTTCAATGGCACCGGTTGCGGAAAGGGCAAATCGCTCGTCGTTGAAAAAAACCACCTCGCGCCGCCCTCCTTTACCCGGTTCGTCCTGAACCATGACGACCAGATTATGGCCATAGGGCGATCCCCCGGTAAAAGGCGCTGCGGGTAACTCAACCCGAACTCCGGGTTGCAATACATAGGGTGCTGAAAAATAAGCATACATGCCAAGCAGTAACACCACATTCACCCAGGGAGCCGCCCCGACCATCCCCCGGCTGAGGCGATTGTCCGGTCGATACCCGCGAAATCCGGGCACCGACCAACGGGTTGTTCGATTCTGAGCCGTCATGGTTTCTGCCCTTCCTCGGGAGATCCGCCGGTCCGGGAACCGCCCAGAAACCCTAAAATCTCAGAAGCCGCGTGCTCCATGTCCAACACGATTTTCTCAACCCGGGTGAGCAGGAAATTGAAGGCGACATAGCAGGGGATGGCCACGGTCAATCCGGCGGCTGTCGAAACCAACGCCTCCATCATGCCCCGCGCGATATCCGCCGATTGGACCAGCGGCGCCTGCTGCTGCACCACCAGCGTGGCCCGAATCAAACCCAGCACGGTCCCTAAAAGTCCCATCAACGGCGCCACCTGCGCCACGGTGGCCATGACCGACAATCGCCGCTCCATACGCGAAGTTTCCGTGCGGCCCGCCTGATTCACCGCCTCCCGCATCGCATCCAGTCCCGCCTCCCGATTGACGATCGCCGTGCGAACAATGTAGGCGACGGGCCCCGGGGTCTCATCGCAGATCGTCACCGCCTCGGCGGTATTCCCCCGGGCGAGATTATTGCAGATACCCCGCAGAAAATCCTCCGACTTGATCCGCGCCCGATGCAAATGCAAAACCCGTTCCAGGAAAACGGCCAACGCCACCAAGCCCGAAATCAGAATCAGGATCACCATCGGGCCGCCTTGTTTCAGCAATGCAAACATGAAGTACCTCCTTAAAATAATCCCCAAAATTCAGCGCGGATCTTGTCAATCCGTGCCTGCGCGTCAGCCGCCGCCGGCACTCCCGCATCCACAACCCGCTGTAACACCCGTACCGCCCGGCGTCGATTATCCTGGGCCTCCAGGATATCCGCCACGGCAAACGCTGCGCGTGTGAACCAGACAGCCGCCGGCGAGTCGGGCGACAATCGGCCGGCCGGATCTTCAAGAAACCGGACGACAACCCGCGTATAATAGTGCTCCAACGCTTCGTCGGTCCGCGCCATTTTTTCCAGGCATCGACCGATCTTGTACTCTGCCTGGAAACGCAAATCCGCCGGGACACCGGTCCCCCCCAATACATTGCGATAGGAGGTCATGGCTTCCGTATAACGGCGGGAATCCTCAGCTCCAAGGGTGAATTGACAATCCCCCTTGCGCATCCAGGCTGCCGGGATCAACCGGTGATTGGGATGTCGGGTCAGGATCTCGTCGAACAACAAGATGGCATTGGCGACGTCGCCCAACTCCGTCATCGCATCTCCCTGGTAATAGCGCGCGTCCGCCAGTTTCTGGCTTTTGGGGTAATTTTTCGCCAAACGTCCAAAATGCTCCACCGCCCGCAGGTATTCCTTGCGATTCAGCGCGGCCCGGCCGGCCCATAACAACGCCTGATCCGCGATCGAGGATTGCGGAAATTTCCGGACCAATTCAAGAAATTGCGTTTCGGCTTCCGGATAGAACTGGTGGTTATAATGATACTCGCCCAACCAAAATAGAACATCCGGGGTCCACTCCGAATTCGGATACTGCTCCACGAAGGTCCGACAAACTCCCAGCGCTTCCTCCTCCCGACCCATCATGTAAAGACACCAGCCGCGCATGAAATTAGCCTGTTCCACAAATGCACTGGTTTTGAACCGTGCGAGAAGATCCTGAAAATCCCGGAGCGCGGCATCGAACCACACCATCCGATACAAAAGAATTCCCCGCCGTTGCAGGATCCGCGCGGTCAATTGCCCGTTCGTATACGTTTGCAACGCCCGCGTGTACCCCTCCAATGCCTCAGCTGGAAAATTATGGTCCTCGTGGCATTCCGCCCAACGCAGAGCGGCCCGTTCCGCGTAAGGCGAAGCCGGATATTGATCCAACACCTCGCGAAACCACCGAACCCCCTCATTAAATTGACTGGCCCGAATCAGGCTTTCCCCCGCCTGCAACAGCGCCTGGGGGCCCAGTTCCGTCGCCGGGTACTCCGTCGGGGCCTTGAGATAGGATTCAGCCGCCTTGATATATTGCCCGCTCGCAAACCACGCATCGCCCATCCGGCATAGAATTTGAGCCCGTTCGGCCGGGTCATCCAACAAGGCCAGGGCTCGGGTGTACGCGCCCGCCGATTCTGCGTAACGCCCGCCTTTGAACAACACCTGCCCCTTGCCCGCTGCGGCTTCCGCCTGACCCGCCCGATTCGTGAACGTCTCCAGGTAATTTTGATATTCAGCAGCCGCCCGATCGATCAGTCCGGTCTCGGCATACGATCGGGCAATCTCCAACTGAAGCCGACTGGCCAACGGCGTATCGATCTCCCCCGCAATCACTTTTCGCAAAAGGGTCACCCCTTCGTCAATCCGCCCCATGCGAATCAGGATGCGACCGCGCACAAGCTGCCCCCGCTGTTTAAGATTGTGATTCTGTGTCAACTCCAGACCGCGATCCGCCGAGGCCAGCGCAGCTTCATCATGCCCCTGCGCACTGTTCAAATCCGCCAAGGCAAAACAAGCCTCGGCCCGTCGGTCGGGACGAACCGTTTTGTCTGCCGATAGCGTGTCCAGTGCATTCCAAGCCTTGTCGAATTTTTTCTCCCGAATCAGAATTTGCGCCAGGGCCAGACGGGCTTCCTGCCCTGAATCACTATCCGGTGCCTGGCTGATCAATGTTTCCAAAGGTTTTCGGGCGCCGGCCCAATCGCCCCCTTCCAAAAGGGCCCGGGACCAGTCGAGGAGATTCGCCGGCCCCTCCGGCGTATCACCGGATTCGCGGGCAAACAGGGCAAACAGGGCCAGCGCTTCTTCCTTGCGGCCCAGTTTGGCCAGACACCAGGCGCGCAACCGCCTGGCCCGGGAAGCATATCCGGCCGTGGACTCGTATTTCGCCTGAAAAACATCAAGGGCCGACAATGCGCCATCATAGCGGCCCAACCCATACAATCCCATGGCATGCCAGAATAATAAGGCCCCTTCCATCGACCCTGGATGACGGCGATACCCTTCCAGGTCGATCATCTCTTGAAATTTTTCCTGCCCGTTCAGGGCCCTCATCAAAATCAAGGTCGCCTCTGCGGACAGATCCGTCGTCGGGGCCTCGGTCGCCAGCACCGCACGGGCCTGTCGTTCCGCCACCCGGTAAAGGCCATCCTCCATCGCCGCCGAGGCCGCGGTCAGGGATGAAGGCGTCTGGGCCGCTAACGGTCCGGCCCATAGGACGACTACCGCTAACAGGCCCGTCAGGCTCCCGTTAAAAATCAGGTTTAGGAATCGTTCCCGGCCCCGGTCTGATATTGAATTCCGGTCGCTCATCGTCAACTCATCGCCTTTCCAAAATCGGCTTCAACGCCTGTCCGGTAAAGGAAGCCGGCGTGTTCGCCACCTCTTCCGGAGTTCCGGCAGCCACCAAATAGCCCCCCCCCGCGCCACCTTCGGGACCCAAGTCGACAATATAATCGGCCCGCTTGATGACGTCGAGATTATGTTCGATGACCAGCACGGTGTTGCCGCTCTCCCGCAATCGTTCCAATACCCGCATCAGGTGGGCTACATCGGCAAAATGCAGACCGGTGGTGGGCTCGTCCAACACATACAGGGTTCGGCCAGTTGCCTGTCGGCTCAATTCGGTCGCCAGTTTCACCCGTTGAGCCTCGCCGCCCGATAACGTGGTCGCCGACTGACCTAATTGAACATAGCCCAACCCGACTTCGGAAAGGGTCTGTAATTTACGGGCCAACCGTGGGATATTCCGAAACAGCTCCAGTCCTTCGTCCACGGTCCGATTCAATATGTCGGCGATGGAATGGCCTTTGAAGTGAATGGCCAGTGTTTCGGGATTGTAGCGTAGCCCCCGACACGCCTCGCAAGGCACATACACATCGGGCAAAAAATGCATCTCGAGCCGGATGACGCCATCCCCTTTGCAGGTCTCGCACCGCCCGCCCTTCACATTGAAACTGAACCGGCCGGGGCCGTATCCACGGACTTTCGCTTCAGGCAGTCCCGTGAACAGATCCCGAATATAGGTAAAGGCGCCGGTATAGGTCGCCGGATTGCTCCGCGGCGTCCGCCCGATCGGGGATTGGTCGATCACGATCACCTTGTCGATGTGCTCAACCCCCTCCAGCGCCCGGTGACGTCCGGGCGTGTCGCGTGCGCCCATCAGACGACGCGCCAGCGCCCGCTGCAGGATATCGTCGACGAGCGTGCTCTTGCCGCTCCCCGACACACCCGTGACACAGATCAGTAAACCCAACGGCAGGGTGACATCGATGTTTTTGAGATTGTTCTCGGACGCCCCCAGGATTTTCAAGCAGGGCCCGCGCGCCGATTTGCGCTTCCGGGGAATTTCAATTTCAACTTCTCTCCGCAAGTACCGGGCCGTCACCGAATCCGGAGACTGGAGCAGCTCCGGAACGGTCCCTGCAAACATCACCCGTCCCCCGTGCCGCCCGGCGCCGGGACCGAGGTCGACCACGTAGTCGGCGGACCGGATGGTCTCTTCGTCGTGTTCGACCACCACCACGGTGTTGCCCAAGTCACGCAAGCCTTGAAGCGTCCGGATCAGGCGGGCATTATCCCGGTGATGCAATCCAATACTCGGTTCATCCAACACATACAAGACCCCGACCAGCCGTGACCCGATTTGCGTCGCCAACCGAATCCGCTGGGCTTCCCCACCCGACAATGTCCCGCTCTCCCGATCCAATGTCAGGTAATTCAATCCGACGTCCACCAGGAACCCGAGCCGTTCACGGATTTCCTTGATGACCAGGGCCACCATCTGCCGTTCAATCGTCGTCAGGGGCAGGGAACTGAAAAACTGTGCGGCATCGCCAGCCGAGAGGGCCGTCACCTGGTGAATGCCCAAACCGTTAACCGTACAGGCCAGCGAAACCGGCTTCAGCCGTGATCCGCCACACGCCTTGCAGGGTTTACGGGTCATGTAGGACCTCAGCCGTTCCTGGGTGAACTGGCTGTCGGTCTCCTCGTATCGACGGGCAAGATTGGGCAAAATGCCTTCGAACGGTTTGGCATACTGGCGGCGCGCGCCTCCCCGCCAATAGCCGATGTTCACCGGTTCATCGCCGGAACCGTGCAGTAGAATGTCGCGAATCCGTTCAGGCAATTCCTTGAAGGGCGTATCCAGACTAAATTCATAATGACGGGCCAGCGCCCGAAGCAGGCTCTTATAATAGAGGATCAATCGCCGTCCGCCTCGCCGCCAGGCCGGAATCGCCCCCTCTTCGATGGACAAGGACGGATCCGGCACCACCAGGTTTTCATCGAACTCCATCCGGCTCCCCAACCCCGCACAGGCCGAACAGGCCCCATAGGGGTTGTTGAAGGAAAAATGACGGGCGGTCAACTTTTCAAAACTCAAACCGCAAACGGCACAGGCATTCTTCTCGGAAAACAGGGTCTCGACCTCGTTCCCCTTCCCGTCCGAGTGCAGGGCCAGCAGGCGCCCTTCCCCTTCCCGCAAAGCCAGCTCAACCGAATCGGCCAGGCGGGAACGAATCTCGCCATCCAACGTCAGGCGGTCCACCACGATGTCAACCGAATGGGCCTTGCGTTTGTCCAGACGCGGCAACTCGTCCAATTCCACCATCACACCATCCAGACGCACCCGCAAAAATCCCTTCTTGCGGATCGCTTCGAAGACCGCCTCGTGTTGTCCCTTTTTACCGGAAATCGCCGGGGCCAGCAAAACCAAGCGAGACTGGGACGGGAACTTCAGAATTTGATCGGTGATCTGAGCCGCGCTCTGGGGTTCGACCGACCGACCGCATTGGGGACAATGCGGTTTGCCGATGGCCGCATAGAGCAGGCGCAGATAATCGTGAATCTCGGTGGTTGTGGCGACAATCGAACGCGGATTGGAACCGGCGGTCCGCTGTTCTATGGCAATCGCAGGGGACAACCCGTCAATCCGGTCCACGTCCGGTTTCTGCATTTGATCGAGGAACTGACGGGCATACGCCGAAAAGCTCTCGACATACCGGCGCTGGCCTTCAGCAAAAAGGGTATCGAACGCCAGCGATGATTTGCCCGATCCACTCAACCCGGTGATCACACAGAGCGAATTTCGCGGCAAATGCACGGTCACATTCTGGAGATTGTGTTCCCGGGCGCCGGCGATGAGAATCCCGTCTTCAGCGCTTTTCATGGATCTTTCCCGACACCGCCCGGCCGGTGCCGCCCGGGCTTTAGCCGATTTTAACCAACCGATAGGATTTCCGGCCGGACCGCAACACCAGCATGCGTCCCCCGATCACCTGATCGGCGGTGGCGGGTATCAGCGGATCAGCCACTTTGACATTATTGACATAAAAACCGCCATTGGCCGCCAGCCGACGAACCTCGCCTTTACTGGTACAGAGTCCGGCGGCAACCGCCAAATCGGCCAGGGGGACGCCCAAAACCCGGTCTTGCGGCAGAACGGCGGAGGGCACATTGGCAAAAATCCCTTCCAGATCGTCAGCCGTCAGGTCCCCAAATGACCCGCCGAAAAGCACTTCGCTGGCAGCCAGCGCCTTGCGTAACCCGGCCTCGCCATGAACGGTACGGGTGATCGTTTCCGCCAACCGGTGCTGTGCCACGCGCTTTTCCGGCTCGGTCCGCATCGATGCTTCCAAAGCCTGCAACTCTTCCTCCGGCAGGAAGGTAAACACCCGCAGGAGTCGCAACACATCGCCATCCTCGGTCCGCAGGAAAAACTGGTAAAAGTCATAACAGGAGGTTCGGCGTTCATCGAGATAGATTGAATTGCCGGCGCTCTTGCCGAATTTTTTACCCGAGCTATCACATAAAATCGGAAAGGTCAGGCCGTAGGCCTCTTCACTGCGCAAGCGACGGATCAACTCGGTCCCCGCCGTAATGTTACCCCATTGATCGGATCCGCCGATCTGAATCCGACAGCCATAGGTATCCCGGAGATGGAGAAAGTCGTAGGCTTGCAGGAGTTGGTAGCTGAATTCACAGAAACTCATGCCGAACTCGCCTTCGAGCCGTGCCTTGACGCTCTCCTTATCGAGCATCGCCCCCACCCGGAAATATTTGCCGACATCCCGCAAAAAACCGATGAAGGAGAATTCTTTCATCCAGTCATTATTATTGACCAACCGGGCCGGGGCGATTTTCGAATCGAAATCGAGGAAGCGCGACAGGTTTTCCCGAATCCCCTCGACGTTCCGTTCCACATCTTCGGCGCTGAGCAGATTGCGTTCCGCCGATTTTCCCGAAGGATCCCCGATGAGTCCCGTCGCCCCCCCCACCAGGGCGATCACCGGATGGCCGCACCGCTGAAAATGAGCCAACCCCATGATCGTCACAAAATTGCCGACCTGGAGACTGCTCGACGTCGGATCAAATCCGGCGTAAACCGGCGTGGGTTGCTCGACCACCCGGACCAAGTCCGGACTGGTTATGTCCTGAAACAAACCCCGCGCCTTTAAAATGTCGACCACGTTCGGCATAAATAATCTGTCCTTATGAAAAAAACGAGGCGCACCGTCCGACGGTGCGCCTCGCCAATCCGATCCGCGGGTCGCCCCGCGGTAAACACCGTCCTTATTCCTTGTCCTTGCTCTTCCGGGCGCCCGGATGCCAGTCTTCTTCCTTCTGCTCGCTGGCCCCGAAGGCCGCATCGAACGCACCGGCCAGGTCGACCAGGTCTTCGCCCGGACGCAACCCCTCGAGCATCTCGTCCTTCACGACGAAATCCTCATCGGCCACATTGGCCGCCTTGATGCTCAAGCCGATCTTGCGCTCAACCGGGTCGATCCGAACCACCCGGGCCGAAACGTCCTGACCCACCTTGAGCACGTCGCGCACCTTTTCAACCCGATCATCGCTGATCTGCGAAATGTGCACCAACCCGTCAACGCCTTCGCCCATGTCGATGAACGCGCCGAACGAAGCCAGCTTGGTCACCTTGCCCTGCACCAACTGACCCACCTTGTACCGCGCGGCAATCGAGGACCACGGATCTTCCTGCGCCTGCTTGAGACCCAGGCTGATGCGCTGATTCTCAGGCGACACTTCCAGCACAACCGCCTCGACATCGTCGCTCTTCTTGAGCACTTCCGAAGGATGGTTGATCTTGCGAGTCCAGGACATATCCGAAACGTGAATCATCCCGTCAATGCCCTCTTCCAACTCCACAAAGGCGCCGTACGAGGTGAAATTGCGCACTTTACCGTGCACCCGGGCACCAATCGGATACCGTTCGCGCACGCCATCCCAAGGATTCTCCTCGGTCTGCCGCATGCCCAACGCGATCTTCTGATCGGCCTTGTTGATGGTCAGCACCACCACGTCGACTTCCTGTCCGACGGTCAGCACATCCGACGCACGGGCGATCCGCTTGGTCCACGAAATCTCCGAAACGTGGACGAGCCCTTCAACGCCCTGCTCCAATTCGACAAAGGCGCCATAGGGAACCAGATTGACCACCTTGCCGCGTAACCGACTGCCCACGGGGAACTTCGACTCGATGTTGTCCCAGGGATTCGGGGTGCGCTGTTTCAACCCGAGCGAAACGCGTTCCTTCTCGGTGTTGATGTCCAGAATGACCACTTCGATCGGCTGGCCCGATGCCACCATCTCGGACGGATGGTTGATCCGGCCCCAGCTCATATCGGTGATGTGCAGCAATCCGTCCAACCCGTCCAGATCGACGAATACGCCGAAATCGGTGATGTTCTTGATCGTGCCCTTGCGAATCTGACCCACCTTGAGCTCGGACAGCAGTTCGCGTTTCTTGTCGCGGCGACGCTCTTCGAGCAATTCGCGACGGGACAGGACGATGTTGTGCCGTTCCGGATTGATCTTGAGAATCTTGAACTCATACATGTTGCCCACGAAACCATCCGGATCGTGAACAGGCGAAATATCGATCTGCGAACCGGGCAGGAAAGCTTCAACCCCTGCCACGTCCACAATCAGGCCGCCTTTGACGCGGGCCGTAACGCGACCCATGGTCGTGCCGCCTTCTTTGAAGGACTCGAGGACATTGTCCCATTTCTGCTTCTGCTCGGCCTTGCGCTTGCTCAGGACGACCATGCCATCGTCATCCTCGGCGCCTTCGAGCAGGACGCTGAACACATCGCCCGGCTTCACGGCGGTCATATCCCCGAATTCCTGAGCGGAGATGACGCCTTCAGACTTGTAGCCGATATCCATCAGGATTTCACTGCTACGGACTTCCAGGACCTTGCCTTGGACAATCGAACCTTCGACGAAATCCCGCAGGGTTTCGTCATACATGCGGGACGCTGCCTCGCGTTCGGCCTCCGTCATTTCGACATGGGCCACGCCACTACGCCCCGCGCGCTTCTTCTGTTTTTGCATTTGTTTTGGGTTGATGGGGTTATTGAGTTGTATCCACTTCCGGACACCGTCACTCGACAGGCCGGAATTCAGAACCGGATTCTGTCACTCGACAGGCCGGTCCCATTCAAAGAGACCTGTTAATGTGACAAAATATCCCTGTCCGTGCAAGTCTTTTTCGGTACAAACCCAAGATTTGGGCGAATCTGCAATTCGGTGCACAGAAACCGCTTAAAGGGCGTTTACACCAACCGTTTTCAATCGATGTAGGCCCGCCCTGTGGCGAGCGTCTGGAGAGGGAGCGGGCTGGATCCGCGCCGGGCACAGAGGCCCGGCCTACAACATCATGAGATCCCTCGACTTCGCCTGCCTTGAGGATGTCGAATTTCACTCGATGTCGGCCTGCCCTCTGTGGCAGGCGTCTGGTGATAGAGGGGATTGGATTAGCGGACGCCGGGCACAGAGGCCCGGCCTACAACATCATGAGATCCCTCGACTTCGCCTGCCCTGAGGATGTCGAATTTCACTCGATGTCGGCCTGCCCTCTGTGGCAGGCGTCTGGTGATAGAGGGGATTGGATCAGCGGACGCCGGGCGCAGAGGTTCGGCCTACAACAACGGGGAATCGGGGTGCGGGGGAAGCCCCACCTGGGGCGGTTTATCAAGGAAATAGCCGAATTTGTACCGAATCGCAGATGTGCCCACACGATTCTACCGCTTCTCAACCGTGATCCGATAGAATATCTGGTCGATTCCCGGTAGCATATCCGTGTGCACGTTCATCGGGGGAGAGGCGGGGATATTGCTCGCGATGGACTCAAAGCCAGGCGAAACGAGGTTGGTGGCCCGATCCACCCCGTAGATCCGATTGGATGCGCTTGGCCAGGCGATCACGAAAGAGGAGTTATCCGGGCGGGGTAAATTGGTAATGGCCAGAAAGGATGCGTGATTCGTAGGGTCGGTGCCGGCAATCTGCTCCTGCCAGGCGGGCACTCCGTCCCGATCGCTATCGTTGGTTTCAGCGGCACTAAAGTCAGACCCGTCATTGGTCAGCCCATAGTAGGCCAGCCACCATTCGGGAGTTTGGTTAGCGGCCAGCACCTCGGCAAACACAGCCATAAGACCGTGAGCCTGATTCATGGTCAGGGGAAGCGGGTTGCTCACGGAATTGAGGGTGCCGGTCCAGCTCACGAAACGGTAATAGTTGCTCGGCAACGCGGTGACAACGGCGCTCGCATTACGATCCACCCAATCGCTATGAGGGATCACCTCCCCCATCCCGCTCTGGGAAACATCCATCCAGTATTGGGTCTTCCACTGCCACGTCAGGATCGCGGCATTGGTCAGGGTCATCACCAGGCGGTTGGTCTCGCCGCTCAAGGGTTCGTTGCCGGTCAGGGCCCAACCGGTGCACACATACTGCGTCCAACCGCGGGTGTCGGGCGAGGTGACCGAGTTGGTGATAACGGTCTTGTAGAGATTCAGGGACGCACCCGATGGCGGAGTCGGCACTCCCCAGTCCGAGTTCACCTGTAGGCCGCAGGGATCATGGCCCACCAGGGTCAGAACAGCCGATGAGCGGGTTTCAGCCAGCCCCCCTGTCGGAGAATTCCATACGGTCAAGAGCACCGTTTTATTCCCGGCCAGGCGCTCGTTGAGGAGTGGAACCACAAAAGAGTTGGTTGTGGAACCGCCCGCCAGCACGACCGTCCCGCTAATGGCCGTGTAATCGACTCCGTCCACGGCGGTGCCGTTGCGGGCAGTATAATGGGCGATTATATCGCTTTGCCCGCCGACCGTCCGCAGAATCGTCACCCGGGCCGGGTTGGCGTCCGCCGGAACCTGGTATTGGTCCGCCGTGAATCGCACGGGCGGCCCATTGGTGTTCAGCGGCAGGGTCAGGATGTCGGTCCAGTCCAACGGGAGTTGGACGCGGATCCGGTCGCTCAAAAAGGTAAACGGCAGGTTGGTTCCCAGTTCGGAACTGTAGACGGAGGCAATATTGGCGTTCGTCGGATTCGGGGAACGGATGTCCAGCACGAGGTTGGAGATGGCGTGATAGGTGTAATTCGCCAGCACCAGCGCATTGCCGTTGGTGCCGGCCAGCAAGTTGGCTTCCACCACCGGGGCGCTGGATTTAACCACCGGATCGATCCCGGCCTCCTGCAACGGTCGGGCGATAATCTGCCTCGGATTGGACGGCCACACCTCCGCCAGGGTCGTCGCCTGAAAATTCGCCTGCCGCCCATACGCCAGCATGGGCATGAAGCCGACGGCCACGACCCGACCCGAGTCACAGTTCACCACGACACCCGCAGGGGTTCCATCGGCAAACGTGGCAAAGGGGGCCGGCACGTCAGACCGCAGGGTGAGACGGGCGCCAATCGCCGGCAACGAAAAGGATCCGGTCCCCAGATTCAGAGTGACCGTCGTCAGCGGGGAAAGGCTGGACAAGTCGCGACGTTCGATAAACACACCGGACTGCACCACGATATTCAATGCCGCATTCGCCGGCCACAGATTGGCCGCAAAAGGCGGCACGTAGGGTTCGTAGAACTCATCGCGAGTCGCCGCTCCGGCGGAGAGATAAAGTACCCCACCCGCACGCACCCAGGCGTCGATGGCTGCCGACGCCGCGCGGCTGACACACCAGTCATGCACGTACAGCACGTCATATCCGCTCAAGCGCCCGGAGACCACGGCGTCCTCGGAAAGATAGTCCGGCTGAACGCTCAAATGGCGGAGCGCATGCCAGGACAGGCGCTTCTCGGAAAAAGCGGACGGGGAATCCACATTCCACAGATCGTGGCTGACCGAATAGAGGATCGCCACCCGGTCGCTAACGGTTTTGGCCGGATACAGAATGTTTTCGGTGGCCACCAGCGCCCGGGAGGTTTTGGCGATGCCGAAATACATGCTCTTCAAATCTGACCAGTAATTCTCCGTGCCGATATAAGTGGGACTAAAGGTCCAATAATAGAGGGTCTTCGAACCTTGTCCGATATTCGAGTAGGCCTTCAGGCGAAGATACTTATCGTCGCTCGGGGTGATGAGCCCCATGAGATTGCCCGGGGTGCCGAGCATCGCCGAGCGCATGATCGCGCTCATCCACCCGAAGGTCTGCCCCCCGCTGGCGGTATAATAATAACCATACATGTGGTTAAGGCCCAGCCAGTCTTCGGCGGCCAATGTTGTGACCGATTGCTGGGATCCCAACTCGAACTGATCGAGGTTACGGTTCGCCATTCCCAGCCAGGGCGCCCCCCAAAAATACAGAAAGGAGTGATCGCTCACAAGCGTCTCCGTCTCCATCCCCGGCAGAGACCCCTGGATCAGATCGGTATTGTGGCGAAATTGGCGGGCCGACCACCACTGTGCGAATTTGCTCGACCAGTAGTGAAGCCGGCGCGTCGGCAGATCCGCCGTGCGCGAGAGATAGCCGGTCGCCAATACATTGGTCTCCAGGACCGCCTGGTCCACGGGAGTCGGCAGATCGCTATCGCTCACGCCTTTTGCCACGAGATAATCCCGGAACCAGCCATCCCGCTTGGCGGCGGCGATCGAGCTGAAGCTGAGGGTCTTGACTTCATCGGAGAGGGTGTAAATCGGCATGTTCTGATACTGCCACTGTCCGATTTCTGTCGCCAGAGCCGATTTCAATGTCGAGTTAGTGAAAGTGGTCCACTGCGCCGTCGCAATGTCCGGATCGGTGAAAATGTTCTGCATAGTATTGAAGGTGACCATGCCATTATCGCGAATGAAAGAGGTCGTCGTTCCGCCGGTCGCCTTGATCCCGAGTTGCCGAAGCGTTTGCAATGCGGAATTGGCCAGGTAGGGTTCATACAGGCCGTACAAGGTGGAGATCAGCCGAAAGCGGGACGGAATCGCAGCGTTGGTGAAGGTGGCCTCTTGTGCCCACGCCAACTGGCGATCCGCCATCTGCCGACCGGTCTCGAATTCACTCGCATACGTGGCCAGCGGGTTCGGAACGAGGTAATAGATCTGGTTCGTTACGCTGGTTTCGGTGAAATCGATTTTCACAGCCGTATCGGTTGCGGCGTTTGCCAGTTGGACTCGGATCAGTAAGGGCCCGAGCCCCTTGCCGGTGGATGAATCCGTCACGGTTAACCGCATGGACGGCCACTCGGCAAGCCCCCCGGAGAGATTTTGCCGACCCGGCCAGGTCCAACCGCTGAGATCCTTCCAATCGGTCCACGTGCCGGCGGTGACAGTCCAATTGGTCGAGGGCAAGTACCAGTTACCGCTGCTGGCCCCGTTGTGAACATGCCCATAGGTGGTGATTTTATAGGAGCCGCTGGCGGGAGTCAGGATATTGCAACGAATGAAGATGGCGGCGGAATAGGCCGAAAGGGATGAGCAAGCGATGATCGCACACATCGTTATGAACAGCTTCAGGAACTGAGTTTTTAGGTGTTTCATCGTGCTGCTTAATCGCTGTTTTCAGCTCAAGAGCGTACCCGAACAGGGCGCTAAACACAAGCACACGGATTCATTCGGGCGTCTCCTGCCTTAACCGCGTTCTATGAACGCATCCTTGGCTTTTCTTTCCCGCGGCCACCCTTCGACACGGCCCTTCGCTCAGGACAGGCTGGCCGCAGCTACAACAGATTCCTTCTCTTCATCATCTGGTGTTGTGGGGGCGGACGCCGGCCGCCCATCTCCCGGTATACCAGGTTCAATTATCCCCTAACGGCGGGGACCGCCGAGTCCATACAAGCAGGCGAAGCCCGTCGCTTCGGTAAATCGCCGCATAGATTACGGGCTAACAACCTGGTCCCTAATTCCGGAAAAGAACGGCGCTCTCACGCGCCTACTACCAACAACGCTCGCCCCCGTTCGTAGTAGCGCCGTATGAGGCGCGTTTTTCCGTTGGGCTGTCATCCAAATAAATAACTATTTTGGAGTCGGCATGCCGATTCCCCGAACTGTCTGATTCAATCGTTTTTCTAATCTGTTGTGGGGGTGGACGCCGGCCGCCCATCTCCCGGTATGCCAGGTTCAATTAGCCCCTAACGGCGGGGACCGCCGAGTCCATACAAGCAGGCGAAGCCCGTCGCTTCGGCAAAACGCCGCACAGATTACGGGCTAACAACCTGGTCCCTAATTCCGCAAAAGAACGGCGCTCTCACGCGCCTACTACCAACAACGCTCGCCCCCGTTCGTAGTAGCGCCGTATGAGGCGCGTTTTTCCGTTGGGCTGTCATCCAAATCAATTTCAAAGACATCCATCTTGACAAAAACAGGCCTAATCTGTATTTTTCCAAGCACTTCGGCGGTGATCACCCGCTGATAATTCCAGCTGAATCAAAGGAGTCCCGTCCATGCCGCATATCAATGCATTGGCTGAAGCGCTCAACCGCGAACTATCCGCCGCTCCCGCCCTTCTCGATCTATTCTCCCGGCGCGGGAAGGCCATCTACTTCCCCTCCAAGGGAATTCTGGGGCAAAGCGCAGAAGCCAAAGGCGCCCGCATCAATGCCACCATTGGCACCGCCTTCGAGGAGGATGGATCCCCTCTCGCGCTCGAATGCCTGGAAGAAACCCTCAATCTGCCCTCTCAATCCTTCCTCTATGCCCCCAGCTTCGGCATGCCGAAATTACGCGACGAATGGGCGAAACGGATGACGGTCAAAAATCCCGGACTCTGTGGAAAACCGTTTAGCAAGCCCGTCGTCACCGCCGCCCTGACGCATGGTCTCTCCGTCGCGGGATATCTCTTCCTCGATGAGGGAGATGAAGTCATCCTGGCCGATCTCTTCTGGGATAACTACGAACTGGTCCTCGCCGAAGCCTATGGCGCCAAACTCAAATTTCACAATACGTTTCTCCGCGGGGGGTACGATGTCGAGGCCTTGCGCGCCACGCTCGCGACCGGTCCCGTCGGTAAAAAAGTGGTTCTGCTCAATTTCCCCAACAATCCCACCGGGTATACGGTAACCGAACGCGAAGCCGAGGCGATCTGTCGCGTCCTGGCGGAATCAGCCCAGGCGGGCAACCGGCTCGTGGTCATCATCGATGACGCCTATTTTGGGCTGGTCTACGAAGCCGGCATCATTCGCGAATCCCTTTTCAGCCGCCTGGCCGACCTCCATCCCAACCTGCTTGCGGTCAAATTGGATGGACCGACTAAAGAAGATTATGTCTGGGGATTCCGGGTTGGCTTCATCACCTTCGCTTGCCAAGGGGTGACGCCCGCCCAGCTTACGGCCCTTGAGAACAAGGCTGCCGGTGCCGTACGGGGCTCGATTTCCAATGCGCCCAGTATTTCCCAGGAAATCCTGTTGAAGGGATATACCCACCCCGAGTACTCGAATCAAAAGATCCGAAAATTCGACATCCTCCAAAAACGGTATCTGAAAATTCGAGACCTCCTCGCCACGCATCCCGAGTATGCCCAGTCATTCACCGCCCTGCCGTTCAACTCCGGATATTTCATGTGCGTCAAACCCGTGGGCGTTGAGGCCGAAGCCGTGCGCCGTGAATTGCTGGCCCATCACGGGACCGGCGTCATCGTCCTTTCCGGCTTGATCCGGCTCGCTTTTTCGTCGGTCCCCCTTGACGCCCTCGAAACGCTATTTGCCAATGTCCACACGGCGATCCAATCTTTGAAGAAAACTTGAAAGCGCTTATTCAGCGGGTTTCCGAGGCTTCGGTCACCGTAGACAACACGATCGTCGGCCAGATCCAGCGCGGGTACGTGGTCTTCCTCGGCGTAACGCATTCCGATACGGACGGCGAAGCCGCTACGCTCGCCGCCCGAACCCTCGCCCTGCGGATTTTCCCGGACGAGCAAGACCGCATGAACCGGTCGATCATCGACATCGGCGGGGCCATCCTGGTCGTCTCCCAATTCACGCTCTATGCCGACACCCGTAAAGGTAACCGGCCCAGTTTCATCGATGCCGCGCCACCGGATCAAGCCTCCGCGCTCTACGAGCGGTATGTCGAACAACTCCGCCGGGCCCTCGGTCCCGAACATGTCGCGACCGGAACATTCCGCGCCCGGATGCAGGTGGCCCTGGTCAATGACGGCCCGGTCACGATCGAACTTTGTGCATAATTTCGTATGGTCGCCATCCTAAAATAGGGTATTATGGAGTTTGTTTAGGTTCGCTCGTTCTTTTCGTCAATCTGTGGAGTCTGCAATGAAAATCTCCTATCGCGGAATCTGGCGCTATACCTGGCAGATGCTCGCGCTGCTGGTCATCGCCTCGGTTGCCGTTCATTCCACCGTCTCGTTCCTCGAAGATCAAATCGCCAATCCTGCGGCGGACGGACGAATCCTCCCTTTCGGCCCCCTCTGGGTTTTCTGGGCCATGGTGGTCGGGTTTATGTTCCTCGTTGGCGGTCTGTCGCTTTGGACCCTTCAATTCGCGACCGAAAGCGAGAGTCTGCGGCGGGTTGGCAATCTGGTCGACGCCATGAAAATGATCAAGGACGCCCTGGTCAGTCTGGACGCCAAGGGACATATTACCGGGTCCAATCCCACTGCGGCAACTCTCGCGCTCACCCCCCCTCGAAAAGGGGTCCTTTTGCGCGAAGTCTTCCCCTGCCTGTCGGAAGAGGATCTCACCCTGCTCCTCGATCCTCAGGAACCCAATGAGGTGGAACGCCTCCTCATCAAGGACAATGCCTCGCGGACCCTTCGCTTCCGCTCCCAGCCCTCCGATGGAATGACCATTCTTCTGATCAGCGATGTCACCCAGATGCTGGTGCGGGAAAAACGTCGACAGCAATTGGCGCGCTGGCAATTGATCGGCCGGATCGCCCGTGGAATTGCCCATGATTTCAATAACCTCCTCTGCGTAATCTCCAGTCATGTTTCGCTCTTGTCGCGCATGCGTTCCGCTCCGCCGGAAATACATGAATCGCTTCAGGCCATCCGGCAGGAATCCAACCTGGGGGCCATCCTGGCCGCCAAACTGATCAACCTGAGCAGTCTTGCGGCGGAGGGACAACCCACCCTTCAACCGGGCGAACATATCCGCCAAGCCGCCAAGCTACTCACCCCCAGCCTGCCCCTGGGATGGACAATCAACACCCAAATTGCACCGGATCTCCCGCCTATCGCCCTGTCTGGAGAGCAGTTGGAGCAGGTCACCTTAAACCTCGGACTCCTCGTGGCCGATGCCATGGATAAACCCGGAGCTTTGTGGATCACCATCGCCCGGCCGGGGACCGATCATCTCACCAACATCGGCGATCAATATGCCGCCGTTTTGCTTGTTTCCGCCGATGCCACCTCCTCCGGCCTCACGTCAATCGCCCGTCCCTCTGCGGAATACGATGAAAATGAAGGCATGGTCCAATCGGTAGTGCAATCCATTCTCGAAAACGCCGGCGGCGCACTCCATGTTCTAAAAGGAAATGAGGGTTCGCGAATTTATCGCTCTGCCATCCCTTTTGGTGCCGCCCGTCGATCCCCTGATAGCCGGGATAATCTTGACCAATGCCGCAATCTGCTCGCTGGACGAAAAGTCCTCTCCGCCGGTTCTCCATCCCATCACCTTCACGTCAACCCCTTGTTGACGGCCATGGGTGCACAGGTCATCCAGGATCCCGACATGGTCTCCGTCCTCGGCCACATCGAAACGGAAACCCAACTCGACGTTTTACTGATCGAGCAGGATTTTCTCGGCCCCCAGGCAGAGGGACTGTTACGGGCGATCGGAAAATTATGCCCGCGGGCGGGAATTGTTGTTTTGGGCGAGCCACCCGATCATCCCCTGACACACACCATCCCACAACTTCTTTACGCCAACCCCGACCTCCCTCCGACACAATTGGGCAAGGTACTCGTCGCCGCCCAAGACCGGGCAACATCGCACGCACTCCCATCCGCATCATGAAACAACCCCCTGTCCGCTATTTGATCTGGGATTGGAATGGGACCTTGCTCGACGATGTATCCGCCTGTGTGGCCGCTCTGAACGTGCTGCTTTATCGCAAACGGTTGCCCCGAATTCAACTTCCCCGCTATCGCGCCGTCTTCGGATTCCCCGTCCGCAACTATTATGAAACACTGGGATTCCAATTAACGGCCGAAGAATGGCGGCAAACGGCTGCCGATTATCACCGCATCTACGCCCGGACCGCCGCCACCGCCCCCCTGCGGGCCGGCATTCGAAACACCTTGCGGCAACTCGACCACCAGGGCATCCCCTCGGCCGTCCTTTCCGCCTCGGAAATCGGCATTCTCAGGATCATGATTGCTGCGCGGAATTTGGAAGGGCGCTTCGCACAAATTGCCGGTCTCCCCAATCGCTTCGCCCACTCCAAACTGGACGCCGGCCGCGCCCTGTTAAAAAAACTTCCCGTCCCTCCGGAGGAAATGCTGCTGATCGGGGATACCGACCATGATTACGAAGTCGCCTGCGAACTTCACTGCCGATGTATCCTGCTGACCGGCGGGCACCAATCCCGGGCTCGACTACGCGCCTGCGGCTGTCCTGTCATTGCGGATGTCCGCCGTCTTCCTGCGCTCCTGGGGCTCCCGCGTTCATCTTGAGAGATTCGGGTCCATGGACAACGACCTGTTTTTAGTCGCACAAATAAAGATTTAAGGTAGGATAAAAGCCCTTGTCCAACCCGGAGACCTCATAGATGGACCTCTTCACGGCTATCGAACAACGCCATTGTTATCGTGGTGGATTCACCCCCGACCTCATTCCGCGGGATCACCTGCGCCAGATCGTCCAAGCCGGACTCCAGGCCCCGTCGGGGTGTAATGCCCAAACCACCACCTTTGTGATCGTCGACGATCCGGCCCGGCTCGCCGAAATTGCCGCGATCCTGGACCGCAAACCGGTCCGCGAAGCACGAGCGCTCATCGTGTGTATAGCCGAGCACCGGCCGGTTTATAACGGGTTGTCCTTTGCCGTGGAAGATTGCGCGGCAGCCGTGGAAAACATTCTCCTGGCCCTCACCGGCCTGGGTTACGCCTCGGTGTGGCTCGATGGCGTGCTCCGGGTAAATGACCACGCCCGAAAAATCAGAAAAATCCTGGGGGTTCCGGAAACCCGGGAAGTGCGTATTCTCCTTCCGGTGGGGCGGCCCTCCGAACCGGTGACCGCCAGAGAAAAACTTCCTTTTGAGAAACGGGCCTGGTTCAATCAATATGAAAACCTCACCTGATCAAAAGCCGAGCCTTCCAACCGGGGGCACAGACGTCGCCGCATCACGTCGAGCCCTGCTATGGGGAGCCGGGCCTGCCCTCGCCTGCGGGTTCTGGATTTATGCCCTCGGGCCTCGCCTTTTCGATCTTTCCCTGGGTTGGGCTGGCATCCGCACCCTGCTCCTGGTGGCCTGCTGTAGTGTTCTTCAATTCGGGTGTGCGGCCCTGCCGCAGCCGGTTATACGCAAGGTGCTGGGAAGCATCGGATGGTTGGCGGCGGCCGCCGCCCTGGTCTTTCTCATCATCGCCCGTTATTAATCCGGAATGTCGCGGCCTCAAAAGTTCTTCTATTTCCCCACGCCGTGAACCTTTTTTCCACAGAGCGCCCGATAGCGCGCATAGGCTTCATCATAGGCAGCTCGCCGGGCCGGATCAGGCGTGAAAACCGCCCGTTTCCGGTATAGCTGTTCGCTCGCTTCGGCCAGCCGCACAAAGGAGCCCCACCCGACCGCCGCCAGCATGGCCGCGCCCAAAACGGCCGATTCGGTTACTTCCGGTTGTTCAATGCTCAACCCGGTAACATCCGCTTTGATCTGCAGCCACAGGGCGCTTTTCGCTCCCCCCCCGATCGAACGCACGGTCGTCAGCGCGATTCCCTGCGCCTGCATATGTTCAATATTTTCCCGCAGGGAAAACGCCAGGGCCTCCAGAATCGAACGATATAACTCAGCCCGCCCGTGGCGCAGGGTTAATCCGGAAAAAATCCCGCGCACCGCGGGATCCGGATTCGGCGAGACCGCGCCATCAAAATGGGGGATCATCGACACGCCCCGCGCACCGGGAGGAATCCCCGCCGCCTCGGCATCCAGTTCCTTCAAACTCAACCCGCACCCGAAATTATCCCTGAACCAATTCAACACCAAGCCCGCGGTTTTGGAATAGGCCATTACAAAGGACATACCGGGAATCGGAAAACAGCCGCCAAACAGGCCGTCCGGCAGGGGCTGCGGAAGCCGCTCTACCAAGGTCACCCCCGCCAGGCAAGTCCCGGTGGTTTCCGACAAAATGCCCGGCCGACAATTCCCCGCGCCCAACGCGCCCGCATATTGATCGTTCGTTCCGCTGACCAATACACACCGCGAAGGCAAACCCCATTCGCGGGCGACCGATTCACGAACCACTCCAATTTTCTGCCCCGACGGCACCACTCGCGCAAACTGGTCACGGCGGAAGCCCGCCAGTTTCAGCGCTTCGATTGAAAAGTCGCCCGTCGATATCAACAGAACACCGGTCGATTCGGCCGTGTTGTAATCGGTCACCGCCTCGCCCGTCAGTCGATAGACCAGATATTCAGGAAGCAACAGAATGCGCCGGGCCCGGGCCATCAGCCCCGGATCCCTCTCCCGCCACCAAACGGCTTTGGATACGGAAGCCAGGGTGTTGATCGAGGGGCGGGCAGAGGAAGGCAACTGTTCAAAAAGGACCGCCAGCCGCGCCGCCTGATCCGCCGCGCGGCTATCATACCACATCACCGCCCGATGCAAGGGACGATCGGCCTCATCCAAAGCCACATAGGTCTGGCCCTGGGAGGAGATCGAGAGCGCGACCGTTTCCACCCCTGGCGCGGCGGCCAAAGCCGTCCGGGCCGATTCCAGCGCCGCGGCATAGATCGTTTCAATCGGGATTTCCGCATGACCATCCGGCGACACCTCGGGGGCATAAGTCTTTTGCCCGAAACCGAGGAGCCGCCCGTGAATATCGAACAGACCGGCCTTGGCGCCGGTCCCGCCCAAATCCACTCCCATGAAAGCCTGACAGGACATGGTCTTATTTCGCCGGCAAATCGCGCAGTTTATATTTCCGCACGGCGGCCGCCGGGGCCAATCCGCGTTTGACCACATCGCACAGGGCCCGTTGGAATGCAGGCGGATCGGCCACCTGGATGGCATTGCGACCAAAAACCACGCCGCCCGCACCGCCCTTAACCTCGTCCGCCGCCAATTTCAAGGCCTCCAACTGGGTGGGTGTCCGCGCGGCGCCGAGTCCGAGAACCGGAACCGGACAGCTCTGGGTAACCGCCTTGAAATCACAGGTGTAGAACGTCTTGATCAGATCCGCGCCGAGTTCAGCGATAATCCGGGAACAGGCATACACCTTGGAATGCAACTCTTCGGGTGTCAGGGTTTCGGGAACGGCCGGATAGTATTCGCCGATCACGGGCATGCCGAGCTGGTGGGCTTCATCGCACAATTCACGAAAAACGCGCACATTGGCCGCATCGTTCGCTTCACTGCCGGTTTCAAGGGTCAGCGAAATCAGGGCCACATCAGCGCCATAGCGCAGGGCTTCCGCCGGGCGAAAAGCCGGGACGGTCACCGCCTGCCGGTAATCCCATTGATAGCAATACACCGTGCTCCAATTCAAACGCACCACCGCCATCGGCGCGCCCTTGTAATTGAAGGCCGCCCGACAATGCGGCAACATCGCCGGCGACAGCAGAACACCGTCCACACAGGCATCGATTTTCGCCGCTGTCTTTGCCAGATCGATCATTCCGGGGATGGGCCCATCAAACTCGCAATGATCCATCGCTACAATCACCGCCCGTTCATTCCGATTAAACAATCGTTGCCATCTTACGTTTTCCATAACTCATCCTTTCCTGATTTTCCATTAAACCGCAACTACCTTTGACTGGGCATGCGACTCCAAAGCCGCGGTGAACAACCGGTGACTCCACCGGGCTTCCTCCGGGGTGGCGCACCCGGCAAACCGTGAAAGGGGTTTACCGGTATCCAGTTCCTGAAGAAAGGCGGCCCACATCTGCAGGATCGCATCCGAAAACCCGAACTCAAAAATACCACCGGTAATCGACTTAAAGGCCGTGTCGTAACCCATGTCAATCTGTTGCCAGATCTGTTCCCCTCCCCGGTAGTCGAGAACCTGCAAGAGTTTGGGGTTTTTGGTCGAAAACCGCGCGGAGGTCTGAGTGCCGAGGATTTCCAGCGACCAGGTATCCTTTTCGCCCGGCGCAATGCGCTGGGTTTTGAAGGTCAGGGGAAAGGCGTCGCCCGATCCGGCGTCAAGCCCTTCGCACAAAAGCGTGGCATTATCCCACGTTTTGCAGGGCACCCGCCCGCCCTTGCCATCGGGCCGTTCCTTGATGACATCGGAGAGGATGGCCCTCACATTCCGGGGAAACCAACCGGCCCGGAACGGCACATGGCAGACATGCATCCCCAAGTCCCCCATGCAGCCATAGGCGCCATTGAATTCGATCATCCGCTTCCAATTGATCGGCTTGGTGGGGTCCAGATCGCTGGAATGCAGGAAATAACTGTTCACTTCCAGAATCCGTCCAAAGGCGCCTTTTTCAATCAGTCCACCGAGCCGTTGAACCGCCGGGTAGAATGGAAACTCCGAGGAACAGCGCACAAACACCTTGGGGTGCGCGGCGCATTCGGCCAGAATCGCCGCGTTGGCGGCGGCATCGATCCCGAAGGGTTTTTCCCCCAGCAGATGCTTCCCGGCGCGAATGATATCCGTGTACAAGGCGGCGTGCAGGTTATGAGGCACGGCGCAATACACCGCCTCCACTCCCGGATCGGCCAGCAGTTCCCGGTAATCACCGGTGGTCTTACGCACCGAGGAAAAGTTGTCCCGGTACCAGGTGAGAATCGCCGGATTGGTATCGCAAACAGCCACGATTTCAGGCCGGACACCCATGTCTGTCAAATGCGCCCAACGGGCGGCAGCACTGGCGAATTCGCGGCCCATCAAGCCGGCGCCGATGATTCCAAAACGTACGGTGCGCATGCCGCCTCCTTATTGACAACCCAGTTCGCGGGCGGTTTCCCCAATCGCTTCGTCGATCATGTCCAATCCCTTGAGAAGGGCATCCTCATCCATGACGATCGGGGGACTCATCCGCAGAATGTGTCCGGCGGGAATCCAGGCCAACCCCTTGCGGAAGGCCTTTTGGTAAACCATTTTACCGGCTTCCGGGAAGGGTGTTTTGGCGGTCCGATCCTTGACCAGTTCGATCCCCATCAGGCAACCCTTGGCGCGCACATCTCCGACCATCCGGTGGCTAGCCTTCATTTTTTCCATGCGTTTCTGGGCCACCTCGCCCAAACGGCGGGCATGCGCCAGCAGACCCTCTTCCTCGATCACTTCGATACTCGCCAGTGCCGCAGCGCAGGCCATCGGGTTCCCGCCGTAACTGCTCGACGCCGAAATCGACTCGAAGGATTCCATGTAGGGCTCCCGCACCGCCACGCACGTCACCGGGAACCCATTGCCGAACCCTTTACCCAAGGTCACGACGTCCGGCACCACATCCCAATTGGACATGCAAAGCCATTGGCCGGTACGCCCCCAACTGGTCAGAACTTCGTCCGCCATCAACAGGATCTTGCGGTCGGTACAGAACTTCCGCAGTTTCGGGAAGAAATCATCCGGGGGCATCACCGACCCACCCCACCCCTGAATCGGTTCGAGAACAAAGGCCGCCACATTGTGAACCGTCGCCTTGTCGAGATACTCGTCGTAGAATTTAAGGTATTGGTCGGTGTCAATGCTCCCATCCGCCTTCGTCCATATCGGCCGGTAGCAATCGGGCCGCGGCACCATATGCATACCCGGCGCGCGCACGGCCCCATAGACGGGGGACCGGATATGACCCAGCGATACACTGCCGTAGGTCTTGCCGTGATAATCATAGAAACAGGAAATCAATTCGTGCTGATGGGTGGCCGCCCGGCAGACGCGCATTCCCGCCTCAACCGCCGTGGTCCCGGAATCGTACAATTGATACCCCTTGAGATCGCCCGGCAGGGTCTGCGCCAATTTCTCCATCAGTTGCGTTTTGATCGGGGTCGTAAAATCGTGCGCATTCATCAACTGACCAGCCGCCTTCTGCACCGCCTCGGTGACCTTGGGATGACAGTGGCCCAGGGTGGTCACATAAATGCCGGAGGAAAAATCCAGATATTCATTGCCATCCACATCCTTCAACACACATCCATGCCCGGATTCGAACGCGACCGGGAACAGCTTGACCTGTTCGCTCAGCCCTTTGAAGTTTTTGGTGCAACGGGCATGCAACGCTTTCGATTTCGGACCAGGAACTTCACTGGTCACGATTTTGGGAATGGCTTTCAAATCAACCCGCGCCCAATTTGTTTTCCGGGAATTCATCTTTTCACCTCTTTGATGGTTGTCATTTTGCGGAACTGTTTCCGAATCTCCCCCCCCCTCCCGGAGGTGGTAATCCAGAGATCGAAATCGGTCAGGCTCCCATAGGCCGCATTGCCGGGAGCTCCAATTTTAGTGTGGTCGGCCAGCAGCACCTTGCGTCGCCCGCGACGCAACATGATCTGGGTGGTCCGGGCCACCTCGGCATCGAGCGTCAGGCATTGTCCGGATGGATTGATGGCATCCGCGCCCAGAAAAACCAGATCGAACTCCAGATTTTCAAGGACCCGCTCGGTTAATTGGCCGCCCAGGAAATGGCCATCTTCCTGATAGCGACCGCCGAGGATATACAGGGCAATCCGGGGGAACCGGCACAATTCGCCGATCATGGCAATGGAATTGGTATAGACGTTCAACGGGGCCCGGTCGCCCAAATGGGCCGCCAAGTGGAACGTCGTGGATCCGTCATTGATCAATAAAGTGGCCCCGGGCATGATCGTACGAGCGGCCTCGCGCCCGATGGCCCGCTTGAGTTCGAAATTATGGGCGACCCGCTGATGATAGGCGGTCTCCAAAACCGCCCGGCCGGCCTGAATACACCCGCCATGCGTGCGCAAAATCGCGCCACTGGCCTCCAGCGCCGCCAGATCCCGGCGGATGGTCAGCGAGCCAACCTTTAAAACGACGGCGAGTTCCTCCACGCGCCATTCGCGCTGAGTTGCGCGCAGGCGGCTGAGGATGCTCTCCTGTCGTAATTGGGTTTTCCGATTCATCGCTCTCCTGATAAAACCAATCAGAATTGTTGTACGTTATGACCATTCATGAAACTTGGCAAGCTCTTTTTAAGCGCGCCGGTTTTCTTGTCGTTTTCATCATCCCTCTCCTTTTAATTGTGACAGGGCGATTCATCACGCCCCCGCGTCATGCCCCCTTTCATAGCCAGTATTCAATCACAATAACATGACAATAGCTCGGGATCGCAATGACAAGTTTGTCATGAGATCGATCAAACGATTTCGGTGATTATCCTTGCCCGTCAGACGCTGAGCGATCATCCCACGAGACGTCATCGGTCGATAAAAAGCCAAGTGCGCATCCGCATCCAGTGTGTTAGGATGGCTGAATGGTCAGACGAACTTATCACATTCGGGGCATTGTTCAGGGTGTCGGGTTCCGCCCGACGCTCCACCGGCTGGCCCGATCTGCGGGGTTGGGCGGTTCGATTCAAAATCGACCCGGCTTGGTCTGGCTCGTCCTCGAAGGCCCCCCCGGAAAAATCGACACCTTCCTGAAAGAGCTTCCCCACCGTCTCCCCCCCCAGGCGCGCATGGATTCTCTCTCGCTCCAATCCGAAGCCCCTCTTCTTCGGGCCTCCCCCACGCCCTTTCAGATTCTCACCAGCGCCGCCTCCGAAGAAATCGGCGCCGTCCTCCCTCCCGATGCCGCCCTTTGCCCCGCCTGTCGTAATGAGTTGCTCGATCCGGCCAACCGCCGGTTTGGTTATGCCTTCATTACCTGTGCGGACTGTGGCCCCCGTTACACGCTCATTCATTCCGCTCCTTACGATCGGGAACGCACCACGATGTCCTCCTTTCCCCTGTGTCCGGAGTGTCAGCGGGAATACACCGATCCAGCCAACCGCCGCTTCCATGCCGAATCGATTGCCTGCCCGGTTTGCGGGCCACAGTTGACCCTGGCCGATACGGAGGGCCACCCCATCCCCAAGCCTCCCATCGCTTCTATTCGCGCAGCGCTCGCGGCCGGCCAGATCGTCGCACTTAAAGGGATCGGCGGGTTTCATCTGGCCGTCGACGCCGGAAATCGCACCGCGATTCAAACCCTCCGCCACCGCAAAAACAGACCCGACAAACCTTTGGCTGTGATGGCCAACAATCTGGACACCATCCGTCATTTCTGTGTTGTTCCCCCGGGGGCCGGCGATTTGCTTGAATCGCCGCAAGCGCCCATTGTCATCCTGGATCTGCTTCCCGATGCCGCCGAGCGGGGATTGCCAATCGACCTGATTTCACCCGACACATCCACCCTCGGCGTCTTCCTCCCCACCTCCCCCCTCCATCATCTCCTTTTCCAGCCTTTGCCCGGCGATCCCACTCCCCCGTTCACGCTGCTGGTCATGACCAGCGGAAATCGGGGCGGGGAACCGATCTGTATCACCGAAGCGGAAGCCGTCGAGCGGTTGAACGGAATCGCCGATCTGTTTCTTTTCCACAATCGCCCCATCAACCTGCGCAATGATGATTCCATCTGCGTCATCCGTCGGGGCCAACCCCAAGTCTGGCGACGAGCGCGTGGCTATGCCCCCGTGCCGTTCATGCTTGCCCATTCCTCCGATACCTGCGTACTCGCTCTGGGCGCCGAAATCAAAAATACCCTCGCGCTCCGATTCGATGATTGCGTCGTCCTGTCCCCTCACATCGGTGATCTGGAAACCCCTGAAGCACTGGATAGCCTCGAGCAAACCGCACGGGCCCTGCCGGCTTTTTTCAAACGAATGCCCGGCCAGATCGCCGTGGATGCCCATCCGGATTTCCATTCCACCCGCCTGGGCGTGCGACTGGGACGCGAATGGGATATCCCGGTGCGTCCCGTCCAACACCACTATGCCCACGCCCTGGCCTGTTTACAGGAACAGGGCCGATCTGAAGGATTGGCGCTGGTTCTGGACGGAACCGGCTGGGGACCCGACCAAACCATATGGGGGGCGGAACTTTTAGATGTTTCACCCGGCGGATTTCGCCGCTGGGCCACTTTTGAGCCCTCCCCCCTCCCCGGCGGTGACGCCGCCGTCCGCCATCCTCTCCGCCAACTCATCGCCCGCCGCTTTGCCGCCGGGCTCGACGCCAAAATCGATCGCCAACTCACCCCGCATTCCACCCCCGACGCCGTAGCTGTCTGGCAATCCCAATGCCAATCCGGTACGGTCTGCCCCCGATCGCGTTCGGCAGGCCGACTTTTCGATGCGGTGGCGGCCTTGCTGGGACTGGCTCCGGACCCCATTACCTATGAGGGCCAGGCGGCCATCCGCCTCGAAGCGGCGGCGCGACGCGTCCCGCCTCCCTCCGCTGCACCCCGTTGGTTTACCGCCCGCCAGGAAAAAGGACTCCTGATTCTCGATTGGGCCCCGCTCTTTCAAGATCTTTCCGATTTACAAAAGATCCGGCGTACCCCTGAAATAATTGCCGCCCAGTTTCATGTTGCCGTGGCCGAAGCCTGCCTCTTTATGATACAATTTGCCCTCGAATATTCGAACCACCGGGAGGTGGCGTTGAGTGGAGGCGTATTCATGAACCAACTATTGACGAACCGGGTGGTCGGTAGCCTTGAAACATCAGGTATCCACCCCCTGCTACACCGTCAGACTCCACCCAACGACGGATGTATTGCCCTGGGCCAGACCCTGGCGGAAGGATGATATGTGCCTTGCGATCCCCATGCTGCTCATTGAAGTCAAACCCAATGGAACCGGTATCGTCGAATTGAATGGTCTCCAGCAGGAGGTTAATTTGGGCTTGGTCGAAGATGCCCGACCCGGCCGGTACGTGATCGTTCACGCCGGGTTCGCCATCGAAACGCTGGATGAAGTCCAGGCCCGCGAACTGATCGATCTCTTCGCTCAACTGGCCGCGCAAATACCCAACCCGCCCACTTCTGAACGGACCGGACAACCCGCATGAACAATTGGATTGATCCTTTCCGTAATCCCGCCGTCGCCGATGTTTTGGCGGGACGCATCGGCGATCTCGGCCGGCAACTGGCGGTCCGGAGGCCCGGCCCGATCCGAATCATGGAAGTCTGCGGCAGTCACACCATGTCCATCGCCCGCTACGGTTTGCGCGATCTCCTGCCACCCCAGGTCGATCTGGTCAGTGGCCCCGGATGTCCCGTTTGCGTCACCGACACCGGCTACTTGGATACCGCCATTTGCCTGGCCCGGCAGGGCGTGATCATCGCCACCTTCGGCGATATGCTCAATGTGCCCGGTTCCGACACCACGCTGGGTCGCGTCCGCTCTGAGGGAGCCCGGATCGAGGTGTGTTACTCCCCATCCGAAGCCCTTGCCCATGCCCGACAGAATCCCGGCCGGGAAGTGGTTTTCCTGGCCATCGGATTCGAAACCACCATCGGTCCCGTCATCAGTTTAATCGATCCCGCCCGTACGGAAGGTCTTAAGAACCTTTCCCTCCTGGTGGCCTTCAAACGCATTCCGCCCGCACTCGCCCTCCTGCGAGCCGACCCTGAGCTGGCCATCGATGCCTTCCTTTGTCCGGCCCATGTGAGCGCCATTATCGGCGCCCATGCTTATGATTTTCTGACCGGACCGAAGGGCATCCCCTGTGTCATTGCCGGATTCGAACCGCTGGACATCCTGATCGGCATCGACCATATCCTGCAGCAGAAAATGAAAGGCGAGGCCCGGGTCGAGAATCTCTACAATCGGGTGGTCAGAGAAAATGGTAATCTCCGCGCGCAGGCGTTGATCGACCGGATTCTAGAACCTGTTTCCACACCTTGGCGCGGACTGGGAATTTTGCCGGATAGCGGACTGGCGTTGCGCCCGGACTATGCGGATTTCGATGCCCCCCGCAAACTGGGCGTCCCGCTCAAGACCGGCGTCCCGCCCACCGCCTGCCGCTGTGGGGATGTCATCAAGGGAAAGTTGCATCCTCCGGAATGCCCTCTTTTCGGACTGGCCTGCAACCCCGATCACCCGGTGGGTCCCTGCATGGTCAGTGCCGAAGGATCCTGTGCAGCTGCCTTTAAATACGCACGCTTGGCGCTATCTCCTTCCAACTGCGTAGTACATCAACCAGACTGATAGGGAATAGGTTATGCTGAACCGGTGTTCTTTCTTTGACGGCGGCTTTTCGCTCCTCCCTCCCCCCGGCGCGGGGGAGGGCCTGGGGAGAGGGGGACCAGTCGAAACGAGACACGGATTTCCATCGATCCCCCTCACCCTACCCTCCCCCGCGCCGGGGGGAGGGAAAAGCCCTCACCTCTTCCGAAACGATAAAAAACAAAAAGATTACCACAGATCGTAAGGATCGTATGGAAACTATTCAGTTGGCACATGGAGGCGGGGGATACCTGACCCATGAATTGATTCGCGCGGAAATTCTTTCCCGTTTTGGCAATGGACCGTTGGCCCATCTCCCCGATGGCGCCACGCTTCCCAATCCCGGCGGGACCCTGATTTTCACCACCGACAGTTTTGTCGTCCAACCCCTCTTTTTTCCCGGAGGCGACATCGGCGAATTGGCGGTCTATGGAACGGCCAACGATATTGCCGTCTGTGGCGGACGCCCCCTGTGGTTATCGCTGGCGATGATCTTGGAAGAAGGCCTGCCACTCGCCACCCTGCGCCGGGTCCTCGACTCCATTCAACGCGCCACCACCCGGTGCGACATCACCATCGTCACGGGTGACACCAAGGTGGTCCCAAAGGGTCAATGCGACGGTCTTTACCTCAATACCGCCGGTATCGGTGTACGCCGTCCCGGATTTCAACCCGGGGTCAATACCCTGCGCACCGGAGATGTTATTCTGGTTAGCGGAACGTTGGGCGATCATGGCGCGGCGGTCCTCGCGGCCCGCGGACAGGTTCCCCTGCTCAATGGCCCCCGCAGTGATACGGGCCCCGTGCAGAATCTCGTCGAATCCATCGGCACCCATGCCCCCCATATCCGCTTCATGCGGGATCCGACCCGGGGCGGCCTCGCCGCCGTTCTCAATGAAATCGTCGAAGGTCTGCCACTGGGCATTCGTATGGAGGAAGCCGCCCTGCCACTGACTCCTGAGGTCAGGGCGGTGGCCGAGCTCATGGGGCTGGATCCCCTGCATTTGCCCTCGGAGGGGCGAATCGTCGCCGTTTGCGCACCGGAGGCTGCAGACGCCATCCTCGCCTCCTGGCGAACCCTGCCGGAAGGCCGGGATGCCTGCCGGATCGGTCAGGTTACCGGGGATGCCGGCCGGGTAATTTTGATGACCCTCGCCGGGGGGAAACGACTGGTGGATCAACCCCGCGGAGAATTATTACCCCGGATTTGCTGAGTCCGGGAAACTTTCTGTAAGGCCCTTATGCACGAACTCTCCATTGCACAGGCGCTCGTTGACCAGGTTCAAAAGATTGCGAAGGAATCCAACTCCGGAAAAGTTATCCGAATCACCCTGCGGATTGGAAAACTCGCCGGAGTCGACCCGGAAGCCCTGTCGTTCGCTTTTCCCATCGCCGCCGAGGGCACCTGCTTACACAGCACCCTCATCGAAGTCATTTCGGTTGAACCGGAGTTGCGCTGTCGCGCCTGCGGGAAATCCGTCGAAACAGAGTTTGTTTTAGCCTGTGTGCATTGCGGTTCCAAAGATCTCGATCTCAAGCAGGGCAGGGAATTGATGATCGAGTCCGTGGAGATGGAAGATCTTTCGTAGCCATTCCGGAGATTGGACGGGGTGGACCCTAGTTTGATGAAACGGCCCGAGTCGGCGGAATAAGGGCGGCATTCCAGATCGCTCGACCGGCGCGGTGTTCCACCTCTATCCGTCCGACGGACTGTAAAAGTTCTAATTCAGACCTGACGATCGCTGAATCCAGACCCAGTCCCTGGGCAATCTCCTCCACCGTGGAGGGATGCCGTTGGACCAATCCAAAGATTTGTTCCCGACACCCTTCACCCGACAAAGGTCCAGCCCCCTTCCCCTCATTCCGGCCAGGCACACCGAGGGTCGCGACCGGCACGCCGGCACACACTACCTCGCACGGTTCAAAAAGATGCGCCCGATCCGCCAGGATATCCGCCTCCACCGCGCCCACGGCCGAATCCGTCGGGGATCGGACAACCGTGTTGAGTTGAATCTGGTTCGGCGCGAAGGTCCGTACGAAGTCCGCAATCCGGGCCACTTGGTCCGGCTGATCATTGATGCCCCGGGCCAGAAACACTTCAACCCATAAGGTTCCGACATATTCCTGGCGAAACGTGCGGATGCCCTCTGCGATCGACGCCAGACGAAGGGCCGAATGGGGCCTGTTCAGCCGCCGAAAGGAATCTTCATCCCAGGCGCTAAACGAAACCTTGACCACATCAGCCGCCTGTGCTGCCAGACGAACCTCAGGCAAATAAAAAAGAGAACCGTTGCTGAGGAGGGCCGTGTGAACTCCCGATGCCGCCGGGACCGCCCGCAGGATATCACCAAATCGGGAATGCAGGGTGGGTTCACCGGCACCCGACAGGGTTAAATAATCGGCCCGGCCGCCGGAAGCGCACCAGGCCGATAATTCCGCGATCACCTCAGCGGTCGGCACATATTCCCGGCGTTCAAGAGTCAACCCGGTCGTGGCCCCCACCTGACAAAACCCACAGTCGAAACTGCAGGTTTTGAAGGGGACCAAATCGATCCCGAGCGACCAACCCAGACGCCGGGACTTGACTGGACCGAATAGAAAGCGGGGTGCCAAAGCGTCTCTTATTTCTGCGAAATCGCCTCAACCGGGCATTCGCCGGCGCACAAACCACAATCGACACATTTATCCGCATCGATGACATATTGGTCCGTGCCTTCGGAAATGGCTTCTTGGGGACAGACTTCAGCGCAACTGCCGCATTTGGTGCATTTATCCGAGATATCGTAGGCCATGGTATTATCCTTTCCGTAGGGTTTATTGTTGTTTTTGGAGCGTCACATCCCGAGCGCCAGGCGTTGTGCCAGTCGCTCGGGGAGACCGGCATCCAAAATCTTTTGTTGCGTCAGCGTAAAATCATATTCGACCCGACGGAAGACCACCTCATGGGCCTCCTGGTCATAAATCACATAGGAGGCGCGGGGATCGCCATCCCGGGGCTGGCCTACGCTTCCGCAGTTGATGAAATACTTTTTACCGAGAATGATCTTGATCACCCCGGGTTCCACCCGCCGCACCCCGCCCGATTTTTCAAATACGGCGGGATGATGGGTATGGCCATGAAAACACACGGTGGTGGACTGGTAATTGAAATTGGATTCGGCCTCGAGTTCGTCGAACACATAACCCCATTTATCGGGCATATCCAAGGTGCTGTGGACCAGGGCAAAACCGCTCACCAGCCGGACCAATCGCAGACTTTTCAAAAAGGCAATATCCCCATCGGCCAAACGGGAACGGGTCCAGTCAACCACATTGGCCGCGAGGGGATGAAAATCGTTAAGCGATATGGAGTGGGAACAATAGTGATCGTGGTTGCCGCACACACACACCGTGTTGAGTTGGCGAATCAAGGCCAGACATTCAGAGGGGTTGGCGTTGTAGCCGACGATATCCCCTACGCAGGCATACGACTGGACCTCGTTCTGCCGGGCATCTTTCAGCACGGCATTCAAGGCTTCCAGATTCCCGTGGATATCGCCCAACACGGCAAATTTCATGATCGGCCCGGTTTATAGCCCCAATAACAAGGCGGCGGATTTTAAATCATCCGGAATGGTGATCTTCAAATTGGACCAGCTCGAGGCCACCAGATGAACCTCTTCACCGGCCAGCTCCAGGGCCGAAGACTCGTCGGTCACCGTCGCCTTGGCTTTGGCTACTTTGCGGTACGCCGCAACCAGCAATTCGTGTTTGAAAGTCTGCGGCGTCTGCACCGCCCACAGCTTGGTCCGGTCCACGGTGCGCTTCACCACCGAACCCCGATCGACTTCCTTGATCGTGTCCATGATCTTAACCGCCGCCACACCGGAACCAAATTTGCGGGCCGAGGCCAGCGTCTCGGTAATCAAAGCGGGCGTCACACAGGGCCGGGCACCATCATGAACGGCAACCAGATCGACTTCATCGCCCAGCTCTGCCAACCCTTTCAAGACCGAATCCTGACGTTGGGTCCCCCCGGGAATCACCTTTTTCAGCTTGTGACATCCAAAAATCTTGGCCAGCGCCTGAGCCGTTTCGACTTGTTCTTTCCGCACCACCAGGATGATGCCATGGATATCTTCACAAGCCTGGAAGGCGGCCAGGGAATAGGCAAGAACCGGCTTGCTCCCCAGGTTCAAAAAGGCCTTGTCGACATTGGGCCCAATGCGCTCGCTCTTACCTGCGGCGACAATAATGGCATAATTCATGAAATGGTCCTCCGGCGGATTAAAAACCAACTCTCCGCCAATAGCCTTCCATTGGCAACAGTTCAATATATACCAACCGGGGCAGGATGTCAAAACAATCCAATTCTTTGTCGTGGAGCTTTCAAAAGCGGAATTCTTGGAGCGAGCAAAAGCGGACAGTTGGCCCTCCTCAGGGAGGGCGGTTTGAGAACAGGACCACCGGACGTTTCTCCTTGTCCGGTCGTTCCTTGAGGATTGAGACTGCGCCG
>CAIJXV010000038.1 GCA_903824675.1 uncultured bacterium
CTTATTGCAGCGTCGGACACAAGTATCTTTTTCGAGCGTCCAGTTGATTCCTGTGCATCTATTAGAGACAGGGACGAAGGACCAAAAGGACGCCAGGGACGGATGGGACCTGCGGAGGAATATGAGCGCATTGCTATTGAACCGAGATGGATTTCAGATGCCGGCGGACGGGTGGTATCAATTGGCGCCGCTAGGGGAATTCCCACATGCGTCTGCTGGTGTCATTCAGGTGGTTGACATAGAGGCATGTACCGCGATGGCGGCATGGTTCAACGCAGACGCGGCGGTAGCGAACTTTGCCGGGCTCCTAGTGGATTTCGATCATTTCTCCCTGGATGACCGGGCACGGTCTGAAGCGGCGGGGTGGATTGTCGCGGTGGAAGCGCGGGGACAGGGTTCCGGGTTCGGGGGGCAGGTGTCAGGGGCAGAACCCACCCCGGCCTCCGGCCACCCCTCCAAGGAGGGGATCTCCGGGAATGGCGGCGGTGGGCTTTGGGCACAGATTCGGTGGTCGGATGTCGGGGAGGAAGCAGTCAAGGGCGGGCGGTATCGGTTTTTGTCCCCGGTTTGGGCGCGAAGTGACTGCGTTGACCTGGGCCCATCGACTGGCTCAGGGCAGGAAATCAGGCGGGTTCGGCCCGTCCGTTTGCTGAATGCTGCGGTAACAAATGACCCCAATTTGAAGGGGATTTGTCCGCTTTCCAATAGCGGACAGGGTTCGGGATTCAGGGTTCAGGGAGGGATCCCAGTTGATTCTTGTGCATCTTATAGAGGGGCACACATTGGTCATGGAAAGGATGGTCTGACGATGAAGAGAGTGATTGAGAAGTTGACGAACCACCTGGGGATTCCGGGTGATGCGACTGAGGACGTGATCCTGGAGAAGATGCTGGGGCTTCCCGGCCTGACGGTCGTGGCGGACCTGCAGAACTCGCTCAAGCAGGCGCTGGGCGAACGGGACGCTTTGCAGAAGGAATTTAAGGGCGCTGAGGATGAACTCGTGAACCGGCACCTGGCCGAGTTCGAGGGCGTCATCAGCGAAGCGACGAAGCCGTTCTGGTCTGAGCAGTTGCTGAAGAATCGGGAATTGGCGCTGACTGCGCTCGGGGACATCGCTTCGCTGCGCGCCACGGGCAAAGATGATGGCCAGACTGATGGCAGGGTGGCGACGGGTTCGGCTGGCACGCCGCAGGTTGGCGCAGGGCAGACTCGGCGTCCGCTGCACAATCGGGCGACGGCACGGCCGGTGATTCCGAGTCAAGGGGGCGCTTCGACGGGTTCCGCAGGCTCAGGGTCGGCCGATGGCCGAGCGGGGAAAATCCGCAACCGGGCGCATGAGATCGCCAAGGGCGAGAAGATCCCGTTTAGCGTGGCGTTTCGGCGGGCTGAAAAGGAAGTTTTGGAAGGATAGATGAACGCTCAGGATTACGATTAAGAGGAGGATTTGAGAATGAGTCAGAGCAATACGAGAGTTGGCGATATTCGGGTTCTTGCGGGTGAGAGCCTGACGGGCAAGGAAGGTTATCTGGTCAAAATGACCCACGATACCGGCGTACCGGAAGTAAAACTGCCGGCGGCCATCACGGACTATTCCCTGTATGCGGTGATCGAGGGCGGAGCGGATGCAGCGCTGGTTTCCGTGCGTCCGGTTGAGGCTGGCCGCAACGTGCGGCTGAGACTCAAAGGAGCCTGTAATCCGGGGGATGTTCTGGTGCTGGCCGCCATCGCGGGGAGCGATGCGGGGATGGTGCGGGCACTGCCGACGGCGGGCGGCACCTATCGGGGTCTGGCGATTGCGGAGGAAGCCGGGGTTGATGGGCAGTTGGTGCTGGCCCGTCCGGCAATGATTGGAAACATCGTGGTGACCTAACGGTCGCCAGTAGTCAGCGGGAATACGACAAGAACCCTACTACGCATAAAGCTACGTAGGGCAAAGGAGAATGACAAATGAGCAGATTGAGTGACATCAGCGCGTCCCCGACCCTGCGGGAGTTTGCCCAGGGCGCGGCGCAGAGTGCGATTATGCCGGTGGCTGACTTCCTGGCGCCGACGGTCGAGGTGGCGATGAGCGTAGGCCGGTACAAGTCTTACACGGAGAAGAACCGGTTCCATATTCCGGATACGTTGCGGACCATGGGCGGGCGCGCGTCGGAGCTTCGCTTCGAAGCGACGGACGCGACCTTCAACTGCGAGCCGCACGCCCTGGACTACCCGGTGGACAACCTGGAGCAATTGGAGGCGGAAGGTCTGGAGAACATGCTTCGTGAGGGCGCGACGGCGGTAGCCGAAGTCGCGGCGCTGTCGCATGAGAAGGCCGTGATCGATGCGGGGCTGGCGATTGTGGGCGCCGGGACCGGCAAGACCTGGAATGCGGCGGCCGATCCCATCGCGGATGTGGATGACGCCATCCTGTCGGTGATTAAGGCGGCGAAGTACGGTTCGCTTATGGGCGTCGGAGTCCTGTTCGGGGCGACGGCTTGGAAGATCTTCAAGAACCAGGAGAAGGTCCGGGGCCGGTTTGTGGTCGGAAACGGCGGCGGCAAGTCCAACCTGGGGTTGGCGGTACCGACGGAGCAATCGGCAACCCAGATGTTCATCGGGTCTCCCGACGTCCGGACTTCCTACATGATCTATGACGCGAATCCCGAAGGGAAAGCGGAGAGCATCAGCTTCCTTCTGGACAACACGATCCTGATCTTCGCCCGGAAGGATGCCCCTTCTCGGCGCGATCCCAGTTTCATGAAGACGTTCCGGTTGATGAACCGGTTCATGGTGCCGGGGTCCTACATGCGCGATGACGGCCGCGTCGAGGTCGCGAAGTTCGATTGGTCCGAAGATGTGAAGGTTACGAACTCGGCTGCCTGTGTGCGGCTGAACATCTCTGCGTCGTAAGCCAACGGCGGACGCTGGAGGTGAATCGTGGCGGGTGCCTGGACTGAATTGACGGTCGCTGTGGTTCGGAATGCGTTCCCAACTGACTTGGCAACGCTTTATGCGTCATGGGTTGACGCTAATCCGGCCAAGGCAAACCGGTTGAACGAAATCATCGCCGAGGTTTTGCGGACCTTTCGCACGGCCGTTGAGGCGAATCCTGCCAACCGGTTGGATGAGAATTCCGACACGGTGCCTTCGACAGGTTTCCTACACGCGCTCCACACGGTGATCTTCTGTATTGGCATGGAGATGGGCGTTCAGTTTGCGCCGGAGGTTTACGGCTTGAACGTTCAGGCGAATATCTGGTTGCGGATGGTTCAAAACGGGGGAATTCCAGTGGACACGACGGAGGGCGAAGGCTCTCCGTCGTACCGACCTTCAGAAAGAGAACGATGGCTACTTTGATCAAACGTCTTTTGCCCTTCCTGATGGGATTGGGACTGGTATCGGGATGTCAGGCCGGATGGCTGAATCCCTCTCAACAGGGCTTCGTCATCCAAACATTCACGTCTTATCAGCCGATCAGCGGGAACAACAGCGGAACGATTGTGACGAATGGAAATTCCTATCAGGTCGCCGGCGACAATACCGGGGCCATTTACATCGGCGGGCCCGGATCTCAATTCCGGGGCAAGAACGATGGGAGTGTTTTCGTGGATGGCGACGGGGCATTCGTTCTCGGGTCGTTTGGGAGCCTGGCGACCGTAACGAACCGGGGAAAGGGATCGCTTGTCCTGGGGAATCTCTCCGTCGGACAGAAAGCGGTAATCACGGACGTGGGCAACGCTGCGATTCTGATCGGGGCCGGAACGGTCAGCAATAGCCAGTCGATTGTGGTTGGCGACGGGAATGCATCCCATGGGAACAAGTCCGTCACCGCCGGGTCGTTCTGGGGGATGGGGAGTGGATTCTTTGGTAACGGGTCCGGGTTGACAAATTTACCCACGGACCTGAGCCGATTTGCAGTGGCGGATGCGACGGTTTTGAGCGGGCGGGTGACGGATATCGAGGCGAAAGAATATCTGCCCACTTCAAACGGGTGCTTTGTGATCAGCGATCCAGCGCCGGCGGGGCTCTGGGACATGACGGGGATGACCTATACGAGCGGGTCTCTGGCCAGGGACGCACAGACAGGATCGGCCTATGCCACCGGCATGGCCGCGGTTGTCGTTGGGCGAACGTATGTCGTGCGGTTTCGATTGTTCCAGACTTTGACCACTTTTAGCAGCGTGTTCTTTGGCGGACACCAATGGGATTTCAGCGGTGGGCATGCCGGAGATTCGTTCGAGTTCCCGGTGACGGCTGTGGACACAAATGTCTTCGGGTGTAGTTATGGCACAACCGTGGCCGGGCAATTCGGGCTGGACACCCTGAGCGTCTACCTGGTTCCGCGCGCCACAACGACCGGGGAAATCGAGGCGGACAGCGGTGTCCTTTTTGGAGGCGGCACGCTGAAAGTTGTCGGCAATCAGTTGGTGTTTGTGGTCGGCGCGGTGACCAACGTCCTGGATGCCAACATCACGCAACCATGAGGAGATTGACGATGAAGAGAGTGATTTTGGCGCTTTTGATGGCGATGGCGGCGAGCGCGTCCTGGGCCGGCGGCTGGACCGCGACCTATTCCCTGGCTGGTGGTTCGGTTGGCCTGACGAACACTCAGGCCAACAGCAGTTGGGTGCCGGTTTCGGTGATGCTGAAGTTCAATTCGGCTGGGAGTGGAACGGCGGAAGTCTGGCGGGTGAGTCAGGAGCACAGTTTCATGCTGGCGAACTGCTTGTTCAGCAACGTGACGACGGTCGTCTGGGTGCCGGATGCGGAGTATCCCTTCACGCTGGGTGAGGCATTGGTCATCCGGAGCAGTCTGACGAATGGGATCGTCCAGGTGATTCGGAAGGGGGATTGAGTGCGAGCGAGATTCATTCCCATTCTGTTGGGGTTGGTTTGGGCGA
>CAIJXV010000039.1 GCA_903824675.1 uncultured bacterium
GCTTTTCGAATTCGACCTAACAGCCTAACCGTCTATGCCACTACCGCCTTTTCAATGAAAATTAGTCTGGCCTCCCCTCTTCCCTTCCTCTAAAGTGACGCCAGTGTTGTTGATGTCCAAGGGTACCAGGGAGGACGTTCATGCTTGCCAAGATTCAATCCGGCGCTGTTTTTGGCGTCGATGCCTATCCCATCGAAATCGAAGTCAATACCAGTCACGGCGACCCTCAAACCGTCATCGTCGGCCTGCCTTCCACCGCGGTCAAGGAAAGCAAGGACCGCGTTTTCACCGCCCTCAGCAATTCCGGGTTCCGCCCCCACATGGGGCGCGTCACCATTAATCTCGCGCCGGCCGATGTCAAAAAGGAAGGCCCCGATTTCGATCTGCCCATCGCTATCGGCCTGCTCGCGGCCCAAGACGAAATTCCGCTCGAATCCCTTTTTTCTTTCGGTCTCATCGGCGAATTGGCCCTGAGCGGTGAAGTCCGCCGGGTCAAAGGGGTCCTGCCCATCGCTCTGCGCTTGCGTGACGAAGGTAAACAGGGGTTCATTGTTCCCTATGAAAATGCCGGGGAAGCCGCCGTCGTGGAGGGCTTGTCCGTATATCCGGTGCGCAATCTCCGCGAAGCTGTCGCCCTGCTCCGCGCGGAAATCCATCCGGCTCCATTTCAGATTGACCGTACGGCCCTCTTCTCGGCTTTGGAAAAATTCGAGGAAGACTTCGCCGAGGTCCGCGGCCAGGAATATGCCAAGCGCGCCGTGGAAATTGCAGTCGCGGGCAGTCATAACATCATGGTCATCGGCCCACCCGGCACGGGCAAAACCATGCTGGCCCGCCGGATCCCGTCCATTTTGCCGCCCCTGACTCTCGACGAAGCGCTTGAAACCACCAAGATCCATAGCATCGCCGGCATCCTTCCCAGCCAACAGGCCCTCATCGCCACTCGCCCATTTCGCGCGCCCCATCACACCATTTCAGATGCCGGTCTTCTGGGCGGGGGAACTCATCCTTCTCCTGGCGAGGTCAGTCTTGCCCATCGGGGAGTCCTTTTTCTGGATGAATTACCCGAATTTCACCGCAATGTTCTCGAAGTTTTACGGCAACCGCTTGAGGATGGTTTTGTCACCATTGTCCGGTCAGTGGCCAGCGCCACCTTTCCCTGTCAATTCATGCTCGTCGCCGCCATGAATCCCTGTGCCTGCGGTTTTTTTGGCGATCCCCAGCGGGAATGCCGCTGTTCGCCGCATCAAGTCCAGAAATACCGCAATAAAATCTCCGGGCCCCTGCTCGACCGTATCGACCTCCATGTCGAGGTGCCCGCACTCAGTTTTCAAAAACTGACCTCGCTCGGGCAGGGTGAACCGTCCGCCGTGATCCGGGACCGCGTGGTGGCCGCCCGCAAAATTCAACAGGCCCGTTTCACCGGCCTGAAAAAAGTACATGCCAATGCCGGGATGCGCTCCCGGGAGGTTCAGAAGTTTTGCCGGTTGGACGCCGAGACCCAGGATCTGCTTCGCCAGGCCATCGCCGAACTGCACTTCAGCGCCCGCGCCTATGACCGGATACTGAAGGTCTCCCGCACCATCGCCGATCTCGCAGGCACGGATAACATCCGTCCGGAACATGTGACCGAAGCGGTCCAGTACCGGACGCTAGATCGCCAGTTATGGGTTTGATGGGCAGGAACTACGAAATGCGCGGAACACGCGAAAACTAAAAACTGCACACGCTGTTCTCGTCAATCAAACGTCCCGCGTAACGCGGGACGATGTTACGCGCCTTTAGCGCATTTCGCAGTTAACAAATCAAACACTGAATCCTCAGTTATGGGGCAAATCCGAATAAAACCATATATCTCACAGAAGGGTTAACATGGGAATCGATATTGTATTCAGGGAGGAGAGTTACAAAATAATCGGAGCCTGTTTTGAGGTATATAAAGAAAAAGGAAATGGTTTTTTGGAATCCGTCTACCAAGAATGCTTGGCCCTTGAGTTCGCCGAGCAAAGAATTCCGTTTGTTGAGCAACCGCAGTTACGACTTAAATATAAAGGCCAAGACCTGCGACAAAGCTATGAGCCGGATTTCGCATGTTATGATCAGATTATTGTTGAACTCAAGGCAGTCAAGAATCTCAACGACGAACACCGTGCCCAGATCATCAATTATCTAAAAGCAACTGGCAGACAGTTAGGATTATTGATTAACTTCGGACATCATCCAAGAATTGAATACGAAAGGTTCATCAATCAATCGTCCCGCGTAACGCGGGACGATATTTCGCGCCTTTAGCGTGTTTCGTAGTTAATCCGAAGAGATTTCACTACAACCCCACGCCAGATAACTAACCTCCCTGCAAACCCGTTGGCAATATTATTCCAGCATCTCCATCAATTCCAGGCCATCCGGACCCTCGGTAGTTGTAATATTCATTCTCTTCTGCTCATTTTTCTAGCGCATTCCGCGAAAACAAGGTAAGAATTTGCCCAACAAGGAGTATTGCCATGACACAGACAAATGACTGGTTTTTTGAACCTGCGAAATTTCTCTCTTTCCGTGATCAAAAAGTGTGCGCCCGGGTCCGCAAAATCAAACGGGCCGACCTTTGCCGGCATCCCAACAAGAATTTCAAGATCCGCATTGTGGACGATGAAGCCAACTTGTTCTTCCAGTTTGTGACCCACGTGGTCGCCGGGATCAAGCAAGCCGCCGATGAAGGACGCCAATATGTCATCATCCTGCCGGCGCCCTGGCCGCATTATCGGTGGGTGGCGCACCTGATCAATATCATGGGTATCGACTGCCGGCATGTTCACACCTTCAACATGGACGAGTGGGCCGACCAGGATGGCAATGAGGCTCCGATCACCTGGCCGGGCGGCTTCCGTTACTGGATGTGGAAGGATCTGTTCAGCCAGATCAACCCCGCCTTGCGCATGCCTGAAAAACAAATCCACTTCCCCGGCAAGAAAAACATCAAGCATTACAGCCAGATGATTGAAGACCTGGGCGGTGCCGATGTCTGTTATGGAGGGATCGGCTGGTGCGGGCATATCGCCTTCTTCGAAAGCCATCTCGGCGAGGAATTCGGCAATGATATCAAGGCCTACCTCCGCGCCGGCTCACGACTGGTCGAGTTACATCCTTTAACCATCCTGCAGAGCTGTGTTTATGCGGACAATGCCGGCGCCGGAGACTGGGCTTATGTGCCCTCCAAGGCCTACACCATTGGCCCGCGCGACTTGAAGAACTCCAAACTGGTCAGCTTCTGGAATGCGGGTTATGCCGGCGGCGGTTTCGCCTGGCAGAAATTCATCACCCGCCTGGCGATTCACGGCCCGGTGACTCCTTTGGTGCCGTCTTCGATCCTCCAGATATTGAGGAGTGAACTTCACATCCTGGGCAAGGTCGCCGACGATCTCGACTACAATGTCCCGTTGCGCATGGACGCCACGCCCTGGGAAGGAGCACATCCTTGGCCCCCGAAAAAATGATGCGCGCGGCCTGGTCCGGCAAGGTTATCGACGGGCACTCCCATGCGGGCGTCTCGCTCAAGGCCTACGCCTTGGGCGAGTATCCCTATGCGCAGACCATCGAAGGGCTCCATGAACAGCAGCGGACCGGCGGGGTGGACGCCACCGTGGTCTTCCCGTTCAGTGCCGATCTGTATTTCGACCCCGCCGGCTTTGCCGAGGGCCAACTCACCCCCGCGGCCGCACCGCTTTCACCGGTGCCTTACGGCGCGGAGAATCGTCTGCTCATGCGGGAGATATTCGACTATTGCCCCGAACTGTCCTCGCGCTTCCTGCCCTTTGTGAGCATCGATCCGGCCCGGGAAGTGCCCGCCCAGCTTCAGGCGCTGAAGGAATTGCTCAAGGCCTACCCCGCCTATGGGATCAAGGTCAACCCGGTCGGTTGTCAATCGCGCGCCGGAGCCCTTCTGGACATCGGCGCACCGCTGCTCGACTTTGCGGAAGAGCGCGACTTACCGTTGCTTTTTCACGTAACGACCCTGCCGGGTGAAGAATATTCCCAGGCGACCGATATTTTCAAAATTGTTGAACGCCGCCCGCGCTTGCGGTTCTGCATGGCACACGGCCTGCTCTTCCATCGCGCCTGGCTCGACCGGGCCGAAGCGGCGCCCAATGTCTGGGTGGATACCGCCGCCCTGAAAATCCAGGTGGAAAGCATGGGGCACGAAATCGGACGGACCCTGTCGGCCGGCGATTTTCTCGATGTCGACTATACAGACCACCGGGCAGTAATGCGCTCCCTCTGTGCCCGTTATCCCCGAAAGATCATCTGGGGCACCGACTCACCGGCGTATTCATGGATCTGCCGCCGAAAACAGGGTGAGGGCATCTATTATGACTTTCGATTGAAAGGCTTCTACTCCGACGAAATCGCCGCACTGAAAGCGCTCACCCCTGAATTACAAGCCCGGGTCGGCGGCGCCAACGCGCTGGATTTTATTTTTGGCCCCCAGTAGCCCCCGACAACGGAAAAACAATGGACCTGCCGGCCTATAAGCAAAATGCGGCGGATACGATCGAACGACTGCGATCGCTTTACGCGCGCCAAGCTCCCGACCGGATTTTCGCGGCCTTCGATTTGCCCAGTCCGACGATCTCCGAGTTCAAACTGCAGCATGCCGAAGGAGTCTGCGAGTATCCCGATCCCGTCCAGCGGCTCCGCTTCTGGGATCATCTGCTCGCCGAACGCAGCGTACTGGAGGACGACTCCCTTCCCAGCGCCTACCTCAGCGAACTCGACCAGGGACTTTACAGCGGAGTTCTCGGGGGCGAAGTCCGGTTCAACTGCAATCCGGATACCGGCTGGATCTCGTCGATGGCCGCGCCCCTGCTGGCCAACTGGGCCGACTTCGGCCGCCTGCGACTGGACCCCGATCACCCTTGGTTCCAGCGGTATGCCCATCAACTGGCCATCTTCATCGAGGGGGCCCGCGGCAAATTCGGCGTCAGTAATTTCATTCTGATCAATGGCCTCAACTTTGTTTTTGAACTCATGGGCGCCACGGAAACCTACCTGGGCCTGATCGATTGCCCCGACCTCATTCGTCAGGCGATGGTGTTCGGCTTCCAAATCAATGCGGAGATCCAGCGTCGGTTTTTCGCGGCCGGGTCGCTCGTGGCGGGTGGAACCTGCAGCTTCGGTGTGCAGTGGATGCCCGGCCGGATCGTTTCCGAAAGCGTGGATCCGTTTCACATGACCTCGGTCGATTGCTTCGAGGACTGGGGCCGGTCGATTACCGAGCAGATTATGGCTGAGTTCGACGGGGGCACCACACACCTCCACGGCAATGGCCGGCACTTGATCGAAGCCGTCTCTTCGCTGAAGGGGCTCAAGGCCATATGTCTGGGTGACGACAAGGGGTTTGCGCCGGCCATCGATGAACTCGAGGGGCTTCGGCAAAGGGCCGGCGACATGCCGCTGATTGTTCCCGTATCCTTCGTCGATTTCAAGCGTCGGTTGAATCGACAGGAATTGACCGGGGGTACGCTCTACTTGGTGCAAGGCGCCGGTACGATAGCCGAGATCAACCGATGCATGGACGCGGTTCGCGCCTATCGGGTGTAATGAAATTGGCTCTTTCTGTATTACGGTGGGTTATTGGAGTTCAAGCCCTTTCAAAGCCGTCGAAAACCAAGGCATGGAGACTCTCTCGCAGAGTTGCGCAAGGTTCAGATAGAGTTAAACAAGAGGCCATCAGGCCGTGTGATCCCGCTTCAGAAGCGGAATCACCTGTCCCGGTGTTTTAGTTAGAGGCCTAAAGGGCGTTTACACCAACCGTTTTCAATCGATGTCGGCCCGCCCTCGGTGGCGGGCGTCTGGAGAGGGAGCGGGCTGGATCCGCTGACGCCGGGCGCAGAGGCCCGGCCTACAACAACGGGGAATCGGGTTGTGGGCGAAGCCCCACCTGGAGCTGTTTATCAAGGAGATAGGCGAATTTGCACCGAATCGCAGATGCGCCCTCACCCCCGCCGGTCGAACCATTTCGCCATCATCGGCAAACCCACCGCACCATGCCACTCATGGCCTCCTTTAAAGGTATCCAGTCGCACGCGCTCGGGCACCCCCAGCATCCGGTAACAGGCCTTGATCCTCCGGAATTCCCGGCGCGCTTCGCCCGGCAAAAAACCAAAATCCTCCGACCCGCTCTCAAAGCAGACCGGTCGCGGGGCGATCAGACAGGCGATATCCGCCAGATCGCCTCCCTGCAAAATTCCGAACGGCAGTTGACTCCCACACGTCGTTTCGATTTGTAAGGCATAGGATCGGTAGGAGGTCAGGGTGCCGCTGATCACCGCCACTCCGATGCGCGGGTCAAGGGCCGTCAAGAATAGCGCCAGCATGCCCCCAGTGGACAAACCGCAGGCACCGATCCGGCCCGCATCAACTTCCGGCCGGGCCCTTAAAACCCCCAGGGCCGCCCGCAGGTCATGCAGTTGCATCCCCATGTGGGTGTAGCCGAGCAGGTTGGCCTTGAGATTCTGAACGTTGCACAGATCGCGCTTGAAGTATTTTGCCTCGGGATCCCCGCGTCGTCGGATCAGGGCCGCCAACTGATCCTCATCCACCGCCCGTTGCCCAAACCCTCGCAGTTCCGGAGCCAGAACCACCCATCCCCGCCGGACGGCTGCCAGCCCGTAATTGTGATGCACATTCCCACCCCTCTTTTCCTCGGGGGAGAGTCCCACCAGATCCACATTACCGTAACCGTGCCCATGAATGGCTAAAACGCCTGGCACCGGTCGGCCCGATATAGCCGCGGTTTTCGGAACCAGTAAAAAAGCCGGAGCCCACATTCGAGGGGTGGTCCGAAAAATCAACCGGTATCGCCAATGATCACCCGCGTCCTGCTTCTCCAGGATCCGCGGCGTCGGCGCCACCGCCTCCAGACACCGCCCCAACGTCCGGCGCACATGGGCCAGCCATCGGCGACGCCAAATGCGCCATTCCGCCGGTGTGCCGGCTTTGAAACGCAGGCGCGGCTCTTGCGCATCAGCCAGCGCGATCAACTCCCGCGCGGTCGAAAAATTCACCCCCAGTCGCGTCATCTCCGCCCGCGCATCCGCCTGGTATCCACTGGGATCTCGTTTCATGGTCAGGGTTGCATCCGGGGAAAGACCCCTTCGGGATTATGGCACACCTCATGCAGGAGGGTCATGAATTTACACAGATTAGGGAAAGTGACCGGCGGCTGGATCCCGTGATCGCCATTGGGAAAATAGAAGCGTTTTTCCAACAGACCCGGCACCTTGCCCAGAATCTCGCCCTGGATCTGGCCTTCATTGCCTTCATTCACCACTTCTTTTTCCAACCCGCCGCACAACACGAATTGAGGCAACTGCCGACGCAAGGCGAAGAGATCATTGCCGGCCTTGACTTCGCAGGGATACAATCCATTCACGCCGTGCCGGGCGGCGAGCGGCACAAATTCCATGACGTTCCCATCGCTGTCCACCGCCACCAGGGGAACGCCACTGGCCCTGGCACAATCACATATCTCCCGGTAATATTGGCCGCAATAAAGGTCAAATTGAGCAGGAGACAGGAGCATTCCGTGATTATAACACAGATCTTCGCCCATCACGACCGCCTCCGGCTTCAACCGCTCGATCAGGGGAAACACATACTCCCGATTCATGCGCCCGGCCCAGGCGCACATGTCATGGATTAATTCGGGATCGTCATGCAAAGCATACCCGACATCCTCATCGCCCCACAGCCCCCTCAAAAATCCATACATCCCCCTGGCGCCGATAAACAAAGGCTGATTCCGCTGGTCATAATTCCGACACCGGGTTTCCATCTCTTCCGGGGAAATCCGACCCTGGGGCGTCGAGCGATCCCGCCAGAATCCCCATGACGCCCGATCCCGCACGGGAAATCGCACAAACTCCGGCATGGCATACTGATTGGCGTTATCGACAAATTGACGGGTCACTTCCCCGGCTTCGGTCTCGATAATCTCGTAACCCGCCTCAATGCGGGTTGTCGATTTAATGCCGGGGGTGTCCTTATCCAATCCGAAATTAAGGTGAAGCGGTCCACAAGCCCCCCAGTAGCGATACCAGCTATCCACATCCCGACAGGACCAATCCTCGTAGGACCCGCCGACCCAGTCGGGCATGCCGGTTTCGATCAACCGGCGGTGCGTCCATTTCAAGGCCCCCCCGCTCATCCCCGGCGCTCCGGGAAAACCGAAAATTGGAATATAATCGGGGGTCTCGCCACGCACCACCGCCACAAAACGTTCGCGTTCATTCATCAAGCATCTCCTGTTGCCGCCGACTTCAGATTGGAACACGCGTTGATCAATTTAGCCTGTTTCTGAACAACTGACACGTTTTTTTCACCCGCGTCCCACAGCCGCACAAAGGCGGTAGTGGCATCGACTATAGGCTGTTAGGTCAAAGCACAAACGCGGCACGCACGAGTTCAAAAATGATACGCAGGGTGAGCTGGGGTGAATTTTGCGGTTTCCGGGACTTTTCTAATAGCCTACAGCCTAAAAACCTACCGCCTGTGTATTCTATCGGAATGCGCCTGAATCGGAGTTTGACTCCGGTCCCTTTTTAAGGTATTTAAACGGTTCGTTTTCACCGGAAATCGGTTGTTCTTTAGCGGTTTTAACGATTTTCCCCGGTCGGAGGGGTGGCAGAGCCCGGTTGAATGCGCATGACTCGAAAGCAAACCGGGCGGTGTTCACTGCGTTGCACCCTGCGGCAAACCCAATGTTTTCAGGGGTGCGGTGTTCGCCGCGCCGCACGTCGAATCAGCCGGTTGCAAAAAAACACGGCATAAACTTGGCATAAACTCTGACACCGTTTTCCCCACAAGAAGTGTAGAAGGATCAGGTACTCAGCATCTGCGCGGAGATGACTGCGGAAACGTGGAAGAAAGATGCGGATCGGATCGCGGCCCTGGTGGAAGGGATGTGACCGGGACCCTCCCCCTGCTTTCTTGCGGCGAATCGTGCCATAAACGTGCCAAGCGTGCCATTGTGGCATGAAGCACCGGGAAAAAGGTCGAGATTGGCTTACGGTAGGCAATGCCTAATGACATGGACCGGATCAGAGGGATTCTGGGGAAGTAGAAGATCGGACTTGCGGCTGTAAGGAGAATGTGGCATATTTTCTTACAGCAATATGGTGACTTAAATGCAGAAGACTGTTGAAAACAAGGTAGTTAGCAGGATTTACGGGAATGGTAGGGGGTGGGCTTTTTCACAAATGGATTTCAGCGGGCTTGGCACTCGTACCGCTGTTGACGTAGCCCTGCATCGGATTATGAAACGGGGAACCATCCGCAGGGTGATCCGAGGAATTTACGACTATCCCAAGTTCAGCGACCGGCTGAATGTAACGGTGGGGCCGGATGTGGACCAGGTGGCACATGCTTTGGCTCGTAAGTTCCGGTGGAGTATTCAAGCAACCGGGATGGCGGCCCTGAATCTGCTTGGACTTTCGACACAGGTGCAGGGGAGGTTCGCTTATATGTCAGACGGACCGAACCGGAAATACAATCTGGATGGGAAGGAATTGACCTTCATGCATACCGCCGCCAGGGATTCCGGATTCAAGTTGCGGGAGAGCGGGTTGCTGGTCGAGGGTTTGAAGGCGCTCGGACCGGACCGGATAACGGAAGAGACCCTAATGAAATTGCAAAAAACGATCCCGAATGAATTGAAGTCCAAGATTCTCAAGGACACGCGGACGGCTGTCGCCTGGGTTCGCGACGCAATTCTGAAGATCTGCCGGGAGGGCGTGTAATGGACAGCATCGCAAGGATGGCGGCCGCTGACCGGGCCGACCTGATGAGGGTGGCGTCCGACAAGAGAAAGACGTTACTACCGGAAATTGTCGAGAAGGATTTCTGGGTGTGCTGGGTACTCGACCGGCTCTTCGGCTCACCGGAAATGGCGCGGAAGATTCTTTTCAAGGGCGGCACTTCCCTCTCAAAGGTCTTCGGGTTGATCGAGCGGTTTTCGGAAGATGTGGATCTGATCCTGGATTGGAACGAGGTCACGAACGAGGATCCGACGGCCGAGCGATCGGTCTCAAAGCAGGAGGTGTTCAACAAGGCTCTGCTGGCGCAGGCACATGCCTATCTGCGCGAAACATTTCTGCCCGAGGTACAGGCGCTCGTTGCGGGCGTGTGTGAGGCAAAGATCGAAGACAATCCGGAGGTCGTGGCGATCCGATACCCCGCTGGATTTCCGAGCAACTACCTGAGGCCGGAGATACGACTTGAGGTTGGACCGCTTGCGTCATGGGTTCCGAACGCGGAGTATGAAATCCGGTCTTACGCCGCCGAGGTGTTGCCGGCGGCTTTCGTCCGTCCGACGTGCCGGGTACGGGCGATTAAGGCGGAACGGACGTTCTGGGAGAAGATTACGATTCTGCATCACGAAGCCCACCGGCCGGTCGACAAACCCCAGCCGATGGGTTATTCGCGTCATTACTACGACGTTTGCCGAATGGCGGCGACGCGAGTCAAGGTGGATGCGTTCGCCGATCTGGAACTTTTGCGGGCCGTGGCGGCCTTCAAAGACAAGTTTTACCACCGTGGCTGGGCGCGTTACGATCTAGCGAAGCCTGGGACGATGAAACTCGTGCCACCGGAGCATGTATTGAAGGCGGTCACAAGGGATTATGACGGGATGCGCTTGATGATTTTTGGTGAGCGACCGGATTTTCGGATTATCGTCGAGGAACTGCGGGCACTCGAAGCGGAGATCAACGCGCTCTGATGGCTCGCCGGAGTTCGAGTTTCGACAGCCTGACGGCCTTCGGCTACAGAGGAAACGCGACATAAACGCGACAAACGCGACCCCGATAAGCCGCGCAGTAGCAGACAAAAATACCGCCTGACGGGAAAAGGTAGCGATTGGCTTACGGGCGGCAAGGCCTAAACGAGTTCGGCTCCTGCCGAATCTCGCCCGCATCCTAATTCGTTATTCGTAGGACTGACCCGTCGTCTCCGACGTATCGAGAGGGGGCGGCGGCGGGGGTGGGAGGAAAAACGGCAGGTTTGGCTTCGCTCGCCGACGCCTGGGGGAAATGGGACGCTTCTTGTGAATGCAATCATTTCCGGTCGTACTTACCGTTGCGGATGTCTCGCTCAAGGCGGTACATCGCCTGCACCAGCCAGAGAAATACGGACGCGTTCGTCGCTGCGGTGACAAGCAACACGGTGCTGTAGGTCCACAGGAACGCAAACAGTCCATAGATGGTGACCGTGTCAGTCTTTAGGAGCGTTGGGCTCAGGAAGTATGTGAAGGCTAGGACACCGGTCGTAACAGCGTACGCTCGATAGAAGACGGTGAATGCCCCTTGTTCGAGGATTTGCCGTTTGAGTTCGTCACCAGCGAAGGCGATCAGAAGAAACGGAATGCCCAGAATGGCTGCCCAACTGAACACACCGGCAAGCAGGTGTTCGGCAATGACCTTGTGAACGCCTCCAGCCCACGTCAGCACACCGGTGCGCGGCAACGTCCCATTCCGATCCAGAATAAGCAGCGCGCCAGTGACGAGCACAGCGAATATCAGTTCGCTTGCGTAACCCCAGATAATGCGCTGGCGTTGGGTCTTCATTTCGTGTGCGCGTGGGTGTCGGGTGGTTTGATCCGGTTAATCTCCCGCAACAACGAGCCGATCATCGACTGGACCTGCAAAGCGTCGTCATTCGGCTTCAGGAGGCGCATCTCCACCTTGGTTATCCGCACTGCGCCTCTGGCTGCCGTATGACCGAAAACGACGGTCTCGATTTGAGACTTGCGCACACCAACAATGGTCACATCGCCATCCTTGTACCCTTCTTCCGCGAGTCCGACGGTAGCCCGTGCCAGCGTGCCTTCCTCCAGGTTCAAGCCCTGGTGCCTGTTCTGCATGTCTTGTCGGTACTCATGGATGCGGCTTTCTCTCAGTTGTTCGTAGAGCGCTTTTGTAAACCGTGTGAGTTCAGGGTTCGGAATGCGCACCTTTGCTTTGATGCGCGTCACACGGGTAAATGTCGCCAAGAGCGTCGCAAGGGTCCCCTCTTCGGCCACGGGTTCCAGAACGAGAAATGCGTTGTATCCATGTTTCTTCGCGGCTTGCTTGGAAATCAGGCGGACTGCCTGCCGCCATGCCGTGCCGGACAATAGCGTTGCGTTGTGTTCAACGGCGATGAGGTGCCGTTGCATCCAGAAGTAAAGGTTCACGGATGTCGCCAGCGGCGGTTGGATCGCGGAGCGAGACGCCGAAAGGCCTGCATCGGTAAGTGTGTTGCCGTCTTGCTCTTCAAGTGCTTTGACCAGAAGGACCTGATGCACGATGTCCGTTCTTGCCGATTCCTGAAGGATAAACGTTTCGAATTGGCGAAGCCCCCAAGTACTCGTTGACTTGCGGGCGGTCACCGGCATGTCACAGTCGGTTGTCGCCATTGTCGCCAGGATCTGACCAATGGCAGCGTCAGTTGTCACCGGGGAACGCGTCTCGTCGTTCTCGTCTGCGCCTATGTTTAAGCGATAGAGGTCAAAGTTGAAGTTCTTGTTGGCCATGGCGACTTCCTGGGTTAAGGGTTGAGTTACAGTGGTGTTTGATCAAGGGTTCGCCGGGATTACCTCATGGCTCATGCGATTCAAAGCCAAAAGGCGTTCGAGAATTTGGTCATTGGTCAGGTTGGCCGGCCAGCCGTAGGCGGCGGCGACGGCGGCATCCAGTTTCGCGTGGCAGTTGGCCAGCCAGGCGGGACGCTCATTGTAAAGCTTGGTCAGAGTGCGGACTTTGAGACGGACCGCGCATTCGGCATCCCGCGCCACCAGGCGCGGATAGCGCACGGTACCGACCTTGAACAAACCCCGGTCTGTTATTGTCGCCGGGGCGATGTAGTGGTCCCATGGGCCGCCGACTGTGCCGGGAAACTCCAAGGTTTCGGTGCGGGTCCATTCCGGCGGGTTCAACCAGTTTTCGCGCAATTCGTTCAATTCCTTCGCGGCGGCGGCAATGCCGGCAAGTAGAGTGCCAGGGATCAGGGTTCGGGGTTCAGGAATGACGTCCGACGGAAA
>CAIJXV010000040.1 GCA_903824675.1 uncultured bacterium
CGCAGACCGGAGCGCGGCGATGCCGCGAGCCGCGTCCGGGCGGAGACGCGACGGAGCAGACGGCGCTCGATGCGCGGAGGGGGTGGGTAGAAGGGAAGCGAAGCGCTTCCGCTGAGCGGAGGGGTTGGCGCGGTGCCTGGCCTTCAAAAGCAGGCACCGTGACATACCCCGGAGCGGAGGACGGCGGGGCGTGAGTAGCGATCCGGGGAAGGATGGTTCACTCCGCATCAAAAGACTGAAGGTCCTTCTTGGTTATGTCATTCAATGGAATGGGGTCAATAGCACACTCACAACTCAAGGCACATGGCCCTACGTTCTGTTTTCCGTCCACTGGATGGTGTTGGTCCGCGAGGAGAGATGCCACACCGGGGAGGTAGGCTCCGAGATTTGTGTTGCCAAGGGGGAATGTCTCAATGGCGAAACGTAGCATCGCGATAAACTGATAAAGTATGTCCGTCTTTATCTCATAGAAATCAGTCGTAAAGGGACGACGGATATAGAGCGCCTTGTCTAGCAGAAGTACGCCGTTCGGGCGGAGATCGTCATCTATGGCTGAAATCTGCGACTTGATCTCGTCAAAAGAGATGGTGCTCCTAAACCCGACAATATAAGCACGGGGACGGAGGGATTGAGGATCGCCAGATTGAACTACTGAATATTTCTTTTTGTCGGGAGCGGCGAGTTTGCGAACTCGGGAAATTTTTGCAAGATCGGCAGCAAGTTTGGGAGCGTCGAGTTTGCGTGTTACCTCTATCACACCGAGGACCATTTCTACAGGACACACGCGAAATGCCTGTTCAGAACAAAGTGGTGCGTTCTCTAGGACGTCTAAAAGCAGAATGTCGGATTGTGGGCCTAGACTCTCGTCCTCTGCCCGGTGGTCGACCGTGGTATTGAACCATTCTTGCGACTTGGCATCGCTTTCGGAATTTACTACGAATCCGGTGTCTACCCCTATACGCGCAGGCATCTGCTTTCGAAGAAGTTCGGCAAACCACAGGTGATCATTGTCCCCCATCTCCCCTGCATGCGTGATGATTGGAGTAAGGATTGCCACCTGCGCTTCAAGTCTACGGCTGATTTCCTTGAAGTAGCCGGAAATATCTGTTCGTGGTTGCGCTACACTCATTAATGCCTCGACGTCATGTGAAATTTGTTAGCCCAAGGTCGTTGCGTGACTGATAACTAATAGCAGTACGGCATGCGGAAGTCCATTGCGAACCGATGTTTCTGGTTGATTCTCGCCCCTATTATAGGGGGCAATGATGAAATATCAGGCAGGACAATCGGGTAATGTGGGTGGACGGCCGAAAGGGTCGTATGGGGGCCGTATTATGGCCCTTGCGAGTCTGGACAAGTTGCTTGCGAGGAAGAAGAACCAGCGGGCTTTGATCCTGGCTTTGGAAAAGGAACTGCTGGCGAATCCGGTTCGGTTCTTCCGGACGGTGATTATGCCTCTTCTGCCGCGGGAATCGAAGCTGTCCTTCGACCATGACGGGGTGATTCAGTGGAAAAGTCTCCTGGGGGTAGGAACCGTAGACAGTGGGCAGGTGACCGTGGACGTCGAAGGCGACCCTCACCCCAACCCTCTCCCCTCCCAGGGCGAGGGAGTAGATAGTGGGACGGACGGTAACGGACGAAACCGAGAGGGTTAAGATGGCGTTGACCTTCAATTACCAGCCCCATCCGGCACAGTTGGCGATCCATCAGGCCCGTAGCAAGCGGTTTCGGAGTGTTTGTACCGGGAGACGGTTTGGTAAGACCTTATGCCTGGCCGCTGAGCTTCTGGATCGTGGGGGGTGCGAAAAGGCCGGGGATTATGGTTGGGTGGCGCCGACGTATAACGTAGCGGAGCGTGGGATCGAGGCTTTCCGTACGATTGCGGAGGGGTTTATCCAGGTATGTGGACGTGCTCCCTCAAAAGTGGAATTTACCGGGCCGGCTGGGCCGGTGCGGGTCTGGTTTCTGTCTGCCGATAACCCGGATAATATTCGGGGATTCGGCTTTCAGGGTTTGGTGGTCGATGAGGCGGCTTCCATTCCGGTGAATGTTTGGCACTACGTCCTTCGTCCGACCATTGCACAGACTCTCGGATGGGCGGTATTCGTTAGTACGCCGAAGGGGCGTAACTGGTTTTATGACCTTTTCACCCGTGGGATGGATCCCGGCGAGACGGATTACGCCAGTTTCAGGTTCCCGAGTAACGCCTCACCCTATTTCCCTGCGAAGGAATGGGAGGAAGCGAAGCGGACGTTGCCGGCGGATGTCTTCAGGCAGGAGTATGAGGCGGAGTTTCTGGAGGATAGTGCGGGGGTGTTTCGGAATATCGAGGGATGTCTGATCCATGAAGGTCCGCCTTCGCCCGATGGGCTACGGCGCGACGATTACCACCGGTCGGTGGTAATCGGGTGTGACGTCGCCAAGCATACGGATTGGACTGTCCTGATTGCGATGGATGCGGAGACGGGACGATGTTTCGCGATGGATCGGTTCAATCACCTGGACTGGCCGATTCAGAAGGACCGTATATTGGGGTTTGCCCGGAAATATCGGGGTCGGTTAATTCTGGATGCGTCGGGTGTGGGCGATCCGATTTTTGATGATTTGAAGAGGGTTTATCCGGATATTGAGGCCTTCAAGTTTACCCATAATTCTAAGACTGAGTTGGTGCAGAGGTTGATAGTTGCTGTGGAGCAGTCTCGCGTGCAGTGGCCCGCGGGAAGGCTTCAGGGTTCGGGGTTCAGGGGTCAGGGGGGAACGGACGAAAAGGACCGCGCGCGCGCATTAAAAACTGAGCCACTGCACGCATTAAAAGTGAGCCACCTTCGACAACGTTAATCCACCTGATGGGGACGATACAACTCTTTTCTTCTCCCCCTGTCCTTCCCCCCCATGGGGGGGCGTAGTGCCTA
>CAIJXV010000041.1 GCA_903824675.1 uncultured bacterium
ATACTCAAGTATAAAAGACTTCGTGCGTGGAAAGCCATTCTCAACCACCCCGGCGCCACCAATCATGACCTCTTTGCCGAGATCAATTTCGAGCCAACCGCTACGAGTCTTCGGCGCTGCAGCCCAGCGGGTCTCTTCATCGAGATCGTAGGCCTTCGCCGCCTCATAACCCTTTCCCCAGACGCTGGAGGCGAGAATTTGGCGAATCGGCATCAAGGGTTTTGGATTTGAGAGAGCCCCCTTGTTGCGGATCATCTCGCCGACGGCGCGAAGGGTTTTGACGTCAATCTCACGCAACTTGCCCTCGTAATTGGGACCGACATCGAGCGAGTAGATGTTCCCGTATTTGACTGCACCCAGGTAGTCCTTGTAGAGCTTCTTTGCCGGCAGGCACAGCCCGTCGTGTATGGGAAGGGAATAGAACCACATCGCGCCGCCTTTGTGCCCCGGCAGGATGGGATAGGTGAACTCCGCGAGAAGATAGTTCTTGGATGGAGCACCTTTGTTGTAACCGGCACCGCTGTTGTCCGTCAGCGGACCCGGTTTGCCCATTTCGCCAAGCCTGATATCGCACCCTTCCTGAGCGCCGTGGTTAAAACCGATGAAACATGCAGGTTGCAAGCTTTTACAGAACTCGACCGTGTTCGAGTGGCTCAGCCCCCCATCCGTCTGCGCGTGATCAAACCAGATGTATTCGACCGGCCCATATTCTGTCAACAGCTCCTTAAGCTGGGCTTTCTTCATCTCCGGCGTATACCCTCCGGGATGGTAATCTTTGTTATCTTTGAATTCCCCCTCGGAGAAATAGAGCGCCAGTTTGATGCCATACTTGTCGCACGATTTCTTGAGTTCCGCCAATACATCACGTCCAAGCGCAGCTTTAGTCACTTTGCGATCCGTAGTCTTGGTATCCCACAGGCAGAAACCGTCGTGGTGCTTGGTCAGGAAAAGGATGTAGCCCATGCCTGCCTCCTTCGCTGTCTTCGCCCATTGATCCGTGTCGCAGCCTGTGGCCTTGAAGTAGGAGACATCCGCGATGCCGGGTGTCCACTCCTTGCCGGAGAAGGTGCTAAACGACCAGCAGATAAACATGCCCCATTTTAAATCCTGGAGCTCCTTCGTCCGCTGTTGCATATCGACTGCCGGTGGTGTTTGCGCAAGCACCGAGGTTGTTGCAAGCAGTCCCAGCAGTGCTATGTTCTTCGTCCATGTTCTCATGTTGTCTCCTTTGTTTACTAAATTCACTTTTCGACCACGAAAGGTGGCCATTTCCGTTGCGGCTCACCGGGACGGTTCGCCCTACCTCCTTCGGATCAGACAGATGCGCCGTGCGAAGCGGTTAGGGCGAACTGTCCCGGTGAGCCGTGCTAACGTCAGGCACTGTTGGCGGCTCGGCTCAGCCTCGCCCTCCATTTTCAATGCAGCTTCGCAAGCTGGAGGGCGAGACTTCGGCGAGCCGTCGCTTATCTTAGCGCCATTCTTGTCTGTCCCTCTGTTCCCACGCAAACAATCACACCAAATCGGGTTAGTTGCCTCAGTTGATGACTCCGGGCTTCACAGGTTCAACGGTTACGCCATCCTCATAACCGGCAGTAATGGATGTTGCCGGACTGACGCGAATCACTGGATGATTGATTCCAGCTAATTTCTTCGAAATACTGAGGACAAGATTCCCTTTGGAATCGAGCTTCACGTCGAGCCACTCGTGAGTCTCCAGCACCTGAGCTCTGAATTGCGTGGTCGGTTCCAGCTTTTCGAAAGGTTGCGGAATGGTGAGTTCACCGGCAGGCAGTGG
>CAIJXV010000042.1 GCA_903824675.1 uncultured bacterium
ATATCGAAGTGTTTTATAACCGGCGCCGAATTCATAGCGCCCTAGGCGATTTATCGCCGCTTGACTACGAGAAGCAACTTATTGCATAAATCCTATGAAACCACTTCGCTCCTCGTGTCCGAATTATCGGGGCAAGACCAGACAGGATGAATGAGCATCAGAAAGGTAATGTGAGATTCGGACCATTCATCATCCCTCTGAGTGCCGTTACGTTGTCGATACTGCTTTGGGTGTCTCTCTGGCTGAATAGTGGCGTCTCTGATGCCCGCGTGCGCATTCTCCTCTTGGTAACGCCCATCACGGCAGTCGCCACTCTTCTTCAACCTCTAGGATTGTTCATGAGCGATCTCGTATCTCCTGAGCAACGAGCGCGACTCATTGTGATCGATTTGGCCGTGCTCGTGGTTGTCGGTTGTGTGTTGGTCGGCGGGACATACTTGTTCCCGGAAGCGTTCGACTGGATCGGGTCATCCAGGCTGAACACCGGAATACCTGCAATATAACCGACTAAGAGGAATTGGATGTGCAGAACCAGCTCTTTGAGCGCGACGGCACGCACGTTCGCCGCCGCTCAAGACCAACGTTCGATGTGAGAAGATAGGATGTTACCAGAACCGATATTCCAGATACTCGCATACGGCCAACTGATGGGCCTGTTCCATCTGGCACTCGTTGCCACCGCACTCGTTCTTGCTCTTCCATGCCTATTCATCAGCAAGATGAAGTATGTGGTTTTCGCTCGGGGATTTGTCGTCTTCAACGCCCTCTTATGGCTTTGCGGAATGGGGGCCAATCTCCTCTGGGATACATTCGTGTTTGAGACGTTGTACACCTCAACGGACTATGTCTTCGATTTCATCCCGTTCCTTCCAATCACGCAGGGATACATTGACCGGCCGTGGGGAGATCAAACGGGTCACATTTTCCATGGACTGAGCATCCTTCACATCCAGATTCTATGGTTTCTCTTTGCATTAGCCACATGGATGACGACGATCTTTCTGTATTCAAGGGTGCGAAACAGCTGGAACAAGAAGACATCGAACCAAGCCTCGGAAACGACTGCGGAATCCGCGCCGAGTAAGGCTTCCTCATCGCCTCCAGACTGACGTGGGTTACAGGCGGAATGACGATGGAAGTTGATATCATATGCCAATGGCGTATATTTGTCTCCTGATCTTCATCGAGCGGAACAGGGTCAAGGAGTGGTTGATATGAAAGACGAGACCTTCGCTAAACTAGCCACGAGCATCAAGGAAACCGGAGAGATTAAAGCCAAACATCGGGCGCCAAGCCGGATCTACGAGATCAAACCGCCTGAAATCCGAATGGTTCGGGAGCGACTAGACGTGTCGCAAGGGGAGTTTGCTGTAATGATCGGAGTGAGCACCCGGACCTTGCAGAACTGGGAGCAAGGCCGACGCCAACCCGAAGGACCCGCCAAAGCATTGCTGACCATCGCCTCCCGCAACCCCGCCGCAGTTCTCGATGCTCTGCACGCACAATCCCGATGCCCAACAACCAAATCCAGGCGACTTTCAACTCGCGCGGCGCGGGTCGCGAAGAGCTGATGTGGGGCGCATCTGCGTTTTGGTGCAGTGACGATCATGCGGGCGTGACCTGTAAAATGACCTTGCGTAGTCCATGCGGTTCGGCTACTGTACCAATGATGTTGGTGATATAACCACTATTGTTGGTTTTATGGCAGGAGGCCCGTCATGATTGAATCCTTGCTAGGCTCTACAAATGCTGAACGAACCTTGCTCTTTCTTTTGACCCGAGAGGAAGGCTATCCGAGCGAGATTGCCCGGCTATTCGACACGGACCTCTATGGCATCCAGAAACAGATGGACAGGCTGGAATCCGGGGGTGTACTGGTAAGTCGCACCGCAGGAAGGACAAGACTTTACAGTTTTAACCCGCGTTATCCTTTTCTCCGCGAGTTGCGGGCTCTTCTCGAAAAGGCGTTGTTATTCTATCCCGAGGCCGAGCAGGAGCGCCTGCGCCTCGTCCGGCGGCGACCGCGGCGAAGGGGGAAGCCCTTGTGAAGCCCGTTGCCGCCATGACTCGCCTGGAATTCGCGGCCTTCGTGGCGGCTGAGTTCCGTCGCCGAAAAATCAATGTCGTGCTTTCCGGCGGTTCCTGCGTTTCGATTTACAGCCAGGAAAAGTATGTCTCCATGGACCTTGATTTCGTGAACGCGGGGTTCACGAAACGCGCTCAGATCATAGCCGCCATGGAGGTCTTGGGGTTCCACGAAGAAAACCGATATTTCCGACACCCGAACGCGACGTTTCTGGTCGAGTTTCCGCCTGGGCCACTTGCTGTTGGCGAGGAACCGGTAAAAGAGATCGACGAAATCAAGACTGCAACCGGCATCGTGCGTATTATCTCGCCAACCGACTGTGTGAAGGATCGCCTTGCGTGGTATTATCACAGCAACGATACGCAATGTCTGCAGCAGGCCATCCTTGTCGCCACGGCGAACCCTGTGGATCTCACCGAAATCGAACGCTGGTCTCACACGGAAGGGAAGATCGGAGCATTCCGCCGGATCAAAAACAGCCTGATAGGCAGCGGCAAAACCAAGCGGCGCACCTGACGTGAATACACTACGGTGAAGCGAAGGAAGTCAATAGAAGCCCAATCAAAAGCTGGTGGATACGTCACTCCGCACCGATACTCCGCGCTGCCGTTAGACATTCTCTCCTAGCTTGCATCCCGCCAAGCCCAATAATCCGTAAAAGGTATATTCGGCGTCGCTTTTAGAATCGCTTAAATCGCCGACAAATCCTCCGGAATCCTGCCACAGGGTGAGAAGGTAGGCTCGGTGCGCCTCCGTTCGCTCAACCGGGAACTCAAATGTTTTCAGGGTAAAGAGGGCGATGCCGGTGGCGAGCGGATCGGGGAACGGGGATTGAGGAAAAAGACCAAACCCGCCGGAATCCCCGGCACACCGGGCGATCCAATTCAAGGCCGACACGCTGGGACGTCCGGATAGAGCGTCGAGAAGATGGACGGCGGCTGCGGTAGCGGGGAGGATGGCACGGGGCCAGGTCCCACTATTGGCAAATCCATCGCCTTCCCTATGATTCATCAAAAATGTTTCCAACGATTCCGACTCCGGCGGATTGGACCCCAGATCCTGATACGCATTAAGGGCGAGGTAGGCCGCCGTGACGAGAGATTCCCCCCCGGGCTTCAAGGCATAGCCGCCATCCGGCCCCCGAAATCGTTCGATCGAAAGTGGGCCGATGGGCGGGTCCGATGAAACGGTTGGCGAAGGGCCGATCCGTCGGATGCGGGTCCAACTGCTGAAGTGGACCAGATCCATTTCGTCAGGATCGCAAGGCAGGGAGGAGAGGGGGCGATTGTGGGGCGTGAGATCGAGGGCGTGCCGGATCATGCGGGCAAAGGCGGTGTAATAGAGATCGGGATGACCCGCGCGATCCGGCGTCCATTCGGACCAGGCGTCCGCTTGGCGGAGGAGCGCGGCCCGGCGGTCTTCGCCCAATGCGGCGATTCCGGTGCGCAGGGCGGTGGACAGGTGGTCAAAGAGCGTTGGCATGGGCGGGGCGGGGGGGGGCGAGGGGTGCTGGTGAAACGGGATCCTCGGGGGGGGGCAGGTCGGGTTCGGCGAACATCCGGTGGAGGATTCGGCATAGCAGCCATTTGACGGGAGGATTTTCAACATCCTGGAGGGCGGCTCGGGCTTGGCGGAGATAGTCTTCCTGCAGGCGCCGGGCTTCGGCGCGCAAATCGTTGGCGGCAATCGATTCGTGGAGCAGGGCATAGAACGGATCGGCCTTGAAATGGGGCTGAAGGGTGTCGAGAAGGGCCCGGCTTTGGGCCGAAGAGGAGTGGTCAAAGGTCAGGGCGAGCAGGATATGCGGCGGGAAAGGTTTGTCCGCGCGGTTTTCGAGCGGGTCGGCCAGATCGTCGCGGATTTGCCAGGCGATGCCAATCGCCCGGCTGAAGCCGTCGATGGCAGGAAAGCTGGAGGAGGGCATGCCACCGAAGGCGGCGCCCATCTTGAGGGCCACCGAAAAGGCGGGCGCGGTTTTGAGACTGAAGATGTCGAGTAATTGTCGGACCGAGAGGCGGTCCGGTGTCCGGATCCAGCCCAGTTCCAATCCCTGCCCGACGCACAAATCGCGATGCCCGGCGGCGGCGATGGTGATGAGGGCCGTTTTTAAAGAATCCGAACCCGGGATGCCGGCGAGCAGACGGTAGCCTTCGCCGATCAAAAAATCACCCACATTGAGCGCGGCAGGCAAACCGATCCGGGCATGCAGGGCGGGCGCGCCATCGCGCAGAAGATCCTGATCTTCGATGTCATCGTGGATCAGGGAGGCCTTGTGAAAACATTCGATGGCGCGGCCGATCGGAGCGAGGAGGGCGGTGTCCGCCTCTGCCGCGAGCGCCCGGACCATACCCAGGAAGAGCGTCGGGCGCCAACGTTTGCCGCTACCGGTCATCCATCGGACGGCTTCGAGGGGGGTTTCCCCCGGATCGCGGCCGACGGTTCCCGACCAGGCGGCGGCTTCGAACCAGGGCAGAACTTCCCGCCGAAGATCGGCGGGCGAAGGGACGGGTTGATATCCGGGTTGCAAGGCATTCATTTCATCGAGCACCCAATCCGGGCAGACGCGGGTATCCCGGCATCCATCGCGATCCAAGGGTACGGCGATGGAGGGGATGGCGGCCGCTTCGATCAGGGGAAATAGTTTTTCCAGGGACGCCAGACACCCGACCCCGAGAACGGCTTCAATGCCACCGGATTCCAGGAGCAGGCTGACGGCGGTTGAACCTTCGGCGATGAGGACCGCGTAGCCTGATTTTTCGGCGGCTGACTGCAAGGTGGGGATGGGGCATTGTCCACAGGCGCCGCAAATAAGTCCCAGGGCGTCGAATTCCGCGCGGCAGGCGGTGGGGTGGCGCAGGCATTGGGGGAGGAGCAAGAGCCGGCGGGAAAAGGGGACGGAGGCGAATCCGGCGCGCCAGAAAGCATTATGAAGGAGCAGGAGCAATAGTTTGCGGTGGGGCCGGAATCCGGGCCGGGCGGTGAGCAGGAGGTCCGCATGGGCTTCCAGTATTTCCCGGGGGATGGGGGGGATGCGGGGGTGGAGAAGGGCGAATTCGTCGGCCACCGTTTTGAGTGCCCGCCAGGGAACCGGCGGGATATCGGAGGCCGAGGTACACAGATTGAGGTCGGGTGAAACCGGAAGAGTCATGTCCCATACCTTACCAGTTCGGGCTGGTGAAGAAAAACAAGAAGTTTAAGCGGGCGCAGGATAAATTCCCGGGAATGGGGGAAAGACTTCTGATGCGGCTTGCGCCAATATGTAAGAGAAGCCACACGGTCGAGGGTATGAAGAAAATTAAATCAGCTGTAGCAGCGCTCCCGCCCTGAGCAGGCCGAAAGGCTATGAGCGCCTGAATTTCCCAACAATTCGACGCAAGAAATCCTTCATAGAACGGTGTTACATCTGTATTAAACAAACGGATTTTTAAAAATCAGGTTCGTATCATTTACGGTTTTCTCCCTCCCCCGGCGCGGCATGCGCGTCAAGCTAACGGTGAGGAATCGAATCTGGCTGTGGCCATAGACCCTGAAGATTATCAATGAAGTTGGAGCGGAGGCGTTTGTCATAAGAACAGTAGCGGGCGACCGCGTTCACGAGCGAACGAGTCCAAAG
>CAIJXV010000043.1 GCA_903824675.1 uncultured bacterium
AATGTACCGACTGGCAATCCGTCCTCCCCCACTCTCCCCTCCGACCAAACCAATTGGCAGACTGAATGCGCCCTACACCCTTGGCAAACTAAATGCGCCCCTTCCGCCCATAGGGGGTCGCAGTTAGTTTGTCAATTCACCTTGATGAAAATCATTGCCCAGAAAACCGGGACCCTCCTTGAAATCGGGGCCAAATCTGTTATATTGCGTGATCGATCAAACTAAACCGGAGGCGCCATGGCTCGATACCCTCAAGGATTACTTGTTTCCTGTCAGATCCCCTGGGATGAAAAGGATCAATTGTTGGAACCCATTTTTCGCGAGGTCATCCGCACGGCACTCCGGGATTTTAAACATCTCTATATTTTCGGGACGGCGGGGGAGGGTTATGCCGTCGATCTGCCCCGCTTCCGGGAAGTGGTGAAAATTTTCGCCGAGGAGACGTTGCGAAAGCCGGACATCTTTCCGATGGTGGGGGTGATCGGCCTTTCCACGGCGACCTTTATGGAGCGCCTGGTCATCGCGTATGAAGCCGGGTTCCGGGTTTTTCAGATTTCTTTCCCCGCCTGGGGAGCCGTGAATGACACGGAAATGATGACTTTTTTCAAGGATGTGTGTGGCGCTTTCCCGGATAGTCAGTTCCTCCATTACAATCTGGGGCGCGCCAAGCGGATGTTGGAAGCCCCCGATTATCGTAAAATCGTCGACGTCATTCCCAATCTGGTGGCAACTAAAAACATGGCCGGCGGATTACCCCGCGCCTCCGCCTTGGTCAGCCAGGTGCCGGAACTCCAGCATTTCATGAGCGAATTTACCTTCCCGCACGGGATTTTATACGGGGAATGTTCCCTGTTGCCGGGATTCGGTCCCATGACCCCCCATAAGGTCAAGGAACTGTTTGCGGCCGGCCAACGGAAGGATGTGGCGACCCTGTTCGCCCTGCAAAAACGATTCCATGATTTATTGCAGGAGATGCTCGGCCCCCTCCTGAAAGAGGACCGCATGGATGGCGCGTATGACAAAATGCTGACCCGGATGGGCGGATTGGAGGCCATGCCGTTGCGCTTGTTATCGCCCTACCAGGGTTTCACGGAAACCCAGTATCAAACCGCGCGCCGGATCCTGCATGAGCGATTTCCGGAGTTTGTCAATCCACCGCGACCTTGACGACCACCTTGAGCATCGGTTGCGGCGCCCCGCAGGCCAGGCAAGGCATATGGACGTCCTGCGGAAAGAAAATCACAAAGGTTCCGGAGGTTGCCGTGACGAAGTCGCCATTGCCGGAGAACAACACGCAATCCTTGTCGGCCGCATACGGCTGGGTGACGGTCATGTTTTCCAGGGGCGCATACCCCATGCTCTCGAGGCCGTTGGACACGAATTGCACGTCGATGTAGCGGCGATGGGCTTCCCACAGCCCTTTTTCCCGCGGTCGGGTATTGTAGTGCTGAACCAGCGCATAAACGCGGTCGCCTTCGATATCGTAACGACCCGGTGCGAGGGCGGAGAAATCCGTCCGGGCCAGATAGTCGAGGGCCTTTTGAATTCCTCCGGTGAGACCTTTGTACGTCGACGCGTTCTTGATGTGATCGATGATCATGCTGGTTATTCCCTTCCTGTTTTCCGTTTCTCAACCCGACAGTTCCGTCGGTGTCAGTTCATTCAGCAGCGGCTGGTTGCGCTGCAGTCGTTCGACATTCTGCACAAAAATATCCCAGATGCGCATTAAGAAGAAGGGACTCCCGCTGGAGCCGGAGATATGCGGCGTCATGATCACGTTCGGCAGGCGCCAGAGCGGATGGGCCGGCGGCATGGGGTAGTGGTAGTGCGTGTCCAACGCGGCGCCGGCAATCCGGCCCTCGCGAAGCGCCGCGAGTAACGACGACTCCTGGATCAGGGGGCCGCGCGCCGGGTTAAGGACGTAGGCGGTGGGTTTCAACATCTGAAGATCGCGTTCCCCGACGATGCCCGTGGTGGCCGGGGTCAGCGGCATGGCCAGGATCAGGAAATCCAAACTCCCCAGAAATTCCTCTTTTTGTTCCAGGCTGAACACGCGGTCCGGCAGTTTGCCTTCGGGATCGCCGGTGCCGGGGATCCGGTAGGTGTGAGTTCGTTCCTTCACGCCGTTGCGCGCGAGGACGTGGATGCGCATGCCCAACGCTTGGGCCAGTCGCGCGGTTTCGCGGCCGATCCCCCCGTAGCCCCAGAATCCAACCGTCAGCCCGCGGAGTTCGCGCTGAAAGCGAACATCGCGGTCCCAGATCCCTTGGTCCTGGTTACGGATCATGCCGCGCAGGTCGCGCAGGAGATTATCCATCATGGCGACATTCCATTCGGCAATCGGCACATCGAATACGCCCAGGGCATTGCAGGCGCGGACTCCCCGCGCAGGCAGCCCGAGACCGACCAATTGGGTGTAGCCGGCCGAGGCAATTTGAACCAACCGCACAGTGCGCAGATCGCCGATATTTTCCGGCGGGAAGGTGCAGCCCAGCACGTCAATGTCCGCCAGCAACTCCGCCGGGAGCGGGCGCTTGCCGGCCTCCTCGGGCTTTTCGATCAGAACCACTTCAACTTCCGGAAGCGCCCGCAACCGGCGCAAGCCGTCTTCATCCACTCTGAGATCCACCAGAACTTTAAGCATGATTTTCCTTTTCCTGTTGTTCGGGCAGGATTTTTCCGGGTACGCTGTTGTATTCCCCGCTTCCCGGGATAAACGGAAACCGGCGTTTCGTTGCCTCGGTCAGGGTAATGCCCAGCCCCGGTTTCGTCGGAGGCAATACCTGACCCTCCCGCATCACGAAGCTGTCGCCGATGATTTCCGAATGCAGGGGGCCATATGCGGGGGCGATTTCGAGAATCACGGTATTCGGGGCCGCAAACCCGGCATGGAGATTCTGCATCAAGGACGCGCCCGCACCCCAGGCGTGTGTGGCCACTTTACGTCCGCGACGCTCGAGCATTCGCGCGATCTCCATGAAGGTGCCCAATCCGCCGGTAAACGATGCGTCGGGCTGGCCGATATCGAAAGCATCGCGTTCCACAAAAACCTGCCACTCATAGGCGGCCGTCAGGCACTCTCCTCCGGCGATCGGGGTGGTGGTGGCCGCGCAGAGTTCCGCATAACCCCAGGGATCGGTGTAGTGGAGGGGTTCTTCCAGGAAAAACAGATCAAACGGCTCGAGCGCTTTTGCCACCGCGATGGCGGTGGCCGCATTCCAGGTCGCCCCCGGACTGTTGCCCATGTGCCCATCGAGCATCACGTTGAGTTCGCGTCCGAAATGCCGCCGCACAAATTCCAGCTTGCGCGCCTCGAAATCCGCGGCCGCTGCCGGTTCGAAGGCAATCTCGAATCCGCGTTCCGGCGTATGCGCGCCGGCTCCGAGCTTGACCCCTTTGAAACCCAGCGACAGGTAGAACTCGATCTTGCGGGCAAGTTCATCGTGCGGGTAATTGGACGGCCCCCCCGTGGCGTAGGCGGGAAGCCGCTCATGCCGGCAACCGCCCAGCAACTCGTAAACCGGTTTTCCTTCCAGCTTGCCTTTCAGATCCCACAAAGCGGCCTCGATGCCATTGAGCACGGTCACGCCCACGCCCACGCGACACCAGAAGTTGCCGCAATGATACATTCGCTGCCACAACTCGGGAATATCGTCCACCGATTGGCCGATGATGATCGGCTTGAAGAAATCCACAATGGCCGGGACCACTTCCGGGCAAAAGTAGCCCGCATAGGTTTCGCCCAGTCCGCAAACACCCACATCGGTGTGGATTTCGATGAACGCCGCGCTCCGCACCCGGCGGGCTTGGGAGAGGAAGGGATCGAGCGTACACGGTCCCGTCAAGAGGTGGGTTTTAACATCGGTAATTTTCATGGGGTTTCCAATGCAGTTAGCCTTTGGGTTTTAGGCGCAACAAGGCTCCCTGGCCAGGTGCCAGGAAAGCCTGGTGATCGTGAAACGGGGTCTCGAGTCCGGTGTAGGCCGATAGAATCGCGGCCACTTCAAGATCCTTGCGTAATTCCAGGCGCACAAAGATCGATTGAGCCAGGTCGGGATTGACCATCAGGATATAGGGTGTTTTATCCGCCAGTTCGAAATCGCCCACCACCAGAGGGCCCATGGGCGAGTTTTGGACGAAACTGGAGGCATCTGTTCCGCCACAGCCTTGGGGCACTGGGCCCAAGTGATAGGCGCGGCGCCAGTTCAGCGCGAGCAACACGGGCGCCAGGTTTTGGATCTGGAGATTCAGATTTTGCAGGTGATACCAGGTCGGAGTTTCGTGGTTGAATTGATCGACCGGGCTGAGCCGGTAATTGCCATGGGGCGGGGCAAAATAGGTGAAATAGGCGATGCCTCCCGCGCCATACGCGAGAGATCCGAATGACTGAAGCTTCAAATCGGCGTCGGTCGGCACCCGGAAACTGTAGGAGCCGACGCTGTTGACGATATTCCAGAACGGGATCGCGTGGCGGTGGGCACACCCGGTTACCTCCTGGAGGTTGCTCCAGAAGAGAGGGTGATCCGCGGGGTTTTCCCGGGTCAGAAAATAGTTGTCATAACTCAAGGCCTGGGGCCGGCAATGTTTCACGAACGCTTCCAGATAGTCCGCGTAGGTGGGGGTTCCGAGTTGTTCCGGTGACGCGTAATTGGGCAGGAGATTGATGTAAATCCAGTGGTGGGGATCGACTTCGCGAATTAATTCCGCCATGCGGCCGAGTCCCGGAAACAAGGCCGCACCCGGTTCGTCCATGAGATAGTAGCCGCAGAGCCCGGGTTTGCGCATAAGTTGGCGGATTCGTTTTTGAACAGCGGCCCGCACCGGCGCGGGGTCGAAGGTTCTCCAATCCCGAGTCACAGCGGTCCAGTCATGAGAGAAAACCGGATCCTGCACGATCAGGGTGAGCCCCGCCTTGTGGCAGTTTGCCAGGCCCGCGGCGTCACCGATGCCCGCCAGGGTCAACCCGCAGTCCCGCGCCCGCTTAAGTAGTTTGAGATCCGAGGGGGTTTCCGTATTCCACGCCATCAGGGGGAATTGACGCTTTGCTTTTTCGATTTTTCGGGCGGATGACATGAGGAACTCCTTTGTTCACGACAATCGATTGCGGAAATCCTCGTAAGCGAATTCCCGGATGACATGGGTTCGATCATCGGATGGGTCATAGGTGACGATCGCCGGCAAGCGGATGCCGTTGAAGGTGTTATTTTTCACCATCGTGTAATGCGCCATATCGGTAAAAACCAGACGCTGTCCGATCTGGAGCGGAGCAGGGAAAGAGTAGTCGCCGATGACATCGCCGGAGAGGCAGGTCGGCGCCCCGAGCCGGTAAGTGTGCGGAGATTGTCCGGCAGGGCCGGCGCCCAGGATGTTGGGATGATAGGGCATTTCCAGGACATCTGGCATATGCGCGGCTGCCGAGGTGTCGAGAATGGCGATTTGGACCGGACCGTTGCGGGTCAGGTCGAGCACGGTGGCGACCAGATAGCCGGCATTGAGGGCGATGGCTTCTCCGGGTTCGAGGTAGACCTCCAGGCCGTAGCGTGAACGGAAATCGCGGATCAGCCGGACCAGCCGGTCGCGGTCGTAATCGGCGCGGGTGATATGATGGCCCCCGCCAAAATTGATCCACCGGAGGTGTTTAAACCAGCAACTGAAGCGCTGTTCGACCGCTGCGAGGGTGCGTTCGAGGGCATCGCTATTCAACTCGCAAAGGGTATGAAAGTGAAGTCCGCTGATGCCCTCGAGTTCGGCCTCGTGCCCCTCGAATTCCGCAAGGGGAATGCCCATCCGGGATCCCGGGGCGCAGGGATCATAGAGTGCGGTTTTGACTTCGGAATGTTCCGGGTTGATGCGCAAACCGCAGGAGATGACCCGGCCGCAGGTCCGGACCCGATCGCGGTGACGCCGCCATTGGCTGAAGGAGTTGAAACAGATGTGATCGACGTGGGTGAGGATTCCATCGATTTCGTCATCGCGGAAGGCGGGGGCGAAGATATGAGTTTCCCCGCCGAATTCCTCCCGTCCGAGACGGGCCTCATGCAGGGAGGAGGCGGTGGTGCCGGCGAGGTAGCGCCGGCATAACGGAAAAGCGTGGAAGAGGGCGAATCCCTTGAGGGCCAGCAGAATTTTGCAGTCCGCGCGGTGCGCGGTGTCCTGCAGGATCCGGAGGTTGTTTTCCAGCGCGCCCAGATCCACCACGTAACTGGGCGAGGGGACGGTGGCCGGGTTGAAACTCATGGTTTGAGATGCTTGACGACCCAGGGCAGGCCATGCCGGTTCAGGCGGTCCATGAAGGGATCGGGATCGAATTCCTCGGTATTGAACACGCCGGATTTCTTCCAGGCGCCGGTCAGCATCATCACGGCGCCAATCATGGCAGGGACGCCGGTGGTGTAGGAGATCGCCTGAGCCTTGATTTCGCGATAGCAGGCGGCGTGGTCGCAGACATTGTAGATATAAACCTTGCGGCGACGCCCATCCTTGACGCCGGTCATCATACAGCCGATGTTGGTTTTACCCTTGTAGTTTTTGCCGAGGCTGGAGGGTTCGGGCAGGACGGCTTTCAGGAATTGGAGGGGGACGATCGGCCGGCCCTGGTAGTTGACCGGATCGATGCGGGTCATGCCGACATTCTGGAGAACGCGCAGATGGGTCAGATATTCCTGCCCGAAAGTCATCCAGAAACGGATGCGCTTGAGGCCCCGGATATTTTTGACGAGGGATTCCAGTTCCTCGTGATACATGAGGTACATTTCCTTCGGCCCGATTTCAGGGAAGTTGAAGGTTTCGTGGACGGTCAAAGGATCGGTGGTGAGCCAGCGGCCCTTTTCCCAGTATTTCCCGCGCTGGGTGATTTCGCGGATATTGATTTCCGGATTGAAATTGGTGGCGAAGGGATGACCATGCGAGCCGGCATTACAATCCATGATGTCGACCGTATGGATTTCATCGAAGAAGTGTTTCTGGGCATAGGCGCAGAAGATATTGGATACCCCGGGATCGAAACCGCATCCCAGCAGGGCCATCCGGCCGGCCTGCCGGAAACGCTGGCGATAGGCCCATTGCCATTTATAGCAGAACTTGGCCTCATCCATCGGCTCGTAATTGGCGGTATCGAGATAATCCACGCCGCCGGCGAGGCAGGCATCCATAATGGCCAGATCCTGGTAGGGCAGGGCGACATTCAGGACCAGGTCGGGTTTGAACGAGCGGATGAGCTTCAGGGTGTTGGCGGGACGATCGGCATCCAGTTGGGCGGTCTGGATTTTCCGTTTGAGCTGGGCCGCGATGGCGTCGCACTTGGAGAGGGTCCGGCTGGCGAGACAGATCGACTCGAACACGTCCGGAACTTGGGCGCATTTATGGGTGACAACTCCGCCGACACCGCCAGCCCCGATAATCAGGATTCGACTCATGGCAAACTCCCGGGTTAAACACTGGCGATTGTTTTAGCGGTCCTGACGACAAGACTCAAGTTATTTCCATGGTTCCCCCCGGGTCCCCCGGAGGGTGTAAGACAAATTTCGGAGAAATATAAAGAAAGCCTCGTTTTTTGTTTGCGCGGAACGATATGTCGATAAACCAAGCCCCACTCGCAATGCGCCCCGAAGCCATCCCATAGGTCTGGCTCTACGGGCCTCTGCCTCTCAGTACAGCCGGGCGTATCGCACGGCTTCTCTGGCATATAGGCGCAAGCCGCATCAGAAGACAATGCCCTATTTCTCCGAAATTTGTCTTACACCCTCTTCCGGATCTTTGCATTAAAACGCCTTTCATTCGGTCGGAATACCCAATAGAGTGATCCGGCGTAATCCTAATTTCAGAATAGGAGAAGAATATGATTTGCTTTGATGCCTTGACGAGTTATGGACCGTATCCTCATCGGGCTGCTCCCGAGCGCTGGTCGTTGGCGGATCTGGTGGCGGATCTGGACCATTACGGGATCAATGGCGCCGTCGTGCGACATGCCCAATGTTACAGCCATGACGCCATGGCCGGGAACCGACGCCTGATTGCCGAACTGGCGCCGTACCGGAACCGCCTGTTCCCCTGCTGGGTGGTGGGTCCCCATCACTGCGGCGACTATCCCGATCCCCGGGCCCTTTTGGAGCAGATGGATGCACAGGATGTCCGGATGGTTCAATTGTGTCCCCACCGGCATGGATATCCGGTTCAGGCTGATTTCCTGGGAGAAATGGCCGCCCACTTTAATGAGCGGCGAATTCCCCTGCTGGTTTTCAACGGGGATTTGAGCGCCAATTACGAGTCCTGGAAACGGTTGTGCGCCCTGTTTGAGAATTGTCCGGTCCTCATGGCCGATGTCGGCTGGGGCGAATTGCGGATGGTCGATGGCTGTCTGCGGGCGAATCCCAATCTGCACGTTTTATTTTCGCGGTTGCAGGCGCATCGCGGGGTGGAATGGATGGCGGAGCGCCACGGGATCGACCGATGCCTGTTTGGAAGCTGTCTCCCTCAGATGAGTGGCGGTGCGGCCCGGGGCTTTATCGATTGGTCCCTGCTTAAGTCCGAGGAGGTTCGTCAATTTGCCGGTCAGAACCTGGCCCGGTTATTGAAAGTGGATCTGAAGACCTTGCCGGAAACCCCGCCGCCGGCCGATGAACTCATCCGCGTGGTCCGGTCCGGGAAAGCGGTGCCCGTTCGGGTCCTGGATGCCCATGCGCACGTTCTGGACGATGGCGGATGCGGAGTGGGCACCGGGTATATGATGCCCGACGGCGATGCCCGGGGCATCCTGTCGATCTATGACCGGTGCGGGATCGACGGGGTGTCGATGATGAGCTGGCAGGGGCCGGTGGGAATGGATGCCGAGGCCGGTAATGAATTAATGACCCGGTTGGTGGCGCAACACGGATCCCGGATTTTAGGATTAACTTCGGTGGATCCCCTGCATCAGGATCGGGCGACGATGGAACGGGAATTGGAGATCTGTCATCTGCAACGGGGATTCCGGGGGGTCAAACCCTACTGGCCGCAAAATGGCATTCTCTATAGTGATCCGGCCTATGCCCCCTGTTGGGAATTCGCCAATCGCTATGGGTTATATGTGCTGGCGCACATCTCCTTTGATGCAGGGGGGGCCCAGAGTGTCGTCGAGGTGGCCCGGCGATATCCGCGCGCGTCTTTTGTCATTGCGCATTCCGGGGGGGCGTGGGGGTTTGCGGCCCATGTCGCCCAGGCTTGTCAGGCCTGTCCCAATATTTATGCTGAAATCACCTATACGCCGGTGCCCAACGGAATGATCGAATGGCTGTGCGAGCACGTGGGCGCCGATCATGTGCTCTTTGGCTCGGATGTGCCGATGCGCGATTGCCGCCCGCAACTCGGGTGGGTGGTGAACAGCCGGTTAAGCCTGGCGGACAAGCGAAAGGTGCTGGCGGAGAATTTCGCCGGGATTCTGGCCCGGGCGGAACTGCCCGGTCACGTTTTGCCCCCGATTTTCCGGATGGAGCCATCCCTATCCAAATAGAGACCGCAACACCGGGAACCCCCCTGTAAAGAAAATCGCCAATGACCTTAATGACACGGAGACCGAAAATGTCTAATCGCTCTTGCGGGCGGCAATGCCTCTGCACCTGGACCTTGATCTGGCTTATGGCCACCTCCCTAATGGCGGGGGATGGAACTTTTGTCCGGTTCAAATTCAGTTCGGCCAATGGCACGAATTATTATGTCCGGTTGGCCGGCACCATTCATAACGAACCGTGGTGGTTGGTGAACGCCTTCCTTCCGCTCGGCGCGGATCGCGATCCCGCCAAACGGGTTCCCATGGGATCGTTCACGCCCTGGTTCGATATCAAGGCGAATGCCGCCGGCCGACTGCATGGGCGTAAGTGGCGTGCCGGTGGCATCGCCGAACTCCCTAATCTGACGGTGGCATTCCGGACCGGCGGAACCAACATCCAAACCGGCGAAGTGGTGATCGAACTGGCGACCGCCCCCGAGGAGCAGGCGATTGTCAAACGCTTTGAGGAGACGGCTCCCGCCGGATGGACCAGCGTGCTGGTCTCCCCCACGTTGAAGGCCGACGTCGATCAACTCGAGACGGCGGCGCAGATGACCGATCGCCACTTGCGCTGGGCCCGGGAGGCCACCGGCGGCAAGCGGTGGTCGCCGACTAACCTGATCGTTCAGACCAGTTTCTGGGGAAGCCAGCGTCCGGATTTAAACCTGAAGGAATCTGAAGTGCTGTGGTTGCTGGGTTTCAATATGGTCGGCAGTCAGTTACCCGAGGCCAAACAACGGTTTCCTTTCCGTACGCCCGGGCTGTTGCGTGTGGGATATGGTCAGGAGGTCACCCCGGCCGTTGCCGATGCGCAGATGAAAAATGCGACTGCGCAATATATCAAGTCCCCGCCCGATCCGGGGATTCCCTTTAATTTTTCTGACGAAGTTGTTGCGCCGGCGATCGGCACCAACGCGGCCCGCATCGCCCAGTTTCACGCCTGGTTGGCCGAGCGGAAGATTCGACCGAAGGATCTGGGGGTCAGCAAACTGGAAGAGGTTATTCCCATTGAAACCCCGTATGAATTGAACCGGCGGCAAAAAGACAACGGGTTGGCCGCCAGCCGCATTTTCTATTATTCCTGCCGGTTTCGACAAGATGCCATGACCCGAAGTTTCCTGTCGCTGCAAGACGCTTTCCATAAGAACCTGGGATCGGGTCCGCTGCTGTCCACCCTGTTTGCGGATCACCCTTATTTTTCAGGCACCGGCCTCGGGATGGGGATGGGCCCCAATCCGGCCTGGAGTTCGACGCCGCTGGCCGCCGATTGGTTCGACGTGGCCCGACGCAAGGCGCTGGATCTCGCCGGCATCGAAGACTGGATGGGCCTGCAGTATATGTACGGCTCGACGTATACCTGGGAAGGTTTTCAACTGATGGGCTTCCAGGCGACGATATTCCGGAGCGGCAGTCGCGGCGAAATTCCGATCATCGCCTGGATCACCCCCAGCGACAAAAAGAACTTGTGCCTGAAGACCGCTTCGGCCTTGTGCCAGGGGGCGAAGCATTTCTTCTATTGGACCTACGGGCCCACCTCGCTCAGCACGGAAAACTATTGGTCGGATCTGCCGGGGGAATACGATGGACTGGCCACGGTTACCCGACAATTGGCCCAGGCTGAACCCATTCTCGGACCGGGTCGGACGCGCCAGACCAAGGTGGCTTTGTTGTATAGTCTATCCTCCGATTTGTTCCAGACGTTCGATTATGTTCACATGCTCGAACGGCGGATGACGTATCTGGCCCTGGTGCATGAACAATACCTGGTGGATATGCTCACCGAGGAAGACATCTCGTCCGGCCGCCTCAAGGAGTACGACGTCCTCTATGCAACGGATCCGGCGATCAGCGAATCCGCAACGGAAGGGATCGAGCGTTGGGTGGCGGACGGCGGGCATTTGTATGCGTCGTGCGGGGCGGGAAGTCGCAACGAGTTTAACGTGCCGGTCCCCGGATTGGCCAAGGTGCTCGGTATCGAGTCCCGGCCCACCTGGAAAGTTCAAAAAGGCAGTTATCATATCCGGGGCGCCTTGAACTTGATGGACTACATGGACCAGATTCGTCTGGGCGCCGCAGGCCCAACCAATCCGTCCTCCGGCACCATCGGGGTCATCGGGGTCAAAATGTCATTTGTTCCCAAGAAGGGTGCGATCGTGACGGGTACCTTTCACGATGGTTCGCCGGCGGTGATCGAAAATGTCTTCCACAAGGGGAAGACGACTTACGTGGGCGCCTGCCCGGGAATCGCCTATGGCAAGGAAGCGCGTTTCGTTCCTTCTGAACTCAAGGAAAAGTGGCCGGTGGGGTTGAGGGAGTTCATCACGGCTCCGGCGCGGGAAGCTGGCGTACCCCGGCTGGTAACGCTGTCGCATCCCGTGGTTGAGGCCGGGTTGTACGATGCGCCTGGCGGCACGGCCCTGGTGCTCGCCAATTTTACGTATGAACGGATCCCTGAACTCAAAGTGACACTTCGCACACCGCAAGCGCCGGTTCGCGTGGTGTCGGTCGAACGCGGCGAACTGCACTTCACCACCCGGTCGGAACCGGATAAAAAACAACCGTCGTTGCCTTGGTTGACGGAATTCACCCTGGATCTCGATCTGAGCGATATCGTGATGCTTCAGGCCCGGTAAGAGGGTGAGACCCCGCATGGTACGGACTGCTGTGATATGTAACAGCATATGGGATTGGTTTTAATCTGGTCTTTGACTCCACCGTGTTGTATTTTTTCACTGCGTTTAAAGAAACGACAAGGTGGGTTTGAGGCCTTTCCTAACAGCCTATAGCCTAATAACCTACAGCCTGATCAGCTATGCCTGGACGGGAGAATTGACCATGTCCGAAACATTCGTCAGCGATACCAAGAAATCTGAATTACTGTCGCGGATGGCGGCGATCGGTCTGCGCGAAGCGGATTTGGTCGAAACCTTTATTCTCGGTTCCGGGAGCGGCGGCCAGAAGGTAAATAAAACGGCCTCGTGTGTCCGGATCCAGCATCCGACCAGCGGCCTTGAAGTCAAGTGCCAGCGGACGCGGTCCCGGGAACTGAATCGGTTTTTAGCTCGTCGTCAACTCTGTGAATTGTTGGAAGCCCGGCGGGATGGCCGGGCCAGCGCGAAGCGTCAGGCCGAGGAGCGCGTTCGCCGACAAAAGCGACGCCGTAGTCGTCGACAGAAGGAGCGCATGTTGGAAGGAAAGAAACAGCGATCCGAGTGTAAGGCCCTGCGCCGTACGCCGACGGGGGATTAGCGGCTCATGAGGAGGCTCACCCGTAATGTCCGATCCCGCGCTCCGGACCGCTTCCTCAAGGGGGAAGAACGGGTGTAAGACAAATTTTGGAAAAAAAGGGAATCGTCTTCTGATGCGGCTTGCGCCTATATGCCAGAGAAGCCGTGCGATACGCCCGGCTGTACTGAGAGGCAGAGGCCCGTAGAGCCAGACCTATGGGATGGCTTCGGGGCGCATTGTGAGTGGGGCTTGGGTTATCGATATATCGTTCCGCGCAAACAAAAAACGAGGCTTTCTTTTATTTTTCCGAAATTTGTCTTACACCCGGAAGAACGGCGCTCTTGCGCGCCTACTACAAACGGGTTATGGTCTCTGTTTGTAGTAGCGCCGGGTGAGGCGCGTTTCCCGGGGAGCAGAATTTGACAAGGCGATCATCATGACTCAAGTCCTATTAAAGGAGCTGCCATGAGCCGAAGCACGAAACAAAATGAAACCGGTTCACTTCGCGCCGGTTCCGCCCAGATCGACATCACGCCTCCCTTGGGAACCCATCTGGCCGGGGATGGCGCCGGGATTTACCGGCCGGGCAAAAAGGTGCTGGATCCCCTTTATGCCAAGGCGGTGGTCATTGAATCCGCCGGCCGAAAAGTGGCGATCGTAACCTTGGATGTCATTTGTATCACCGACCCGTACACCCGGATGATCCGGGAGGCTGCGCGGGCGCTCGGGTTTGAGCCCGAGGCCGTCATGGTCCATTCCCTTCAAAATCATTCGGCGCCCAGCGTCGGGGGCTTGATGCTCGATCCCGACTTTCCCTTTACACCTGAGTCCGGAACCGAATATCTCACCGGATCGAATGAAGCGTATTGCCGGCAAGCCGTGACGGGGGCAATTGCCTCACTCCACGCGGCGGTGGAGAAATTAACGCCCGTCGAAATTGCCTATGGTCGGGGAATCCTGTCCAACCAAGCTTTCAACCGGCGGGCGATTGGGATGGATGGATCGGTCCACATGCCCTGGTTTTACGAAGGTAAAACACAACCCCTGGGCCCGATCCATCTACGCTACATGGAAGGCCCGGACGATCCGGAAGTGGGGGTGATCGCGTTTCGTTCCCCGGATCTCACGCTCCAGGCGGTGCTCCTGCATTTTTCGTGTCATCCGGTTAACTTGTATGCCACCCGCCGGGAGGTGATTTCCGCCGATTGGCCCGGGGCCTGGGCGGCGGCCTTGTCAAAGCAGTATCCCGCCGCCTGTCCCTTTACCGTTTTGAATGGGTGTTGCGGAAATTTAAATCCCTGGCCACCCATGACGCCGGACTTCAAACCCGACCACCGGCGAATGGGCGGGAATCTGGCAAAGATGGCCGCCAAAGTCCTGGATCGAATGGAGTTTTCAGCGACGAAAACCATCGAGTGGCGGATGCGGCAGGTCCCTTTGACCTATCGGGAGGTCCCCGAGGCGCGGCGAAAAGAGGTGGATCGGATTTTGAAACGGCATCCGCAGCCGCAATGGAATCACGATCGAAGCGCGGTGGAAAACGAATGGTTTCTGGCGGCGTCGACCAAGAGCATTGATTATTGCCGCAAGCGGATGCCGGAATTTCTCTACGAGGTTCAGGTTTTGCGGGTGGGCGACGCCTTTCTGGTCGGCTTGTCGGGCGAGCCGTTTGTGGAAGGGCAATTGGCGATCAAGACCCAGTCGCCCCTGCCGTACGTCCAGGTGGCCCACATGTGCTCGCATTATACCGGCTACCTGTCCACCCTCGAAGGCGCGCGGCACGGCGGACACGAAGCCAATGACCTCTATACGAATTGGGCCAAACTGGCCCCGGATTCGCTGGATCGCGTGGTCCAAAATGTCAAAGAAATGATGGCCGACCTGATGGGCGGCCGCGGGAAAAGTCCCCGTCGCTAAGGGTCGTTGTGGAGTTTAAATCGGGGGTTGGGGTTTTAACAAAATCAGAACGGACGTCCGACCGTCAAGCGCACTTCGCCCCAGGCGGGGGTGTCGTCTTGGCCGTCAAATTCCCGGGTGCCCAAGGACACCAACCCCATCAACGAAACCCAGCCATACCCCAGGCAGATTCCCACCCTAGCCTCTCCCAGGAAAGGATGGGGGTCCACATGGTGTTCTTCGTCCACGCCATGAAACAGGCTTTGTCCCAGCGTGGCATTGTGCGCCACCGCGATGCCTTTGAGGCTGGCCAGGAGATACGCGAAAAATGGCGGAGAGCGCGGCGGGACATCCGGTGACAGGCCGTTGTCGGGCCAGAGCGGCGGGATGTTATAACCGGCGCGAACGCCCAATCCTGAATAGAGATGGTCATACACCGTTCCCAATACCCCGCCGTATAGAAAATCGGGCGTCACGCTCCAGGCCTGCGTGCGCCCTTGGGGTCCAAGTCCGTACCAGTTGTCCAGATACGCATTGAGCGCAAATTCGTTTTGTAACTGATTATTCCAGCCCTGGGGTTTATCCGAACCGGATAATTTATGAAACCAGATCTGCTGTTCTTTCGCCATCGAGGAGGGCCCGAGGATGCCGGTTTCGATGCTGTATTTCGAGCGTAACCGGCCCTGGGTGATGCCCTGTTCGAAAAACACGGTCGACAATCCGCACCACGGATGGTCGTCGGGTTGATTCTCTGCCCGCGTGGTATCTGTGGGCGTATAGATGCGATTGCGCAGGCCGGTGAAATAGGTGCCCCAATCGTTTTGATCATACCAGGTTAATTCGGCGCCGTGGGTATAACTGCTGCTGTCTGAACCCACGAAAAAATCATTGTCGACCGTAAACGCGAGGCCCCCCCATGCCACCCCCGCAATCGATGCAATCAATGATGCCCATGGCCAAGTTTTCATGGCGAACTCCTCGTGAAAGGCGCCGCCTAATCCTGTTCATTTTGTCCTACAAAACGGCTTTAATGTCTATCTTTTTTTAAGGTCCGCTGAGTCCCCGTTGTAGGCCGGGCCTCTGCGCCCGGCGTCCGCGGATCCAGCCGCTCCAACTTCAGACGCCCGCCACCGAGGGCGGGCCGACATCGATTGAAAACGGTTCGCCTGTTTCCTTAATAGGCCGCCCCCCGTGAGGTTTCGCCTACCCCCTGATTCCCCGTTGTTGGCCCATGTGCGCGCAGACCCCTCGCTGGCGCGGCAGGTATCACGCCTGGAGCGGAAGATGGAGAAGGAAACACCCCGGATGAGTTTATTTTCTATTATTAGGACTGACCCTTAGGGCCCGGACCCTTAGGGCCACGAGCCCTTCGACATCCTCCGGGCAGGCGAAGTCGAGGGATCTCGTGTTGTTGTAGGCCGGGCCTCTGCGCCCGGCGGCCACTGATCCAATCTCCTCCATCACCAGACGCCCGCCACCGAGGGCGGGCCGACATTGATTGAAAACGGTCGGAGATCAGGGAAAACTTGTGCGGCATTTAACTTTACAATTCTCTTGCGAACGGGCGCAAGGAAGTTCTGTGGGTGGAACAGCGCTCGGTCGGGCTTGCTACTTGTCCCGGTAACTTTCTTTGATTTCGCACCCGGTATAGGTTCTCTCCTTCCTCCGACGAAAGGGAGGTCTCACGCGGAGGTGCAAAGGTCGCTAAGGGAGCAAGGCCGTGCGGTGAGCGCTCACGGGGCGTGATCGTGCACCGCGCGTCCGGTTCCCGTTTCGTAGGATCTTTCAAGAGCAGTAGCCGCGCGAGGCATCCCGCCCTCCTGGCGGGACTCGTCGCGCGGCTCTCTGAGATCTTTGCGTACTCTGCGGCTTTGCGTGAATGA
>CAIJXV010000044.1 GCA_903824675.1 uncultured bacterium
CTGCCCCCTTCACAGGTGGAACTCGCCTCAACCGGCTTCCTATACCCAAAACCACCGCATCAATGCCCGGTTTCGGATAGACTAAACGAGACCCCGGCGCATTTACCCTGCCAAAGTCTAATTCACTTTGTCCTTTGACCTAAAAGAGGTAGCCAATCCCATTTTAAGTAACCCAGAGCTTTGGTTCTCGTACCGATTCCCTGAACAGGAACTCAGGCCGGAACGCCGGGGATGCGACTGCCGTATGGGCGGGATGGCTCGGACAATGAGCGCTCGAGATTTCTTTGCGTTTCTACTGAAGGCGTTTCCAGGGATCTTTAGCGCTGGCCATTACGGTTCCCAATACGGTCAAAAGCAGCGGTCTCTCGCTCAAAATAGAGATTGGAGCGGTCGGTGTTGTCAAGTGCCCTGTGTGCTCGCGGTCGCTAAAGGCAATCGAAAATAACGGATACACGCAATTTTCTTGCAGTCCACGGGAAGGCTGTCGATAATTCCCGGATTCAAGGGCGAGTGGTGAAATTGGCAGACACGCAAGACTTAGGATCTTGTGGAGCAATCCTTGCGGGTTCAAATCCCGCCTCGCCCACCAATCTTTAATTCGACGACCGCATTCAACAATCGGTCCACCTAAACAGGGGAAATAATGAATCTATATCTGGCGCCGAATGGAAACGATCGGTGGAGTGGAACCTTGGCCGCCCCCAATGCGGGTAAGACCGACGGCCCCCTGGCCTCCATGGCGGGGGTCGCCTCGCGGTTGCAGGGACTCGTGGCGGGGCGCACCTTTCATCCGGATCAATTTCAGGTGAGCGAAACGCCGGAAGGGCCGATCACGGTCTGGGTTCGGTGCGGCGTGTATTCATTTGAAAAGCCAGTTGTACTGGGTCCCGAGCATTCCTGGCCGACCACCTTCAAGGCCTACGGCCGGGAGAAGCCGGTCTTTAGCGGTGCGCGGCGGATATCCGAATGGCGGGTGGGGACGATCAACGGGCGGGTGGTTTGGATTGCGGATCTGCCGACCGTGGCCGCCGGCGAATGGGCCTTTCGCGAGCTGTATGTGAATGGGCGTCGGGCCGAACGTCCCCGACTGCCCGAAAAGGGATTTTACCGGATGAAGGCCGTTCCGGGCGCAGTTTTACCCACCGGCTGGGATAATCGCCATTTCGATCAGTTCATCGCGGAGTCGGGCCAGGTGCGCGACTTTAAAAACCTGAACGATGTCGAGGCGGTCTACGTCCATTATTGGATTGAGGAGCGATCGACTTTGCGGGCGGTGGACCGGGCGACGGGGCGGGTGACAATGGACCGGCCGAGTTACACCACGCCGGTCGGCAGTTTCGGTTCCCAATTGGCGGATTATTATTTCGACAATGTGTTCGAGGCCCTGAAGAAGCCGGGGCAATGGTACCTGGACCGGTCCGCGGGCCAACTTTACTACCTGCCGCGCAAGGGCGAAAGTTTGAAAACGGCAGAGGTTTTTGCGCCGTGTTGCCTGCAATTACTGGGTTTGGTGGGAAAATTGGAAGAGCACCGGTATATCGAACATATCCGTTTCGAGGGGATTACTTTTGCGCACACCGATTGGCGGCATCCCGACGTTTCGGATGGTGCGACCTTTTTGGGATACACGGGTGACCGACGGCGGCAGGGGCGCGGCAAACTGGCGGCGGCGGCCCAGGCGGCCTGCGATGTGCCCGGGGTTATTTATTTTGAGGGAGCGCGCCATTGCGCCATCGAAAACTGCACGATCGAACATGTTGGCTGGTATGGGGTTGAAATCGGTGATGGGTGCCGGGGGATTCGACTGGTGGGAAATACGATTCGCGACCTGGGCGCGGGCGGGGTGAAGATCAACGGAGCCGCTGCGAGTGATTCGGAAGTCCGGATGCGGGAGACCGGGCATCACCGGATTACCGACAACACCATCTGCCGGGGCGGGCGTGTGTTTCACAGCGCGGTAGGGGTGCTGTCGATGAATGCCCACAACATGGTGATCTGTCACAACCATATTTTCGATCTGTTTTATTCCGGCATTTCCTGCGGGTGGGAATGGGGATACCAGGAGAATGTGAGCCGGGACAACCTGATCGCCTACAATCACATCCACGATTTGGGGCACAAGGTGCTGTCGGACATGGGTGGGATTTACACTTTGGGTGTCCAGCCCGGAACCGTGTTAAAAAACAATCTAATTTACGGGATCACCTCGGCCCATTACGGAGGTTGGTGCATTTATCCGGACGAGGGCTCAAGCCACCTGCTGATCGAAAACAACATTTGTTATGATGCCGATCGGCAGCCCTTCCACCAGCATTATGGACGACGGAATGTCGTCCGCAACAATATCTGGGTGTTCGGAGGCGAGTCGGTTGGAATTTACAGCCGGAATGAAGCGCACGAGGGAGTGATTTGGACCCGGAACATAATGGTGAGCAAGGGCGAGCCGATATTTAAGTCCCATTTTGGGCCGGAGCAGGAGGCGCATCGGATCCAAGCCGATCTGAATCTGTATTGGGATGTGACCGGCAAGCCGCATTTTATGATGGCCCAAAAGAAATATTCCTTCAAGCAATGGCAGGCGCTGGGTCGGGATCAGAATTCAATCGTGGCGGATCCGAAATTCAAAAATAGGGATCGGCGCGATTTTACGCTGGCTCCGAACTCCCCGGCCTTTAAATTGGGTTTCGTGCCGATCGAGATGAAAACGGTTGGTCCGCGTCCGCTGGGGCGGCGGGGAGAAATCTGAAGAAGGGAATAAAGTGGTGCCCGTGATCCAGGTCGGATTATTTTCACGCAAAGCCGCAAAGGGCGCGGAGGGGGGGCGCGAGGGGAAAAGCCAAGCCGCGGGGTGAGCGCTCACGGGGCGTGATCGTGCACCCCGCGTCTGAGGCCGTTTAATGAAGCGCGGTCCCGAGCTAGCAGCCGCGCGAGGCACCCGCTGGCTTGGCCGGCGGGCTCGTCGCGCGGCGATCAGGACCTCGGCGAACTTTGCGGCTTTGCGTGTGAATAATCGGAGTTCTCACTTCCGCGGCGTTGCCGAAGAAATTTGTCTTGCGCCCGATCTTTGGGGTGGGCCGGGGGCTTGCTACTCTGCGAAGTCAGCGAATCGGCTTCAACCGGCGTTATGGCTTTGAAGCAGGGAGACTGCCTTCGCTACGAAGCACGAGCCGACCACGGCCTCCGGAGCGAACGATGGAAGAGAGCCCGCCCTCGGAGCTGTCGGGCCACCGCAGAAATGCACACCAACAGAATCGCCCCGGCTTAGGGAATGCGGACGTTGACGCGGTAGAAGCGGGAGGTGGAGGGGGGCGTGTTGTCGCGCAGGATCATGACGGATCCTGTTCCTGCCAGGTTGGTCTGGCCGCCGACTCCTGTCCATTGCGAGGTGACGTTCGGAGTTCCGGAATAAGTTAAATCATACACGCGTTGGGTTGAACAGACAAACCGGACCTGGGCATTGGTCGTGAGCGTCAGAAGCGTGATGCGGAAGGATGAAGTCGCCGCCCACGGGTCGGTGTCGGACACGTATTCCTTTTGGTTCGACATTCCGTCGTGATCGAGGTCCGATTCCGGCAGGGCGTTTGTCACGCCCGAATAAAACTGGAGTTCCCACCAGTCGGGCAGGGTATCGCCATCGGAATCCCGGTTGAGGGGATTAGGGAGATTTAGCGCCCGATCCCGGGCGGTACCGTCGAACGCGCCGCCCTGGTAGCGCTGGGTCAGGGCGGGCGGCAGGGGAGTCACACGGGTGCACCGGGCCGATCCATCAAAGGGGCCCCCGTAGTAACGGGACTCTCCGGCACCGAAGGTGGTGCAGGCGCCCAAGACGACGGCGAGCAGGATTATTTCAAAATCATATCGCATGACCAGGGACCCTTTCTCAGGGAGCGGTTCGTACGCCACGGCCGCCGGCGGAATAGCCACCAATAGCTGGGGTGGGTGTGATATAGTAACCGGGATCGCGGATGAGCCATCGATCTGAGGTATGGCAGCGAAAGAGGGATGACCCTAGACCATCGTGTGCACCCCCCCGCGCGCCAAGACCGGCGAGCGAAACGGTTGGCCAGTTCGTCGGCTCTGTGTAGGGATCTCCATCTCCGTGAACGCCTGTGAACAGGCGTCCGGTTGCATGACAGGGGGTGACCACAATTTCCCAGAGATTCCCGGACATCTCCATGGCCCCGCAGTATGCAGCCCCGGCTTCGCGTCGTGTCGACGTGGTTGTGGCGAAGATGCCGACTCGTGCCGGTCCAACCCCGTTTTCTGCGAAGATATTGGCATTGGTGGGAGACACGGTCTCCGACCCACCGCCATCCGTACCCAAATAACTGGTGGCCTTGACAAAGGCGGCATCTCCCCAGGCAAATTCACCTGCTACGGCCGTCAATGAACCCCGGCAGATCTTTTCGAACTCGAGTTCGGTCATGGGGCGAAGTCCCGCCCAGTCCAGATAGGTCCGGATATTGGCCCAGGTGAGGAAATTGCAGGCCCGATCCAGCACCCCGTTGGTGTAAGTCGAACCGTTCCACCCGATCGTGTGGCGGCTGCTGCCCGCCTTGTTCGGGAAGTTGGTCAGGGCCAGACCGGCATCGAGCAGTTGCAGGAAATCGGTGTACTGCCCCTGACTGATTTCGTATTTCATGCAGTAAAAAGCGCGGTAGCCCTTGGGGAAAGCATCCGGGATGGGACCCGCCAGGTCGCCGTATTGAATGATATTTTGATGGCACAGGTAGCCTGCAGTTGTTCCATAGAGGATAGCACCTTCGCTTTGGACGCGATAACGAAGGTTCGATGAAGGGGCCTCAAAAAAGGTTCCGGAATCGGTGTCCGACCCCAGGGCGAAGGTGCCTGTGCAGCAATAAACCATCTCGATTCCGAGCACACTGATGTCGACCGCGTTGGTTCCCGCGAGGCCATTGAGGGCGTAATTCCAGTTCAGCCGCATACTGGGGCAAGTCTGCGTTCCCCAGGTATTGATCCCGGCCCGGCGGACAAAAGCCCCGACATTGGTCCCTCCGGGATTGGCCCCCACTTCGATGAGGCTACCGCCTGTGGCGGTATGGCCCGTGGGCGAGAGGAGGGCGTGTTTCCAGGGGCCCCCGGAGACCCGGAATTTGGCGAAGACCCAAACGGCGTCCCAGGACTGATTGGTCGACCCGACTTCGGGTACCACGGCATTCCAGGAATTGGACCAACTCAGGTCGAACTGGATATCGGCTACTCCGCTATTGACGTTGGTCAGCGCGACATTGGTGATCGACAGGCCATTTGCATGAACTGCGGACACCGCACAAAAGAAGAACAGGATCACCGCGGTGTTCTTGATGCCGGAATGGATATGCATAGGACGCTTCTTTTTGTTTTCTGATCCGATCGCGCATCCTTTTCAGCGCGGGGGCGGAACTCGCTGGACGGACTCGTTTATATTCAACTTATTAGTTTAAAAATGCCTGAATTAAACCTGAAATACAAGCGCCAAAGAAGTTAAAGGAATGATTATTTATTTTCGCCCGCATGGAGACGGAATTGAAGATACCAGGGGTCGTTTGTCGAAAGGGGTTCGCGGACAGTGGCCGACAATAGCTCTGCAGGAAAATAAGCTTGCCCGGTCCGGATAACCAGCGGGATCTCGGGAAGTTCAGGAATGTGGTCGAGGGGATCACCTCGAACCACAACCAGATCGGCTGAAGCCCCGACGGTCAGGCAACCCAGTTCGGGGTGTCCGAGAAATTGCGCTGCAGACGCGGTTGCCGTCCGGATCGCTTGCACGGGGGACAATCCCGACCCGACCAATAACTGCAGTTCCCGCCAGAGACTCAAGCCGGGGGGGACTGCGCCACACGGGACATCGGTTCCCGCCAGAATAGGAACCCCTCGTTCATACAATAAACCGATAAACCGTTGCGCGGCTTCCAAGGCCTTTAGCCATTGTTCGGAGCCGGCGGGGTCTGCTGTGCCTCCCGCCTGCCACTTGATGATGGGGGCTGGAACGTGGCGCAAGTCCACAGAATGGGGATAGTCCCTGGTTCTTGCCCGCCATTGAGAATCCCAGTAGGCGAGTGTGGGTGTCGCCGTGAGTCCCAATTCGCGGATTTCATCGGCGATTTGTCTCAGGCGATCAACCTTGCCGGAAATTTCGGGCGCCCCCCACAGGTTGAGCCATCCGGGGGGATGGTCCGGCCAGAGATCCGCCAGGATTCCATCGAGATGAAAGAACTCGTCAACTCCTGCCCGGCCGGGCTGAAGAACCCCCGCCGCGGAGCAATGCATGGAAACTTTGAGTCCGGCGGCATGTGCTTCACGGGCCATTGGCGACAGCCAATCGGGGGGTAACCCGACATAGAGTTTGATCCCATCCACGCCGGCTTCGGCTGTTTCCCGGACCGCGGTGACCGCCGAAGAAAGGTCGGAGCAGGAGCGCGAGACAAATCGATGGAAGGCCCGGGGCCCATCGAGCAGCGGGCCGACGCATAGGATTCGGGGCCAGGGCTTGGCCGGCCATTCAGAGCGTCGGGTCAGGATCCAGTTCAATTCATTGCCGACATCGCGAAGAGTGGTGATGCCGTAGGCGAGGTATTGGGGGCCCTGCCAGGGCATGAAATGGATATGAGTGTCGATCAGACCCGGGAGAATCGTGCAGCCAGGGTAGGATTTGAGCGGGATTGTGCCATCCCACTCCCGGGAAGGGCGAATGCCGGTGACGACTCCGTTTTGGATCACGATCGCATGGTTGATCCAGGTGCGATGCCCGTCAAAAATCCGGTCAGCCGCATAGGCGGTAACGGAAGCGGAGGCGCGGGGATCAATCATTTTGAAGATGGGGTGGGAGGGGGCAAACAGAGGTTAAACAGGCGCGCATATTGGTCGGTGATGATGGCGCGGGTATAATTTTCACGGACTGTTTTCTGGGCGCCAGCGATCAGTTTTGCGCGCCACTCGGGATTTTCCATGAGGCGGCGAAGCGCCTGGGTCAGCGCGATTCCATCGGCGGGGGGGATGATCAATCCGTTTTCCTCGTCTTTCAGGACATCGGGAATGCCGCCCACGGTGGTCCCGATGGCCGCGAGGCCAGCGGATAGGGCTTCCAGCAGGGCCAGGGGAAAGGCTTCATTTTCCGTCGGGAAGGCAAAAATGTCCGATGCCTGGAGATATTCGTTAACATTTTTAACCGCGCCGGTGAATATCACCCGGTCTTTTAACCCGTGCTCGGCGACAAATTGTTTGATCTGGCTTTCGCAATTGAAAATGTCAACACCGCCTGCGCCGGCGATGATGAGGGTTGCCTTTGGAAATTCAGCGGCGAGTGTTTTCCAGACAGTCAGAAGATTGGGGAGTCCTTTGTATGAGACGAGTCGGCCGGAAAAGATGATCAGGGTATGATCGACCGGGAGTCCGAGTTTTTCACGGAGGGCTCGCTTGGTGGGCGCGTCGACGGGATGGAATCGGTCCACATCGACGGATTGGGCAATCACATGCAGACGCGCAGGCGGGACGCCGCTGGAGAGATATTCAGCCGTCATGTCGGCCGAGAGGCTCACAAAGGCTTTGGCGTGGGCCAGGAAAGAATTCCGGAGTTTGAGGAACAGGCGGACCGGCCAGGAGGAGAGGCCCAGTTTTATATTCTGGAGGCCGCCCTTGAAGAAATCACCGGACATTTCGCCGCAACTTTCCGCCTTGAGTACGGCGGGCTTCCCGAGAATAAGTTGAATAAATACCGCAGTGATTCCGAGAGCGCGGAAACCGGGGACGAGAATGAGGTCGTATTCCCGCCGAAGCCGGAAAAGCGTGGGGAGGGCGGACAGAACCATAATCCAGCGGGCGCGCGAACTGCGGGTGGCAGGGCCGACCCGGTAAACCGGAGTTCCCTCAATGATTTCGTGCGGAGCCAATTCGGGACTGGAGCGACGGGTCACGATCAGGACGGGCATGCCTTCCTTCTTGAAACTGCAGGTCATGTTGACGGCCTGGGTTTCCATGCCTCCCACAACGGGAAAATAGCTCTCGAGGAGCATGCAAATGCGGGGAGGAACGGCTGAGTGTTCGGGCAGCATGATTACTCCGGGGGTGGGTTGCGAAACGACTGAAGCAGTTTAAGGAGATCGGACGGGTGCCAGATACGAGCGGTCATCAGTAAGAGGAAGAATGCCGCGGTGATGGCGAGGCAGGCCAGAAACGGGTGGGCTTGAACCGGTGAAAAAAGGAACGCGCCGGCCGGGATGATGCCCGCGATAAGGATGCGCCCGAATTGGGGGAAAATGAGACGAAACTGGGATCGGTAATGGAAGGCAAAGACAATGGCCATGGTGGTGTAGCCGAGAACCGTGGCCCAGCAGGCGCCGGTTGAGAGTCCCCGGGGAATCAACACTAATCCGGCAAGCGCCATGACGATCGCTCCGCCGGCGACGGATTGCAGGTAGGTCGCGGGTCGTTTTTCGAGGAGGGCATAATTCATGCCGACGGTGGCCACCAGGATGGCGGGTGTGGCGAGGATGACTACGAGGGCATTGTGGACCACCGGCAGAAATTTGGGGCCGAGACAGAGGGTGATGGCTGCTGATCCGAATCCGAGCAAGGCATAAAACGAAAGAACGAGCGCGATCGCGCAATAACCGGCAATTCGGCCCTGCCAGCGGGCGATCGATTCGGAATCCCCCCGTGCCTGAAGCGCGCTGAGGGCGGGGATTAAGGTGGAAAGGATCAACCCTAAAAAGGTGGCCGTTAACAACAGGAACTGGTTGGCGACATCGTAATAGGCCACCTGTTCGCTGGAGCCCGTGATCCATTTCACCAGGACATTTCCCGAGCGTTGCATCAAACCAAAGAGGAAGGCGGGCAGGTAAAAGGTCAGGCCAAAGATTAAAAAGGGCGCAAAGTCCCGAAAACGGATGGCGGTCCAGCGGCGGAAAACCCAGGCCCGGGTCCACCAGAGGCCGATCAGGGTCAATGAGATTTCATTGAACAGGAGACCGGTCAGGGCGCCGGTCAGGCCGAATTGAAGATAGAACCCCCAGACCAGCAAGAAAGTGAACGTGCTGCGAAGGACTTCGCGAGCTGAAAAACACGCGATTTGATTGCGCCCATAAAGGATGAGAAAGAGGGATCCGGCGATTCGATTGAAGACGAGGGTCAGCCCCAGCAAAACATATTGGAGGGGTGGAAAAAAGGCCCAGGCGGGATTGATCCATCCCGCCAGACCAAAGAGCAACCAGGCACCCACCGGCAGGAGGGTGCCATAGAGGAGCGTTCCTTCGAGGAGTGCGCGGGAGCGGGGATCATCCAGATCGGCGGTGCCTTCCGGAAGAAACCGTCCGAACATCTGGAGAAAACCAAAATCCGTCAGCATGTCGAGAATCAGGAAAATGGACATATAATAGCAATAGTGGCCATAATCGGAGTCGCCCATGAGACGGGGAATGAAGGTGAGGGAGAGGATGACAAAGGGATAGCGGAGCACCCGCCAGAGCGTTCCGACCGAAACCGTGCGCACGGTGTTTCGATGCAGGTCGGATCGATCTGTGGGAGCGATTGAAGACATGCGGTCAGGCCAATCGGTTGAAGGCGGTGAGGGTGTCCCGGGCGCAGCGGTCCCAGGTGAATTCCGCGGCGCGGGCGCGACATCGTTGGACCAAGTCGGCCCGCAGGGCGGGATCAGACCAGAGGCGTTCGAGTGCATCGGCCATGGCGGCGGGGTTGAAAGGATCGACGATGAGGCCGGCATCGCCGGCGACTTCCGGCAGGGCTCCGGTTCGGGAGACGACCGGGGGGCAACCGCAGGCCATGGCTTCGCAGACGGGGATGCCGAATTCCTCATAGACGGAGGGGAAGAACAGCCCGTGCGCGAGGTTATAGAGGCGGGGGAGTTCCGTTTGCTCAACCCATCCAAGGAACTGCACATCGTCCGCCGTGCCGTCTTCATCCAGGCGGTATTCCTCACGGTATTTTTCGCAACCGAGCCCGGTAACAACCAATTTGCAGGGCGTTCGTTTGCGGAGCAGGCGGAAGGCGGCGATCAGGTTTTTGAAATTTTTACGAGGGTCATGGCGAATCACCGAAACCAGGAATTTTTCAGGAAGGTTGCGCTCCCGGCGATAGGATTCCAAAGCGGCCCGGTCATCGATGACTTTAAAGTTCTGATTGGTGCCGAGGGGAATGGTCGCGATTTTTTCAGGCGGAACCTTGAGGATCCGGACGAAGTCGTCCGTGGTCAAGCGGGAATTCGAGAGAATCAAATCGGCCTTGCGGCAATAAAGGGGCATGAAGGCCTTGATATAGGCAATGCCGAGGGGGTCATAGAGTTCGGGATGGACGAACCAACTGGCACCATGGATGGTCATGGCGGTTTTTCGTCGGGTCATGAATGGAACGGTGAATTTAGGATGAAAGATCAGATCGAGACGATCCGCCCGGGCGGCCCGGGGAATTTGAATTTGATCCCAGAAGACTTTGGAGGGAGCGGAGATGATTTTTTCGGTCACCTGGGGGAAACGGGCGTAAGTGCCGAGGAGCTGGGGATTACGATAGTAGAAAACATAGGAATTTCGGGAATCGAGCGGAAGCAAGGCATCCATGAGATTCCGACAATAGATGCCGATTCCCTGGCGGTCTTCATAAGCACGCAACATGACTCCAATTCGCATGGAATCCATATTTTCATATTCCCCTACCAAGATCAAGAAATTCACCCATCTGCGGCGAATATCTCATTTCAGGGAGAGGCCAGGGCGGAATGCGGCCGGATGAAATTCCCGGATCAGCCGGAAGGACCGATGCTGAATTTTTCCAGTTCGCGTTGCAAACTGGACATTTGATAGGGCTTTTGGATGACACCGAGGATGCCCTGTCCGTCGACGAAACGATTCATCACATCCTTTTCGCTATAGCCGCTGGCCAGCAGAACCCGGATATCCGGCTGGATTTCACGCAGGGCCTTCAAGGTCGCGACCCCATCCATTCCCGGCATGGTCAGATCGAGGAGCACGCCATCAATTTGCCCCGACTGTTGCCGGAAGACTTCAACGGCATCATTTCCGTCAATGGCGGTCAGCGTTTGAAAACCGAACCGACGGACCATTTTTTCGCAGACGGAACGGACCATTTCCTCGTCGTCGACGATGAGGATCAGGCCTGAATGTGGCGATGGGGCGGGGGCCGGTGATTTTTCGATGTCCGGTTCGGGAGGGGGGGGCGCGGTGAACTCGGCTACCGGGAAGAAAACCTGGAACGTCGAGCCGCGTCCAATTTCGCTCTCGAGTAAAATGGCGCCCTTGTGAGCGCGGACGATGCCCAGAACAGAGGACATTCCCAAGCCGCGGCCGGTGGCCTTGGTGGTGAAGAAGGGATCAAAGAGCCGGTGTTGAATTTCGCCGTCCATACCGATCCCATTGTCGGTTACTTCGATGCAGATAAAGCGGCCTGGGGGGGGCTTGTCCTCGAGCCGACTGCGAGCCAGCAGGTCGTTGTCGCAGGTCTGGATCCGGGTGATGAGGTTCACTTGTCCATTGCGTTCCCCGATGGCTTCGGAGGCGTTCATAATCAGATTCATGACAATCTGTTGGATTTGACTGGCATCGGCAAGAATGGGGGGGAGGTCGTGGCCGAGGTGGATGTTCAAGCTGACATTTTTAGCGATGGCGGCTTTGAAGATATGGATGTTTTCCTCCACGATCGAGTTGAGGTTCAATCCGGAGAACATAAACCGGCCGTTGCCTGAATAGGCGAGCATCTGGCGGGTGAGATCGGCCGCCCGGTGGGTGGCGTGCATGGCTTTGGCGATTCCGGCGCGGATCGAGGACTGGGCGGGAAGTTCATCCTGAACAAGTTCCAGGTTGCCGAGGATGGCCATCAGCAGATTATTGAAATCATGGGCGATCCCTCCAGCGAGAATGCCCAGGCTTTCCAGTTTTTGGGCGTGGAGAAAACGGCGTTCCAGATCGAGTCGCATCTCCTCGGCTTTTTTGCGCTCGGTGATGTCAACATTGGAACAGATATAACCCTTCACGGCGCCAGTTTCATCGCGAATCGGGGATGCGCTGCCGAACACCCAGGTGACCGTTTGACTGGGGGTGAGGATGCGGTACTCGAATCCCCAGCGGCCTTCGGAGGCGAGGGCGCGGTACCATTTTTCGCCGATGGTTTCGCGGTCAGCCGGGTGGATGGCATGGGTCCATCCCTTGCCCATGGCCTGCTCCGAGGTGATGCCGGACATTTCAGACCATTTGCGATTGATGTAGGTACAATCACCGGCGGCATCGGTCAGGTAAATTCCGATGGGGGCGCATTCAACCAGGGTGCGGAAGCGGAGTTCGCTTTCGCGCAGAGCTTCAACCCAAACTTTGCGGGCCTTGAGCAGCTGCCATTCCCGCAGGGCGCGTTCGACGGTGCGAGGGAAGGCGGCGAAAGAGTCTGGTGATTTGACCACATAATCGATGGCTCCGGACTTGAGCGCTTCGACGGCAGATTGCTCATCGCCCTGGCTGGTCATAACCAGAATGGGGAATTGCTGATTTTCCAGGGGGGTGTTCAGGAGATCCAGGGCGCGGCCGTCCGACAGGTTGAAATCCACCAGAGCAATATCCGGGATGGGAAGTTGTTGGGCCAATTCGCGGAATTCAGTAAGCGAGAAGGCTGTCCGGATGAGGGTGGATGGGTCGGCCAGCAGGAGGGAACGTCGGATCGCTTCCGTATGGGCGGCCTCATCTTCGACGATGATCAGGGATAAAGGACCGGATTGCATCAACCGAAACCCTCCTTCTTTCGGGTCCATGATAATCGGTGATGGTCGTAGTGTCTGTAGTCCATTTTCGCATGCCGATGTAAGGTATTTCTTACAGCTTCTCTGGGGGGGGATGAGCGACGAGAGCGTCGGGGAGGGTGAACTTGAAACAACAGCCCAGTCCGGCGCCGGGAGAATCGACCCAGATCCGGCCATGGTACAATTCGACGATTCGTTTAGCGAGGGCCAAACCCAACCCCGTGCCCTCATCGGAGGGGTTGAGCTTTGTAAACAGATCGAAGATATGGTCTTGATGGGCGGGATCGATGCCGATGCCGTTGTCCCGCACATAAAAGCAGATATCCGGCAGGGTGCCTTCCCAGCCAATTTCAATCCGAGGCTGGGGTTGTGTTCCCATAAACTTGACCGCATTATCGATGAGATTCTGCCAGATCTCGATCAAGCGGACCCGGTCTCCGTAAAGGGTCAGGGTGGGAGCAGTCCAGGCTATTTCCACCCGGCGGGTGGCGATCTGACCAGCCACCGATCTCACGGCGGTGGTGCCCAATTCCATCAGGGAGACCGACTCCGAAGGGTGAACCACCCGGCCCACGCAGGAGAGGGTCAAGAGGTCGTCGAGCAGGGATTTCATCCGGCTGGCGGCGGATTGTAGAAATACGATATCCTGTTGAAAGGCGTTATTATCGGGTTTTTGGAGATCCTGCTGTAAAAACCCCAGATAGGTTTGGAAGGTGATCAACGGTGCTTTAAGATCGTGGAATACGGAGTAGACAAAACGATTCATGTCTTCATTCTTGGCCCGAAGCACCTCTTCTGCCTGAAGGCGTTGAGTGATATCCGAGAACAACCCCATGATGCGTTTTTTACCATTGAGTGTGACCGGTGCCGCCCGCACATCGACAAAGATGATCCGTCCGTCCTTCCGCCGGCAGGGCAGTTCGGGGGTGAGAGCTTTTTCGCCGCGCAGTTGGGCTTCGAACCCGACAATGATTTGGGCGAGCGCCTCGGTCGGATGAATGTCTGCCACCCCCTTGCCAATCAATTCCCCGGGGGCATAGCCCAGCATGTGTTCGATCATGGGATTGGCGAATTCGAACCGATGGGTTTCTGCATCGGCGACCAGGATGCCCTCGGCCGCATTGTCAAACAAGGCCCGGAGATGTTCGTTGGACAGTTGAAGTTGCTCATTTGTGGTTTTTAATTCAAGGGTTCGCTGGGCGACCATCTGTCGTAAAATTCGGGTCCAGATGAGCAGGAGCAGGATGAGGAGAAGCAGCAGAGTGGCAAAGCCGGCCAGATAGGTTATGAGCAATGGATTTCTGAAAAGCGAGGCGCCTTCCCATTTTCGGGAGATCAGACGAATTTCTCTGGGAGTCATTTGGCCGAAGCCGTTTTCAACGAGGTGCAGGAGGTCGCGATTTCCTTTTTTTACAGCCCGATGGAATTCCCCGACATTGATCGGGGGCGACTGTTTAAACCGATTACGGATGCCGAATTTATGCAGGAAATAGAGGGCGGGAGGCTGGTCGACCACGAAGACATTCACCTTGCCTTGCTGGGCGGCGCGGATGACACCTTCGTAGCTATTAAACAGCAACAGTTGTTCAACCCCTTGCCGGCGGAGGACCTCGATGGCATCATCGCCCCGTTTGGCGGCGACCGCGAAACCCTTGAGTGAAGCGGCATTGTGAATCCCCGATATTTCCCGGTCAAAAAAGATGGGAACCTCCAGTCGCGCATACGGCTTGGTGAAATCGAGCCAAAGCATCCGCTCGGGCGACTTGAAAATCGTATCGATCACATCGAACTCGCCGGCTCGCATCCGGTTCAAGGCCGCATCCCAATCCATGGCGGAGATTTCAACTTGGACCCCGGTTTTTTGTTCCCAGAGGCGCCACTGGTCGGGCAGGATCCCCTGCAGTTGGCCAGCTTCATCCGTGAAGGAATAAGGGGGGTAATTGTCGTCCATGACGACCCGGATGGATTGCGGGGAGGGCGAGGGGGCGGCCCCCTGTGCGGCAGGGACCCGGAGAGCGAAGAAAAACAGGAATAGCAATAGCAGGTTATTCATGTTGCATAAAACATAGCGCAACCGGGCCGTTGACGCCATGTTTTTTATGGGATGGTCCAACGTTTGGGAGCATCTGCGATTCGGTGCAACCCGATTCCCCGTTGGTGTAGGCCGGGCCTCAGCGCCCGGCGTCTGCGGATCCAGCCGACCTCGATTGAAAACGGTTGGTGTAACGCCTTTTAGGGTAGGGCTTCGCGCACAACCCAATTCGCCAGTGTTGTAGGCCGGGCCTCAGCGCCCGGCGTCCGCGGATCCAGCCCGCTCCGTCTCCAGACGCCCGCCACCGAGGGCGGGCCGACATCGATTGGAAACGGTTGGTGTAAACGACTTTTAGGCGGTTTCTGTGCACCGAATAGCAGATGCGCCGCCGAAGTTTCCGGCCGATTAACGGACATTGATTTAGCCGGTGTGGGCATGATAGTATAAATACCTATTTGATTTAATGATCGTCCCCGGGATGAGCCGGGTTTGAGGAGCGAATATGCAGGCGTTAAAGAAGAGTTCTTTTGCCGGGGCGCCGGGGCCCTTGGTATTTGTGATCATGGATGGGGTCGGGATCGGAAAATATCCCGAAGGGGATGCCGTGCGGACGGCGGTGAAACCGACGTTGGATTGGTTGACGGAACAGGCCCTGGCCTCGCAGTTGAAAGCGCACGGAATGGCCGTGGGATTGCCGAGTGACGAGGATATGGGCAACAGCGAGGTGGGGCATAATGCGATCGGGTGCGGGCGGGTTTTTGAGCAGGGCGCCAAGCTGGTCAATCAGGCGATTGAAACCGGGGCCCTGTTTCAAGGCACGGCCTGGCGCGAAATCATAGCCAATATCCAGTCGAATCAATCCACCCTGCATTTCCTGGGTTTGTTTTCCGATGGAAATGTTCACAGCCATATCGACCAGTTGAAAAATCTGTTGCGGCAGGCCCGCAAGGAAGGGGTGTCCCGTTGCCGCATCCATATCCTGCTGGACGGGCGGGATGTGGGCGAAACCTCCGCGTTGGATTATGTCGATCCCTTCGAGGCTTTCCTGGCTGAACTGAATGCTTCCGGCGTGGATTACCGGATCGCTTCCGGCGGCGGGCGCATGAACATCACCATGGATCGTTACAACGCCAATTGGGATATGGTCCGTCGGGGGTGGGAGACCCACGTCGGCGGAGTCGGCCCGAAATTCCCCTCGGCCCGGGCCGCGATTGAAGCCCACCGGGCCGACAAGGCGCGGATTATCGATCAGGATCTGCCGCCGTTCATTATCGCCGATACGCAGGGGCAGGCGGTCGGTCCGATCCGGGATGGCGATAGCGTGGTGTTTTTTAATTTCCGCGGCGATCGGGCGATCGAAATCACACGGGCTTTCGAGGAACCCGACCTCAAGGAGTTTGTCCGGACGCCCAACCCCAAGGTCTGTTACGCCGGGATGATGCAATATGACGGCGACTTGAAGATTCCCAAACGCTACCTGGTTTCTCCGCCGGCGATCGATCGCACGATGGGGCAATATCTGGCACTCAGCGGAGTTCGCCAACTGGCCATCAGCGAGACCCAGAAATACGGACATGTCACGTATTTCTTCAATGGGAACCGGTCGGGAAAATTCAATGAAAAGCTTGAGGATTATGTCGAGATTCCTTCGGATATCCTGCCGTTTGAGCAACGGCCCTGGATGAAATGTGCGGAAATCACCGACGCGGTGATCCGGGCCATCGGGGAGAACCGGCATCGGTTCATCCGGCTGAATTTTCCCAATGGGGATATGGTGGGACATACCGGGGTTTATGCGGCGACCCAGATCGGCGTGGAGTGCGTGGATCTTTGTTTGAGCCGGATCCTCGAGGCCGTTCGGGCGGCGGGAGGAATCCTGCTGGTTTCCGCCGATCACGGCAACGCCGACGACATGTATGAGCATGACAAGAAGACGGGGGCGGTATCCAAGGATAAGGCCAGCGGGCGCATCAAGGTCAAGACCAGCCATTCCTTGAATCCGGTTCCGGTATATATTTACGACAGTGTCGACCCCAAACGATGGAGCTTAAGTCCCCAAACGGGATTGGGTATCAGCAGCCTGGCGGCCACCTGTCTGACCCTGTTGGGATATGAGCCTCCGGCGGATTACGATCCCAGTGTGGTGCGCTACGAAGGCTGAACACGTGAATCCACCGGAAGGGCCGGCGGCGTTGCGCCGCCCCGTCCGGCATGAGTGCTGCCGCTGTGGGGCTTGTTGCCGCTGGCCGGGTCCTGTCCGGTTGACCGAAGCGGAAATCGATCTTCTGGCTGCCGCGATGGGATTGACCCCCGAGCAGTTTACCTCAGCCTACACCGGGTTAACCCCGGATCGGCGGGGATTAACCCTGATGGAGCAGGCGAACGGCGCCTGTATTTTGCTGGAGGATACCGGCGAGTGCCGGGTCCATCCCGTCAAACCCCAGCAATGCCGTGATTTCCCCTTGAAGTGGAATTTTCCGGGTGTCGAAAAATGTTGTCCCGGAATTCTGAAAATGGAATGATTCGAATTATGAGAACAAGAAACAACCCCGCGTCCAAGCCTTCACGTCGTTCTTCCAGCCGACATTTTTCGTCAAAGAAACCTGCCGCCGGAGCGGCGGGTGCGGCGGCGCCCCGGCGGGGTGCTACCGTCGAAGAGGATCGCTTGCGTGACCTGCCGGGGCAGATCCAGGCCTTATTGGCGGAGCGGGTGGATCAACCTTTATCGGCCGATGAGATGGCGCAGGCGCTATCGGTTCGCGGAGCCGCCATCAACGACTTCGGGAAATTGCTCAACCGGATGGTGATGAACGGCGATATCGTGGTGATTCGTAAAAACCGGTATGCCTTGGGAAGCGTGGCGGACTTGGTGACCGGATGCATGGAAACCCGGTTTGGCGACGGGTTCGTGGTCAGTGCCGATGGCAGCACCTCGGTGCGGATTCGCGGCGGGCGGATGGATGTTGCCCTGCCGGGGGATCGGGTGGTGGTGCGGATGGATCCCCCCGATCGCATGCCCAAGAGTGGGATTCAGCGGCGGGAGGGACAGGTTATCCGGATTCTCGAACGGGGACGCCGGGTGATTGTCGGGACCTTGCGGACGACGGGCGCATTTCATTATGTCGTGCCGATGAATCCGGGTTACCAGCAGGATTTTTATGTCAAGGATGTCAAGAACGCCCAGGTCAATGACCGGGTGGTCGTTCAATTCATCGATTGGGCCAATCGCCATGTGAATCCCGAGGGGGAAATCATCGAGGTGCTCGGTCCCGTGGAGAATCCGTCCCTGGATACCTTGGCGGTAATCCGGCATTACAACCTGGCCGTGGAATTTCCAGAAGATGTCGTCCGGGAGGCGGAAACGGCGATTGCCCGGATGGAACAGCCCGGGCAGCGGCTGGATTTGCGGGATAAATTCATTTTTACGGTGGACCCGGATACGGCCCGCGATTTTGACGATGCCCTTTCGCTGGAGACCGACGCCCAGGGTCGGCGGGTCTTGGGGGTCCACATTGCGGATGTGAGTCATTTTGTGGCGCCCGGGACCGCATTGGACCGGGAGGCGATCCTGCGGGGCAACAGTGTCTATTTGCCGGACCGGGTTTTGCCGATGCTGCCCGAACATCTCTCCAACGGGTTATGCAGTTTGAATCCCAACCAGGATCGCCTGGCGTTTTCAGTGATTTTGACGCTCGACGATACTGGTCGGCCGGTGGCGAGCAAGTTCGGAAAATCGATCATCCGCTCGAAATTGCGGCTGACCTATGAGCAAGCCCTGGCGTTGATCCAGACGCGGCCGGGGATGCGGAGTCCGGTGGACGGGGTGGGACCGGAGGTCGTAGCCTTGATTCACCGCTTGCATGCGCTGGCCCAGCAAATCCGGGGGCGGCGGTTTGCCCAATACGCGTTGGATCTCGACCTGCCCGAAAGCAAGGTGGTGATTGGACCGTCGGGGCTGATCGAGGACATTCGCCGCGTGGAAAACGATTTCTCGCATCAAATGATCGAGGAGTGCATGGTGGCGGCGAATGAGGCGGTGGACCGTTTTCTCAGCGGGCGGAATCTGCCCCTGATTCACCGGTTGCATGAAGACCCGGCGCCGGAGCGGATGAATGAACTGGCGGAGGATTTGCGTCAGTTGGGCTTCCGGCCGGGTGATTTGCGCCAGCGCAGGCACCTGGCGGAATTCGTATTGTCGATCCGGGAGGCCCCCTTGGGGGAAGACGCCCAGATGCTGGTCCTCCGCAGTATGAAGCGCGCCATTTATTCGGCCGAGAAGGGGGGCCATTACGGGTTGGCCAAAAAATATTATGCGCATTTCACCTCGCCGATCCGGCGGTATCCCGATCTGATCGTGCACCGAATCCTGGAAGCGACGCTGAAAGAGGAGCGACAGCCCTACTCAGTGGCCGAACTGAAAAATTTAGCCCAGCATTGCACCCATACGGAAGAGATCGCGACCCAGGCGGAACGGGATATCATTGAGATTAAGAAATACCGGTTCCTCGCCCAGCAAGTTGAACAAAAAAAACCAGAATCGTATGACGCCGTGATTGTGCGGGCCAGCAATTTTGGTTTTTTTGTCCGGCTATTCCGGCTGGAGGTGGAAGGTTTGGTGCACGTCTCCACGTTGTCCGAACGATTTGTCCGGTTCGATCCGGCGGCACATGCCCTGCGAGTCGGCTCGCGGGTTTTTGCGACGGGAACCCGGGTGAAGGTGCATGTGGTCAAGGTGGACTTCGAACAGCGCCGCCTGGATTTTGCCCTCGACGAGGAACGCACCGAATCGACTCCGGCTACTCCGATTCCCGAACGTCCTCAGCGGGCGTCACATCGGCCGCAACGGCGCGGGCGACGGGGCTGATCGATTCCGATGCAGTAGCGTCATATCAACAAATCCAGGGGGCTGGTCACCGGATGTCGCAAATCTTGCGCAACATGCGTGTGGATCATCGTGGTTTCCACATTCTGATGCCCGAGATATTCCTGTGTAATCGAAAAACGGTGAAATCCTTTTATTGCCTCAAGGTTATTGCATATAAAGATTGAATTCTATCTTTTTACTGTTGTTGATTTCCTTCAAAAGCAGTAAATGTGGTCAGCAATTGATAAAATGTTCGCCAAAGGAAGATAAGATGAAAGCCGGAACAGGAATTGCCTTGTTGATCGTAACGCTCGCTCTGCAAGGCTGTGGCTGGCATTCAGACTCAACTGCCAGAGCCGTTGTTGAGACCCGGGTCAAACCTCAGGATGTTGTGGCCTACAGCGAAACGCAGGACTTTGCGGACAAGGTTTCAAAGCGGTGCAAACTGACTCCTTTGTCATCCTCTGATCTCAGCGTCCGTGCGCTTCCGGATACGAAGTTGATGGAGTTGCGATCAACTGCGGACTCGACCGCATCGGCTCTCCAGGCAGCTTCCGCCATGGTCGATATTCTAGCGGAACATTTCGATCCCATTCTTCAAGGACAGGAGGCATCACCGTTTGAGTCATACCTGTCGACCAATGGGATGTCAGCAGAAGCAAAGGAGCTTGCTCGCAAGATTCAGAAAGGCCTCCTGCCAAAGGCAATCGTTCTCGTTGAGCAGCCCCAAGTCATGAAGTGACAGAACAGCGGCGAACCAGATGCCGCACCGTACCGCTGGCCCCAAGCGGCCAACATCCGGTGGGCATCGTCGTTATGCATATCACACCCCTTGTTCCCTTGATAGACAAAGCTTCGCCTAACATAGATATTGCCGGGCAATTGCAAAGAAAAACAAGGAATTTGGTGGCTTTTTGCCGTTCAGCGTCCTGGATAGCCAAAGCTTTGTCTATCCAAGGAAATACCGGGCAATTGCAAAGTTATTCCCTGTTTTCCCGTTTGTGCAACCTGACAATATCTAGACCCTCATAAAGATTATTGA
>CAIJXV010000045.1 GCA_903824675.1 uncultured bacterium
GTGGATGCCTTGGCGCATGCATGGGCGCGCCAAAATGGGCTGCGAATTATTCCGTTCGGAGCCTATGCCGCGAATCTGTTGGGTTTGTCAACCCAAGTACCGGCGAAATATGTGTACTACACGAATGGCCGTACCCAACAGATAAGGCTCGGCGGTTCGGATGTGCGGTTTCTCAATCGTGGGCCCAAAACCATGGAGGTCAAGGGCCCCCTTGCGGCGCACATTTTCCAGGCCTTGCGGTACCTGGGGAAAAACCGGGTGTCCCCGGATGTTATCGCGCGGTTACGACGGTTGACTAGGCCCCAGGATCGGGCTGACATCAAGCGGAATCTGAAACACGCAACCGCCTGGATGAAGCCGATTCTCAAAAGCGTACTACAAGAGGAATCCGTTCATGGATAACGTCGCTCAAGCAACGGCAGCAGACCAGAGCGCCCTTTTTCGCCGGGTGGAAGCGGGGTCAGATTGTAGGTGTCATGCGTCTATTATTGAAAAAGACTTCTGGGTCTGCTGGACTTTGCGGCGGATCTTCGAAGTCCTTCAATTCCGTCCGCATCTGATCTTCAAGGGCGGCACGTCGCTGTCCAAGGTCTACCGGGCCATTGAACGGTTTTCGGAAGACGTGGACCTCTCGTTGAGTCGTCGCGACTTGGGGTTTGCCGACGACCGGGATCCGGAGCAGGCGGGTATCAGCAAGAAGGAGGCCCGACGGCGGCTGGATGCGCTGGTGTTGGAATGCCAGAAGGTCGTCCGTGAGAAGCTGCTGCCGGAATTGCGTCTGGATTTTGCCGCCGTGCTGGGCAAATCAGGCTGGTCGGTGGAACTGGACCCCGCCGACCCGCAGACGGTGATATTTACCTATCCGTTCACTGAGGTATCGGGGGCCCGTCCGTATGTCCGTCCGGCGATTCGGTTGGAAATGGGAGCGCGCTCTGACGATTGGCCGGCAGCGGATGCCGAAATCACGCCCTACGCGGCGGAGACGTTTCCCGGTTTGTTTTCCATCCCTTCCTGCCGGGTTCGCACGTTGGCGGCGGAGCGGACCTTCTGGGAAAAGGCGACATTGCTTCATGCCGAGTGTCACCGGCCGTTGGACAAACCATCCCGCGAGCGGCTGTCGCGGCATTACTACGACTTGTACCGGCTGGCCCAGCAGTCGATTGCGGAGCAGGCGTTGAAACAGCGTGATCTCCTGGAGCGGGTTATCGTGCATAAGAGCTTTTTCTTTGCCCAGACTTGGGCGCATTATGAAACCGCCCGACCCGGTACGTTTCGCTTGCTGCCAGAGATGGCTCGGATGGATGCGTTGCACCGGGACTACCGGGCCATGGAAACCATGATATTCGGCGAGGCTCCCAAGTGGGACGACATCGTCCACGAGTTGGAGCGGTTGGAAGTAAGAATCAACAATTTGGGCGGGGGGCCGAGGTAGGCCGGTTCGTTTCTATCGCAACAGTCCAATCAGGGTCATTGCTCCGTTGACTGAGCCACCAGGGAAAGCAGTTGAGTTCTACGTTCCTTAAGGTTCGCATGGTTAAGGGTCTCGACCAATTCGCGCACCTTGGCTTTGGAGATCATTTCCTCGGCAGTCCTTAACGCCGGGGTAACGGTAGCCTGCCCCGTGATATCTGGCAGCGCGGCGACTGCAGCGCCTGCGGCGGCTTCGCTGGTATGGGTGTACACGCAGCAAGCCATCGTGGCGGAGATCGAAGCCGAGCAAGCGCTGGTGGCCGCCAATCGCGAACTGATCACCCGCTTCGAGAAGAAGATCCAAGCCACCCTCTCCCGCATCTGGGGGGAGGAAGCACCCATCGCCCCGGGGGCTTGAACGGCGCTCACACGCGCCTACTACCAACGCCCTGTCGCTCCCGTTCGTTGTAGCGCCGTGTGAGGCGCGTTTTCGGAGGTTCACTGATCATCGCGTAAGACCGGAGCCCCGAAGGGGTTCGTTTCGTTTCACACCCGTGGCTGCGGCTCGCAGGGACGCTCGCCCTCCAAAAAGACGACATCAAGACTGCGAGAGAATTCTAATGGAGGACGAGCGTCCCTGCGAGCCGTGTGGGCACCAGGTAAATCCTGCCGTTACCATTCGCCGCGGCCTCCTATGCGAGGATTTTCAGGGTTGACCGCCGCTTGCCTTTGCCGCTTTTTGTGGTAGCATCCGTTTTCGTATTGCCCATTTGGAATCGCTCCAATAATACCGGTTTCCGTGAAAACAATAAGGGAGGAACGGCGATGAAACGTCAGACTTTCGAAAGCAAAAACGATCGGATCCGCCAGGCTTTCATTGCCCTCAAAAAGAGCCGGCCGCAAAAACTCAAGGATCGACTCAATCTCTCCTGGAGCAACTGGGGATTTGGCATGGAATCACTGGCCGATTCTGCCCGCCGTCTCTCCCGGAATGGCATCCGGTTCATCGAACTGCACGGAAATCATTATGGGGCCGATTTGGGCTATAAGCCGGCCGAGACGCTTGAAATTCTGTGCGATCACGATATCCAGGTGGGCGGGGTGTGCGGCATGTTTTCAGCCGAAAACGATCTCTCTTCCAATAGCGGGCTGACCCGTCAGGCGGCCCTGGATTATTTAAAACGCACGATTCCCTTCACCGCCGAAGTGGGCGGCAGCTACCTGCTCGTGGTCCCCGGCGCGGTCGGCCGCGCCAAGGCGTATGATTCCTCGGAATTTGCCCGCTCGGTCGAATCCCTTCGATTGGTCGCTGATCTCTTCGTCCAACACAACATCCGCGCCGCCGTCGAGCCCATCCGCGCCGCTGAAGTCAGTTTCTGCCATACCGTCGCCGATGCCAAATCCTATATCGACGCCGTCGCCCACCCCGGGGTCCAGCATATCAACGGCGATGTCTATCATATGCAGGTCGGCGAAAGTCATATTGGAACGGCCATTCTCCAGGCCGGCCGGCAGTTGACCAATCTCCATGTCGCCGACAGCAACCGCTGTGCGCTCGGCGATGGGGCGCTGGATCTCGACACGCTGATCATGGCCCTCTATCTGGTGGGCTATAATCAGCCCGGCTGCTATGTCACCCCCGAGCCGCTCGGCCCCGGCGGAGACCCCTACCCCGCCATGTTCGGGCAACCCAATCCGGCCCTGCTGGATCGGCTCGTGCGCCGGACCGCCAGCTATTTCCATGAACGTGAAGACCAGGTCCGCGCCCTGTAACGCCCCCCAAAGGATATAAATATGCCGGCTGAATTGATCGTAGCTCTGGATGTTCCGACGGCGGATGCCATCAATCCGCTCCTGCGGCAATTGCCTTCCGAGGTCAATTTCTTCAAGGTCGGGTTGGAATTGTTTATTCGGGACGGAGTCCGGGCGATGGAACTCCTGGCCAAGCAACAGAAGCGGGTTTTTCTGGACCTCAAACTGCATGACATCCCTCACACCGTTGCCCAGGCCATCAAATCCGCAAGCCGGTTCGAAGCCGCTTTGATGACAGTTCATGCCGCAGGCGGTCGGGCCATGCTCAGCGCGGCAGCCGAGGCGGCCCACGAGTGCCCGGTCCGACCTCAGTTGATCGCCGTAACCACCCTGACCAGTCTCAACGAAAAAGACTTCGCCGATCTGGGCATTCAACGGACCCTGGCCGAACAAGCCCTGGCGCTCGGCGCCATGGTATTGGAATGCCGCATCGATGGCTTGGTCACTTCGGTTCACGAAGCGCCGACCCTTCGGACGCATTTCGGACCCCATCCCGTTCTGGTCACTCCGGGTATCCGCCCCGCCGGGTCCGACGTCGGCGATCAAAAACGCATCGCCACTCCAGCGGCCGCCATCCGCGCCGGAGCATCCTATCTGGTCGTCGGGCGGCCCATCCTTGAAGCCCCCAAACCCGGTGATGCCGCAGCGGCGATTCTGGCTGAAATGGCGAAAGCACAGAGTGGAAGCTAATACAGCGACAAATCCATGTCGCAACGCAGTGAATGGAGCCGGGGTTGTGTAAGAAACAATTCATCCCCAAACAAACCTTGTGCCCTTCAGTTGAAACGTTAAGATTTAACCCCATGCGTCGCACGATCCTGTTAACGATTCTGCTGGGTGCCGGCCTTCTCCTGGCCGGCGTACCCTCTTCGGCCTTCGCTTTCAACGTCGACAAAATCCGGCAATCGGTCGTCAAAATTTTCGTCTCGGTTCAACGGGAGGATTATTCCCAGCCCTGGCAACGGCGCGGGTTGACCGGCGGGACGGGAAGTGGTTTTTTTATCGGTCCCCGGCGAATCCTCACGAATGCTCATGTCGTCTCCGACGCGCGTTTCATTGAAATCCAACGGGAAAGCGATTCCCGCCGCTATAATGCCCGGGTTCTCTTTATTGGACATGATTGCGACCTCGCCCTGCTCGAAATCGATGACCCCGCCTTCGGACCCGATGCGCCGCCCCTCGCCTTCGGCTCCAGCATGCCCGACCTGAATGATGAAGTCAGCGTCATCGGCTACCCCATGGGCGGCAACCGGCTGTCCATCACCCGGGGCGTGGTATCCCGCATCGACCACAACCTCTACTCCCATAGCGGGGTGGATGCCCACCTCGTCATGCAGGTCGACGCCGCTATTAATCCGGGGAATAGCGGAGGCCCCATTCTTTTCAAAAACCGGGTTGTAGGGCTCGCGTTCCAGGGTATGCTTGACGCGCAAAACATCGGGTATGCCATTCCCCTCCCGGTCATTTCCCACTTCCTCGACGACATTGCCGACGGCCAATATCACGGCTATCCCGAACTCGGAGTCGCCTGGCTCAACACCCGGAATCCCGCGCTTCGTAAGGATTTGGGCCTCGCGCCGGATCAAGGGGGCGTCGTAATAACCTCTATTGATCCTTTTGGGTGTGCCGCTCCCCTCCTCCAATCCGGCGATGTTCTATTAACCATCGAGGGGCACCCGATCGATGATGACGGCACCATCCGGATCGGCGGCACACCGGTGGAATTCACTGAAATTCTCGAACGCCGGCAATGGGGAGCGTCCATCCGTTGCAACCTCTGGCGCAACCGCAAACCCCTTACGCTCGATCTGCCGCTCCGCAACCTCACCGACCCCTTTGCCTATCGATTCCTTTATGACACCCCGCCGCCCTATGCCGTGGTCCAGGGCCTCGTCTTTCTACCCATCAGCCGTAATCTGCTCGCCGGACTCGGATCGGATCTCGGATCAGCCGATACCCATGCGCTCTATTATGTCTCCCAATTCGCCAAAATCGACGGACTCCACACCCATCGCACCGAGTTCGTCGTCCTCGCCAGCCGCCTCCCGCATCCCGCCAATACCTATCAACAAAATTTCATCAACCACATCGTCGATCAGGTCAATGACCAACCGGTCGGTTCCCTCGCCGACCTGGTCCGCGCCCTCGACCATCCCCTTCGAGGCTTCCACGTCATCCGATTTCTCGCCGATCCACAACCGTTGATCCTCGACGCGGAGGTGGCCCAAAAAGCCGATCGAGATATCGCCGCAACCTACCGAATCCCGGTTCTGCATTTCACCGGGGAGGCGGGCCCATGAATCTCCGTTTTCTCCCGCTATTCCTTCTGGGTCTGCTCTTCGGAATAGGGCCCGGTCAATTGCACGCCCAAATTCCCTCGCCCGAAAAAAGTGTCGTTGAAATCGTCGTTAGCGCCCAGACGGTGGATCCCTCCCTCCCCTGGCAACGCAATCCCCCCGTCGTCCAATCCGGTTTTGGCGTGGTCGTCGCCTCCAACCGTTTCCTCGTTCCCGCCGATCTCGTCAATCACGCGGTCATGGTCGAAATCCGCCCCGCCCGCGATGCCCGTAAATTTCCTGCCCGCATCCTCCGCGTCGATCCCCAGGCGGGGGCTGCGCTCCTCGAATGCCGCAATGATCGCGATGCGGCCGATTTCCGTCCCCTGCCGCTCTTCCGTTCCGTTCGCTCCACCGGCGACGTCGCCCTCGTTCAATTCAATTCCCAAGGCGATATTCAAACCGATCGCGGCCAGATTCTCGCCGCCGCGGTTCAGGCCCTGCCCGATTCCGGATCGGCCCTCCTGATGATGCGGGTCCTCACCAGCCTCAACGCCGGTGGACGCGGAGCCCCGGTATTCATCGATGACCGACTGGCGGGAATCGTCCTTCGCTTTGAGCGCGGCAATCAAACGGCCCAGGTCCTTCCCCTGGCCGCCTTGGATCACTTCCTGAACCCCGCCCCCTATCCCGGTGTCGCCAATGCCGGATTCCTTTGGGAACCGTTGGTCGATCCCGTCCGGCGCCGTTTCCGCGGAATCGACATCCCCGACCGGGGCGTCGAAATCGTCGATACGCTCCCCGGCTCCGGCGCCGCTGAAACCCTTCTGCCCGGCGATGTCCTCCTCTCCCTCGATGGTTTTCCGATCGATGCCCAAGGGTACTATCCCGACCCCACGCTCGGCCGGCTCCTCCTCCCTCACCTCGTCAGCGGCTACCATCAACCCGGGGATTCCATCGGCGCCCAAATTGTCCGGCAAAACCAGACCACCAACCTGCTCATCCGTCTGGCCCGCCGGGATGACCGCTTGAATCTGATCCCCGAAAATCTAACGTTGTCCCGGCCCGATTACATCGTGGAGTCCGGTTTCATTTTTCGCGAACTCGGCGGTGATTATCTCCGCCAGTACGGGGCGCAGTGGATGGCCAAGGCCAATCCCCGTTTTGTACACCTCTACCTCACCCACGCCCAGGACCGGGACGGCGAAAACGACAAGATTGTCATCCTGGTCGGCATCCTCCCCGATGCGGTCAATATCGGTTATCAGCATCTGCGCGACGGCCTCGTCCTCTCCGCCAACGGCCAGCCCATCAAATGTCTCGCCGATCTCGCCCACCAGATTCAAAAAGACGGCGGGCTCCGTCGCCTGCGGATCCACAATCTCGAGCAGGATCTGGTCCTGGACCCCGACCATCGCGTGGAAGCCAACCGGCGAATCGCCCAAACCTATCGGATTCCCGTTCTGCTCAGCATCGACTCCGAGGAGGAAGACACCCGTCCATGACCGGTCTCCTCCTCCTAATCATCGCGCTCATCGGGGTCACGGTCCTCGAGATCCTCGCCGATGCGCTCAACTTGATTTCCGCCCGCTCAGGGCTGCCCGCGGAATTCAGCAGCCAGTGGAGCGCCGCCGATTATGACCGGGCCACCGCCTATCGGCAGGATAAAACCCGCCTCCGACTGCTGGTCGATTCCGTCAATCTCCTGGGCTTGGTCCTCGTTCTGGTAGGCGGCCTCTTCGGCTTTCTCGACCGGCATCTGGCCGCACTTTGCGCCCATCCCATCGGTCAGGGTTTGCTCTTCATGTCCGCCTGTGCCATGGTCGCCTCGGTGCTGGATCTCCCCTTCTCCCTTTATCAAACCTTCGTCATCGAACGTCGCCACGGGTTTAACCGGATCACCCCCCGGACATTCATCCTCGATCTCGTCAAAGGGTGGGTTTTGACGGCCGTCCTGGGGTTACCGCTTATTGCCGGTGTGTTCTGGTTTTTCCTCGCCTTCCCCCATTCGGCCTGGCTCTGGGCCTGGGGCTTCACCAGCCTCATCCAACTCTTTATCCTCTATCTCGCGCCCGTGGTCATTGCCCCTTGGTTTAATCGATTCACCCCACTGCCCGAGGGCGACTTGCGCGACCGGATCGCCGCCTATGCTGCCCGTGAGAATTTCCGAATCCGGGGAGTCTATACGATGGATGGATCCCAACGCTCCACGAAGGCCAATGCCTATTTCTGCGGGTTCGGCCGCTTCCGCCGGATCGTTCTTTTCGACACCCTGATCCAGAAATTCACCCCTGACGAAATTCTCACCGTGGTCGCCCACGAAATGGGGCATTTCAAACTCCGCCATATTCCCATCGTCATTGCCCAGGCGCTTGGCGTTAACGCCATCACCTTCCTGATCCTCGCCGGGTGCATCGGCTCCGCCCCCATCGCCCACACCCTCGGCTTCGACCATCCGTCCCTTCACGCCGGCTTGATGGCGACCCTCATCTTCCTGATTCCCGTCACCCTGCCCCTCAAGCTCCTCAATAATCTGCTCTCCCGACGCCATGAATACCAAGCTGACGCCTATGCCGCCCAAACCACAGGACAGCCCGAGATTCTCGGCCAGGCCTTGATCAAGCTGACCCGGGATCACCTGGCCGATTTAACCCCCCATCCCCTCAAGGTTTTATTGGATTACAGCCATCCCCCAATCCTCGCCCGCTTGAAAGCGCTGGCCCATCGAACCCAGCCCCCTGCATATCCGTCATCCCGTTCCCCCTGAAATACATTCCCCATCAAGAAATCCCCAACTCCCGTCTTCTGGCGAAAGCACGGACCCCCAGGGCCACCAGCCCCCATAACACCGCAAACCCGAGTCCGCCGATTCCCGACACTTTGATCCAGGACGCCGATTTCTGATTCGCCGCCTGGAATTCGACGGTCATGGGTTTCCCCACCTCGGTCTGAAGCACCTGTTGAAAACTCAACTGGATTCCCCGCCGGGGAAGATTGATCCGCAACGGCAAACTCTTGCTCTCCGCCACTTCCTGGGCCGCCTGGACTTTGTCCCATTGAAGCTCGGCGTCTTGCGCCAGAAGGGCCTGCTGGGAAGCGCCCAACTGGACCGGGGCGTTCATTCCCGATGGCCGCCCCCCTTGTCGTGCCTGAGGCTGCTCCGTCTCCACAACTTCGGAATTATCCGCCACAAACTGTTGCTGGGCATTCACCAGGTTGAGAGCCTGGGCCTTCTTGACCTCGCCCTCCAGGCGACCCAAATCATTTCCCATCTTGCCTTTGGACCGCCGTGCGCGCTGATAATAGTCATTCGCCTCGCGCAACTTGCCGCCGCTCAAATTACTCTTCACATTCCAGAGATCGGATTTGAGGGTGGCTTCCTCCTTGACCTGCGCGGCCTTCTCATCCTTTTGATACGCATCATAACTGTAGGTTGCGCTGACCGGCACAAGATTTCGCGTCAGCACAACCTCCGGAGTCGTTTTCTTCATCGATCCATCAAATCCGCTGAACAGGTAGTCGGCCGGCAAAAACAGGTCCCATTGCGCATTCTTGAAGGGAATGTCCAGGGCCGGAGAAATCAGGTTCACCTTCCCCTTTCGGCTCGGAAATGGAGTCGCACCCACAAAGGTCAGTTCCACTTCCACCGGCAGGTCTACGTCGGTCCTCTCCATCGGGATCAGCAGTTTGCCGTTTTTACGACTGGGCCGGACGGGCTGGCCCCCCACAAAGGCGGACCAAACTTGGGCGGTTTCAGGCAATTCCATCTCCAAATACTGACGGGCATTATTACGGACACTCAAGGCCATCTCGGTCATGATTTGTCCGTCTTCAGCCACCACCGTGGTCAACCGAACGTTTTCGGCCAGGGCCTGCAACACCTCGGCATCCTCAAATTGCTCAACCTTCAAACCCAGTTTATAACCCGGGCGCAAATAGCGGACGACCAAAACCGGCGGCTCGGCCGGCGTGCCCGCCCAGGACGGAACATCGTTTTTGTCCAGCCGCTGAAGATCGGACGAAAGGTTATGGGGGTCCAGACGGAGGCGCACGGGGACTGAAATGGCCAGAATTCCCGTCTCCCGTTCGACGCCCATCACTTCCACGCCGCCAAAATCAAACCCGCCCTCCTTGATCTGCCAGGGGAGATCCCACGTGGCCGTTAACAGGTAAGTCCCCCGCACCTTGTTTTGCAGTTCGATGGTCCATTCCCGATTTTTTTCATCGTAGTCTTTCCGCCGGATATCGCGCCCGGTCACATCCACATTCCGATAAGCCGCGGGGACCCGCAACCGGAACAGGCGGGTCGGGGCATTCAGGATTTCATACCGGACCTGACTTCGTCCGTTCACCAGATTTTCAGTCAAAGAGGCCAGGGTTACCACTTCCGCCCGAACCCAGGCCTGCATGCTTTCCGTCGCGAGAGTCAGCGTCCACGGGGACTGAAGTCCATCACCGGCATCGCCCGGCAAAATTTTGAAGCCCAACCCGGCGCCCACCATTCCGGCCACCGCGGCCACGGGAATTTCCGATAGGCCTTCAAAGCGCTCGCTCTTGATTTGGATCCCTTCCTCCGCCGATACGGATATCACGCCGCTGAGTTTCTGGATTCCCAGGGGCTGAGCGCCGGTCAGATTCAGCGAAGCGGGTAACGGATTAAGGAATCGGACCAATTCAAGATTGAGTCGATAGGCCCCCTGCGCCCGCTCCTTAAGGGTCACCTCGACCACGGGCCCGCCGCCTGACTCCCTGCCATTCTTCAAAACCCACTGGGACAGGTTGGTCCCGGTCAATTGTTCCAGACGGTAGCCTTCCGGCAATCCAATCTGGAGTGTAAAGGTACCCGCGCGTTTGATGGTGTATTGGATCTCGGCATCCAGGGCGATCTGGTCGGATCCGATTCGGAAGACATTCCGAACGACGGCTTCGATTTGCGGTAACACGGGGTCCAGTCGAACCCTTAACCCGAAGTCCGGTTTCAAAAACCGATAGGCCGCCGCTATGACCGGTTGGGTAGAAAGGAGAGGAACAGACTTGTCTTCGCCCCCCCCCGCCGGCGACGCATCCTTCAAGGCTTGATTAAATTCCGCCGAATCAATTTTCTGCACGCTGTCCTGGGTTTCATAGGATAAACTCACCTCGTCCTGTGCCATGAAACCCACCAAGCCGGTTTCGCGGGTGATATCGATGGGATGCGGAATTTCGATTTTCACTGCGGTCGATACCACGCCCTGCGGCTTTTCGGTTTCAACCAGCAGACGATAGCGACTGGCAATCCCCTTCATCAATTCGACCGTCAGAATATCCTTTTCAACCGTCCAGGTCCGGATCGTTTGACCTTCGACCCTCATCAGCCGTTGTCCGGCGGGAAGCCGAACCCGAAGGGTCTTCAATTCGCCCTGCATAACCTGATAATCCAGGGTTGCCGCCACCTGCAACGCCCCGCCGTCAAAGGTCACCCGCGCCGCGTTCTGACAGAATAGGGTGGCCGCGATATCGGCTGCCCGGATGATCTTGGGCGTCCACGTCATCTCGAGTCGATTGGTATTGCTGAGCACCGCCTCCACCCGGGTCTCGCTGGAGACCGGGAGCGCGCCCGGATCCTGCCCGCGGGGCGGCAGGTAGGTCAGCGCGATGGCGCCGGGAATTTCAACCGTGGCATCGGGCTCATCCAGCGTGATCAATGCCCTGGACAACAGGGCATCGGGCAATCCGAATTGAAAACGGCGTGCGGGGGTATCTCCCTGGAGTTTAACCAGGTAACGCAGTTGGACTTTGACCGCTCCTTTACGTGGAATGAACACTCCAATCTGACCTTGGTTTCGAACCAATTTCACCGCCGGCCGGTTGAATCCCCAGCCCTGGCTCGATTTAACCTCAAACCCCTGCAAGGCCACATCGTTCCCCATCAGGAAAACGGTCTGATTGTCCCGCTCGGTTTGAATATCAAAAGTCGCATCAAAGTAGCCAATCCGCAGGGCGGATTTTGGGTCAGCGGTCCGGATCTCACCTTTGTAAACCGCGGAAAGAAGGGAGGCGGAAGCCGGTTCAACCGGCAGCGGGATCGGCTCGACCGCCAGCGCGGCCTGGGCCAGACAGACGGCGACCAGAAGCGTGGTGAGGATGGGCGGGACCGGAGGCGGGGTAAGGGGAGGTTCGGCTGCCGGCGGGCATTTCCCTTCCGACTTCGGTAAGGATTTGATCTTAAAACAAACCCAAACCACGATGGCGATCGGAATCGCAAAGCCGATAAACACGGCACCCCATGCCAATAGGTCGCCGAGGAGGCGATATTGGATCAGGCAACTTATCAGGCCCCCCGCCATTAAGGCCAGACCAAGGGCTAGGACCAGACTGTGTCGATCTGCGCGCCGCCACTGCCAGACCATCAGCAGCAAACCCACCAGGATGGCCACGCCCTGCAATCCGCTCCGAATCCGTTCATGAGCCTTCCGTTTCATCGTCAAGGCCTGAATGGTTAAGAGCTCGTTCCGGACATTTAAAACCTTTGTGAATACATAGCGCTGACCGGTCCGGGGAATTTCAATCCGGAGCGATTTCAAACCGGCGGTAACCGGCGATATAAAAGCATGAGACCCCGGCTTGGCGAGAACCATTTGACCCACGGCCCCTGAACCGCGAATATCGTCGAGGTTACCGTAAACCAACGGACTGTCGCTGGCCTCCTTACCCGACACGAATCCTCCCCCGGAACCACCCAAATCCCGGGGTTCAGCCTCCGCGTCAGGTGCCGCAACCGGCTCGGGAGGAAGAACCACTTCGGCCATCGCAGCCCGTGAGCGGCTTCTCGCACCCGTTATGCTGGGAATCGCGATGGCAAGCAACAGGAGCACCGCCAACGCCCCTCCGATGGCCAGAAGACAACCCCGATACCCCTTCCGCGCAATAACAAATCCGAGGATCACCAACACCCCCACCAGCACCACCCCGACGGCCAACGGAAAGATCAAGTCGTCATTCCGCTCGAAGAAACGGACCCATTCCCGCCAGGCTTCATAAAAGCCGTAAGTGGTCCCTCGGGCGATGATCATATTTCCTGCAAAGCGCGCCAGCCGGCAATCCTCAGGCACAAACACCTCCCACTCGGCATACGTGGTCTGCATGTCGGTCTTCGGCGCCTCTATCCGCACCGGCTGGAACATTTTCTGGCGAATGCCCTCCACCTTCTGGGCATAGACAATATCCACGGCAAAGGCCTGGTCGCGCCGCCCATCGCGCGGGAGGGGAATCAATAACTGGGCCCCTTTCCGCTCGGGCTTGGCCGATTCACCTTTGACATAACACGACCAGAAATCCGCTCCTTCCGGCAAGGTGAACATCTGGAATTGACGGTCATTATTCTTGATCATGAAGGACGCCTGCGTCAGCATCTGCCCATCCTCGGTCAGAACCGTGGTCAATTGCATATGATCAGCGGCCGCGTCCAGGATCGGGAGTTCTTCATAGCGGTTGACCTCCACCGACAGTCCGTACGTCCCGCCCTGATACCGATAGGCCAGCAAGACCGGCCGGGAAATCAAGGCCCGATCGCTTTCAGATAGTTCGGTTTCATCGATCCGCCGAATCGCATCACCGCCCGGCACGGCGTTCAACTTCAGATTGCCGGCGCTGGTAATCGCAATACTCCCGGTCTCCCGCTCGACGCCTTCCGGATGAATGCCACCCACCGGCAAGGTGGCTTGATGGGGGTCGAATTGATAGTCATAGGTGACCACCAGCGAATACCCACCCCAGACCTTGTCCTGCAAGCTGATCACCCACGCCTCCCCCTGCAATTCTTTGCGGCGAATATTCGGCCCCGTAAAATCGACATTTTTCCATAAAGCCGGAACTTGCACGCGAAATTCCTGAACGCCCTGGTTCAAAATGGCATATCGAATGGTCGCGCTCCCACCCAGGAGTCCGTCGCCGACCGCAATCAGGTTAAACACTTCCGCGGTCACCTTGGGCTGGAGCCGGTCCGCCCGCAACACCAGGCTCCATTCGGCTTGCTCGGCCTGATAGGCCAGCGTTGCATCGCCCCGCGACGGCAACAGGGCCACTGAAAGCTCGCGTAATCCCGTCATCTTTTCGGTCACGGCTTTCAATTGAATGCCACCCGCCGGAACCACACCGATTTGGGCCGTTTCCCGGATGGCGCCCGTCACGCGAATGGCTTCAATCGTCAGGGCTGGCAGGCTATTGGTCCCGTCGGTCGGCCGGCGCAGGGCCTGCTCCAGTTGGATATCCAAAGCGCGGGCCCCTAACACCCGGTTCCCGAAATGAATCTGCAAAACCCCTTTATTCAGTTTCCATTCGGTCACGTCCTCTCCCCGGACCTCCGCCACGACAAACCCCTTGGGCGGATTCAACTCCACCGCATACAATCCCGCCTTTTCAATATTCAATCCCACCAGATGCTGAACCATCACCCGGGCCTCTTCCACCCGTACGGTCACCCGATCATCCGCTGTCACCACCGGCTCGATCCGCCGCAACTTCAACTTCAACCCGAAATCCGCGGTATGAAATTGATAGGCGGCCACGGCGCCCGCCGCGGCATTGATTTGCCGCAAGCCCGCCGCGGTCTCAGCCTCCACCACCACATCTTCGGCCCGCAAGGTCATCCGTCCGGTCTCCCGATCCACGTCCTGGGGATGCGGCAGATCGATGACCACCCCGGCCGCCAGATCGAGAATGGCCTGCTCGGTTAGCAGGGTCAGCCCATACGCCTTTTCAACCGGCTTGAGAAATTCAATCGCCAGAATCTGTCCACCCGCTTCCGTCCGGATTTGCCAATCCCGGATCTCCTCCCCCTGGACTTGCGTCAACGACTGGCCCGCCGGAATCTTGACCACCAATCGGGGCAGAACGCCCTGTAAAATATCGAACTTATAATTCGAGGTGTACTTCACCACCGTCGGCAAAACCTGCAGGGAGACCCCGACCTCGCTCGTCAGGACGGCCTTCCGGGCCATGTCCATCGCCCGGCTTTGCCATCGGATGGAGACACGGCGATCGTTCCCCAGAATTCCCCGCACTTGAACCCCGTTCTCCTTGACGGTTTTCTCCACCACAACCCCCGTCAACAACTCCACATCCAGATCTTTCCCCACCGTTTGGAGATCCACCGAACCCACCACGGCTTCGGGTCCGTTCAATACCACCTGGTTCCAAGGTTCATTGCGGATCACCCGGGCCACCAAATCCAATTCCATCTTGAATCGTCCTTCCCGACCGGCAATCAGGCGATAATCCTTACCCGATCGCTCCAGCCGGAAGTCCGGCGGCAAACGGGACCCCACCACGGTCATTTCACCGGAAAGAATCGTCAGGACTTTGCTGCCCTTGCCGACCACCTCGAGATCCAGGGCCATGGTGAACTGTGCGGTCTGATCCTTGATGTTGCCTGAATACTGAACCGTATGAACCGTGATTTCCGGAAGGGCTTGATTGGGATCCGGGGCCGCAACCCCACCCTCCGGCCGGAAGCCCAGCCCCAGGGCGAAGCCCACGCCAATCCACACCGACACCCTGCGAAGCTGTTGTTTGAAATTCATAGCCGTTCCTCCTGACCAATGATGATGCCCGGGTTTGTTGAATCTGAAACTAATCTACACCCAAATGCCCGTTCGTTAAGTAAAAGGGGTGTAAAAAGAAACCATTCCGGATATCCCTTGGCAATAATACCGGATCCCCCCGGCAGCCGGTTGCTAATGAACCGAGTGCCCCCAACCACCGCCATCCTGCCGGACGACTACGAACACAAAGTCTTAAATAACTGCACTTCTTCGGGATTGAAGGGGGATCCATCAGAACGCAGAAGATCGTGAAACCACAAGGGGGGCTCCGATCCACCTTCCAACGAACCCCAGGGATAGATCGTCTGTGTTTTCCCGCTGACGAGTCCCCAATTACAGCAACCGACCTGCTCTTTTTTAAACACCGGAAGGCAGGTTGCCACCTCACTGTATCCCCGGCGCAACCATTCCGTACAGATGAGGGGACGCCCATACTGGCGCAATTCGGTTATCTCTGCCGTCAAAACCTCAGCCGTATCGTAATTATGAAAAGTGATGAGGTCGGACGCCTCCACCAGAAACGTATTCATCACCCGATTACTCGTCCAAATCCCGGCCGTCAACGGCTGGGAGGGTTCCAAACCCCTCGCCCATTCGAACACTTTGCAGAGCAACGGCAGGGACCGCTCGTCCTGCTTGCGGTTACCCGGTTCGTTGTAGAGATCCCACATCAAAATGCGATCATCCCGCCCAAAGGTTCTAATGATATCGCACACATAATTTTCCAACCGCTGCCAGGCGGACGGATCGTTGACAACCGCCAGACCGGGACTCTGCATCCAACCGGAATTATGCACCCCGGGAATGGGAGTCGGTTGTTGGCCGGCCTTGGGATTAACGTTCCAGCAATCGTCAAAAATAACGAAGATCGGCCGGATGCCGCGCTAGGCCGTAAGGCGCAAAAAAAGATCAATTCTCGACTTGAAGCCCGGCGCATCGACTTCCCAGGCTAAATCGTGCAGATAGACTCGAATCGTGTTCATGCCCAATCCAGCCGCCCACCCTAATTCCCGCTCCAGAGTCGGAACATCAAAGGTGTCGGCCTGCCACATTTCCAATTGATTGATGGCGGTACTGGGAATGAAATTACACCCCACCAGCCAAGGCTGTTGGCGATACCACGTTTGGGCTTGTTCACAAGACCATCGGTTCATTTGACACTCCTGTTAGGCTTAACCTGTTTGGGAACTCATCGCCTCAACGACAAATGCGATATTGCCCTCGATCACCTTCAATGGCAACGGGCCGCAATGCCCCATGTCAGCCACCTCAACGTAATCCACTTTTAAATGATGCCGGCGCAGGGCGGGGACCATTTTATCGCTGTGATGTCGCTTGGACACGGCCTTGTCATTGCCCCCGTGGATAATCCGATACGCAATATCGGGCATGGCCGCCGCCTGGCGCAGAGGGGAATGTTCGATGAACAGCCGGTCCTGACTCTCCGGATAACCCAGGAACGCGTGCCGGATGGTGGGAGGGAGATCCGGCCATTCGTTAAAATGATATTTCAAGTCGCAAACAGGGCAATGGGCGAAGCAGGCGCGTACCCGATGTTTGGCATAGCGAGTGTAAAGCAAACTGCCCTGTCCGCCCATGCTACCTCCGGTACAAATCAAAGGACTACGCCCTTAATCTTCCCCCCCCAGATAGTCTTCCCCAACCCAGGCATATTCCTTGATCGATTCGGTGTTCATCGGTCGTTCTTCCTCTCGGCTTGAAATACCTCGTCATCCGCCTTAATCGTCGTATTTCCACGTGAAGTCCTCAAGCGCATTTATGGTCCCAGGCGAACGCTAAGTCCACAACTCCAATCCATCGGCTGGAACGGCAACCTCTGCCAGGATCGGGTAGGTTTTCAACAACAAGGGGGGCACTTTTTGCCGCTCCCCGGTAACCCGGTTTTTTAATTGGAGCGCATTCGCCAATTGCTTTCCGCAGAAATGATTATTCAGGATCACGGTCACCGTCGGGGCCTGTTTCGCAATAGCGTCCAGCCGTTGGCCGATCTGGGACAACTCGGTCCCGGAATAAAGATAGTCATATGTCTCATCCCGCCCCGCAGTCTTGCTGAACCAGGCCTCACGATTCCGGCCGTGCAGGCGAAAATAAGCACTCGAGGCCGCAGGACAAAAGTTCAAATCAAACGAATCCCGACCGGTGGGGTAATCCAAATGGACGGGAATAAATCCCGTTTCCGCTAAGAAAGCCAGGGCATCGACCCGTTCCCAGGAACCGTGCCGAACTTCTGCATACAGGGGACTGCGCGCGCCGAACTGATCGCGAATCATTCGCAACCGATCCCGATGAACCGGCTGGTCATCGAAATCATACCGGAACTGGGCCAGTAAACCGCGACAGACTCCCGCCTCCATCAACGGTTCGATCCCGTCCCCGAAGGCCTTTTGAAATGCAGCGTCCAAGGGCTGATCCGAATGGGTAAAATCCTTGTGGATCTTGACCGTGAAACCAAACCCCGGCTTTTCCAATGCCACCTCGGCCCATCGGGCGGCGGACTTCACCGAAGCCGGACGATAAAAAGTCGAGTTGATTTCCAGACAATCCACAAAGTCGGACAGGTACCGCAGGGGATCCCGGATAGAACGGGGATATACGGTCCCCACCCAATCAGGATAGGACCATCCGGCCACACCAATATCAATCCGAGCCATGTCCAACTTTCGTTACCGCTTTTCTCAAAACAAGGGAGACGGACTCCGCCGGGTCGAAAACAACTAGGCTGAATCCTGCACATGAAATATCACCGTAAACACACTCCCCCCCCCGGTATTATCCGCATACGACACCGTCGCGCCCTGGGCCTCGGTCAAAGCCTTGACCAGAACCAATCCCAATCCCAACCCCGCCGGAGTGTCCAGCGCCCGCCCCCGCTCAAAGGCCTTGAATAACCGCCGCTGATGCTCCAGCGAAATTCCCGGCCCATGATCCATCACCTGGAGTACCGCCCGATTCGCTTGCGTCTTGAGGGTCACCCGTAAAACCCGGTCTGTTGCGGCCCGCGTGTACTTCTCGGCATTGTCCAGCAGGTTCTGCAAAATCTCCACCACGGCATCCCGGTCAAAGAGCACGCCCTCCATCGTCTCCGGACTTTCCAAAACCACCTTTACACCCGCCGCTTCCAATGCCGGTTGGTGCCGGTCCAAACCTTCTCGGACCGTTACGGCCAGATCGCCCGGCATCGCCCGGACCGATATCCGCCCCCTTTCCAACCGGCTGAATCCCAGAACATTGGCCACCACCCGTCCCAGACGTTCGGCTTCACCGGCGATGGATTGCGCATATTGTTTCATTTTCGAAGGGTCGCCCAATCCGTCAGCCAACAGGTCGGCATAGAGCCGTAATCCCGCCAGCGGGGTCCGCAATTCATGTGCGGCACTCGCCGCAAATTGGGCGCGTTGCCGCGCCAGGCGATCCGCCTGCCAGACCAAACCCACCACACATAATCCCGCCAGAAGGGCAATCCCGGCCCCCGCAAAGAATACCCGTAGAAACCCACGCCGCAAGAGGACGGCGTCCCGTCGGGCTTTCTCTCGTCCCACCTGACGATCCACGCTGACCCGCCAGGACTCCCCCCCCAATTCCAACGCCGCATCGGTATCGGCGCGGGGACGACCGGGCAACAACCGGGCCGGCATATCCACGGCCCGGAAATAATCCGCCAAACCAGCCGTTGAAAGCACGAATCCTTGCAATCGACGGTTCTGTGGAGTTGTCACTTCCCGCAAGGCAACCAAGGTCGGCATTCCCTGGAGATAGACCGTGCGCCATTTCAAGGGGCCGACAAAAATCTGGACTTGCTGATCCGCAACCCGTTCGGATTTTTTCTTCTTCCGGCCTGCAGAGGAATCCGCTTTTTTGCCTTCACGCAAGTTGGAGTAAAGTTCCTGCGCATCGACGTTCTGTTCCCAAGCCTGGGTTTCCATTTCCTCCACCCGGGGTTGCTCCGGCGCATTCAGGATCTGCTGTGATGCCGGTTCAGCAGTGACTTGTTGACGGGATTTTGCGACATCGGTTTGCACGGGTTGAGCGAGTCGGCCCCCACGAATCGGGGACGGCACGGATTCTCCCCGGATGGCGAAAAGGATGGAGGCCAAGCCCCGCTCCAATTCCCGCTGGATTTGACGATCCGCATCGGCGTCGGCCCCTTTTCGGGGGGTCCGTTGTTGGAGGCGTTCATCCGCTTCCGCAGTGGGAAGGGTCACCGCACCGGTTTCGCCATCGGCCTGGAAATAGCATTGAATCAACGGATCTCCGGGTCCGGAGACCAAGGGTGAAGGAACCACGGAGGCGCCTTCAGAGGCCCCTTGGGGATCATGAAAATAGGCCTGGTAATGATAAAATGGCCGCTGGGATTCCGCCTCTAACAACGCGCTCAAGCGTTCGCTCAAGCGGGCGGCCAGTCGCGCCGAGATCTCGGCGGCAGACCGATCGGCCGAGGTCAACAACGCCTGGGCCTGTTGATCCACGGCATGCCAGCCCACTCCATACCAGGCAATACACGGCATAACCACTGCGAGCGCAGTTAGAACGAGGGCCAGGATTAAACGATTGATCCGGACTTTCATCGGGCCGCATCCTGTCCCCAGGCATAGCCCACGCCTTTGACGCAAACCACGATCCGGGGATCCGCCGGATCGCGCTCGATTTTAGACCGCAAATTGGCGACGGTCATATCGATCGTCCGCGTTTCCATATCGGGCCGCAAATTCCACACTTGCTCAAGCAACTCGGCCCGGGACACTGCCCGTGTGCGATGACGGTGGAGCCACCGGAGCAGGGCCCCTTCCCGCACGGTCAAGGTCGCAATCTGCCGTCCGCGAACGGCCTGTAACCGGCCCAGATCGAGCGTGCACCCGTCGTTTTTCAGCACCTCGGGCTCGACCGGCGTCGCCCGAACCCTTCGCCCCAGGGCTTCCACCCGGGCGAGCAATTCACGAGCGCCAAAAGGTTTGGTCACATAATCATCGGCCCCCGCCTTCAAACCCCGAACCTTGTCATCCTCCGACCCTTTGGCGGTCAACATCAGGATCGGCAGGGTCGGATGGGCGGGCCGGATCCGGCGGCAAACTTCAATTCCGTCAAATCCCGGCAACATGACATCCAGCAAAATCAGGTCATACGTTCCCTCCCCGATTTTGCGGACCGCTTCGGGACCACTCCCCGCCGTATCCACGCCATATCCGGCGGTGTGGAGCAAATCCACCAACCCCTGACGCAAAACGGCTTCATCCTCGACCAACAGCAGGTTCATGCCGGCTATTTTGCCTGTTAAACAGGGACCTGCAAAGTAAAAGATGTGTAATATTTTCAGATTGTACCCATCGAGAAATAATAGGACAGTAGGCGGCATGTCACCGAAATGCCATCTGGTCCGCCAGGAGCACATTCCCGTACGTGCCGCCTGTCCGGTCATCGACGCCCATAACCATCTGTGGGGACAGTGGGACCAGGTGGATCAATATGTCCGAATCATGGACGAGGTCGGGGTGGTCCAATATGCCGACTTAACCAGCAATCTCGACCTGAAATTTGTTCCGGGCGGATACGATTTCGCGCCGGCGGATATAGAGACCTTTTTCACCCGATGCGCCGATCGCCATCCCGGCCGCTTCTTTGGTTTCACCGCGGCCACGTTTTCGCGACCCAAGAATCAACCGTTGTTCACCGATGCCACCGCCTTTGTCGAGGAAACCGTTGCGCTACTCGAGCGCCAGGTCGCCCGCGGCGCCCGCGGCCTTAAAATTCTCAAAGAATTGGGACTGCACTATCGGGATGGTGCCGGTCAGCTGATCGCGGTCGACGATCCCCGCCTCGCCCCCATCTGGGACGCCGCCGGAAATCTCGGTATCCCCGTCATGCTCCACCAGGCGGATCCGTTGGGTTTCTTCGACCCCGTCACACCGGACAACGAGCATTACGATTCACTGATCAAATATCCCTCCTGGAGTTTCGCCGATCCCACCCGCTTCCCCCGGCCCCGAACCATTCTGGCCCAACGGGATCGACTCCTCGCCCGGCATCCCCGCACCACCTTTATCCTCGCCCATGTCGCCGGCCTGTCCGAAGACTTGGGTGAAGTCGCCCGCCTTCTCGATACCTATCCGAATGCCTGCATCGACTTCAGCGCCCGCATGGATGAACTGGGCCGACAGCCCTATACCACCCGGGAATTCATGATCCGGTACCGCAATCGCATCCTTTTTGGAACGGACATGCCACCGTCCCTGGAAATGTACCGCTGTTATTTCCGCTTTCTGGAAACGTTCGACGAATATTTCTTCCCGCCCGATTACGACGGCACCTTCAGCCGGGCCCGCTGGGCCATTTATGGCATCGGCCTGCCCCCCGCCGTCCTCGAAGATATCTATTTCAGAAACGCCCTGCGCCTGATCCCGGGGCTGAACGTCCATTAATGGGTTTAACGGGGCCGCCCCCTAACCGGAATCAGGCATTGCCCTTGGGATTCGGCGGGCAACGGTATAACTCGTAGAGCTTGGCGTATTTCAAAAAAACACCATACGCCGAAATGACTGCGATCACCCACCCCAGCATCCCATCCATGAAGCCCCGCTTCAGGAAAAAGGCCTTGAAAAACCGGATCGGCGGCCTGAAAAACAAATCACTCCAACTGAATTTTTTGCCCGTCTTGAACATGGTCCGGGCGGTAATGGTCGAAAAATCATTCAGCGTTTTGATCTGGTCCCGCAGATTGTCATAGGTGTAATGATACAGATGACCCTTCAGTCGCCGGACTTCACCGGGCACGGTAGTGCGGTCATGCGGTTCGCTACCGGCACACGTTCCCCGGTCCTTCCGAAACAAACGCATCTTGAGGTCGGGATACCATTCCCCGTGACGGATCCATTTGCCCATGTAAAACACCATCCGCGGAAATTCGTATCCGTCGAAATCCGTGTTCCGGCCGGACTCAAATTCATCCAGAATCTCGTCGCGCAATTGCGGCGACACCTCTTCGTCGGCATCGACAAACAGAATCCAGGGACCTGCGGAGAGATCTTTGATCAGATTCTTCTGGCCGATGTAACCCAGCCACTCGTGCTGGTAAATCCGGGAGGTGTATTCCCGGCAGATTTCGACGGTCCGATCCTTGCTGAAGCTATCCACCACCACGATCTCGTCCGCCCAACGCAGACTCTCGAGACACCGGCGGATATTGTGCTCCTCATCCCCGGCCGTGATGCAGGCTGATATTTTTTCGCGACTCATAATTTTTCCGTTTCCCATGGGGGCCGCCGGCTCACCCGGTCAATTCCCGGATCGCAGTCCAAACCCGGTCAGGTTCAATCCGTTCCAATACCTGTCGGGCCGCCTCGGAATCGCGGGCAATATCCCGTGATCCACACGTCAAAGGATCGCTGACCACCCGACTCGTCTGCCCCAACGGGGCGGTTCGAGCGGGATCGGTCAGCCCGAAAACCCCGACCACCGGTGTTCCCACCGCTGAAGCCAGATGCAATCCCCCGCTGTCATTGGCGACCACCAGCATACACACCTTGAGGATGGCGGCAAGTTCGATTACATCGGTCTGCCCGGCGAGATTGACCGCCCCACCCCCCATGGCTTCACGCACCTGGTCGCACACGTCGCGATCCTCGGCCGTACCGGCCAGCAAAACGCGCAGGCCGGATTCCCGTTCCAACCGCCGGCCGATCTCGGCAAAATGGCGCACCGGCCAGCGTTTGGACGGACCCCGGGCGGCTCCGGGAAAGAGGACCGCCATCCGGTTCCGATCCGGATCAAGTCCAGCCGCAGTCAACACCCTCCGCCCGGCGTCCAGGGGCGGATCCAGATAGGGAGGCGGCGGCAAGGTGTCCAACTCCAAACCGAAGAGATCCACCGACTCCCACGCTTGGTGCATCCGCCCGCCCTCGAGGTGGGGCTGAATCCGGTGAGTCAACAGGTAATCCCGCACATGGCCGGGCAATCCGATTCGCACGGGAATGCCGGCCCGAAAAGGGATCCAGGCGGATCGGAACGAATGCGGCTGGATCACGGCGACATCAAAGGCACCGTCCTGAACCCGACGACGGGTCCGCCCGGTTCCCTGCCACCCGCGTTCGAATTCCAGGATTTGCCCCAAACCCGGCACGCATCGCCAGAAGGGCATAAGGGATCGCCGCACCAGGAGGGTGATCGGCAGATCCGGATGCCGGGCGCGAAAAGCCGTCAGGGCCGGCAGGCTCATGACGGCATCGCCCAGCCAGTTGACGCCGCAGACCAGCAGGTTCTGCGCCGTGTTCAGTCGGTCGCGCGCTTCAGCGGAAACAAATTCGGGCGATGCAGGCATTGAAATCTTCCGCTCCGCTTAAGAGTTGAATCTCGACCCGTAAAAAATAGATGGGCACATCACAGCGATCGATCTTGGGAAACCGGACCGAATCCTTTTCGGTCGTGAGAATGGCATCCACCCGCATCTCCCGGCTGTGATTGATGATATCCAGAATTTCCTGCTGGGCATACCGGTGATGATCCTCGAATCGTTCCCGGTTGATCAGCGTCGCGCCATGTCGCTCCAATTCCTGTTCAAAACCTTCCGGCGCGGCAATCCCCGAAAGCGCCGTGACATCCAATCCCCGGAGAAACTCCAGCGGATGCCGCTCCCCCGTGATGACATTCTGAACATATTGGGCACGGTGGGTACACTCGCTGATTTCCGCCCTCGGATTCAATGCCCGGATCTGCTCCTTGAGCGCACTGTTATCCCGGCCATCGCACTTGGTGATGAAAATAAAGTCCGCGCGACGCAGATTCTGGATGGGTTCGCGTAAAATGCCGCGCGGCAGAAGATATCCGCTCCCGAAGGGATTCCGGCGGTCCACCAGTACGATCTCAACCCGGTGCTTGAGCGCCAGGTATTGGAATCCATCGTCGAGAATCAGGGTGTCACATCCCAATTTTTCGATCGCATATCGGCCGCTTTTAACCCGGTCCTTGTCCACCAGCACGGCCACATCCTGCAAATTATTGGCCAGCATGTAGGGCTCGTCGCCACTCATATCGGAATCCAACAGGAGGGTTCGCCCGTCGGAAACGATCCGGGGCGGGCGCCGCTGATCGCGTAAGAGAATCGAGTCCACCACCCGCTCGATCCAGCGGGGCTCGCGTTTTTTATAGCCGCGACTGAGAATGGCGACCTTGCGCCCCGCCCGCTGCAGATCCCGGGCAAAGACTTCCACCACCGGCGTCTTCCCCGTCCCCCCCACCGTCAGGTTGCCGACGCTGATGACCTGGCAGCCGAGCGTATGATGACGCAGGATGCCACACCGGTAGAGGAACAGGCGAAATTGAACCACCGACTCAAAAAGCCGCGACAACTGCTTGAGATTCCACAGCAAGAGCCGAATCCAGGGATTGGGGATCTTGTGGGTATCCTTCTGCTGAATCACCTGGATCAGGAAATTTTCGAGCCGCTCAAACCCGCGTCGTTTCATGCGTGTGGTATCCCCGAAAAAATCCTTCCCCATCGCCTCAAACTACGGGATGACAGCGGTCACCGAGCAGGGTTTTCAGAATATTATCCTGGGGATGCCCCTGGCTGATATGCTGAATGAATCCTTCGGCATAGGGCACGCCAATGACGGAACCCTCTTCCCGCGACCAGCCCCGCATCATTTCCAGGTATTGATCGTACCCGTTGTGATGCTTCAACCAATCGCGCTGGGATGCATGCTGGGCCAGCATCGCCGCCTTGTCTTCGATCGCCGAGGTGATATCCACCCGGCAGGAGACCGGCAACGGCCGCCCGAAAATGTCTTTCAGCGTAATGGCATTCCAATAATACAAATAGGGGAAGCGTCCGGTCGCCTGGGTCGGATAACCACAATCGTAATTGGGCACCGAGGCGATGTAGGCCGCAGTCCTGACCAGCTTCGACGTTTCCTCATGGTCTGCCATGTAATCCATCGGAGGATTGGTCAGGATGATCCAAGGATCCACCTCGCGCACGATCCGGGTCGTCCGTTGCCGATAGAGGGAGCTGTATTCGACCTCGAGATCATATCCGCCGGCATAATGAAAATGGCCACCCAATAGTTTTGCGGAGGCTTCCGCTTCCTTCAACCGACGGGCGCGGATCACTTGCGGGGCCTCCGTCGGCGAACCGCCCTCTCCGCCGGCCATGCAGGCCAGGTGGATCTCGAAACCTTCGCGGGCGAGCAGGGCCAACGTGCCCGCCGCCATGAATTCGATGTCGTCCGGATGACATCCGAACGCCAAAATTCGGTCCTTGGACATAAGCTCGATTCCCCTCTGTTATTGGACCCCGCGCGCCACGGTGGCCCGGAAAACCTTGTCGAGCGCCAGACAATAGGCCGCCTGTCGCGGGGTCACCTTTTTTTCCTCCGCGAATTCGCGGACCCGGCGATAGGCCTTTTGCAAACGCTGGAACAAACGCTGGTTGACCTCTTCCTCTTCCCAATAGAATCCTTCGCGATTCTGAACCCATTCGAAATAGGAAACAATCACGCCCCCCGCATTCGCCAGAATATCGGGGACCACCAGGACGCCTTTGCGCTTCAAAATCGCATCCGCTTCCGGGGTCGTCGGGCCGTTCGCGCCTTCGACAATCAACTTCGCCTGGATACGCTCCGCATTATCCACGCGGATCGCATTTTCGATCGCACAGGGCAGCAGCACATCGCATTTACAGGTGAGCACATCCGCCACCGCTTCCGCACCCGGGAACCCCTTGATCCCGCCGGTTCGTTCCCGGAACTTCACCAGGTCACTGATATTAATGCCGTTGGCACTGTAAAGATTTCCGGTGACATCCCCGATCGCCACGACCTTGATCCCGCGCGCTTCGCAATCGAGCGCGGCATGACTGCCGACATTGCCAAAGCCCTGCACCGATACGGTGAAATCCGTCAGGTGCAGATCCTTCACGGCCTCCATCATCGCGCACACCACGCCCCGCCCGGTCGCTTCCTTCCGCCCCAGGGACCCGCCGATTTCAACCGGCTTGCCCGTCACCACCGCCCGGGCCACTTCGCGGTGTTTGCGATATTCGTCATAAATCCACGCCATCTCGCGGGAACTGGTCCCCATATCCGGCGCCGGGATATCGATATTCGGACTGATGTCATTGACCAATCGATGGGTGTATTTACGAACCAACCGCTCCAACTCACTCACCGTCAGCGAGGCCGGATCGACCGAGATCCCCCCCTTTGCTCCGCCAAAGGGAATTTCAACCAGGGCTGTTTTCAAAGTCATCCACAGGGACAAGGCCTTGACTTCGTCGAGATCGACCTGGGGATGAAACCGAATCCCCCCCTTATACGGGCCCAACATGTCGCAGTGCTGCACCCGGTAACACAGGAAACAGTCCATGGTCCCGTCATCCTTCTGCAAGGTGGCGCGAAACATGATGACTTTATCCGGCACAATGAAACGCTCAACAAGCTGTTTGCCGGGATAACGCCGTTCCACTTCCAGAATTTGCGATGTTTCACGGACCAATTTTACGGCATTTTCAAATACATTAGACATGATAACCTCCTTGTGTCAGTGTTTACGGCAAAGCGCTTCCCCACTGACGCTCTAACCTCTTTACCACAGCGCCCTCTCACAGTCCAGTATGGAAGACAATTTTGAATTACTGCAGCCGAATCCGATAGAAATAGGGCCCGGCACCCAGGGTCGCATTGTCGGTATAAACATTCATCGGCGCGTGGGCGCCGATGTTCTGTTGGGTCCAGGTGAAACCCTGGAGTAAATTGGTCGATTTCAACAGGCTGTAGTTCTTCCCGGATACGCTCATCCACGAGAGGACCCACCCGTTCCCTACCGCGCCGGGCAGGGTCATTCCCAAAAACGAATTTCGATTGGTCGGATCCGTTCCCGCTGCATATTCCTCGACTTCAGACATCCGGTCGCCATCCCGGTCCAGTTGGGATGTCAGATTGGTCAGATTATCTCCATAATACCATTCCCACCAGTCCGGCAGTCCGTCGCCATCAGCATCCCCGGTTCCCGAATTCCAGGCGATCTGGTCCACCCATCCGGCATCGCTCCCGACGCTCACACTGGAATCCTTGGCGTAGGTCCAGCGAAAAACATGCTCTCCTGGCGGCAAACCGGCCTGGACCTGTTGCCATCCGGTCATTCCGGTCAGCCCGGAATAGGCCTGCCCGTCGATGGTAAAGATCAAGCCGTCATAATTGGTTTCGGAGGAGCATCGCCACCAGAAGGACACGATTCCGGGACCATTGGTCCGGGCTTCAAACCACGCTTGCTGACCAGGGTCCAAGGGTCCGTTCTGGACGGCATCCACCCCATCATGGGTGTTGGTGGTCTGCAGGAACCAGGCGGCATCGCCTCCGGCAGTCCAGTCCCAGGCCAGGTAATCGACAGCCGGCCCCACCGAGGCGGCCGAGGGAGTGAAGTTCAATTGATCCACCCAACCACAATCCAACCCCACACTTTCGCTGTAATCCTTGGAATACAGCCAGATCAACGGGTTGGGCCCGTTGGACAGGGGCCAGGAAACATGCGCCCAGTCACTCGTTCCGCTGCGATTGGTGACGACCAGGTAGTTCACCGCAAAGGCCAAAAAGTCATAATTCGACTCGGACGAAGTTCGCCACCAGAAATCCAGCGTGCCGGGCCCGACGACGTTGACGCTGATCGAATTCGTCTGATTATGTGTCAGGGGCCCGCTTTGAGCCGCGTCGATCCCGTCGTGGGTCGTGGTGCTCTGGCCCAACCAATCGGACGGTCCGATCAGCGTCCACAAATAGCTTTCCGCATCGATTGCTTCTGCCACGGAAATACCGGTCCCGGGCGTAAACTGCACCTCGTCCAGCCAGGCATAATCCAATCCCTGCGACTCCGTTTCATCCTTGATGTATTGCCAGCGGACATCATAGGTTCCGGCTTTCAAGGTCAGAATCCATCCTTCCCAGTCGGTTTCGCCGGAGGCATACAATTGGAGTTCATCATTGACGTAAAGCTCGACAAAATCATAGTTGAGTTCGGACGATACTTTCCACCAGAAAACCAGGGACCCCGGCCCGGTCACCGTGGCTCGAATCCAGGAAACCTGCCCGTTCGTGATGCTCCCGCTTTGAGCCGCATCCACCCCGTCATGAGTGTTGGTGGTCTGAGGGAACCAGACGGCATTCCCGCCGGTAAACCAAACCAGGTTGGACCCATCCAAGGCGGTGGCCAGGGCGGCATTTCCCCCGATCACCTGCAGGGATACGGCCAGTGTTCGCGGTGAGTTGGTCGCCATCGGATCAGATACCGTCACCGTCGCCGCGTAAGTCCCTGCGGTCAGTGCGGCACTGTCGAAATTCAGGAGATGACTGTTATGCGCGCCCGCACTGGTCCCATTGGTCGGACTGACACTCAACCAGGCGGCATTGTCGACGATACTATAGACCGAGGTCCCCCCGCCTTTGTTCCAAACCTCGAATGACCCTGCCGCAGCGATTTGCCCCTGAAAAACGGTCTGGGTTATGGCCGTTGCACTCACCCCCAGGGAGACCGGTAACGTATTCGACACAAAGGTGAATTGGTCCACCCACCCCGCATCGGCGCCGGAGGAAACACTATTATCCTTGATATACAGCCATCGCAAGGCGTGCGAGCCGGAAGCCAATGATAAATTGATGATTTGCCAGGGTTGTTCACCCGCCAGGGCGCCCACCTGCTCCACCCCGTCGACAAAAAAGCGGAGATAATCATATTGGGCCTCCGAGGAGACCGACCACCAGAAAGACACATCGCCCGGCCCCACCACCGTCGTCTGGATCCAGTTCGACTGGCTGTTGACGAGGTGACCGCTCTGGGCGGCATCGATCCCATCATGCGTAACCGAACCCTGGCTGAACCAGGCCGAAGCCCCGCCTCCCGACCAGACCCACGGAGTGGCATCCACGGCTTGCCCGATATTCGTGCCCTGAACCGTAATGGTGATCGCAACGGTTTGGGGGGAATTCCCGGCGCCCCCGGCGGAGAGGGAGAGAGTCGCCCCGTAAATGCCGGGTGCCAGGGCGGCGGTGTTGTACTGGATTGAATGGCTGTTGGTTCCTCCCGAACTGCTCCCCGATGCAGGACTGACCGACACCCAGGAGGCATTGGTGGCAAGGGTATACGATAAGGTTCCGCCCTCAACCCAGACACGCAACAGTTCGCTGGTGGCATTCTGTCCACTATTCACGGTTTGCGCATACACACTGGCATTCCGTCGTATCAACGGCAGACCGGACGACCCCTCAATCGTAAAATCGGCGGTCATGGACTTCGCAGAAGCGGACAGATTGGTGACATAAATTCCGGTATTGTCGCCGATATAGGAATGGCTGTTAGGCGTTGAAAGGGGCGTGAAGTTTTTTTCCGCCACGTAATAATCACCGGCATCCGCCCACCCATCTCCGGTCTCGATTTCCTCGAGGCCATCCGCCTCCATCAGCCGGATCAATTTATGCGCGGTGTCGGAATTGTTGTACAAAAAATCCGTTCCCCGCGCGTCCGGAGTGGCATCCACATGCCAGATCAACATCCCATCCGTCGGCCAGTCGGTGTCGTTCAGGGTCCGATACCGGTTTTCCACCATAAAATACTCGGCATAGGGCGCCGATCCGTTGGTCAAGCCCGGCATGATCGCCACGCTATCGGGGTTCTCCGCCAGGGCCCGGATCGCCAATTCCTGCGATCCCGAAGGCACAAATACCGGCTGAACCCAGTCCAGCATGAACTTGCTGAAGGAGTTGTGGTCCCCCCAATTCCCATCCATCATGTCCAGCCCTCCCACCCCGCCGGGTGGCCCGATCGCCGGTTTATAATCGTAATAATCGGGAAGACCTAACGCATGTCCGGTTTCATGGATAATGGTATCAGCCGAAAAGGTACTGCCTACCGGACGCGATTCCCATTGCCATGAGAAATCATAAAATCGCACCCCATCCCGGGTCAGGTCCGTGAATAATTGCCACTGATAGCCCCACCAGAATCCACTCCAGCCGGTGTCGGGTCCGGCCCAGATCACGGCGAAATAATCGATCCGGCCATCCCCATTATTGTCGTATTGCGAATAATCATGCGTGCCATCATAAAAATCGACCACTTCCTTGATGATCTCGTAGTTGGCGGCATTCCCTTCGCCATACGTGGTCGTGTACCAGCTCCGCGGATGTTGCATCGTGTGCCAGCCCAGGATGTTTCCTTGCAACGTCAGCTTGCCGTAAGAGGATCGTTCGTAATAGCGGCGCAGGCTTTCCCGGGGATATTCGCTCTGGATTCCATCCCCAAACAGGCGGGTCTCGATCTGTACTTCGGAATTCACATGCGCCTGATCCGGAAAATCGAGCAGGAACACCAGAAGTTCATTGGTCCCCGTCGTGGGCATCCCCTGCCAATTCGGCAACAACGCCGCAGCCACTTGCGGACGGGATGAATCATTCAGCGCCCCCGCATCGGTCAGTTTCCTGACCGTCCGCGCCGCCAGGGAGGGATTGACCCGGTGATTGCCGATTTCCAATGCCCGTACGGTACGATTCGATAATTCCGTAGAACTCAACCCTTTCAGGCTGTCCCGATCAGGCGGCTCCAGGGCCCATAGGAGTCCTCCGCTCATGAGAAGCCCCAGCACTCCCTTTATCAGGGTTCGGCCTAATTTATCGGTTCCTCTTAACATAAGCATTATGCTACCCGAAATAGGCGTTTTTGTCGATGGGGATCGGCTACTCCCTGGACACTCGCGGATTGTAAAGTTAAATGCCGCAGAAGTTTTCCCTGTTCTCCGCCCGGCTTCACTCGATGTCGGCCCGCCCTCGGTGGCGGGCGTCCGGTAATGGAGGGGATTGGATCAGCGGACGCCGGGCGCAGAGGCCCGGCCTACAACCCATGAGATCCCTCGACTTCGCCTGCCCTGAGGATATCGAAGGGCTCGGGATGACAATGGGTAGGGCGAGATCTTCCAGCCTTCGTAGTCACGCATTGGCGTGACGCAGTAGGCCCGAGCGAGCCGGATCTAAATATAAGATGGCTCACAGCAATCAGTTATAAAACGGCATTTCACATTACAATTCTCATATTCTTTGGACACTCGCGTAATCTCCGCGGTGCGGCAGTCCCCGACCTCATCGTCCCGCAGCCGCGGGACTCGCCCTTCCAACCGTCAATCTATAACAAGATGGATCATTCTCCCCTGGCGAAACTCTGGCGATACTGTGCATCCGGCAGTAAAGCCAGACCTATGGGCTGGCTTGCGGGAGAGCAACCACGCGATACGCTCTTAGCCGGAACGATTCAGTGGCCGTAGGTTTCCGGGGTGGGCCGGGCGGTCCCTCGCACGGCCTTCTTTTCGGCCTCTGTCCGCCGCAACCTCGGCCCCTCCACGTGAAAAATAGTGATTTGTCTCATCTTGGCAATTCTCCGCTCTCTGCCTTCTGCCCTTTGCTCTCTGCTCCTAGCTCTCTCCTCCCTCCACCCGCCGCAGGGACCCGCCTTCGTCCATGCCCTACGCCGGGACACGCGCGTCGGGCCACCTCGGAAACGGGCGGACACTGAATCGTTCCGGCTTAGGCGATGATTTGGGGCTATTTTTACATGGCGGCCACGGAAAAATGTGCTACGCTTCACCCCCATTCCGTCATGAATAAACAGGAAAGCCATCCCGAACAGTGGTTTCAAGGTGTCCCGATCAGCCCGGGAATCGCCTGTGCCCGGGTTTGCCTGTTTTGCGAAAATGAATCGCCCTCCCTCCCCACGGAACGCACGTCCGGGCGCAATTACGAAAACGAGTTCGAACGGTTTCAATCGGCGCTCGCAACCGTCAGCCTGAGATTGGACGAGGTCAAGGCCCGGGTCGCCAAGGAAATCGGACCGGCCGAAGCCGAGATTTTTACAACCCAGCAGATGATTCTGCAGGATGAGCAATTGATCAAATCCGTCGTGGCCGGTATGCAGACGGATAATCTCACCTGCGAGACCGCCGTTCATCGAACCTTGAGTGCCTTCGAAAACCGCCTGCGCGCCGTCGCTTCAGATACCCTCCGGGAACGCGCCTCCGATATCAGCGAGGTCAAACGGCGCCTCCTCGAAGTCCTGGGCCATGGGACGTCCGGCTTCCAATGCTCTCAATACGTCTGCCGACGCGGACGGGGTCGGATTGTCGCCGCCCGGGAATTAACCCCGCGACTGACCGTCGATCTCGATACGGAGCATGTCCAGGGATTTGTCACCGATCACGGCGGACTCACCTCTCATGCCGCCATCCTCGCCCGGGCGCTCGGCATTCCCGCCGTCAGCGGCATCCCCAAGGCCGACAGCGTGTTGACCTGCGGCGCCGAAACGCTGATCAACGGAAACACCGGCGAAGTCATCCTCTGGCCCTCCGCGGCCACCAAAGCCCGCTATCCCGTGGCCCGCACTTTTTCCCTGAATGCCGAACCCTGCGAGCCCATCCCGGGTCTCAAGGTGTATGCCAACATCAATCTGGTGGGCGATATGGCGCAAGCCCTCCAAATGAAGGCGGAGGGCATCGGCCTGTATCGCACCGAGTTCGAGTTCCTCGCGGAATCCCGCGCCCTCTCGGAAGAGGAACAATTCCAACGCTATTCCGCGGTCCTGCGCGCCTTCCCGGATCAACCCGTTCATTTCCGCCTGCTCGATCTCGGGGGTGATAAATCGGCCGATTTCCTCGAATTGTCGCGCGAAGATAATCCCGCCCTCGGGTTGCGCGGTGCGCGCCTGCTGATGGCCCGGCCCGACCTGTTGCGGACGCAAGTCCGGGCCATCGCCCGGGCCTCGCATGTGGCCCCCCTCAATCTCCTCTACCCCATGATCACCGATGCCGCCCAGTTCCTGAAATTGCGGGCTCAAGTCGAGGAAATCATGGCCCCGCTCCGCCCGGGCGCCATCCGGCACGGGGTCATGCTCGAAGTTCCCTCCGCCTGCCTCAACGCCCGGGACCTCCTCAAAGTCGCCGATTTCGCCAGCCTCGGCACCAATGATCTCTACCAGTACCTGTTCGCCCTCGATCGCAATAATGAACAACTGGCCGAGGAGTTCAAGCACGATCATCCGGTTTTTTGGAGTCTGATCCGGGACGTGGCCCGCATCGCCCAGCGGCTCAAAAAACCGCTCTCGGTCTGCGGCGAAATCGCCGGCCAGACCGACTGTGTCCTGAAATTGCAGGAACTCGGCATCGATACCGTCAGCATCCCCCCGCGACTCATTCCCCGGCTCCGGCGCGCGGTGGCCGCCGCTCTTTATTCGCGCAAAAAAACCGTCCGCACGCCCAAACCGATTCGTCAATCGACGCGAAACAAAGCCCGAAAGGAGCCGTCGGCATGACCCTTCTTTGCCGCTTGATGGATGCCCATCTCCGGATTTTCCCCTCCGCCAATCCCCGCTCCCTCCCCGCGCCCCAACTCGATATCGCCCGGGGTGAAGCCACCGCCTTCCAACTTGCCATAACCAACCCGGACCCGGTTGAGGTGGCCAAGATCGCCGTTTTCGCCGAAGCCCCCACCGGGTTTTCCCTCCGGATTCGCAGGGTCGGATTCGTGCCCCTGCCGCATTTCAACACTCAGGTGCCGGATGCGGAGCGCGATGGCGTCGGACGCATCCCCGGGCTCATTCCCGATCCTCTGTTCGACGACACCGTCTCCCTCCTGGCACCGCTCGAAACCGTTCCGTTCTGGATCTCGGTCCAATCCTCTCCCGCCGTGGTGCCCGGCCGGCATTCCCTGACCGTCCGCGTCGAAGTCGAAGGCCGGACCATTGCCCGCCTTAAAACCACGGTGACGGTCTACAACCTCCAGGCACGACCCCGGCGCAATTTCCCCGTCGTCCAATGGTTTTATGTCGATGCCCTGCTCGATTGGTACCGCCTGCAACCCTTTGAAGAACGCTTCTGGCCCATCCTGGCCGCCTATATGGCCGACCTCCCGGCGCACGGACAGGACACCATTTATACTCCCGTCTTTACGCCGCCCCTCGACGGCGTCAAACGTCCCACGCAACTGCTCCATATCCGCCGGCGCGGTACCCGGTATGAATTCGACTGGCGCCAGGTTAAACGCTATGTGGACTTGGCAAAAAAACAGGGCATCCGCAATTTCGAGTGGACCCATTTCTTCACCCAGTGGGGCGTCCGTAACGCCATCCGGATCTATGAAGGGCATGGCGAATCCGAGAAACTCCTGTGGCCCGTCGATACCGCCGCCTGCTCGCCGGTCTATCGCAAATTTCTCTCCCAATTCCTCCCGGAATTGAAAGCGTTTATCGATCGCGAGAAAATCACCGACCGCTCCTTCTTCCACGTCAGCGATGAGCCGCACGGAGAAGAACCCCTGGCCAACTACAAGGCCGCTCGGGCCCTGCTCAAGGAACTCGCACCCTGGATGAAAACCATGGACGCGCTGAGCGAAATCGTCTATGGACGGGAACACGTCACCGATATGCCCATCCCCAGCATTCATGTCACCAAGGCCTTCATGGAAGAAGACATCCCCTGCATGACCTATTTCTGCTGTGGCCCGCGCGGCACCTATCTCAACCGCCTGCTCGATACGCCCCTGGCGAAAATCCGGATGAGCGGCTGGCTCTTCTATCGGTTCAAAGCCCTGGGCTTCCTCCATTGGGGGTATAATTACTGGTACCAATCCCAGACCCGCAACCTGATCGATCCCTTCGCGGAATCCTCCGGCCTCGCCTGGCCCGGCTGGGCTTATGGTGACACGTTCGTCGTTTACCCCGGCCCCCAAGGGCCCATCGATTCGATTCGATGGGAAATCTTCGGCCTGAGCCTCCAGGATTATGCCCTCCTGCAAAATTGCGCCATTCCTCCCGATGGCCCCACTTTGAGACCGCTCCGCGATTTCAACGATTTCCCCAAAAAAATCAGTTGGTCCCTGCGGGCCCGGCAAAGGCTTCTACAGGCCGGAGCCGAAAAATAACCCCTACCGTGACCCATCCTAACCCATTCCTCATAAAAATGACCATGGGCCTGGCGGGCAACAGGCCCACCTTCCCTTCGGTCAACACGCCCTCCTTTCCTTCAGGCAACAGGCCTCCTTTCCCTTCGGTCAACAGGCCCACCTTCCCTTCGGTCAACAGGCCCACCTTCCCTTCGGTCAGCAGGCCCTCCTGTTCTTCGGTCAACACGCCCTCCTTTCCTTCGGTCAACACGCCCTCCTTTCCCTTCGGTCAACAGGCCCACCTTCCTTTCGGTCAGCAAGCCCTCCTTCCCTTCGGTCAGCAAGCCCTCCTTCCCTTCGGTCAACAGGCCCACCTTCCTTTCGGTCAGCAAGCCCTCCTTCCCTTCGGTCATCCCGAGCGGAGTCGAGGGATCTCCTCCGTCCCGCCACCCATGCGATTCCTCGACTTCGCTCGGAATGACGGACTTTCAGTCGGATATTAAAAAATGAAACCAATCGTTGTCGTTACATTTTTGAATAACCTGTTTTTCTAACGAGGTTCCAAATGAGTAAGGCACAAATCCTCCCCCTATCCACCCATCTTCAAACCCGATGGATGGAACTCTACCGCCATCTGCACGCCCACCCCGAGCTATCCATGAGCGAACAGGCGACTGCCGCGCGCATCGCCGATGAATTCACTCGCCTCGGATTCCAAGTCCAAACCGGCATCGGCGGCAATGGCGTCGCCGCGGTCCTGGCCAATGGACCCGGTCCGGTCATCCTCCTGCGGGCCGACATGGACGCCCTGCCCGTCGAGGAAAACACCGGACTTCCCTATGCCAGTCGGGTTCGCGTTCTTTCCCCCGACGGCCAATCCCTGCCCGTCATGCACGCCTGCGGACACGATATTCATATGACCGTTCTGGTGGGTACGGCGGAACTACTCGCCGCCCATCGGGAAGACTGGTCGGGCACCTTGATCGCCATCGGACAGCCGGCGGAAGAAAAAATGAATGGGGCACAGGCCATGTTGGATGCCGGCCTCTACCAACGCATTCCCCGTCCCGATTTTGCCCTCTCGCTCCATGTCGCCCCCACCCTGCCCGCGGACACAGTTGGAATCTGCCCGGGTTATGCCTGGGCTTGCGCGGATCAGGTCCAAATCACCGTCCTCGGCGTCGGTGGACATGGAGCCACGCCACATAAGACCCGCGATCCCATTGTCCTCTCTGCCCAGTTAATCCTCGCCCTGCAAACCATCGTCAGCCGCGAGATTGACCCCGTCGATCCCGCCGTGATCAGTATCGGCACCCTCCATGGCGGATCGGCCTTCAATATCATCCCCGACGAAGTCCGGCTCACCCTCACGCTCCGCACCTATGCCCCGGAGGTCCGCGAAAAACTAATCGCCGCGATCCATCGTCAGGCGAAAGGTCTCGCCCTCGCCGCGGGCCTGCCAGAAAATCGCCTCCCGGTGGTCACGGTCAACCCCGCCTTTTGCCCAGCGGTCTATAACGATCCCGAGCTGACGGCTCGGATCGGTACCGCATTCCGCCGGGTACTCGGCGAACAAAAAGTGGTTGTGGTCAAACCGGAAATGGTCGGCGAGGATTTCGGTCTTTTCGGCCGGGTGACCCCCTCGATTCCCCTTTCGATTTATCGCCTCGGCGTCAGCCCGCCCAACAGCACGACCCCCTTCCCCCCCTTGCATTCGCCCCAGATGGCGCCCGTCGCTGATCTTGCGATTCCCACCGGCGTCCGCGCCCTCGCCGCCGCCGTAATAGATCTCCTGCCGCCCGCCTGAAATCGGGTTCTTTCTGCATTACTGTGGGTTATTGCGTTTTGCCGATAAGAAAGGGAATTTCACGCAGAGCTCGCAAAGACGCTGAGGGGAACAGGCCGCGTGATGCACGATCCCGTTCCGGGAGCGCTCATCGCGCGGCCTTCTTTTCTGCCTCTATCCTTCGCGACCTCGGCGCCTCGGCGTGAAAAATGCGTATTTGTCTCATCTTGCAATTCTCCACTCTTTGCTCCTGGCTCTCTCCTCCCTCCACCCAGCGCGGGGGAGGGTTGGGGTGAGGGGGCTCCGCGCAAACCGATCTATGTTTATAAAATGAACCCTATAACAAATCCAGGGGACTGGTCACCGGGTGGCGCAAATCCTTGACCACATGGGTATAGATCATGGTCGTCTCGACATTCTGATGCCCAAGATATTCCTGGATTTGCCGGATGTCCACCCCATTGAGGAGCAGATGCGTGGCGAACGAATGCCTCAGAGTATGGACTGAGGCATGCTTAGGTATTTGGGCTTTGGACAAAGCGTCTTTTAGCGCTGTTTGCAGGATGACCGGCGAAATATGATGACGCCGAATCAAACCGGAACGCGGATCCAAAGCTAATGTTTTGGTGGGAAAGACCCAATACCACGCCCATTCTTTTGCGGCTGATGGATATTTTCGGTCCAAGGCGTCTGGCATCCAGACACCCGCCAAATTAGCTTTGCGGTCCGCATCATACATCTCTTTAACGCGGTCAAGATGTTGCCGTAATGAAGTCTGAAGGCTTTCCGGTAAAAGCGTGGAACGGTCTTTATCGCCTTTCCCATTTCGGACAAACAAGAGATGACTGGAAAAATCGACATCCTTGACCCGAAGGCGGCAGCACTCCATCACGCGTAAACCACCCCCATACGTTAAGGCCGCCATTAAACGGGATACACCGGACATCAAAGCAAGCAAAGATTTGGTTTCGTCGACTGAAAAAACAACCGGTAAGTGCTGGCCTTTCCGAGCTCGAAGAGAATGGCTGAAATCACCCATTTCAAAGTGCAAAACTTCGCGACAAAGAAACAAGATGGCGTTAAATGCTTGGTTTTGAGTCGAAGCTCCCACATGAAGATTTTCTGCCAAAAAGGCTAAAAAGTTATGTATCGACTCATTGGAAATCAAGAGTTTGCCGTCTGTGCGGGATTCGACCCTCGCCATATAGGCGAAAAATCGGGCAATCCAATCCAGATACGTGGTTTCAGTACGATATGCGTAATGTTTCAATCGAAGAGTAGATTGCGCCGCTGTGAGTGCCAGTTGAGAGTCAAAGAATCCGTCGGGCTCAACTTGGAAGCGGGGTTGCGTGATTGCCCATTGCGTATTTTTTAAAAAGTTATTGAAGAAAAGCGAAATAGCGCGCTCAGCCTGCTCGATTTGCCAGGGGGCCATGGATTGCGAGGATTCGATCCTTTCCGTAAAACCTCGAATTCGATCTTCCAAAGAGGCCGTTGGTTCGGGAACCGGTTGATCAAGGAAGCGGCGAACCCAGAGAACATAGAATCGGGCATTCCGTTCCGGCACCAAGTGGTTTTGTAGAATGAATTGGCCGAATTTCCCGAGTTCTATCTCATTGCTTGCGTTGTCGTTATGCATATCACACCCCTTGTTCCCTTGATAGACAAAGCTTCGCCTAACATAGATATTGCCGGGCAATTGCAAAGAGAAAAACAAGGGATTTGGTGGCTTTTTGCCGTTCAGCGTCCTGGATAGCCAAAGCTTTGTCTATCCAAGGAAATACCGGGCAATTGCAAAGTTATTCCCTGTTTTCCCGTTTGTGCAACCTGACAATATCTAGACCCTCATAAAGATTATTGA
>CAIJXV010000046.1 GCA_903824675.1 uncultured bacterium
ATGGCACGGATGAAAAGGTTAATGCCTTTGAATCCGACCCCGATCGCACGCGATTCCCCGTTGTTGTAGGCCGGGCCTCTGCGCCCGGCGTCTGCGGATCCAGCCCGCGTCCTCTCCAGACGCCCGCCACCGAGGGCGGGCCGACATCGATTGAAAACGGTGGGTGTACCCACCCTTTAGGGGCAGGGTTGGTAGGCTGTTAGGTCGAATTCGAAAAGCTAACCACGGATTACACGGATGGCACGGATGAAAAGGTTAATGCCTTTGAATCCGACCCCGATCGCACGATTCCCCATTGTTGTCGGCCGGGCCTCTGCGCCCGGCGTCCGCGGATCCAGCCCGCGTCCTCTCCCGACGCCCGCCATAGAAGGGCGGGCCGACATCGATTAAAAACGGTTGGTGCAAACGCCCTTTAGGTGGTTTCTGTGCGCCGAATCGCAGATGCGCCCAAGGCGGTATTATCCTCCAGGTGTAGGTGGACGTCCCGCAGCAGGACCAGGGTGTTCTCCGGCAGGATGGCGATGGCCGCAATGGCTTCCAGCGGGTCCATGACGTCCTGGGATTGGCGATGGGCATGGTTTGGCTCCTGGGTGAACTTGAAATGGTTTATTGACGATGGGGGTAGAAAGTTTCACTATTCCCGGTAAGACAGGCGAATTTGCCGGCCCTGTTTGGTTGAAAAATATCCCAGCCAAGGACCAGTGATTACATCGACTAGTTGGCTCAGCAGATCATAAGGAGACACCATGAAGGTAATCGGATTCAGTGCAGGCAGCGTAGGGCGTGAGGGCAACGTTGACCGCATGGTAAAAGCGGTTCTCGACAAGAGCGGTCACGAAACCGAATTCGTCAAGCTCACCGATTTGAACTTCTCGGGATGTAAGGGTTGTGTCCAGTTGTGCGCAGGCCCCCAAGTCTGCAAGTTGAAAGATGATGCACAGCCATACTATGAAAAGCTTATGGATGCCGACGCCGTTATCATAGGCAGCCCCGTCTATATGAATACCGTCACTTCTACGGCATCGGCCTTCATTGAGCGCTTTTTCGGTTATCGCCACGTGGATATACAGATTGCGGGCAAACCGTTTGTGACCGTCGTCGGCGGCGCGATGATGCTGGACACGGCACAAGAGAATTTGCGGAAGATGTTGGGCATATTTGAGGTGGACGTGATCAGTTCGATTGCATTCAAATCGTCGGTTCCACCTTGCTTCAAGTGCGGTCGCCACAGGGAATGCAAGATCGGTGGCGCGTATCGGATGCTCGGTGATGCGGCAAAGGACTTGACCATCACCAAAGAGATGTTCACCCGGTGGGAAGACGACCGTGAAACGGTAGCCGCGATTGATGCCGCAGGAGAAAAGTTGAATAATATTTGACGAGAAGAACCGATGGAGGCCAAAGTCGGGTGCGTACGGAATGCCGCCGCCGCACAGCCAGGTCGTTGTGTGCCCGCCCGTCCGGTAACTAATAGGTAATACATCCAACAGGAGACCTGTGTTCCAGCGGATATGCCACCTCCGGTGAATCCCCCTTGATAATCCCGGTCAAAGCCGTAAACTCCGGTTAATCGCTTATTCAGAAAGGAACACTCCCATGCCTAATATCGCCCAAGTCCTGAAAGCCGAGATCGCCCGGATTGCCAAGCACGAAGCCAAAGTCGCCGTTGCCCAGCCCAAGAAAACATCCATTGCCAACAAGAAGGCCATGGTTGGAATCAAGCGGCGACTGGCGCAAATCGAGAAAAGACTAGGTGCGATCCAGAAAACACTTAAATCCTGTTGTTCCGATCAAGCGCCGGCCGTAGAGCCTACGGGCACGAAGGCGTGGCTGTCGGGCAAGGGCGTCAAAAGTCTTCGCAAGAAAATGCGGGTCAGTCAGGCTGCTTTTGGCAAACTGGTGGGTGTATCGACCGGGGCGGTCATTCAATGGGAAAAGAAGTCGGGCAAGCTAACGTTCAGGGGAGATACCCTGGCCAAAATCCTGGCGCTCCGGGGTGTCGGCGTACAAGAGGCGCAACGGCGTTTGGCGGCGATGGGGAAGAGGCGGAAGTAACGGTGGGTCTTCTCGCAAAAGGGTCTTCGGCATGCCCAGTCTGTGGGCCGTCAGGCATACATAGCGGAGAAAGAACAGTGTCAACGGACTTCGTTCCCAGCAAACGTATTGCATTTGAACGGATAAAGGGTTTTCGCTCTGGTCGCATTCGGTGCGAAACGGACGCTGAGTATGGCGTGTTCCTTACTGACGGGAAGAGCCACCTTCGAGTGAATCCTGCAGGGTCGGATTTCCGGACCTATTTCAGCACCTGTGCGGGCAACAACCCCACTGCGATCGTGCTTGCCCTTGAGCGGCATTTCCACGTGCGACTGATCCCGGACTATGACAAAGAATTCTTGAGGATAACAAGACGAGACCGAAGAGAGTTCAGATTGCGTCGCGAAGCGCGTCGAACCTAACCCTCCCCGTAGGGCATTTTGTTTTACGCCCCAAAAACCACCATCCCGCTCTCCCGTAAAGACATCGATACCACGCGGTTCTCGGTGTCGTTATGGCCGACGATGATATGATCCAACACGTTGATCCCCAGGATTTTGCCGCCCTCGATCAATTGCCGGGTGATGCTCAGGTCTTCGGCGGACGGCGTTACGTCGCCCGAAGGATGATTGTGCGCGACAATAAGGGCGCTCGCCCGGCACTGCAACGCGGCGGCGAACACTTCCTGGGCCGAAATCTGGCATGAATCCCCGGTTCCGATCCCGAGAATCCGCTTATCGATCAGGTTGTTCCGGGTGTTGAGGAAGAGGGCGGCGAATACTTCCTGGCCTGAGTGGATCATGTCCCCGCATTCCTCGGCGACATCGGCCGGCGCCCGCAGGCGCACGACATGCCCGTCGCGCAGGATGGGCTTGGTTCGGGGAGGGATAGTAACCTTCGTGGGTCAGGACATCGAGCCGGGGGTTGATTGCGGACATGGGCGGGACTCCTTGGGTTGGGGGTTTGAAAAAAAGGGGTAAATTACCTTTACAGGCTTCACTCGAAGGAGCAAATTAACAGCATTCGCACTGCTTGATCGGTCGTTAGTAACCCGATCATTCAATAAAATCCTAATTAAGCGGATGGGGTGAATTGATCGTTCGGTAAAGGAGGAATGACTAATGAGTTCATACCACATCGCGAAAGATGGAAAGCCGACTGGCCCCATTGATGAAGAGACTATCCGGCAGCAGATCGCGACCGGCACACTAAACCAATCAGACTTATGCTGGTGCGAGGGGATGGCGGATTGGCAGCCAATCGGAACTGTCTTGAGTTTTACTGTACAGACTGCCGCGCCACCCCCGATTCCGGTGCAACCTCCCCCCCGAACTGGGGCGACAACTTCATGTCCGCATCAACTGACGACGTTCCCTGTCGCGCTTGCGGTACTGCTGCACTACCTGACGTTTGGCATATTCACGATGGTTTGGCTGAACTTGATGCACGGGAAGATCTCCCGCGTTAGGGCTGATGATCCATCGGCAGGCAAGGCCGTGGGCTTCTGCTTCATCCCTTTTTTTAACTTGTACTGGATATTCTTTACATATCGGCGCCTGTGTCTGCGCATCGACGAGCAGCGCGACCTGTATGGACTGCCGCCCAGCAATCTCCGCGGTTTGGCGACCACGTCTTGTATCTTCCAGCTCATCCCGTACATCAACCTCATGATCGGCTATACGATTATCACTCCGCTCTTCATCGGGGTGATGCAATCGAGTGTCAATCAACTTGTCCGCACGAGCGCCACGACTGTGCCGCGAACCTCGCTACCCGCCTCGTCGGTACCCCCACAAGGGATGTCCGGAGGGGCGATTGCCGCGATCATCTGTGCTTGTCTTATCCCTTTCTTCGGCCTGTTGGCCGCCATAGCGATTCCGTCCTTTGTGAAGGCCAGAGTGACAAGTCAACGCTATGCCTGCGTCAACAATATGCGGCAATTGGATGCGGCCAAGGAGCAGGCGGCACTGGCGCGCGAATACAAAGAGGGTGAAACCGTTCCGGAGCAACAGGTTTCGGAATATCTGAAGAACGGGTTTTCCGGTTTAGTCTGCCCACGGGGCGGTCGCTACACAATCAAGCCAGTAGGCCAAGAACCTGAGTGTTCAGAGCACGGATCGATGTCTGCCGCGATGCAAAGAAGATAGATTAGACAAGCCACCGGCGGCACCATATGTAGCACTGCGCCGACGATGAGGCGTTACGCTGTCCCCTCGCGACACCAACCTGAAACGGGTCTGTCAGCGGAACAAGATTCCGCCGATTACGCCCTACGCATTGCACCACTCTTTCGCCTCGATGCGGGCGGAATCAGGGATCAATCAAATCAGCCTTTCATAACTCATGGGACACACTTCAGCGCGAACAACGGCCCGGTATGTGAGCGGATCCGATGAATTTCAACAAGGGGTTATGCAACGGCAGTCGGCTCAGATTTCGAAGATTATTACGGGCGCAAATGGCCAGGACACCCGAAAAGTGGCCACCCAGCGTAATACGGCATGAGTGTGATTTCTGTAAACCATTGATAAACAATGGTGGAGCAGACCAGGATCGAACTGGCGACCCCCACGTTGCGAACGTGGTGCTCTACCAACTGAGCTACTGCCCCAAATGACCGGTTGGAATGGCCACGAAAACGGGATGTAATAGCCTATTTGGGCGCTTATGTAAAGGTTTCAATTTCTTGTTTTAGGGCCAATCTGCGCCAATCCTCTTGCGCCCGCGGGCATGGGATATGTCTAAAATGTCTAAAATCTTGACCTCAACGGGATGTGGGATTAGGCTTCCAACACGTCGTTAGGCCTTTCAGTCTTGCGCTTCCGGAGGATCACGCCATGTCTCAATTACGCATCGGTTGGGCGGAAATCGATACGACCCCCGAGGGGCCGGTCGATCTGTCCGGTCAATACTATCATCGGGTATCCAAAGGCATTCATTCTCGCCTTTCCGCCACTGTTTTGGCGCTCGAGTCCGAAACCGGCGAAGTAGCGATTTCGGTGTCGCTCGATCTGGTGGCGATTCGGGAGGATTTCCAAACCGAATTGAGGGCGATGGTAGCCCTTGAGTTGCCCGATTTGGATGTATCTAAGCTTTTTGTGAATTTGATTCATACTCACAATGCGCCGGCAGTGGACTCGATTACCGGTCTGGGTTGGTTGGCGGAATTGCCCGAGGCGCTGAAAGCGGCCGATTACCGGAAGTTCATTTTGATGAAGGTCAAGACGGCCGTGATCGATGCCTGGAACAACCGCGCGCCCGCCGGGGTCGCCTCGGCTTTGGGTTTTGCCCGGGTGGGGCATTGCCGCCGCGCAGTCTATGCTAATGGAACCGCCGAGATGTATGGGCGGACAGACCGGGACGATTTTATCGGGATGGAAGGCGGCGAGAATTCCGGGGTCGACCTGCTGTTCACCTTCGACGCCAACCGGCGGCCGACTGGAGTCGTTTTGAATCTGGCCTGTCCTTCCCAGGTGATGGAGGCAACCTATCAAATTTCTTCTGATTTTATGGGTGAAGTCCGGCAACGCCTTAAGGACCAATTCGGTGAGTCCTTCCGTACTTTGGGCCAAATCAGTGCCGCCGGATGTCAGTCGCCACGCGATTTGACGCGGAATTATAAAGGAGAGCCCGATTTTTGGCGCGCCGACGGAGTCGTCGAAATCGGTCGGCGGCTGGTGGCGGCCGTGAACGGGACTCTGCGCGACGCTTCGGCCCGGATCGATTTCGCGCCGGCGTTTACGCATCGGGTCAAAACCTTGAAATTGCCTCGACGCCGCGCGACCTATCAGGATTATGTTGCGGCCCGGAAAAATCTGGCTGACTTGGAGGCGCGGTTGCCGGAGGCAGAAGCCTATCGCCAATTTTGCGATGAAGTCCACCATCATGAAAAAATTCATGGACGGCCGGGTCCCTACGATTCCAAGTTGCATCATTTTGTACTGATTCAGAATAATCAGGCGGTGATTGCCCGTTACGAGCAACAGGATGTCGAGCCTTCTTTTTCCATGGAGCTGCATGCCCTGCGAATCGGGTCCTGCGCCTGGGTGACGAATCCTTTCGAACTTTACCTGGATTTCGGCGATCAGATCAAGGCCCGGAGTCCATCGGGACAGACGTTTATCGTGCAACTCTGTGCCGGTGGCGGCGGATATTTGCCCAGTGCCCGGGCGGAACAATTGGGCGGGTATGGGGGATTGATCATCAACGGTCAAGTGGGGTCTGATGGGGGAAAGATGCTGGTGGATGCGACGATTCAAGCCATTGCTGAGTTGTGGCCATGAGTCTGATCCTGACCTTGGATGTCGGTACGACGGCCCTGAAAGGGGCGCTTTTTGATTTGGACGGGCGAATGCTGGCCGTTCAGGCCCGGGAGTATGCGTTGGAGTATCCGGGCCCCGATCAGGTGGAACTCGATCCCGAAATCTACTGGGAGGCGGCCCAGGCGGTGATCCGTGAAATCCTGCGCGAGACGGGAGTTGCTCCGGACCGGATTCGCGCGGTGGGGGTCACCAGTCAAGGTGAGACGCTGGTCGTTCTCGATCGGCAGGGGCGGCCGGTGCGCAAAGCGATTGTCTGGCTGGACAATCGCGCCAAAGCTGAAGCGGAGTTGATCCGGGAGGCTTTTGGTCGCGATGAGGTTTATCGCGTCACCGGTCAGCAGGATATCGCTCCCGCATGGCCGGCCGCGAAAATCTTATGGATGCGCCGGAATGAACCGGACCTGTTCAAAAGGGCTGCCAAATTCCTGATGCTTGAGGATTACCTCGTATACCGGTTGACGGGGCGGTATGCGACGGACCACGCGCTCAATCCGTCCACGCTCTATTATGATCTCGTCCAGGGTTGTTGGTGGCCCGAAATGCTGAATTTCATGGGCGTATCGACGGCGCAATTGCCGGATCTATTGATGTCCGGCGAATCGGTTGGATGCGTTACGGCAGACATCGGATTGGACCCGAAGACGCGGGTCACGGTCGCGCCGATCGACCAGGTGGCGGCGGCGGTTGGTGCCGGCAACTGCGCGCCGGGCATGGTGACCGAGACGACAGGGTGTGCCCTGGCGATCTGTGCGACGATTGACCGGCCTTTTTATGATCCCGATCGGCGGATCGGACTCTATCGTCATGCCATTCCGGGCTTATTCATCCTCATGCCCTGGATTCCCACGGCCGGCATGGTTTTGCGCTGGTTTCGGGACGAGTTTGGCAACGGGCAGGACTATGCGACATTGACGGAAGCGGCTGGAGGCATTCCGCCCGGGAGTGAGGGGCTGATCGTATTGCCACATTTTTGCGGGATGAATTCCCCCGAGGTGAATCCCGAGGCCCGGGGCGTTTTCTACGGAGTCACCACCGCCCATCATCGGGCTCATTTTGTCAGGGCGATTCTCGAGTCCACGGCTTTCGCCCTACGGGATAATCTTGAATTGTTGGAGAACTGCGGCATTCCCTGCCGCGATATAACGGCCTTGGGAGGTGCCTCGCGCAGTCGATTGTGGCGCCAGATCAAGGCCGATGTGTTGGAGAAACCGGTTCATTCGATGCGGTGTGAGGAGTCGACCAGTTTGGGAACGGCCGTTCTGGCCGCGGCGGGAACCGGTCTGATGGCATCGCTGGAGGATGCGATCCGGGCGATGGTCCATCCGGCAGAAACCGTGCAACCCGGTGGCGACGCCGGAAAGGTGTATGAAGCGGCCTTCCAAAAATATCGGGATTTGAATCGGCGGATTTTTTCATGAACTGTACAATCCAAGATGGGGTTTTGCCCATAACCCAAAACACTAGACTAGGGGTGGATCGTCTTTTCCGGATGGGGTCGGGGTGCGCGACTCTCCACCATAACTTTATTCGGCTTCGCAAGCGGTGCAGGTTTTTTCCTCCCCCCGGCGCGCGGGAGGGTAGGGTGAGGGGGATCGTTGGGAATCCGGGTCTCGTTTCGGCGGATCCCCCTCTCCCCGGGCCCTCCCCCGCGCCGGGGGGAGGGAGGAGCGAAAAGCCGCCGTCGAAGAGAACACGGTTCATCATAACCTATTTCCTATCCGTATGAGCCGTATCATCCGTGGAGATTTTCTTGTTTTGGTCGCAGCTTTGGATGGATGAGGTAATAATCAGGAGAAGCAAAGATGTCGGCAATCCGAAAAATCAGAGCCGGGTTTGTGGGATTTGGTGAAATTAATACCCCCAGGGATCTCATTGTGAACCGGTGTGCCGCAGTGGCCGCTTCGCTGAAAAAGGCGGGGTTGGATCTTCTGGAGACCGCGCCGGTTTGCGATGATCCACAGGGCAAAGAGTCGGCGCGGGCGAAGACGGAATTGGCCGCCCGGGATTTTGATGTCCTGATCCTTTGCGTCGCCGGTTGGATTCCCTCCTGGGCCGTTTTCAATGTGATTGAATCCTTCAAACACAAGCCGATGGTTTTGTGGGGGTTGACGGGCTGGCAGGCGGGCGACCGGTTTGTGACCACGGCTGACCAGGCGGGGACCACCGCCCTGCGCAAGCCGATGCAAGACATGGGCTATACGTTCGATTACATCGTGACCCGACGAGGGCAGGAGCCGGATGTCGGGGCAGTTGTGGCCTATGCCGAAGCGGCCCGCGCCGCGACCCTGCTCAAGTCCGCCAGGATTGGAATGGCCGGGTATCGGGATATGCGGTTATATGGCACCCTTTATGACGGGGTGTCGCTGAAATCCCGGATTGGACCCGAAATTGAACATTTCGAACTGCTGGAAATTGCCCGACTCATGGAGACCATTTCCGAGGCGGACATCTGTAAAACCGCGGAGTCTTTGCGTAAGCGTTGGACCTTTGTCAAGGAACCGAAGCCGGGGACGGTTGAAAATTCGGTCCGCTTGTTTTTGGCTTTCAAGGCCAAGATCGAGGAACGAGGTTATGCGGGTTTTTCATTTAATGATGTGGATGGGGTCAAGAAGCTGATGCAATTTGCGCCGGCCGGAAGTTTGACGCTATTGCACGACGAAATGGACATTTCGACGGTACCCGAAAACGACAGCCTGGGATCGGTGACTCAGTTGATGGCGCGATACTTGACGGGGCAAGTGGGGGCCTATCTGGAATTTTACGAATTTCTGACGGATGGGGCGTTGATGGGCGTGCCGGATTATGTGCCAGCCGAAATTGTGGAGGGTCAGGTAACGGTCATGCCCAACGCCTTTGGCGATTTTGGTGAAGGATTGTTGAATGTGTCGCGATTGAAGACCGGCAAGGTCACGTTGTTTCGGTTGGGTTCCAATGGGGGGAACTATGTTTTGCATGTGGTGACGGGAACGGCGCGGACGCCGATCCCCTGGGAGGAAGCCGGCTGGGCTCCGCCGGCGCCGCAATTACCGAGTCTCGAAATCGTATTTGATACGCCCGCGGATGATTTTATCCAGAAGGTCATGTCGCAACATTACATCCTCCTTTATGGTGATCAGCGCAAGCGGCTCGAGGCGCTGGCTTCGGTTCTATCCATTCCGGTGATTTGACCATGAAAACGTTACTGATTTCTGGAAGTCGGAATCCCCAAGGGCAGACGGCCCAGGCCATGGACGCGGTGCGGAAAGGTCTGTCGAACAAGGGGGCTTCAACCGAGACTGTATTTCTGCCCCCGCTTAAAATCGAGCGTTGCCGGCAATGCGACGAAGGGGGCTGGGGATTGTGTCGGAAAGAAGGACAGTGTGTCATTGCGGATGATCTGAGTGGACTGGTCGAAAAGATCCGGCAGGCCGATGCTGTGGTGGTTGCGACCCCGGTTTACTATTCCGACTTGAGCGAGAGCTTGCGGGCGTTTTTAGATCGTCTGCGTCGGCTCTGCACGCACGAGACGGGGCGTCAGTCGATCAAGGGCAAACCCCTGATGGGAGTCTGCGTGGCGGGCGGTGGCGGGGGAGGCGCGCCGGCTTGCTGTTTGAGTCTGGAAAAAATCATGTCCACCTGTGGATTCGAAGTGGTGGACCTGATTCCGGTTCGGCGTCAAAATCTCCAGTCAAAATTGCCAATCCTTGAACTTGCCGGGCAGGGGTTGGCAGAGAATCGATAGGAGGGGAATATGTCCCAAAGACGAGCGGTAAAGTCCGTATTTCCAAAATCGTTTACCTGGGGTTGTGCCACTGCGTCCTATCAAGTGGAGGGCGCCGCCCGGACGGATGGTCGGGGTCCATCCATCTGGGATACCTTTTCTCACCGGCCGGGGTGTGTCGATATGGACCATACCGGCGATGTGGCGGATGATCAGTATCACCGGTTTCGCGAAGATGTGCGGCTGATGAAAGACCTGGGGATTTCTGCCTACCGGTTTTCCATTTCCTGGTCGCGCGTGATGCCCCGGGGCCGGGGACGCTCGAATCCGAAAGGGTGGGATTATTACCGGCGGTTGGCGGATGAATTACTGTCCCAGGGAATTCAACCTTGGGCGACCCTGTTTCATTGGGACCTGCCGCAGGCGCTGGAAACCGATTTTGGAGGATGGGCTTCACGGTCTACGGCCGAGGCGTTTGGCGACTATGCGGCTGAAGTCGCCCGGCACTTATCCGACCGGATTCGCCATTTCTTCACCATTAATGAATTTTCCTGTTTTACGGATATGGGATATTTTCAGGGTATTTTTGCTCCCGGGCGAAGAGTGTCGCTGCAGGAGCGGAATCAGATCCGCCATCATGCGGTTTTGGCCCACGGCCTGGCCGTGCAAGCCTTGCGCGCGCAGGCGAAGGTTAAGCCCACCGTGGGGTTGGCCGAAAATCTAAATGTGTGTGTCCCGGCGATCGAAACTCCGGAACATATAGGAGCCGCCCGGAAAGCGATGCGCCTGTTCAATGCGCCATTTCTGACCGCCGTCATGGAAGGGGCTTATCTGGAAGACTATCTGAAAGCCGAAGGCGGGAATGCACCGGTTTGTGCAGAGGGGGATCTGAAGATTATCGGAAGCGCTCTGGATTTCGTCGGCTTAAACATCTACACGGCGAACAATGTTCAGGCCATCGATCGGGAGCCTGGTTTCGAATTGATTCCCCATCCCGAGAGTTTCCCGAAGATGGATACCCATTGGCTGTTTTTCTGTCCCCAATCGCTTTACTGGGGAGTCCGGATGGTTTCAGATTTGTGGAAGCCACGGGCCTTGTACATCACGGAGAATGGGTGTGCATCCAAGGATAAATTGACCGCTACGGGCGAGGTTTTGGACACGGACCGGGTGATGTATCTGCGGAATTACCTGACGTCTGCCCAGCGGGCGGTCCTGGATGGATATCCGCTGAAGGGCTATTTTTTGTGGAGCCTGCTGGATAACTTTGAGTGGGCGAGCGGATATACCAAACGATTTGGCATCACCTACGTCAATTATTCGACCCTGGCCCGTACGCCCAAGTTGAGTTATGCCTATTACCGGGAGGTCATCCGGTCCGGTGCCGTGCTCTGAAGACTGCGGAACCGGTGGATCAGCGCCTGGGTTGAGCCGTCGTGCCGCGGAGGAGTGGCGACGGGGGCGGTCAGATCGGTCAAAATTCGGTCGGCCAGCACTTTTCCCAGTTGGACCCCCCACTGATCAAAGGAATAGATATTCCATAAGATGCCTTGCGTAAATATCTTATGTTCATAAAGGGCGATCAGGGCGCCGAGCGTGGCGGGGGTCAATTGTTCAGCCAGCAGTGAGTTGGTGGGTCGGTTTCCTTCGAATACGCGGAAAGGGACCATTTTCTTGGAGATGCCCTCTGCGGTGACTTCTTCGGTGGTTTTACCGAATGCCAGGGCCTGGGTTTGGGCGAAGAAATTGGCGATGAATTTTAAGTGATGGTCCCCGAGCGGATTGTGCGAGCGGGCGAATCCGATGAAATCGGCGGGGATCAACTGGGTTCCCTGGTGAATAAGTTGGTAGAACGCATGTTGGCCGTTGGTCCCGGGTTCGCCCCAGATGACGGGGCCGGTGGCCCAATGAACTCGCCGGCCTTCCCGGTCGGTCTGCTTGCCGTTGCTTTCCATATCGGCCTGTTGTAGATAGGCCGGGAAGCGGTGCAGGTATTGGTCGTAGGGTAGGATGGCATGGGTGGCCGCGCCAAAAAAGTTGTTGTACCAGACTCCGAGGAGCGCCAGGATAACGGGAAGATTGGATTCCAGCGGGGCCTCGGCAAAATGACGGTCCATCGCGTGAAACCCGTCGAGCAGGCTGAAGAAATGTTCCGGCCCAATGGCAATCATGATGGGCAGGCCGATGGCCGAGGTCAGCGAATAACGGCCGCCGACCCAATCCCAGAACTCGAACATATTGGCGGTGTCAATGCCGAAGCGGGAGACTTCCGTGGCATTGGTGGATAGGGCGATAAAGTGCCGGGCGACGGCGGCTTCATCCTTGAGTTGAGCCAGAACCCAGGCCCGGGCGGATCGGGCATTGGTCAGGGTTTCCTGGGTGGTGAACGTTTTCGAGGCGACGATAAACAGGGTTTCGGCAGGATCGAGGTCGCGGATTTGCTCGGCGAGATGGGTGCCGTCGACATTGGAGACAAAGCGGACGGTGAGCGACCGTTGACTGAAGGGCTTGAGGGCTTCGGTAACCATGACCGGCCCCAAGTCGGATCCGCCGATCCCGATGTTGACGATGTTGCGGATGGGCTTCCCCGTGTATCCGAGCCAGGCGCCGGCTCGGATACGCCGGGCGCAGTCGGTCATTTGGTCCAGCACGCGGTTGATTTCGGGCATGACATCCTGTCCATCGACCAGAATGGGGCGGTTCGAACGGTTACGCAGGGCAACATGGAGAACGGGCCGGTTTTCAGTGACATTGATCCGGTCGCCGTTAAACATGGCCTCACGAGCGGCTTCGAAGTTACAGGCGCGAGCGAGTTGGAAAAGGAGGTCGAGGGTTTGCTCGGTGATCCGGTTTTTGGAGTAATCGAGAAACCAGCCGGCGGCTTCAACCGAAAATCGGTCCGCCCGGCGGGGATCCTCGGCGAAGAGGGTTCGAAGATGGAGCGGGGCGATCGACCGATGATGGGTTTCGAGCGCTTTCCATTCGGGCTGACGGTTACGCAAAAGAGTACGGTTCATAGCGGGGTCCTCATTCGTTTAAAACCGGACTTATCATAACCCGATCCCTAGTCGGGTGCAAGAATTGGATTGTTTGTCGGGGGATTTTCAAAAGCGAACGGCTGGAGCGAGCAAAAGCGGACAAAGCGTGGAGCGAGCAAAAGCGGACAGCCTGACAAGGAGAAGGCGTTGATAGGGAGAGGGTTGTGAGGGGAAGCAGGAATAGGATCGCCCC
>CAIJXV010000047.1 GCA_903824675.1 uncultured bacterium
ATCCAGTCCGCGTTGGGTCTTGAAGGAGCAGGAGTGCACAGGAGCTACATCACCGTCGAATTTCTCTGTGATCTCAGTACCCTCAAGATAACACGCGGGATGAGTTGAAAGGCAGCCTTTCAAGGCAGCCCGCCTCGGGAGCTCGAGAAGTCTACTCCTCCGTGCCTCGGTGACTCGGTGGTAAATAATCAGGAGGGAGACGAGGGGCAGGTTTAACCACAGAGGCACGAAGGCACGGAAGGAGACCGCCGATGCGGCTCGTCTTTGCGCGAGGCGCGCCAATCCAGTCCGCGTTGATCATGAGGGAGCAAGAGCGCACATAACACGCACTTCTGCGGACTTACTTCCTGTTATCTTTCAGCTTGTCCTCCGGGACAAAAGACCTTATTTTATAGAACGATTTGAGTAATGAATACCGATAACAACGGAGCTCCTGATGAAAAAGCATGGCATGATTTTGAGCGGGCTGGCGGGGCTGATTTTGGCGGGTTGGCTGTTGACGGGGTGTGAGCAAACAAGCGATGTCAATGGGGTTACGATATCCCCGAGCGATGTGACGATGACTTCCTCCAATTCAGTCCAGCAGTTTACGGCGAATTCGAGCGGTTCGCTGGGGTTACCGCTGGTATGGAGCGTGCAGGATCCGAGCTTGGGAGTGATCGTCAGCAGCGCCGGGAGCAATGCGGTCTATGGGTCAACCGGTGTGGCGGGGAACCAGGTGATCACGTGTGAAGACCAATACGGCGCCGAGGGATTTGCGACCGTCCACCAATTTTAATCTGCTGGTGCGGGATATCTTCACGCGGACTTCTGAAAGCGTGGCGAACTCGGCGGTTTTGCGTGCGGAAATAGCTGATCTCACGCGGAGGCGCAAAGGCGCGAAGGGGAGGGCGAGCAGGGCCGCGAGGTGAGTCCCGCCTTGAAGGCGGGATGCACCCCGCGTCCGGTTCCCCGTTTAGTTGGAGCGACAGGACTCATCGCGCGATCTCCGAAAGCTTGGCGAACTCGGCGGCTTTGCGTGAGGAAATAGCCGATTTCACGCGGAGCGCCCAGAGCGAGAATTTTTTCTACTGTGGGGGCGGACGCTGGCCGCCCAATCTCATGGCGCAAACCCTCAAGTCCGCGCCCTCAGTTTACCCTGCGAAGCCATTCGGGTCTGGCAGGGCAGCTTTGCGTGAAATCTGGGGGGGGGGGCGTCTCATGCAAATTTTTGCAATTCATTGACATCTTTTTCGGGCTAATATGCTACATTTTAAGCGAGGTTTGTTGTTAAAAATGAGGCCTTTATGAAAAAATGGATTGCCGGTTTGATGCTCGCCTATGCGGGATTGATTCTGTCCGCCGGGGCGACCGCCACCAACTCCTGGTTATTTACCGTTCCCGGTCAATACACGGTGTCGGATCCGGTCAAGATCGAGGTGAGCAACGGTGTGGCCCGATTGAAGCTCCAAGCTGAGTTGGTTCGTCATTTATCGTTTGGTGACTACTTCAGCAACACCGCGAGCCGTACCGGCCTGGCCTTTGGCCCTGACAACAGCATCACCCTGTCCAAAGCTGCGTCCTTGTTTGCAGCTTCCGGAATGTACGATTCGGAGATTTTCGATGGAGGTCTCCAGGGGCAATGGCGGAATTTTAACGTGCGCGCGTCCACCCCGAAAAGCGCGGTCTTACAGGGATTGGTCGCCTACTACCGGATGGATAACGACAGCTGGATCGATGCGGTCAGCGGGCAATACGGCACCCCTATGGGCGATGTGGGTTTTGTGCCGCCGGGAAAATACGGTGGCTATGCCGGGTCCATTCTGGGAAGGGCAACCAATGATACGATATACTTGGCCAATTCCCGCCTGTTGCACGGTGCAACCGAATATAGCATTTGCGTATGGGTTAATTTGGCGGCCTTTACGCCTAGTGCCGGTATTGTCATGTTATATGATCCGGTTAATATCAAAGAAAACTATTATTTGCGGCAGGGCTCGACCGGGGCCGGATCTCTGAATGTGGGCTGGTATAAAATGCCGCCGTCGGATAATTACCGGTTTCTAGATGTTGCGGCGGCCTTGAAAACCAACACATGGGCGTTTGTTACATTGGTCATGAATATTAACGCCAATAATGCCAAGCCGGTGGTTTATGTCGATGGCGTAAATAAGGTGGGAACCTATTCGGTGGGTCTCTTTCCGATGACGCCTGTTAAGCAAACGAGGCAATTTGAAATTGGCACGGCGGTTTTAGCCGCCAATTCAACTAATTTTATCTCGAAAGGGTCATTCGACGAGGTGATGATTTTTAATCGCGCTCTATCCGCAGCCGAAGTTTTAGAACTTTATTCAAATTCGAAATTAACCCGTCCTTTTTACACGCAAATACGATCGGGCTCCACCCCGGATCTCACCTCCAATTTCGTCGGCCCCGATGGAACAACGAACGGCTTTTTCCTCCCCGGCAATAATTTGGTGACCTCAACGGCGGGATTTACCACAACCAATCGGTATGTTCAGGTCCGAGCCTTCATGGAGCCGACGACGGACCGATTACTGACCCCTTATCTCGATTCAATCGCCTGGTTCAAGGACCGCACCTTTAATCTGGAAAATACCCATGTCGAGTTCCAGCAGGGAACCTATCAGGCTAATGTTACCAACACGATTACCCGTCTCGATACACCCCGCCTCTGCCTGGACCTGAAACCCAATGGTGGATATTACACCGATGGAAAATTCACCTCGGCGGTTTTTGACAACGGGGGAGGAGGGACTTGGGACCAGATTGCCTGGAGTATGGCGACCGAACTGGCTGCTGGCATTCAAGGGTTGGAAGGGCTCTGGCATCTGAACGGCACCTGGGGAGATGCCTCCGGCAAGGGACGTTCAACCACCCCTCCCTCGCCCGAGCAATATACCGATATCGCCAAACTTGGAACCAAGGCGGCAGTGTTTAATGGGACCACCGCACGGGCGAACATCGCCTTGCCGAGCACCTTGCAGATTAAAACGGTTGAATTCTGGTTGAAGGCGGAAAAACCGACCAGCGGGATCCTGGAGTTGGTGGACAACACGACGTACCTGTCACTTTCGAATCGCATGATTTTCGTAACAGGACTCACAAACGCGGCGTATTCGGTTTATGTGAATGGTCGCTTGGTTCCTCAGTTGGGACCGGGGTGGAATCATGTCGTACTCACGACCGAATCCACCGCGACCAATTTAAGTTTGACGGTTGGCGAAGCCAACAACGAATTCTTAGAGGGACAAATCGACGAATTGTCTATCTACAATCGGACTTTGACGGCCGGTGAAATCGAGGCACATTATAACAGTGCCCGTCCGCCGGTTGGTGGACGTATGCGACTGCAGGTGCGATCCGACACCAACAATCCTCCGCTGACACCATTTGCCGGACCGGGTAACGATCCGTTGCGCTATTTTGAAGATCCCAACGGCGCTTCGCCTGGCCAAAGTCAGCGATATTTCCAGTACCAAGTTTATATGGATGGCGATGGACTGGCCTCTCCGGCTCTGGATTCCGTAACCATTACCTATAATAGCGGGCCCCAGTTTGTGGACGACACGGAGGCGGAGTTCACGCGGGGAACATTTGACCAAACGCATTGGGTGGGGGATGCAATGGGTGCGATCGATACCTATGCCCGGGGAGCGGCTTACATCGACGATCTGACGTTAAGCGGATTTTCGGCGATCTGGCACATGGATGAAGAGACGTGGCCGGCCGGGGATTCCGTAAAAGACGCATCCGGACTGGGTAATCACGGGACGCCGATGGGGCGGGCCTTTCCGGTCCCTGGCGCCAAAGTGGGGTCCCGGAGCGGACTGTTTTACGGCAACAATGACGCCGTCTCACTGGCGGTGCCAGTGGGTGCGGGTAATTTTACCGTGGAGGCCTGGTATAAAACGACGGCCACCAATCGGTGTGCGATCCTCTCCACTTTCCTGGATGCGACGTCCCCCTATCTGGCCTTGGAATTGAACAGCGATGGCACGGATACTCCGGCACCCGGCAGGGTGGCCTTCGTGTTGAGTGACGGCGTCACGCCCCAGGCGGCCGCATTTGAGCGCACGGGATTGAACGACGCGGTCTGGCATCACCTCGCTGGGGTGCGCGCCGGTGCCCAAATGCATCTCTATCTGGATGGGGTGCGGGTGAAGACGGTGGAGATCGGCACGGGATATCCGAGCCCGGGCAATGCGGGTGGATACGTTGCCAAGATGGGGTCGCGTAATGTGTATTTCGGGGGACTCCTCGACGAGGTGGTGGTGTTCACCCGCGCTCTATCGGATGCCGAAATGGCCGATCAGGCGGCGGCGGGTTACAATACGCGAACTCCAGCTGTATTCACCGGACCGGTGGTCAACCTCGGCCGTTCCGCCATCTGGGACAAACTTCGTTGGGCGACCGATGGCCGCTATTCCCGTCCAACCGAATCCGGGGATGTCGATCTACGCGGGTTATGGCCTCTGAATGCCGTGACGGCAGGACAAGTGGTTGATATCAGCGGCAATGGCCGGACCGGTTTGGTAACCGGGGCTGCGATAGATACAGCGGGAAAATTCAGTAATTGTGTGTCTTTCACCGCAGGGGCTGACCAACGCATTGCCGTCGCCGATCGCGCGAGTCTGGAACCGGCTCAGTTTACCATCGAGGCTTGGATTCGACCGACGCTTTCGCGCGATTTCGTGGTGATCGACAAGAGCGACGAATCCGTCGGCTACCGATTGGGAGCGGACAGCACCGGCCGCTATTACTTCTGGGTCAATGGGACCCTTGCGGGCGATTACGAACTCTTGCGGGCAGACCAATGGACACATCTGGCCGGAGTGTATGATGGGGCCGCTTTGCGTCTGTATGTGAACGGAATTCCGCGGGGCAAGGCAACCCTGCCGGGTGCGTTGGTCGATTCGGCGTCCGAATTGCGCATGGGATTGGACCACAATAACAATGGCGATTTTGGCGGACGGATGGATGAGGTATCCCTGACGGCGCGGGCCTTGAATGTGGGCGAGATGTGGAATCATTACCTGGCCGGCGCGGCGACGTTGAAGATGCAGGCGCGGTCTTGGGATCCGGCCCCCCAGGGCAATTTTATCGGGCCCGACGGAACTCCCAACACTTATTTTACGGTCTCCGAAGGGAGCGACCTGCTCGGGGTGATTGGGATGAACCAGAATTTCCAGTATCAGGCCGTGCTGGCGACCGAAGATTTTCGCTGGACACCCCATTTACATGGGGTCTGGGTCAATGTGTCTGGATATCCGGTCGATGATCCCTGGGTGATCCCGGCGGATGGATTTGGCTTCCCATTCCTGGGCCGGTTGACAGGCTTTGCCGAAACTCCGGGTCCCTTGAATCAGGGGAGCATGAAGTATTTCCTTTCGGGCGATAATGGGACCAACTGGTACTACTGGAATTCCAGTTGGCAGAATGCAAATGGATTTGGAGCCGATCTGGCCAATAACGCGGTGCAGGTGCAGACGCACGTCGGAACATTCCGGGATGAGGTCTATCCGAATGCCGGAGGGACCTTCAAGTTCAAAGCTTTCCTCAATTCAGATGGAAGCGAACGGAGTGAATTGGACCGTATCGATCTGGCTCATGCTGTCGGTCGGCTGGTGGTAACCGTGCCCAACGGGTCGGAAGTCGGGGAACGGTCCTGGATGGTGGGGTACACCCATACTATTCTCTGGGCGACGGAGGGGCTGGTCAGTGACAATCTGGCGATCGAGTATTCGATCAACAGCGGGGCGAGCTGGCTGCCGATCGCGACCGGGGTCAGCAATAGTGGTAGTTATGTCTGGACTACCCCGGGTTCGGCTGTACAGGATGAACAAAACCATGTCCGGATTCGGATCAGCGATCTGAACGACAGCACCATCTGGGATATGTCCGACAGTGACTTCGAGATCAAGTGGCGGTTCAATGTGACCGCACCGAACGGGGGAGAGAAATGGTACATCGGCCGGACCAACTCCATCCTCTGGGAAGCGGCCCGCAACTTGAACACCGTGGTAATCGACTATTCACCGGATGGCAGTAATTACAGCCGGAATATCGTTTTTGGTTACGGAGGGGTCGGCGGTACCAGTAATGTCTATGTTTGGGCCTCCACCAACCAAACCGCCGGATATTATGCCAACTGGGTTTCCGAGATGGGCCGGATTCGGATTCAAACCCTGGCTGGGTTCGGTTCCGATGCGTCTGATAGCCCGTTTACATTGGCGGGGATTGTCGTCACCGATCCAACCTCCGCTTCCGCGTGGAAAAAAGGCAACGCGTTCAATATTCATTGGGTTTCCGCCGGAGGTGGATCAACGGTTAAGATTGAATTTTCAGCGACCGGACCAGCCGGATCCTTCGTTACGATCAACGCCGCGGCCCCCAATGTAGCCGGATCCAATAGTTATAACTGGCTGGTCAATGTCATTCCGACTCCACTGGCCGTTTTACGGATCACCTCCAATTCCGACCCGGCGCTGGTAGGGCTGTCCGAGGTGTTCACGGTAGCCGATATTGCGGTGCAGGATCCGTCCAGTGAGACGAATTGGCTGATGAATGCGTCCTATCCGATCCACTGGCTGTCGGCGGGCGCCGGGTCGGAGGTCAATCTCTATTTTTCCACCAATAGCGGATTGGGCTGGATTCCGATCACCACGGTGCCGGTGGTCAATCTGGATACCCCGGCCACCAATGAATATATCTGGACCGTCGAACCCTTCCCGACCCGTTATGCGCGGATCCGGGTAGAGTCGGTACTCGACCCTGAAAACCTATACGGTCAATCGTCCGACTTCAATATCGCCGGGGTTAAGATGCTGTCCCCCAATGGGTATGAGAAATGGAATAAAGGATCGCTTTCGAATGTATTGGTGTGGACCCACCAGTCTGTGGGGGCCACCGCCAAGTTGAAATTCTCCTATGATGGGGGCCTGACCTATGTGGATGTGGCACCCTTTAGCGTCAATCTCTCGGACTTCGCTTTCCCCTTTGTGCCGGCGATTCCGACGATTAAGGGGACGGCGCGAATTGAAGCCAATGGCGTTTCTCAATTTACTAATGTGGCGGATAATTCCGACAATCCTATGACGATCGCCGGGATCCTGATGCAGGCGCCGACCAATGGTGCGGTTTATACCATTGGCACCAGCAATGACGTGAAATGGATTTCTGCTGGGTCCGAAGATCCCCTCGGGTTGGCGCGAATCTATTACGCCAGCGACGGGGTCAACTACACGAATATGATTGCGCCTCCGGTCGGTAACAACCAGTCGTTTCCCGGCGGCAATAGTTTCACCTGGGTGGTCTCGCCGCTGACTGAACCGTCAGCCATTGCCCGTATGCGAGTGGAATCAGGGGGGTATACCCATGAAACCCCCACCTTTACTTTGCGCGGAATTCGCCTTAACCGTCCCTCGTCCGGAGAGGCGCTGACGATTGGCGGCAATTCGCCGGTCACGTGGAAACAGGCCGGGTTATCATCCGATGCGATGGTGGATATGTATTTGTCGACGGATGGGGGGGCGACTTGGAGTCCGACCCCGCTGAACACCGTCCCCTGGCCGGTAAATGCTGAGGTTTATGCCTGGTCCCCGGTCGCGCCCTCCGCCGATCCGACGACCAATGCGATGATCAAAATGGTGATTGTCTCCTCATCCAGAGGAGAGGATGTCGGGTACGAGGCCCGGTCGCGCTCGTTTGTTTTCAAAGGAATGAAAGTGCTTTCCCCGAACACCGGTGATATCTGGCCCTTGAATAGTATCCAGACCATTCGATGGCTCGCGGCGGGTGCCGGGTCTCCGGTAACCATTTATTATGCCGCCAATGGCGTCAGCTATGACACTCTCCGGCCGGTGGCCGCTAATCTCGCCAATGGCGATGGACTAAACAGCAATATCTGGTCTCTGGAAACCTTCCGGACTCCGTCCACCAACGCCCGGATCAAAGTGCAATCCGCGCTGACCGTGGCGATCTCGAATCCGTTCCGGGTTCCAGGTATCAAGGTGACCGCCCCGGTTGGAACGGATATTTGGGCGGTGGATGAAACCAATCGGATCAGTTGGACGTCGGTCGGAGCCGTTAGTCCATACCGCGTGGAACTGATCAAAGACGGAGGCGCACCCGAGCTGTTGGCCTCCGGGGTTGGGACCAATTATTTCGACTGGGTGGTCACGAGCAATTCGATTTCCAGTAATGCGGTGATCCAGGTGACGGACTCCATCGGTTTTAGCGGGGCTTCGCCGGTATTCAAGGTGGTCGGCGAACCGACCATCAGCATGGTTGCGCCGACTCCGGGCGAATATTGGCGGGTCAGTGATCCGGCTCAAATCTCCTGGAGTCGCGGCGGACGGATGGCGAATAATTTCAGCGTCAAGTTTTCCACTGCTCCCTATGTCATCACCAATGACATCGGTGGCACGGTTTTCTATGACTCGACCAATAACACCTTCAACCTCCCGTGGAACGTGCCCGACCGGCTCGGCCCGACCCGGATCATCGTCCAGCACAACGACGAGCCGACCATCCGTGCCGAAACCGCGATCTTTTATGTGGTCGGTCGCTTCCAAATCCTGTATCCCAACGGCGGAGAGACGAATCTTTTTGCCCGAAAACCGACGACGGTGAATTGGTATACCCGCGGGTCGGTCGGCGCGGTCAATCTTTATTACTCGGCGGACCCTCTCCACCAGGTCTGGTCGTTGATTGCCAATAACGTCCCCAATAACGGAACCGGCGTCGGCGACGTACTGACCACCTACGATTGGGTGGTTCCGAACCTCTGGGCAGATGACATTGGGACCGTCCAATTCCGGGTGGAACAGGCAGACCGGATTGGAGCCTCGGATGATTCCGATTCCGATTTCTGGGTTCGCTATTACACGATTGTCTGGCATGTTTATGACCAAAACACATCGAATGAACTCGACAGCCTGAGTGTATCGGACAGCAGCGGCTGGTCGGCGGCCGGGCTGGCGTCCCCGGTGACCCGCAAGTATCCCTATGGAACCTTCGACACCATTTGGTCGCGGGCACTCTTCTTCGACAAGGTTATTTTTAACTGGTTGTCGGAGCCCTCGCGCTCCCTGTTCGTGCCCATGATCAGTTCCACCGCCGTTTCCGACTACAAGGTCATGTCTAATTTCTATTACGACCCGGCCTATAACCGGTTCCTGATTCAATCCTGGTTGGAACGCGCCGGCAATATTCTGGGAGCTCCCTCCCTCTGCACGATTTCCATCTATGACCAGAATGGGGCCCTGATCTCTACCCTGGTTAAACCCGCAGCGGATGCGCAGGGCGTTTTCTGGCAGGAATGGAACATTCCGACCGATCTGGATCGAAAGCAGATCTATTTTGCCAAGGTGGAAATCGTCTTCTCCGGCAATAGATATTCCTCTGGTGTCACGTACTCATTGCGCTTGCCGGCCGATTTGGAGCAGGCCGAAGTGCTGCTCAGCGCGATTGATAATGCTCGCACCAGTATCCTGGCCAATGTCTCATCGGTGGGGACCAATGTGATCAACCTGGCGTCGGCTGAGGCCGCCTTCCGGATGAGCGCGGGGGCCCGTCTGGATACCCTGACCAATCTGACCACGCGAATTGCGGCCGGGGTGACCAATCTGGATGCTAGCCTGGCGGACTTCCGCGCGGAATCGTTGGACCGTCTGGATACCCTGACCAACACGATCGGCGTGATTGGCCCCGGCGGCACCTCCCTGGTGGAGCGGATTGATGATCTGGTGAATAACGGCATACAAACAACCACGGCCCGAATCTTGTCCCGGGCTACGGCTGTTCGTCTCGGGTCCACGATATCCATCTTCTATCGGACCAAACCAGCCGTGACGCCTGCCCCGACGCTCCGGGTGCGGAATTCGCTGGGAGTGGTGAAGCAAAGCGGCGCGATGACCGAAGAAGCCCTCGGAACCGGTATCTTCGAATATTCGATTCATTTCGATCCCCTGATCTACGCTGTGGGCGAGTATTGGATCGAATGTTCCGATGACACGGGCAATGATCGCATCGGCATCCAGGTGACCCAGTTCGCCCTTGATGATTTTGCGAATTTGCTGGAGGTCAGCAATCAACTGGACCAGATCAGCATACTGTTCAGCAACCTCCAGACGACAGTCGGCACTTTGGCGCCCCTCACCAATCTAGCCTCGGTCGTCAGTCGGGTTGAGTCCGAGGTCGCTTCTCTGACCAATCTGCCGGGGCAGGTTGACCGGATGGATCTCGCCATGAGTAACCGCTTGGATCAAATCAATTTGGGGTTGGACCAGGTGATTCAGGTGTCCAGCAACCTTCAGGCGGCCGTCACCCTGCTGGCGACGATCACTAACCTCGACACTCGTCTGGCGCCATTGACGAATATGACGCCGGTCTTAAACGAGCTGTCTTCGACGCTCAAATCCGTCGATCTGCCGACCATGGCAGCCCAGGTGGATAAATTGGCCTTGAACCTGGCGAACTACCAACCGGGATCCTCGAATAGTTTGGACTCGGCGGCAATGATGAAATCCCTGGAGGAGGTCAAGACCGAATTGGGGCGGCAGGCCGGGATGGACGCCCGGGTGACCGAAGCGATCAAGAAAGCTCAGTCAGCGTCTTCAGCGGCTTCCAAAGCGGGTACTGCGGCGCAATCGGTCAAAAACGAACTCGGGCAAGGCCGTATTTCCGAGGCCTTGAAAATGCTGTCCGATTTGCGTCAGACCTTGAGCGAAACGAAACCGGGGACGGGCGAGGAATCGTCGTCAGTAACGACTCCGGAATTGGATCGACAGCTCGATGCGCTGATCCGGCGGATCAACGAACTGGCGGCTCAGAAAGGAACCGGCCCCCTGATCACCGGGAAAGGACCGGCTCTTTCGCCTGAAGAAAAGGCGGCGCTTGGCAAGCCGATGGAGATGACCGGGACAGGCGCTCCGCCCCCCACCAGCGATCACGATGCCATTGTCCAGCTCAATGCCCGGTTGGAAGAAGTGCGGGCCATGATGGCGATCTTGCAGTCCCTGATGGAGCAGACGGTTAACAAACCCGTGGTCGTGGATTGGTTGGAAAGCGGGACGCCGTAAGGCGACCGGGGTAAGTTTCACGGTTGATGTGGATCGGGTGGGGCCTCGTCTGCCGAAGACATTTACCCTTTAAAGAAAGCCGGACGGGATATTCCGCTGTTTCGACGAAATAGCCCGGCCCTTTTTTCCCCGGATGGCAAAGCTAGGGGGAGCATCTGCGATTCGGTGCACAAAAGCCGCCTAAAGGCGGTACCCCAACAGGTTTAAATCGATGTCGGCCCTCCCTGCATAGTATCTCTGTGGCGGGCGCCTGGAGATGGAGGGGGATGGATCTGCGGCCGCCGGGCGCAGAGGCCCGGCCAACAACAACGGGGAATCATGGGGTGGGTGAAGCCTCACATGGGTGGTTTATTACGGAAATAGGCGAATTTCCACCGAATCGCAGATGCGCCCTAAGCAGGGCCTGTCGTTCTTCGCTCTGCGAACAATCGGCTGAACCCTGGGGAACGTTGCGTGATGAATCTCAGGGATAAAGCACAAATGTCAATGACCTATACGTATCCAGCAAGAACCTTCTTTTTCATGAAACCTCTTCTTACTCTTCTATCTTTCCTGGTCGGATCGGTTCTTTACGTTTCGGCGGGGGAACTGCCCCCTGCTGAGGCCTATCGCCATGCATATGAAATTGAACAAGGGGGGGGCGACCCGGCCACGGCTCTCGATCTTTATGTCCAGGTAGCGTCCGGCACCGATCGCGGGCTGGGGTTTCGCGCACGGTACCGTACGGGGTTCTGCCAGCGTCTGCTCGGGCGTGATGAGGAAGCCCGTGCCACGTGGGAAAATCTGAAAAACGAACCCGATCTGCCTGCCGATCTGGCTGCCGCTCTGACCGGGTTGCTCGCGGGCCTGATGCGCGACCGTAACCTGCGCTCCTGTCAGGGGCGGGTAGTCGATCCCCGCGGGAAGGAGGTGGTGGGCGCTACGGTTTGGATTGGCGATTGGTCGGTCGATCCCCCGGTCATTACGGGAACCGGGGGGTTATTTCAAGCTACCCGGCGGTATAGTGGATGGGATGGCGTCGGGAATCCTTATCTTCTCCTTTTTGCACGAGACGACCGGGGTCGGATGGCCGGGGTGGGACTCTTGGATGGGCCCGCCGTTGCCGGCGAGGAGCCGCTGATCCTCCATTTATCGTTTGTTCGCCATTTGACGGGACGGGTGGAGACGGGTGCCGGGCAGCCGTTGGCCGGGGCCCGGATTATCCGGGAGACGTTTTTACCCGTCCAGCGGAATTCCCGGGATGAAAAAGGGAACGCGCCCATTCCGATCTATCTCCCGCTCGACCGGCTCTCTCCCGATTCCGTAACCGACGGGGGGGGGAATATGAGGTGGAAGAGGTGGGGGGAACGCTTCTGAAAATCCGGGCCGAACATCCCGCGTTTCCCCGCGTGGTTTTTCCCGAGATCGAACCGGATCAACAAGGGCAACGCCTGCCGGTGTTGCGTCCGATCGCGGATCCCGGTGCCCGGCGGGTATCGATCGGGCGATGGATCCGGGGGGAGCGAATGGATTCCGCGGCGGGTTTGGACGATTTGAAGGGGCGGTGGGTGGTCCTTCATTTTGGATCGGCCTATGCGGCGGCGGAGATCCGACGGCAGGGAGGGTCGGATCGGACGTTGTTGGATTATCTACAATCGACATTTACCGCGCGGGGAGTTGAGTTTGTCTGGGTTTTGCCGTCGGATGAGGATCGGGCTGAGGTATGGGGATTAATTCCTGAAGGGGTTGAATATCGGGTGGGCGTGGATCGGGAAGGATTGACTCAGGCGGCCTACCCGGAGGCCTCGGTGCGAGGAAATTGCATTCTGGACCCGACCGGTCGCGTCCGGGTGGAAGGTTGTCGGGACAGCGAACTCTGGTGGTGGCTGAACCGGTTGACGGAAGGCGAAGGGGCCAGTGGTGAATTCAAGGTTCGAAACGCTGGGGCGAAACCCCCCGGTCCTGCTTTATGAGCCATTCTGTCCCGGGTTTACCGCCGGTGAGTCCCCCTTAATTTTCATATGGCGGCCCCGCGAAAATTTCGGTAGCCTATAGAGGTTTAATAATGAAAACAGTACCCGATTCATTCTGGACCGCCGGTCGGCGGGTTCTTGTCATGGCAGCCGCAGTGCTGATGGCTTGGCCTGCTGTTGCCGAAACCGTTATTTTGCGCCTACGGGCAGCCAATCCCTCGACCACCACCAACCAGACCGTAACCGTTTCTTCGGTTTTGCCTAAACCGGCCCAGCCGGCCGATGTGATTGACGCCGGGGGGTTCGAGATCAGCTATGATTTGCACAATGGCTATTATGCCATCCGGCAGGAGGTGACCCTGGCGCCTCGGGAAGTGCGTACTTTCCGGCTCGAACTTCGGGATCTCTGGATGATTTCCGAGGAGGATTTGACGGCGTTGGAGACCCATGTTGCCCGACTGCGCGATTTACTCAAGGGATCCCGTCAGAAAGTCACGGTCGAGGAGTTGTCAGAGTTGATCCTGCGGCAAATCGGGGCTATGCGGGAACGTCAGAATGCCGCGAAACTACCCGAAGGGCGGGTGGTGGATCACTTGCGCGCCTGGGAAACGAATCGCGAAGTGTTACAGCGGGTACGTAAGGATTTGGGGGTTTTGGAAAATCTGGTCTTTGGGGCCGGCAAGGATCCCGGTGTGCTTGAAGGCTCCGCCCGCGCCCAGCCCGATGCCGTTCCCATGGAATTCGCCGCCGGGACGGTCACCAATGAATTGACCCTGAAGATCCGAATGACCAATCCCACGGATCGTTCGCAATCCCTGCCGATCCGGCAGGATTTACCGATGGAAATCGGACCGGCCGATATTCTGGATGCGGGGGGCTTGGAGGCGTTATTTGACGCCAATCGCCAGATGACTTACGTGTATTCCGCCGGGATCGAACTAGGGCCACGGCAGGAACGGGTTTTTGAAGTGCGCATCCGCGACCGCTGGCGGCAGAATACGGATCACTTGGACCGCTTGACAGGCCGCGCGACCAACCTGTTGTCGATTGCCCAAACCTTCAAGGAATATGGCTCGATCCTGACCCTGTCACAGGGGTTGGTGGCGGAGTTGGATGCCCTGCGGACCGGGGGAGTTCCGACCATGGTCAATGCTGAATACGTGGCGCAGGCCCGGGATCGGGAACGGCGAATTCAGACCGTCGAGTCGAAGATTTTGCGCCTTGAGGAATTATTCCGACCGCAGGAGATCCAGCGCAAGCTGCCTGAGGCCTCAATGCTCGATGTGCCCCGTCCCAGCACCAAGACCACTTGGTTGATCATTTACATCATCCTGGGATTCTTGGGCGTTTTCAGTCTTCTTTTTTTCCTCCGGTGGTATGGTAAGTCGCGGGCTGAAACGAATCGGTCCGAAGGAGGGGAGCCGCCGGTATCCGGCGGCACTCCGCCCACTTGAGCAACGGATAAGCCCGGGAAATGAACCCATGTCGTTACCGATAAAAATCAATGCATTGCGCCTGAAAGAATATGGCGAGGTGGTCGAAATCAAGCAGGATATCGCCCATATCAGTGGTCTTGCCAACTGCATTAACGGCCAGGCGATCACGGTGGGCGAGAATGGAACGCGGGGGGTGGTGGTCGGCTACGAAAGTGAATATGTCCTGGCCCTGATCATCCAGCATCATGGCGAAAAGACCCGGCCCGGCGATCAGGTGCAGTCGACGATCGATAGTTTCACGGTTCCGGTCGGGGGAGGGTTTATCGGACGGACCGTGAATGGACTGGCCCAGCCGGTGGATGGACGCAATCCGATCCCGGCCGATGCCTTGTATCCGATTTTTGGATCGGCCCCGGGGGTCTTGGAACGCGAGCCGCTGAGCGAAGCCCTCGAGACCGGCGTTAAAATTGTGGACATGATGAATCCGGTCGGCAAGGGTCAGCGTCAATTGATCTTGGGCGACCGGTCGACGGGCAAGACGGCGATTGCCCTGGATACGATTCTCAACCAGCGCGGCAAAGATGTGCTGTGCATCTATTGCTGCATTGGCAAGGCCGAGACGTCGTTGGCAAAAGTGGCCGATCTATTTGCCGAACGCGGGGTGATGGATTATACGACGATCGTGGCGGCGACCGCCTCGGATCCGGTCGGCCAGCAATACCTGGCGCCCTATGTGGCGGCGAGTATCGGCGAATATTTCATGAACGAGAAACGGCGGAATGTGCTGGTGGTGTTTGACGATCTGACCAAGCACGCCTGGGTTTACCGTCAGATGTCTCTCCTGTTGGGCCGCTCTCCGGGCCGCGATGCCTATCCCGGGGATATTTTCTATCTGCACTCCCAGCTCGTGGAACGCGCCTGCCGGCTCGGCGCCGCCCGCGGTGGCGGATCGATGACGTTTCTGCCGGTTGTCGAAACCGTGCAGGGAGATGTGACCGGTTACATTCCCACCAACATCATTTCCATGACTGACGGGCAGTTATACGTCAGCACCCCGCTCTTTAGCGAAGGGTTCAAACCGGCCATCGACATCGGTCTTTCGGTGTCCCGTATCGGCAACAAGGTTCAATGGCCGGCGATGCGCAGCCTGGCGGGGATTCTGCGGCTGGAATACATCCAGTACAAGGAATTGGAGAAGCTGACGCGGATCAAGGCGGGTGTGTCGCAGGCGGTCGAGCGCCGTCTGAAAAAGGGTCGGGTGGTCGCTGAGATTCTGAAACAGGGGAACACCGATCCTGTGCCGATCGTCGACCAGGTCCTCATACTCTATGCCCTGACGGCGGGGGCGATGGACCAACTGGAGCCCGCCCAGGTATCCGCTTGGCAGAAGGGCCTGTCCGCTTTCATCCGGCGCGAACGGCCGGATATTATTCGCGACCTGGAAGTGCAGAAAAAATTGACCCCTGAACTCAAGGAGGCGCTCAATGCGCAACTCGCCACATACGGTGGTAGCGCCCTTTAAGATGCGGTTCACCGAAAAGGGAATCATCAAGGACATCAAGAAGATCATCGTGCGAATCGATGGATTGCCCTCCTGTCTCAATGGACAGATCATCGATTTGGGCGACCAGAATCGCGCGATTGTCATGGGATTCAATGAGCAGGATGTGCTGGCGCTGATCCTGGGCGATGAGTCCAAGGTGCGCATGGGGCAGGCCGCGTCGGGGGCCAGCGAGCCGTTTACGATTCCGGTGGGCGACGCCTTGTTGGGGCGCATGGTGGATGGGTTGGGACAGCGATGCGATGACGGACCGCCGATCGAAACCACCGAACAACTCCAAGTGTTCAGCCCCTCCCCCTTGATCACGGAGCGGGCTCCGGTGGACCAACCGTTGCTGATGGGGACCAAGGTGGTGGATGCGTTGGTGGCGGTGGGGAAAGGTCAGCGCCTGCTGATTTTGGGCGACCGCATGACCGGCAAGACGGTGATCGCGACGGACGCGCTATTGAACCAGCTCGGGCGGAACGTGATCGGCATCTATTGTTGCGTGGGAAAATCGGTGTCGGCGCTTGAAAAGGTGGTCGGTACGCTGGCGGAAAAGGGGGCGCTGTCGCAGACCGTCGTGGTGGCGGCGACCGATAACGCTTCGGTGGGCGAGCAATACATTGCGCCCTTTGTGGCGGCGACGATCGGGGAACATTTCATGCGGCATGGCCGCGATGTGCTGGTGGTGTTCGATGATCTGACCAAGCACGCCTGGGCCTACCGCCAGTTGTCCCTGTTACTGGAACGGCCGCCCGGCCGCGAGGCCTATCCCGGTGACATTTTTTATATTCACACCCAGTTGATGGAACGCGCCGGCCGACTGAACGCGGCCAATAGCGGCGGTTCGATGACCTTTCTGGGGGTGGCGGACACCCTTCAGGGGGATTTGACCGGCTATATCCCCTCGAACCTGATTTCGATGTGCGACGGCCAGATTTGCCTGACCACGGCGCTGTTCAGCGAAGGCCATCGTCCGGCCATCGATTTCGGTCTCTCCATGTCGATTCTCGGGGGGAAAGCCCAATTGCCGGTTCTGCGCGAATTGTCCAGTACCCTGCGGGTGGAATTTCTCCAGTATAGCGAATTGCTTCGGCTCAGCAAACTGCAGAGCGGGGTATCGCGTGAAGCCGAGCGGATTCTTAAGAAAGGGGCAGCGATTCTCGCCATCCTGCAACAGACGCAAAACCGGCCGGCACCGGTGAGGGAGCAGGTTCTCCTGCTTTACGCCCTGCGCGAAGGGCGACTGACGGATCTCGCTCCCGATGAGCGAACTCGGTTCAAGGAGGCGATTTGCTCCTTTGCCGCCGAGCGTGACGAAGGGTTGCTACAGGAATTCGACGAAACCGGAACCCTAACGCCCGAGCGCGAGGCGCGCCTGCGGCGGATCATGGATGACTATTTTGGAGCGGCGGCGCCGGGAGGGTAAGTCCCCCGGGCTGGCGGAAAACGTATGGCGACAAAAACCCTGACCGTCAAGGTTTTGAATCCGAAGCACGTTCTCTTCGAGGGCGAGGCTCGAAGTGTATTTCTGCCCGGGGATCTTGCAGAGTTTGAGATTATGCCCTATCATGCTCCGATTGTCAGTTTGTTGAAGGCCGGCGAAGTGGTGATCGATTGGACCGTGCGCATTCCGATCATCCGCGGGATGGTGAAATATTACCACAATGAGTGCATGGTGCTGGTAGAGGAGGAGCGCCGGGGCCCGGGAGAACCGGCGGTGAAACCGTCATGAAAAATACCGTTATCTTTATCGTCATTTTCCTGACGGTGGTAGGGCCCTCGGCGGTGATCGCCTCGATCGGCTATGCCAGCATCCGGGCCTTGGGGCGGAATCCCTCGGCGGCCAATAAGATTCTACAGGCGATGATTATCGCCCTGGTGTTTGCCGAGTCGATCGCTGTAATCGCCCTGCTGATTCTTTTTCAGTTGTTTGGACGGTGAGGCGACGGGACGGTCGCGGCGCGGACCGTCCGGAAAAGCAACGGCGCCGGAAAAGGGAAGGTGACAGATGATGGTCCCGATCGGAGTGTTGGTGGTCGTCCAGCTCGCGGCGTTTGCCGTCCTGGCGTTTGTTCTCAAACGGCTGGTGTTGAGCGACACCCTGAAAGCGGTGGCGCAATTGCGACAGGTGGAGGCCGAGGTGGGGCATAAAGAGGAAGCCATGCGCCGGCGCCTCGAGGAAAACGAGCGGGAATTCCAGCGGAAAAACGCCGAGGCGCAGGAAGAGGCGCGCAAGGCCCGCGAAACGGCTGAAAAAGAGCTGGCCAAAACCCGTGCCAACCTGATTGAGGAATCGAAAAAGGAACGCGATCGGATCATCGCCGAGGCGGAGAAGCATAAGGACCGTCTGCGCCAGGAATTGTTACGCGAGGCCGACAAGCAATCCGTGGACTACGCGGTTCAGATGTTTGGTATGGTTTTCAGTGATCGGATCAGCGCGGAGCTCAATCGCGGATTCGTCGAGGAACTGCTGGCGGCGCTCGAGGAGGTCGACGGCGACAGTATTTCCGTGGACGCCGAGGCGGTTGAACTGACTGCCAGCCACACCTTGGCCGACGATCTGCGCCAACGGGTCGGCGATCTCCTGCAGCGTAAATTCCATGTCGAATCCGGGGTTCGGGAACGGGTTGACCCCGACTTGATCGCCGGCATCAAGATCAAGCTGGGCAGTCTCGAGATCGATGGCACTCTCCGCAACCGGATGGGGGAGGCGATTGAAGAGGCTCGCAAGCAGCGGGGTGTGTCGGCTTGACGGGGGGATGCGAGCATGGCGCAACTGAATGAATTGAAGAAGGAACTCCGATTTAATATCGAGTTCCTCCAGCTCATCCAGACGCTCAAGAATATTGCGGCGTCGCAATACCATCTGCTCGAAAAAGAGAAGGAACGGTTCGATGCCTTCATGCTGGCCTTCGTCGATTTTTTCCGGGTGGTCAACCTGGTGGGAGTTGAAAATCCCCTGGTTGCGGGGGGAAACGACGTGTTGGGGATCGTGGTGGTGACCTCGGATTCGGGGTTCATGGGCGGACTGAACGCGGGCGTGATTGAGGCGGCCCGCAAGGAGCAGGGCGACCTGCCGGAAGACCGAGTGCGGTGGATCGTGATCGGGGATAAAGGGGCCTCGCATTTCCTGGATCATAACCGGGTGTTCAAGTTTTTTAAAGGAATCAGTCAGGACACGCGGTACGAGCAGGCGCTGGAGATCCGCGATTACATCGTCGGGGAGGTGGTGGCCCGGCGGATCGGGCGGATCTCGCTGGTATATCCGCATCCGGTGTCCTTCACCCAGCAGACGATCGAAACGATCCGGATCCTGCCCTGTGCCGATCTGTTCGATCAGACGGCTGCGCCTGAGCCCGGAGGAGTTCCCGAGCCGCTGGCGGCCAATCTCTTTTTGCGGGCGTCGCGCGAGGTGCTGGTCGAGTCCTCTTTCGATGACATGGTCCGTTATCTCGCTGAGGTCTGGGTGGCGTCCCGGCTGTATGAAGTGTTTGAGGATAGTAAATTATCGGAATACGCCGCCCGGGCCATGCACCTTGAAGGCAGTGTCCAAAAGTTGGAGAAGGATTTGAAACAGTTGCGCCACCGCTGTTTCCGGGCGTCGCACGAGATGGTCGACAAAGGCATGCGCGAATCCTTCTCCTCGCGCAAAAAGAAGAAAAAACCCGCCGCCTGACCGAGGGTGGTCCGGCGAGAGAGGATTCCTAAATGAGCACAGAAACTCCGACAACAGCCCCGGTTCTCAAAAAAGGCAAAGTGGTTTGCGTACAGGGTCCGGTGGTCGACATCAAGTTTAACAGCACGGCCGAGATTCCCGGTCTGCACGAAATCATTTTAACCCGCACCTTTGATAAGCGCGAGCTGATGCTGGAAGTGGCCGAGCACTTGGAAGGCAACATGGCCCGGTGTATTGCGCTCTCGTCGACGTTGAATCTCCAGCGGAATTCAACCGCCACCTGTACGGGCGATGTGCTCAGGATCCCGGTCGGCGCCGAGTTGTTCGGCCGCATTATCAATGTTCGCGGCGAACCGATCGATGGCAAGGGCCCCATCAATGCCAAGGAATACCGGCCCATCCATCGCGATGTAGCCAAGCTCCGCATGAACATGGGGACCCTTTCCGAGAGCAAGCCCGAAGTGATGGAAACCGGCATCAAGATGATAGACCTGCTGTTTCCCGTGGTGAAAGGCAGTAAGACCGGGATTCTCGGTGGCGCTGGATGCGGCAAGAGCGTGGTGATCCAGGAACTGATCCATAACGTGGCCCAGGAGCACGACGGGGCCAGCGTCTTCACGGGTATCGGCGAGCGTATTCGTGAAGGTAATGAATTGTATTATGAGTTTGAACATCAGGGAATTCTGGACAAGGTCATGATGGCCTTCGGTCAGATGGATGAGCCGCCGGGCGCGCGGTTCGAGATCGTCAAAACCGGTCTGACCCTGGCGGAGTGGTTGTTGGACCAGGATAAGGATGTGCTCCTGTTCATGGACAATGTATTCCGTTTTGTGCAGGCGGGTGCGGAAATCTCGACCTTGATGGGGCGGGTGCCGTCCGAAACGGGTTACCAGCCGACCCTGAGTTCTGAAGTCGGCGAATTGCACGAGCGTATCAAGAGTACTGGTAAGGGCTCGATTTCCGCCTTTGAGGCCGTATATGTACCCGCGGACGACCTGACCGATCCGGCGGTTGTGGCGATCTTCAGTTACCTCGATGCCGTGTTGGTGCTGTCCCGTGATCGCGCCCAACTCGGGCTTTATCCCGCCATTGATCCGCTGGCGTCCTCCTGTTCGAACCTGGATCCCCTGATTGTCGGCCAGAAACATTTCGATACCGCTCAGGAGGCGGTTCGGATCCTGACCAAGTACGATGAACTGCGCCGGATCGTGGCGGTCATTGGAATCGATGAATTGTCGCGGGCCGACCGGACCATTTACGAGCGGGCCCGAAAACTGCAAAATTATTTCACCCAGCCTTGTTTTGTCGCCGAAGCCTACACGGGGCGAAAAGGGCAGTATGTCACCATGGCCGAAACCATCGCCGGGGCGCTGGCGATTATCGAGGGCCAGGTGGACGGACGTGACGAGCGCGATTTCTATATGATCGGCAAATTGGTTTAAGGACGGTTTTGACATGTCCCAGCGAATCGGCGAAATGCTGATTGAAAACGGACTGTTGACCGGGGCTGGGTTGGCGGAAGCGCTGGCTTCTGCCCGGGCACAGAACGAACCGTTGATCCGGATTCTCTTGCGTGAGGGCCGGGTTCCGGAAGAGCCGTTATTGCGATTATTGGCCGAGCAACACCATTTACCTTTCGCGCGTCTGCGCGAATGCGAGCCGGAACCCGCGGCGCTGAAGGCGCTGACCGCCCGCCAGGCCGCCCATTACCATGTGATGCCCCTGCGCCTCTCCGGGACGACGCTGACGCTGGCAGTGTCGAACCCCTTCGAATTGGGAGCGGTCGAGGATATCGGCACCTTGCAGGGTTATCGCGTGGAGCGGGTGGTGGCCTGTGCGGGGGAAATCCAGGAGGCCATTCGTCGCCATTACGGGGTTGGCGCCGATACCGTGGACCGGATTTTAGAGGATTCCGCCGGGCCGGCCGAGGCGATGCCCCAGGAGGAATCCCATGACCTGGAAAAGGCGCTCAGTGACGCTTCGGTTGTCAACCTGGTCAACCAGATGCTCCAGCAAGCCATTGCCGAGCGGGCCACCGATCTCCATTTCGAGCGCTATCGCGACGAGATCCGGGTGCGACGGCGGGTGGATGGTCTCCTGCACGACACCCCTGTTCCCACCGCTCTCGGCCAACTCTATCCGGCTATCATCGCCCGGATCAAATTAATGGGCGGCCTCAACATCGTCGAACGGCGGCTACCTCAGGATGGGCGCGCCCGTGTCCGCATCGGCGCCCGCGATTACGACCTGCGGATTTCCGTCATGCCGACCCTGCATGGTGAAAACGTGGTCGTGCGCATCCTGCCCACCCACTTGATGATCCGGTTTGAGGAACTCGGCCTCGGCCCCCGTCATCGCGACTTGCTCGAAACCCTCCTGCGCCAACCGCATGGTATTATTTTCGTGACGGGGCCGACCGGGAGCGGCAAGAGCACCACTCTCTACGCATGCCTGAACCGGCTCAATACATCAGAGCGAAAAATTGTCACCATCGAGGATCCGGTCGAGTATGAATTGAAGGGCGTTACCCAGACCCCTGTTCAGCCGCGGATTGATCTGACCTTTGCCCGTGCGTTAAGAGGTATGCTCCGGCATGACCCGGATATCATGATGGTGGGGGAGGTGCGGGATCGCGAGACGGCCGAAATCACCATTCAAACCGCTTTGACGGGGCATCTTGTTTTTAGCACGCTTCATACCAACGACGCAGCCGCGGCGGCGGTCCGACTGATTGACATGGGCATCGATCCCTATCTTGTGGCCTCCACCGTGCGCGCATTTATTGCCCAGCGCCTGGTGCGAGTACTCTGTCCGGCCTGCAAAGAACCGGCGCCCGCAGATGTCCAGGGACGGATTTTTTATCGGGCGCGCGGTTGTTCACACTGCAGCCAGACAGGATTTTTTGGGCGGGTGGCAATCTATGAATTCATGATGGTCTCCCGGTCGATCCAGGAGTTGATTTTACACAAAGCTTCGGCGCCCCAGGTCCGCGACCAGGCCATTGCCCAAGGGATGGTCACCCTCGCCGATGACGGTTGGGAAAAAGTCGCTGCGGGGATCACCACGGCCGAGGAAGTTCTGCGGGTGACCCAGCTTCCCGATTGATCGGACAGGCTCCATGGCGATTTTTAAATATCGTGTCAAAGGCGGACCGAACCGGACGCTGGACGGCGAAATCCAGGCAGATAGCCCGGCGATGGCCATCAGCCGTCTGGAAGCGCAGGGCTTCACCCCGGTCTGGGTCCGTCCGGCGGATGGATCTGGGATCGGCACGGGATCGGCGTCCCTGCGAATTTCACGTCAGGATTTACTGACTTTTACCCGGCAATTGGCAGGTCTGCTCAAGACCGGCGTTCCCATCCTGCGCGCCCTGCGGACACTTCGGGAGCAGACCACCGACCGCAGCATGATCCGGATGGTGACGGAACTGGAGGATCGGGTGCGGAATGGGGGGATGCTATCGGACGCATTGGGCGCATTCCCCCGCATTTTCCCGCCCCTGTATATTGGAATGATTAGGGCCGGAGAGGCGGGCGGGGCGGTGGATGAAATCCTGCGCCGTCTTGCCCAGGCGCAAGAGGATGAGGATGAAGTGCGCGGTAAGGTTTTGGCGGCACTGGCCTATCCGGGTTTAGTTTTGGCCTTGGGCGGGGTTAGTGTCGTCGTCCTGTTGACTTATTTCATGCCTAAAATTGCGGCTCTATTCGTCCATTCCCCACAAGCTCTGCCCTGGCCCACGCGATTCTTGATTGGAGCCAGTGCGCTGTTGGTCCATCATGGGATCTGGGTTTTAGCAGGGGTGATCGTATTGGGTTTTATCGTGATGTGGATTTGGCGGTCGGCATACGGGCGACAGGCCCTTGATCGCTTTCTGCTCCGGCTTCCCCTGGTCGGCCGGTTTCTCCGGGATGCCGATCTGGCCCGGCTGGCTCGGACGCTGGCGCTGTTGATCGAGACCGGGGTGCCGATCCAGCGGGCGTTGGATTTGAGCGCGGGCGCTCTGCGCAATACCGTTTTGCGCCAGGACTTGGCGGCCGTCAGCCGGAACACGGTTCAACAAGGGGGTACTTTGGCGGCAGGCTTGAAGAATCAGCCGCGTATTCCGCTCTTCCTGACCCATCTAGTGGCGGTTGGGGAGGAGAGCGGGCGACTGGAGGAAGCCTTGACCGAGGCCGCCCGTTTTTACAATCTGGAACTGACGACGGGGGTTCGCTTGATCACAAACCTGTTGGAACCGTTGCTGATCCTGCTGGTGGGGGCGGTGGTGGGATTTGTCATTTTCGCCGCGCTCCTGCCGATTTTTGAAATCGGGCGGGTATTGTAGCCCAGTTCGGGTGAGACGAATTCAGAAGATGGACGATAGGAGAGAAGACATGAAAAATCATGAGCAAGCCGGCCGGAAAGGCTTCACATTGATCGAGTTGATGATTGTGGTGATCATTATCGCCGCGTTGGCGGCGATGGTCGCGCCCCGGTTGATCGACCGATCCGACGAGGCTAAAGCCAATATCGCCCGGGGCGATCTCAGTAATCTGGATGTTTCCTTGAAACTATTCCGGCTCGACACGGGACGATATCCGACGACCGATGAAGGTTTGCAGGCGTTAATGGCCCGGCCCGGCGGGGTGACCCAATGGAAGGGGCCCTACCTCGAGCGAAAGCCGCTTGATCCCTGGAAACGGGCGTATCACTACCGGTTTCCCGGAGCCCGAAATCCTGGAGGGGTCGACCTCTTTTCCGCCGGATCGGACGGCCAGGAGGATACGGCCGACGATGTCAATAATTGGGAGTGAAGAGGATGAGATGGTGAAATCGGATTCGGGCGACAAACACGAGGACGGTATGGGCACAAGTTGCCCGTGGCTTTTCGCTCCTCCCTCCCCCCGGTGCGGGGGAGGGCCCGGGGTGAGGGGGAGCCACCGAAGCGAGTCCCGGGTTTCCAGAGATCCCCCTCACCCTGCCCTCCCCCGCGCCGGGGGGAGGGAAGAACCCGCAACTCCCGCGAAACCCGATAAGTTATTGGGGAAGGCTGGGGAAGAGCCGCTGATTTCACTGCGAACCCATCGCTGGCGACCGGCGGACCGCGGGCGGGGTGGAATCCGACCCTCCCTCTTCCGGGTTAAAGCCGAAGGTTTTCACCCCTGGGGGGACGGATTGCACGCCGTCCGGGGTTTCACGCTCATCGAGGTTTTGATCGGGACGCTGATCCTGGCCTCCGCCGGTGTCGCCCTGACGCGGGCATTGGCATCGATTGCCACGACTGATGCCGCTGCGATGACCGTTTTGGCGGAGGGGGAAGCCGTTCGCGATGAACTGAATCAGGTGGAGACGGACTTGGTGCAGAATCCGGAAGAGCGGCGGCCCGAATTTTTCAATCGGGATCTGCAACCTCGTGACCGGCCGGGATGGACGATTCGAACCCGATGTCGGGCCACCGTGCGCGATCCGGAACGGTTGTGGGAAGTTCAGACAACGATTGAGGGGGGCCGCTGGAAGACCTCGACGACAACCTGGTTTTATCGGCCGCCGCTGCCGACGGAAGGGGCGGCGCAATGAAACGACGGCGAGGGCGACGGGGATTCAGTCTGCTGGAAGTTTTGATGGCAGCTGTGCTGGGGGCGTTGGCCCTACTGGCCGTGATGGGTTTATTCACGGGTGGTTTGCGGGTGGCCGAGCGGCTAAAAACGAGTCGGGAAGATGCCGGCCTGGCGCTTGCCGGGGAACAGGTGGAGCGGGATTTAAGAAACGCTTTTCCCTTTTATGCGATCGGTTTTGAGGGGCGCCCGGATGGAATGGAATTTGCCGGATGGTCGACGGATGTAACGCCCCCTTGTCCCGTGCGGATCCGTTATACCTGGGATGCGCCCCGAGGCGCCCTATGGCGTTCTATATTACTATTTCCCGGAGAAATCCCGATACAGAAAGATTTACTGATTGAAGGGTTGAGCGAGTGCGAATGGACTTATCTAAATCCAGAATCGACCGGGTCTTCCGCTCCTGTTTGGCTGACGGGTTGGAGTGACTCAACGCGCCCGCCCCCCGCCGTTCGCTGGAATGTTCGTCGGCCGGGGCCGGATCGGCCGACGCATCGGCGAATTTTGACCTTGCCCCGGGGGGCGCAAATTTTTTACAGAAAGACTTGAAAGACGGTCCGATTCCGATTATTGTTAGAGTTTGATCCAGTCTGAATGGGTAGTGAGACCGTCTGAGTACCACGGGGCCGTAACGGATATGTCGAGCAGACGAATAACGGTAATCGAATGGGCCGGGGATTGGTTAAAGTTGGCCCGTGCCGAAAATGCGCGGGTCACCGGCTTATGGTTTCGGCGGGTGGAGGGTGATCCCGTACTGGCTTTGGCCGGACTTCTGCGGGAATTACCCGGTGATCCCGGCACGGTAGTGGCGATCCTGCCCCGACCGATGGCTACTTTACGCCTCCTGGAATTTCCTTCTCTTGATCCCCGTGAAATCCGGGACATGGTGGAGTTGCAGATCGGCCGACTGACGCCTTATTCCCGCGACGAGATGGTCGCGGATTTTAAAATCATCGGTTCCGAACGGGCCGGGTATGGCCGGGTGCTTCTGGCCATTGCTCCCGCCTCTGCAGCCCGGCAGCGCTTCGGATTGCCGGAAGAGTGCGGGTTGACCGTCGAACGTTTGACCGTTGGCACGGAAGCGCTGATGAATGTTGCGGCTTTGCGCGACCGGCCGGATGTCGGAGTGCTCGATTTGGACTCAAATGCCGCTGAATTTTGTGTGCGGCATGGAGGTCAGCCGGTCTACAGCCGAACCATTCCGGTGGGCGTCACCGCGCTGACCCAGCAGACGGTCGAGGAAGAGCATCGGTTTTTACAGGAATTTCACCGGGCCGTAGACGGTTATCGCAACGAGAATCCGGGTGCGCGGCTGGAAACCGTTTTAGTCACCGGGGCGGCGTTGCCCTCGGAGGACTGGCTGGCGCGATTGCGCACCGAGGCCGGAGTGGCGTTGGAGACCGCGCCTGTGGACAGTGATCTGCCGGAAGAGGCCCGTACGACCTTGGCAGCGGCTGTTGCGGCGGGGGTGTCATTAAGCGCTGTGTTGGGTGCTGCACGGGCTCCGGATCAATTGGGGTTGAACCTGATTCCAGAGACGGTCCTATCCCGGCGTACCCTCGAAAAGCGTGCGCGTCAGTTGACCGGCTTGGGAATTTTGGTGTTGGCCCTCCTGACCCTGGTGTCGTTGGCTTTGGAGGGCCGCATGGCCCGGCGCCACAATCTATTGAGCGAACTGCGGCGCGAGCTGGCGAAGACCAGCCCGGCGGCTGCGCGGGTCGAGGCGCATACCCATCAAGCGCTGGTGGCCGGAGCACGATTGGACGCCCGCAAAACCGCGGTCCGCGTCCTGTCTGAATTACACGCCCTGATTCCCGAGACGGTAACCTTGACCGCGATCCAGATCGACCGCGCGACTCCGGTGGGGCAGGCCGTTCCGACCTTGGTCATCACCTTGCGCGGACAGGCGCCCACTGTCGGCGACACGGTTCGGCTGGTCGGTGTGTTGGAAGAATCTCCGGCGTTGGCCAATGTCCGCAGTACTCGGACAGCTACCGTGCGGGATAAAACCGATTTTGAAATCACCTGTGAAGTGGAGGCACCATGAGCGGGTGGCTGGAACGTTTAAGCGGGTTGACGGGGCGGCAACAGATGGGGTTGACCGTGGCGTTGGCCCTGGCGGTGGTGGCAGGATTGAATCTGGCGGCGATCCCGATCCGTAAATGGTTCGCGACGACCGCGCGGGCGATCGAGGTCGAAGGCAAGCGGGTGGCTCACAACCGGAAGGTTTTGGAGCCGGGTTTAACCGAGGCCGTGGAAGAAGCCTATCGGAAGGTGGAGTCCGTTCTAAAGAAGAAGGGATCCACGGCGGAAGAAACGGCGGCCATGTTCGGGACTCTGGAAACCTTGGCGCGGGAAGCGCGGGTGAATCTGGCCGGGGTCAAGCCGCAGGAACCCCAAGTGGGGGCGGACGGAGAAACCTACCGGGTGGATCTGGAAATCGAAGCCGACATGACGGGATTGTTAAAGTTCCTGCACGGCGTCGAATCGTCGCCGCAGGTTTTGCGAGTCGATCAGCTTCAGTTACAGCCGGTGACGAAGCCGGACGCCCTGCCATTAAAGGGGCAAATGACCATTTCGCAACTGGTTTTTTTATAAGGTTATGGCCATGGCCGACGGACGAAAAACCCTGATGAGAACCACAGCCCGAAATCGAGCAGGCTTCCAAGTGACGGCGTTCAATTTCATGGTCGCAGTGATGGCCGTGGGTTTGGCGTTCACTTTGATTTGGATTGGCGTCGGGATTCATTGGTCGAGGCAGAACCGACAGGTTGTGCGAAGCGCGGATGAGGTTCGGGCGCAAACCACGGCGCAATTGGCTTATTATGCCGCCGAGATGCTGACCCTGTCCGCCCAGGTGCAGAACGTTCAGGATGATGTGCGACAGGCCATCGGCCTGGCTCGGGAACAAGGCGATGCCCGGGTTCGGGACGGGAGCGTACTCAAGAGCGATTTACAGCGATTCGGCGAATGGGTGGAGGCTGGGCAGGCACGTCAGGCGCGAACGATTCTGGAACTCCAAACCCGGATCGAGGAATTGCAGAAGCAACAAGGCCGGGACAGTCAGACGTGGGAAGCGTGGCGCCAGACGGCGTCGGTATCCGCTACGGGCGATGCCTCCTTGTCTCCTGTCCGAGCGCCGCAACCGGTGGCTGCATTGACGACCGAAACGCCGACCGAAAGCGTGCCTTCCGCTTCAGCGACCGTAGCGCGGATCACGTTGAACCTGCCCGGGGGAGACCGGTATGAGGGCGGATTGCGCGATGGTCTTTTTGATGGAGCCGGCGATTTGCATTATGCCAACGGGAACCGGTATGTGGGATCTTTCCGACTCGGCCGAAAGCAAGGGACAGGCACCTTCACCTTTGCCAACGGCGACGTCTATGTCGGAGATTTTGTGCAGGATCAACGCCACGGACGGGGAATCTACACCTATCGAGATAAGAGTCGCTATGAAGGGGAATTTCGTAATGGATTGCGCAACGGGAAAGGGCGCTATACGTACAAAACGGGGGGGGAATATATTGGTGAATTCAAGGACGGAAAGAAGTCTGGTCGAGGGACTCATCTATTCCCGGATGGGACCACAATGGAAGGATACTGGCGTGATGATCGGTTTATAGGCGCTACAGTATCCGAAAGCGGTCCAAAGAAATAGAAATTTTGCAATTGACTTTTACCTGAAAATTTAAGATCATTTCGAAAGTGAATATGTAAGGTTTAATTGTAGGACATGATGATTTGATTAGGTGACAGCATAAAGGACGTATGGAGGACCCCGTGAAAATTAAATGCGGCCTAATGTTGGGCGTGGCGGGGATAGCATGCCTGTTGGCCTCGGGAGCAATGGCGTCATCGATGGATTTGCGTGACGATTTTGAGACCGGGTATACCAATGGTCAATCGGTGGATGGGGGCGGCGGCTGGGGCGCAAATTCCATTGATGTCAAAGTATTTACAAACATCGGGTATGGCAGCACCAAGGGCGTGGCGTTACCTATTGACGTGACCTTGTCCAATATGTTTTCAAGCAGTTCCGCCACCAATGTGTGGAGCGACTTCTTTGTGCGGCCGGCCTTTTACGTTCCGGTAAGCACCAATTCAGCAAATCCGACCGTCGACACCAATTCGTCGGCGATGTTCTATTTTAATAGCAATGGATATCTGATGGTTGCCGACCTGCCCTCGCCATCCACAACCAATTGGTTGAAGTTGACCAATAGTCCGCTCCCGGGCGCCAGTGGCAAAGTCATGCCGATTGCGGAAAGCGACTGGACACGTGTGAGTGTTTATCATCGGTATGCCCAAACCAATTTTGCAGTATTTGTTAACGGGATTCTGTTGCGGGAAGGTCTGACCAACGTCAACAAGGCGTTGAGTTGGTATTCCAAATTTCAGGTTTACAATGGCGGCGGAATTACCGCCTATGTGGACCAGGTCAATATTGTCACTTCTGCGCCTCCGGCCGATTTAACGGGGGACTATGACGGTGATGGTATGCGCGATGCGTGGGAAATTCATTTCTTTGGAAGTACCACTTCGGCCAATGTTTCAAGCGGAGATCCAGACACTGATGGATTTAGTAATGCAGAGGAATCGGCGGCGAATAGCAATCCGAATGATCAAAACAGCATGCCGGTGACAGTGGGGCTGCCGTATTATGAATCGTTTGATAGTCGGGCGGCGGGAAATGTTAACGGCAAAAACGGCTGGACTGCATCTGGTCTCAATATGCAAATCCAATCGTCGGTAAGGTTTACGGCGGCAGGGCAAACATTACGTATGGGTTCTGGCGAGGCACAGTTAACCAATATCGTCAACTCCGCCACCTATACCAGCGTCTGGACTGAATTCGTAATCAAGACAACGCCTGACATTATGTTTACTAATGATGCGACGGCACTCAAGGTTGACAACAATGGATATGTCAATGCATGGAATGGATCAACTTGGCTGGTTTTGACCAATTATTTAAACGGAGCGGTTACTAATGAGCAACCTGTTGCGGTGCCTGTAACCCAATGGGCGCAGTTTGTTGTGTATTGTGATTATGTCAGCCAACAATGGGCGATATGGGCTTCGACCAATGCCCTGAACACGAATGGTTTGCTGCGGCAGATCGGCAAAAATATACCCTTTGCCGCTAATACTGGTTATTATCGTGGATTCCGTTTGGTCAACACTCAGAGTGTGGATGGATATCTGGACAATGTGTCGATTACGCTGACAAAGCCTAATGACCTCGATTCGGATGGCGACAATGTTCCAGATGTATATGAGGAAGCCAATGGTCTCACGGAACTGAATAATGACACGCTCGATAGCGATAACGACGGAATGACTGATTTGCAGGAATATATTGCTGGAACCGATCCGAAGGATGCCAATTCCTTCTTGCGAATCCTATCGGTGGATCTCCCGTCTGCTGGGTCAACCGATGTTAAGTTGATTTTCAACACGGCCATTGATGCGGATATTACGGTACTCGGGTCGGCCAACCCGCGAGGAACGCGGTCGTCCTTGGGAACGTTCTATACCGGTCTGTATGGGGAGTCCAATAGCTTCACGCATACATCAGGCGCGACCAATACCTGGTTCTTCTATCAGGTGGCGAGTGTTCGCCGGGGTTCGGGCGTGACTAATACGGAAGAATTTGTGGGTCATATGCAGCCTCGGACTCAATCCAACAAGTACTACTTTGTCGCCGTGCCGATTGACGGTATGACCAATCTCGCGACCGAACTGGGGACCTACCTGAAGAGAGGCCTTTCGGTTGGCGACAGCGCCTATATTCTGAACGATGGCAGCGCGACGTGGGCGCAGTTTGACTTGAATGCTCTCAATGAATGGAAAGTGCATAACGGGCCTGTGGTGTCAGATTATCCTGTTGCGGTTGGAACCGGGATCCGTTTGCATCAACGTGGGGCGCCGACGGCTATCCCGCGCGCAAACTTCTTCGGGCGGCGCTATACGAATGCTACAACGACCATTACGGTTCCTACGGGTTGGTCGTTCCGTGCCTGGCCCTATGACACCGCCACCAATTATCCAAGTGGAACGAATTCGTTCGGAATTCCCGGAACTGCCGGTGGATCCTCGACCAACAATTCCGACTATATTTGGACCTATCGGCAGGATGGTGCCTTGGTTTGCGTGCGTCTGGCTGACAATGGAAAATGGTATTACTACGGTGGCAATGGTGGCATAGGAGAAGCTACCGGGCTGCAGTTAAGAGGCGGGTTCTGGTACTACAACCATCTTGGTGGGAACATGAGCTGGGTTCCGCAACGGCCCCAATAACACCTGGTGAGGACAGACATAAAATGAACAAAAAAGCAACCATAGTCGAGAAGCTGGTTCTCTGGGTGGCGGGAATTCTGGTTCCAGGGCTCCTTTGGGCGGGCATGGCGAATGTGCCCACCCAGTGGTCTAATGGATTGGAAAATTGGTCCGCCAGTTCAGATAAAATGGCGATGCGGGTGACCAATGAGAATGGTGCAGTCGTTCTAATGTATGCGGCTTCGGCTACCTATCCCGGGTCTGAGGAAGGTAAATTCGTTGCCGACGAAACCGCCTCCTATGGGATGTATGCCGGAGACATTTTGAACATTGGGGCGACCGCTGTCACGTTTAGAGTGACCGGGGTGGGTGCAGTCTTAAGCCAATTGGCGGCAATGATTGAGACGACCGATGGCCATGTCTGGACCTTTTTAATGACGCCGCCCCAACCTAATCAATCGAAGGTATATCAGATTCCGCTGATTCATGGGCAAGGGTGGTGGAATGAAGATGGTTATGCGGGAACAGAGACTGAGTTTGCAGACGCTTTTAGCCGGGTCAAGTTGTTTGGAATTAAAATTACTCGGGGTGCTAGCACGTTAGCGCATGGCTGTGTGTTGGACGACTTCAAGCTGATTGGACCGACGATTAGTGGTGCCGGTTTATATGCAGGCGAACAATCTGGAAACTTACTGAAGGTTCGGGCTGAAGCCGTCTCCGCTCCGGTACTCAATCAATCCGTGCCCCGCACGTATGCTGTGTCGGCTACTGCGCCCGTGGGAACTTTCCGAATCACCGATGCCGCGGCACCGCAAACCTATCGGCTCAAAGCCTTTCTCGATATAAATGGCAATGACGTGCTCGATTTCTGGGAGCCCCGTGGCGAATGGGGTGGTGGTGAATTCATCTTAACCGCACCGATGGAATCGGCTGACATTGTATTATCGGATCCCACAACGGATGATAATGTGCCCTATTGGTGGCTGGTTAAAAATTGTGGAGCAACGTCTGAGGAACAGATCCGAAGCCGGACCGGGGATGATTGGATTCGGGACTGGGCTGGCAGTAACTTTACTGTTCGAATTGTTAATCTTGGAAATGGTGAGGTTGCACTGCGATGGAAACACATTCCGGGTCGACAATTCCAGATTGAAGGTGGCGAAACACCTGAAAAATCTGGTTTGGTGGATCGTGGCTCACCTGTGCAAAGTCTGAATTCGACCGGTGACGAGGAAAACGAAGTGAGACAGTCGATCATCGGGTCGTCTGCACAATTTTACCGGGTTAAGTTGGTAACGCCGTAAGCGAGGAAATGCAATGAATAAAACAACACTACATATACTATGCGGGTTTATGGCCTTGGGTTTGTTGGGCTCGGTTTGGGCTACTCCCACGGTAAACACTCCGGAGACTTGGGATAGCACCACTGCAGGTTGGCAACAAAACGGTGGTGCCGTATTAGGAAATCCAGGGTCCGGTGGTAATCTTGGTGGGTATTTGCAGGCTGAACTACCTGTTGCGGAAGGCAACATGAATTACCAGATTTTTGCCGATGGGACGACGGCGGGTGGAATTTATGCGGGAAATCAGAATTATGGGGGCCTCTCTGATCCAACGATGGTTGCTTTTTTTGATTTCCGGTACGATGGCGTTGCGCCTGCAGGACTTTCGCTCTATTTTTCAAACGGCGGAAATGAATGGATCCGACCGGTCGATTCACTACCTGCCGAAGGCGCTTGGGGAAGTTATTCGATTCCTTTCCTTTGGGGAGATGGGACGACTTGGAACTTGGCCGGTGGTGGCGGAGACGAGAATCTGTTTTTATTGGATCTATTGAGTGTTGATCGCGTTGGCTTCTGGGTCGGCGTGGGAATGGAGCCGAGTTCTCAGTACGCCAGCTTCGACAATTTTGAATTGCGTATTCCTGAACCCAATACGGTTTTCTTCCTCTCCGCCGTATTGCTGTCCCTCGGCGCTTCTTTCCGCCGAAATGTGGCCGACGGTTTGCGCTGGGCACGTGCGTTGGTTATGAAGGTGTGATTCTTGGGTGATAATGTCAAAGGCCGGACTTGGAAAAGTCCGGCCTTTTTGTTTTACTGTGATGAGGTTAGTAAACCCGAAGGGCTAGAAAATTAGCGCAATAATGGTTCTTCCAGTGATGACGTTATGGATGTAAGGAACAAATATGAAGGTTGCTTTATTGGGATACGCGCAGTCGGGAAAAAAGACCTTGTTCAGCCTGTTGACCGGTCGCTCTCTTCCTGCCGGGCACCGGGAGGGAGAAGCGCTGGAGGGAATTGCTGCTATTCAAGATCCTCGAGTAGACGCCATCTCCGCCATTGCGAAGCCACAAAAAATCAAATATGCAGAATTGAACGTTGTACTCTGTCCGGATTTAGAGGAAGGCACGGGGTCTCGACCTTGGCTTGAGGCTGTTCGACGGTGCGATCTACTGTGTGTGGTGGTGCGCGGGTTTGCTTCAGATGAAGTCTATCACCCCGCGGGATCCGTGGATGCGGTACGCGACCGGTCGAATATTGAAACTGAACTTATTTTCGCCGATCTGGAAATGACCGAGAAGCGGCTGGAACGGTTGGAAAAAGAAAAACGGGCCGGTCTGAATCCGGTTCAGCAGTTGGAAGAAAAAACCTTGTTGCGCATCCGTGAAGGGCTGGGTAACAACCGTCCGGCTTCAGCTTTGGAATACACCGCACAAGAAACGGCGGCCATTCGCAGCTTGGGCTTGGTGACCTTGGCTCCGGTTCTTTGGGCTTATAATGTCGGCGAAAGTGAAGTGGCCCAGGTCTCCAGCTCATCCAATGAATTTCGAGTTTCTTGCCGGATTGAACAGGAGATCATGGCCTTTGACGATCCTGTTGAGCGGATCGAATATTTGAAGGGATTGGGTTTGGAAGAGTCTGGCTTGGCGCGGCTGAACCGGGCGGCCTATGACACCTTGGGATTGATGTCGTTTTATACAATGGGGCCTGATGAATGTCGGGCGTGGACCATTCGAAAACAGACCCCGGCACCGATGGCGGGCGGTAAAATTCACAGTGATATTGAGCGCGGCTTTATTCGGGTGGAAGTCATAAAGTACGACGATATCATCGCGTTGGGATCTGAAGAAGAAGTCAAAAAACAGGGCCGGGCGTTATTAAAAGGCCGTGACTATATCATTGAAGATGGCGATATCTGCCACTTCCGGTTTAATGTTTAATTTTATTTGGGTGAGCCACCCGAAATCAAATTGAAAGCGATGGCGCGACTGGGCGGCATCAGTTCCAGGTGATAATGAAGGAACTCTCCAAGCGCGGACCGGAGGATGTTTTGCTGGCGCGCTGAGCAGACGGTCCTTAAGGCTTGCTGAGGGGTTGGCGCGGCCTCCCAATCCTGAAGAACGGCGAGTACGTCGGGAGTCAGGGTATGACGCGACTCGGTGTGGCCAGCCGCGCAATCAGCGCAAATGAGACCGCCTTCAACCGCGGAAAAATGTGCGGGACTCGATTGAGACAAGACGGGTTCGGAACAGAGCGGGCAGGTGGTGAGCCGCGGGGCGAGCCCCATGAGAGCGAGCAAACGTAATTCGAACCAGAAGAGCAAGACGACTTGAAATCGCGCAGTCGGCAAGGAATTGAGTGTTGCGCCTAAAAGATCGAATAATTCCGGATGGGGCGAATCAGGTGGACAGAGTCGGGCGGTGAGATCGCAGAGATAAGAAGCGCAGGCGCAAGCGCCAGGGTCGGATCGAAATTCAAGTCGCAGATCCAGGACAGAGCACTCTTTGAGGATATTCAATCGGGGTGTTTCACGAGGATAATAGAGTAATTCACAAGTATAAAATAGATCGCATTGGCCTTGGCTCGTATATTTTGGGCGATAGGCACCTTTGGCCAGGGTCGCAATCCGACCGTGGTTCGGGGTCAGCCAAACGGTGATTTGAGAAGTGCGCGAATAAGGCTGGATTCGGAGCACCAAACCCTGAGATTTAACGATCATGCACCGGTTCTCCGCTTAAAAAATCAATCGTAGCGACTCTACTGCGAAGCCGACAGCATTTCGCTCCTCCCTCCCCCCGGCGCGGGGGAGGGTGGGGTGAGGGGAATTCTTTTCGATAAAAAACAGACATTGCTTGGTCGGTTCCCCCTCTCCCCGGGCCCTCCCCCGCGCTGGGGGGAGGGAGGAAACAAAAGGGCGAATGATCTTCCACCGTTGGAGGCGGGGTGCCCTCACCACGAAATCTTTCGGCCTGGGGGCTGATATCAAAGTGGTTCATGATTACCTGGTTATTTTACAGATCGAAAAATCTGAGGTTTCAAAAGACCGGCCGCACGGGCGCGTCGAAGCCAGCCCAGTTCGCGCTGCCGCATGGCTCGACGCCGGGCGGGAGTATTGTCGTCGGCCCCGGTGAGATGGTCGAGCCCATGAGCGAGATAGAGTGCCAGTTCATGGGTTTCGCCACCCAGACGTGGGCCAACATCGATCGCCTGCTGGACATTTACGATCAAGTCGCCGATGGCGGCTCCAGCGAGAGCCGGCGGGGGGGCCTCATAGGTGAAGGCGATGACATCCGTGGTGACATCCTGTTTCCAATACCGTTGCTTCAGCGGGCGTATATGTTCATGATCGACCAGGGTCAGAGTAATTTCAATAGGGCGGAGCTTGCCTGGGGCAAAAGCACAATCCGCAAGGAAGTGTGCCAGGGCGATCAAAGGGGTCCGGCGAATCGACCTAATTCGCTGACGGTTGAGCAAGATGAATTTCATCTTTGGGATAGGCGATTCGGCTGTGGAACATGCTGGTGAGGGTGAAAATGAAGGATTCGCGCAGGCGGTTGAGCTCGGCCAGGGTCAGTCCGCACTCGTCGAATTGACCGTCCAGCAATTTCCCCCGAATGAGGTCTGAAATCAGGTCGCGAATATGGCCTGGGGTGGGTTTGGCGAGGGACCGGGAAGCGGCCTCGACCGCATCGGCGATCATGACGATGGCGGCTTCGCGAAATTGGGGTTTGGGGCCGGGGTAGCGAAAATCGCTTTCATTAACGGGAGTGGCGGAACCGGGAAAACCGGGGCGCCCCTCCCGTTTTTTGTCGATTTCATTCTGGACTTTGGCTTTATGGAGAAAGAAGGCAACCGGTCCGGTTCCGTGGTGTTGCTTAATAATGTCAGTGACGGCTCGGGGCAGTTTGCAGAGGAGTGCGAGGCTGACTCCTTCCTTGACATGGGACGTGATGAGTAACGCGCTCATATGGGGCGAAAATTCATCGTGGGGGTTTTCTTGGGCCTGCATATTTTCGGTATACAGGCCCGCCTTACCGAGTTTGCCGATATCATGATAATAGGCTCCAGTTTGGGCAAGGAGGCTATTGGCGCCAATCGCTTGGGCCGCGGATTGGGCCAGGTTGGCAACCACCAAACAATGGTGATAGGTCCCGGGGGCTTCGATCGCCAGCCGTTGAAGAAGGGGGTTTCCCAGATCCGCCAAGTCGGACAAAGTGATGGGAGAAGAGAGGTCGAAGACCGATTCGAGCAAGGGGAGGAGCAGGGCAGCCGCTATGGCTGTGAACAAACCATTGGCCAAACAAAGGACGGCCTGCAACAAGAGGGTGGAGGGGGATCCGTCCGTGGCAATATTTTGTGCCACGGCACCGTAGATCAACGCCAAGCCGGATAAAAGACCGATTTTCAGCAAATGATTGCGGCGACGCACCCGTCGGGTAAGACTGACGATCATTCCGGTTTGCAGCAGACCGAATAGAAGCACCATGAAATGGTTGCCGGTCAATAGCGCGGCAACGCAAGCCGTCCACAGACCCAGAACGAGAGCCGCTGAGGGACTGAGAAGCAGAACCGCCAACAGGGGAGCCAATCCCAAGGGGAAAAGAAAGATCAGACTGTCGTGAGCGAGGAGTGGAGGCCAGAGAACACCCGCCAAAGGAATAAGTCGGATGGGAATCAGGGTCAAAACCGCTAGAATAATCAGGAGCAAGATGGATTGTTGTCGTGAGCGAAAAGCAGGAGACGTCAGGGCGCGGAGGAAGGTGGCGCCGATCATCAGGGTGATGATCATCAGAAAGGCATCACCGAAGATGGCCAGCGCGGCGTTCCAAGTGACAGGAAAATGATGGCCATCTTTGAGTAGTAGAACAGAAAATCCGGCAAGAAAGGCGAGAAATAAAGAACTCCGGGGTTGACGCCAACCTTGCTGGGTGGCATCGGTTTGGAGGGAACGACCGGCTTCCTTCAATTCGAGGCGCGCTTTTTGCAGGCGTAATTTGGAAATCCAGTCGTTCATAAACCCCAGCGTGACAATCGGGTTAGAATGTGATATCTACCCATATTATCGCTTCACTTGGAGGCTGGCAAGGGATGAATCAAAGGTTGGCATCGGTTTATATCTACTATGGCGACGACGAATTTCCGGTGACTACCCGGGCGCATGAACAGGTTGATGCCTTGGTCCCGGAAGCCGAGCGAATGATGAGCCTGGAGACACTCGATGGCCGAGCTGATTCGACCGAAGCGGCATTGCGAATATTACGCCAGACTCTGTCGGCGTTGAAAACCAGTGGTTTTTTCGGTGGACGGCGGGTTGTCTGGCTCAAGGATACCAACTTATTTTCTGATCGAGCGGGAGGCTGGTCGGAAGAGGTAAAAGCGCTGATCCAGGAAGTCACCACCCTGATTGAGGCGGGACTGCCCGAGAGTCACACCTTGGTAGTGACCGCGCCGAAAATTGACGGACGGCAAAAATTCCTCAAGGTTTGCAAAGCCATCGGCAAGGTTGAAGAATTCGCGATGCCCGAAAAAAGCTGGGCAGCCGACCAGCAGGCGCTTCCTCGGATCCGGGATGCTTTTCGGGCGGAGGGATTGACGGCGGCTGAAGATGTAACGGCCGTTTTTCTTGAAAAAGTTGGGGTGGATTCCCGCCAGATTGCGAATGAAGTCGCGAAACTGGTTTTGTGGATGGATTCTCGAAAAACGGTTACTTTGGCGGATATCGAAGCGGTTACGGTGGCGAGTCGGGGACGAATGGCGTGGGATTGGACCGAAGCGGTGATGGAGCGCAAAACAAGTCGGGCACTGATACTGTTGCGCCAATTACTGGCTCAAAAAACATCGGAAGTATGGATGATTTCATTGTTGGCCGATCGGATCAATGAATTGCTGATATTTCGCGAAGCCTTGGATCGGAAGTGGGCCATATTACAACCGGGTCAGCGGGGGGGGCTCCAGTGGCAATCATTGGCCCCGGCAGTGGAAACAGCTTTAGCGGGCGATGTTGTGAAGGATCCGCGCAAAATGCATCCCTATCGCGCGGGTTTGTTGGCCCGGCAGGCGGGGGAATGGACACGGCGCGATTTGGAACGAGCCCGGCGCGAGGCTTTAGGGGTTTATGAACAACTTTTATCCGGCGGTTTGGGGGCTGAACTATTGCTCTCTTTTTTGACCTTGCGCATTGGACGGCTTGCCGTCGGAGTCAACGTCGGTTCAGCCGTATCCCGGTAAAGGATTGAGCGATGGCAGACAAACAGACCCTCTTTAAAAAAATAACTTCCGCGACTAAATTGGAAGGGAACAAGCCGGCTCGCCGGCCGATTCTATTCAAAAAGCCCCAGCTTCGAATCCGGCGGGGGAGGGCTTCGGCCGCGATCAAGGCCGGAACCCCACCTCGCGAAAAGACGGTCCTTGATTTTTTCGCAGACCCAAATCAAACCCGATATGAAATGTTGGGAGTCGTGGGGGAAGGGGGGATGGGCCAGGTTTATACGGCTCGGGACCGGATGTTGAACTTGACGGTGGCCCTGAAGTTTTTGCCGCCGCATCTGGTTGAAAAAACAGAAGCGCTGGAGGCGTTCAAAAACGAAGCCCGGATCGTGATGCAATTGTCGCATCAAAATATCGTCAAGTTGCACAATCTTGAAAGCGGGTCCGCCGGGTTATTTCTGATCATGGAATACGTCGATGGCCGTGATTTTCGCGCTATTCTCAAGGATCTGGGCCGGCTAAGTCTGGGTAGCGTGGTTCAGATTGTCCGTTCCTGCGCGAAGGCCTTGGATTATGCCCATAGCCGATCGGTGTTGCATAAGGACTTGAAGCCGGCCAATCTGATGTTGGACAAAGAGTCTTGCCTGAAAATAGTTGATTTTGGGATTGCCGGCCAGATTACGGGTGCGGATGAAATGGGGGGCGACTATTTGGAAGGGACCATTCCCTATATCAGCCCCGAGCAGATCGAGGGGCTACCTTTGGATCAGCGGTGTGATGTATATTCGTTGGGCGCGGTCATCTACGAACTCCTTTCCGGTCGACCGGTGTTTTCGCCGCAGACGGCTCCAGAGGAGTTGTTGGAATTGGATCCGGAGCTGATTCCGGGATTGAATGACGGCATCATGCAAGCTTTGCTGAAAGCCTTGGCGAAAGATCGGGATGTTCGCTGGCGATCGGCCGGCGATTTTTACCAGGCTCTTTCGTCTGCCCATTTGGAATAAAAAATTTTTCGGTGGCGGTCAGACAAAAATATGGCATTCTACAGGGCATGAACGCCCCACTTAAACGCCCGGGCTGGGATGTCTATTTCATGGACATCGCGCACGTGGTCAAAACGCGCAGTAATTGCAGTCGGCGACAGGTTGCCGCGGTGATCGTGAGGGACCACCGCATCATTTCCACCGGATACAATGGCACTCCCCGGGGGATTCGCAATTGCGCGGAAGGCGGCTGTCCCCGATGCGCCGGTACGGCGCCCTCAGGGAGTGATCTGGATGAATGCATCTGTTGCCACGCCGAAGAAAATGCGATCACCCAATCCGCTTACCATGGGATTGCCCTGCAAGGCGCCGTGATATACAGCACCATGAGCCCTTGTCTGACCTGTGCCAAGATGATCATCAATTCCGGGATCCGCGAGGTGATTTACGAAGAAGAGTACTGCTTCAACGAGCAGACGCGAAAGCTGTTACATGAGGGCGAAGTCCGGTTCAGGCATTTGATCCGGTAGGAGCGGGCCAGGTATCTTCAAGGGGTCGGGGAACGCAGGTCCGTCCGAAGATATGTTCGCAGTGGGCCATTGCGCGGGTGCGAACGGTCTCCACTGACGGACTCCCGTCGCCCAACAGGGCGCGGAAGGACGTCACGGGTTCATGCGCCAGTCCACAGGGTACGATCAAGTCGAAGAGTTTTAGATCCAGATCGATATTGAGACTCAGTCCGTGAAAAGAGACCCAGTGGCGGAAGCGCACCCCGATCGCTCCCAACTTGCCGCATTCGGTCCAGATCCCGGTTAATCCCTTGCGGCGAAAAGCCGTCAGGCCGAAATCGGCGGCGATTCGGATACCGAGTTCCTCCAATCGATGGACATGGTCCCCTGCCGATGCTGCAGCACCGGAGAGCTTGAGAATGGGATAGATCACCAATTGGCCTGGGGCATGGAGGGTGACTTCTCCCCCGCGGGAAGAGGGAACCCGGTCGATACCGAGGGCCTCGAGTTGGGCTGCGGGAATGCGAACATGTTCGTCGCGTCCGCGCATCCCCAGAGTGATGACCGGGGTGTGCTCTAGAAAAAAGAAGGCGTCGCCCGTTCGATTTTCAACGCGGGCGGCGACCCAGGCTTCCATGGCGGCCAGTGCAGGGGCATAGGCGAGGGGCCGTTTGAAATAATAACCGGGAATGAGGGGAGCGCGCATGATTCAATTTTTTCGGGCGATGGCATATCGCGCGAAGGCCTGCAGCGGTTCCACGGGCCCCGGAAATGCCGCGAGGGCAGAGCAGGCTTCGGCCGTAAGCGTTTCTGCGCGCCGTTGGGCGACTTCCAGACCAAAAACCCGGACATAGGTCATTTTTGAACGTTCACGGTCGGACCCGGTAGCTTTCCCGAGTTTTTCAGGGGTGGAGGTTTCATTGAGGAGATCATCGGCGATTTGGAAGGCCAGGCCGGCGGCCTCACCATACCGGGCAAGGGCCGCGAGGTGGTCGTCGTCAGCCCCTGCAGAGAGTCCGCCGAGAAGAACGGAGGCACGGAGAAGGGCTGCGGTTTTAAGGCGATGAATGGACTCGACGCGGGCGGCGGAGGGGGCGGCGCCTTCGGCGGCGAGATCTTCAATCTGTCCGGCAATGACGCCGCGATGACCGGCGGCTTCGGCGAGGGTCCGGACGAGATCGGCGGGCGTGCGGGGGGGCTGGGGTTGACTGCGGGCAAGCCATTCGAAGGTGAGGGTCAGAAGGGCGTCGCCTGCAAGGAGTGCGTTGGCTTCGCCAAAGACCTTGTGGCTGGTGGGCCGCCCCCGCCTCAAATCGTCGTCATCCATGCAAGGCAAGTCGTCGTGAATCAGGGTGTAAGTGTGGAGAATTTCGACCGCGAGGGCCGGCAGAAGGGCGGTGTTGGTTGGTGCGCCGCACGCCTCGCAAGCGGCCAAACAAAGAAGAGGACGCAGGCGTTTGCCGCCGGCGAGAACGCTATAGCGCATGGCTTTGTGGAGTATTTCCGGCGATTCGTCTTCCGGCGGAAGGTGGGCGGACAAGGCTGTGTCCACGGTCTGTCGGCGCATGGCACAGTAGGCGTCGAAGTCAAAAGGCAAAAGAGGGGTGATGGAAGGGGTCATGGTTTACTGCGGCGGTAGAGGAGGATTTCAACCCGTTCGAGTGTGACCAAGCCGCCTGAGTCTGCCTGCTCGAACAACTCCTTGAGCCGGGGTAAGAAGGCTTCAATTTTTTCGGCGGTATCGGCGATTTCAATGATAATGGATAGATCGGCAGAGAGGTCCATGATTTTAGCAGAACGAATTCGGCTGTCGGGTCCATAACCCAGGAGACCCCGCCAGGCGGTCGCTCCCGCGAGGCCCGCCTGGCGTGCTTCGCGAACGATCACTTCGAAGAGGGCCACATGATGGAGCTTGTCGGATTCTCCGACAAAAATTCGCAGGAGCTTGGCTTCGCCTTTCAATTCCATAGGGCACCAGGACCTTTCAGCAGGAGCAGGACAACCAGACAACCGAGACCGAAGGCGAGAAAAGACCCGATGAGAGTCCCGAGCACGTAAGCGCCGGCGAGAAACCATTCGGCTGATCGGACGAATTGAACGGTTTCAAACGCAAAGGCCGAGAGGGTTGTGAATCCGCCGCAGAATCCAGTAGCGAGCAGCAGCCGCACGGCCGGTGGGATCCAGTTGGTTTCAGTTGCGAGTTGGGCGATAATCCCGATCAGGAGGCATCCCAGCAGGTTGGCGCCCAGCGTTCCCAAGGGAAAGACAATGGACCCTCTTTGGCAGGCGAGGCTGAGTCCATAACGGGCGAGGGCACCGGCGAATCCGCCGAGACCGACCATCAGCGAAAAATAAAGGGCTTTGGGCATAAGAACGGAATGCTTTCCAATGGCAGGCAGTATAAAACGCAACGCGATTTATTCAATAATAAAGGTTCCAGCCCCCCCTACCTGGCGACGTGGTGGTGAGTAACGGTTAGCGGGTCGTATGGGGTGATTTCTAATCATAAATTTCACCTTGTGTCGGCGGAAAGGGGGGAGTAGATTCACTTGCGGAAATTCAGTGTATGAAACAAGATCCCTTCGATATTATTGCCAACGGGCGGGTACTGTTGCCGGATGGGGAAACGGCGGCTGTGGATCTCCGAATTCAGCAGGGCTTGATTGTTGAAATCGCACCTCGTTTGAAGGGTAAAAAAACACTGGATGCGGCAGGGGACTATGTGCTCCCCGGCTTCGTCGATCTGCATTGTCATGGAATGGGTTTTTGTTCGCTCGAGAAAGGATCCTTGGCCGAATGGGCAGCACTTGAGGCCCAACAGGGAGCCACCCGTTTTTTTCCAACGTTGTTTGGTCCGCCCGAGAATTTAATCGAATTAATGCAGCAACATCTCCGGGAAACCGACCAATTAAAAGCCACCCCACAAGTGGGCGGGTTCCGCTTGGAATCTCCCTATCTGGCGCAGACGGGTGCGGGACGCGGTGAAGATCTGGCACCGATCCTACCCGAATTGACCGATCGCCTGTTAATCGCGGGGGGCGGACACATCCGGATCTGGGATTTATCGCCAGAATTGCCAGGAGCGGTGGAAACCATCGCCCGCCTAAGCGGGCAGGGGGTGGTATGCAGTCTGGCCCACACGCGAGCCACGATCGAACAGGCACGCGCGGCGGTTGATGCCGGTTTGCGGCTCGTGACCCATCTTTTTGATACCTTTGCGGTACCTGAAATGATCGATCCCGGTGTTTATCCGGCGGGCTTGGTGGATTACTTGCTGGTCGAGGACCGGGTAACTTGTGAGATCATCGCCGACGGGACGCATGTCCATCCTTTGCTGGTGGAGAAAGCGCTGCGATGTAAAGGGCCGAAGGGTGTGGCCTTTGTAACCGACAGCAATTATGGCGCAGGATTGCCACCGGGAGATTATCGGTTGCCTGCAGGATGGGGCGAGGCCCGGATCCGGGATCGGAATAATGGGGTCCGCTTGATTGCGCGGGGACTGGTATTGGCAGGAAGTGCGCTGACCCCGTTGAACTGTTTCCAAAATGCCGTTCAATTATTTGGAAAAAGCCTGGCGGTTGCCAGCCGGTTATGTTCAGCGAACCCGGCCCGACTCTTAGGATTGAATGCCGGAGAGGTGGCCCTGGGTCGGAATGCCGACCTCGTAATGCTAGATGCCGATTTGAATTTAAAAACGACCATTGTTGCAGGTCGAGGTGTTTTTGGCGTTTACGAATAGATCGATGATCATCAGCCGAATAGGGTCGGGTTTAATAAATAGGAATAAGAGGAGCCATCATGAGTAAATTTACATTCCGTCCGTCTCACTGGGTCCCGTTTCGGGATCTCAAGGAAATCGAGCGCGTTCGAAAAATCAAGACGAAGGATCTAGCCCGCCACAAGAATCCCGATTTTCAAATCCGGATTCTGCCCGCCGCCGATATCGAAATGCTCTGGGTCGCAGACATGGTGACCCGGCTCAAGCAGTCCGCCGTTACGGGTGAAAAAGTCGTCATGATCCTGCCCAATCCCTGTCCCACCTACCGGCATGTAGCCACCCTGGTCAACCAGTTGAAAATCAGTTGTAAATATCTGGTGGCTTTTGCAATGGATGAATATGCAAATGAGAAGGGCGAAATTGCGCCGGCGACCTGGCCATACGGTTTCACCTATGCCATGAAGAACTATTTCTGGTCCCGGATTGATCCTGAATTGCGACCGAAAGAATCAAATTTCGTTGGATTCACGAATAAGAACATCAAGGATTACGGTAAACTGATTGAGGATGCGGGAGATGCCGACATCTGTTATAGCGGTCCGGGATGGACGGGGCACCTTGCTTTTATTGAACCCGATGCGCCGGAATTCAAGGCGAAAAGCTTGAAGGAATGGATGAAAATGGGTCCCCGGGTTTGCACGTTGAGCCCTTTTACTCTGGCCCAAAACTCCATGCATGGCAGTTTTGGAATGAGTGGCGATCTTGCCGCGGTCCCGCCTAAGGCGGCGACCATCGGGCCAGCCCAGGTCATTGCTTCCCGGCATCGCATCGATGTCAGCGCCATTACGGTCCACGGCACCACGACGGCTTGGCAAAGGATGATCGCCCGGCTTTGCCTGCATGGACCGGTGACGCCGTTATTGCCGACCTCGATTCACCAGTTGTTGCGAACCGACAGTTATGTGTCGGATGTCATCGCTCAAAACATAGAGGCGGATTGGGATAAAGGCTATTGAATATGAAACCTTTGGGACAGCGACAGATTCGATTGGCCATGCTGGGAATGGTGGACGGGAATGGGCACCCCTATTCCTGGAGTGCCATGTTTAACGGATATGACAAAGCGGCCATGGCTGAATGTCCATTTGCGGGCATTCCAGTCTATCTCGGTAAGGAGCCGGCCTCAGCCCTGTGCATTCCCGGGGCGAAAGTCACCCACATCTGGACCGATGATCCTGCCGATGCTCCCAAAGTTGCGAAGGCTTCCTTGATCCCGAATGTGGTAGAAAAGCCGGAAGCGGTGATCGGCCAGGTGGATGCCGTAATAGTGGCGACCGACAAAGGCCATGAACACGTGGCTCGATGTCGGCCTTTCATAGAGGCGGGCTTGCCGGTGTTTGTGGACAAGCCGATGGTGGATAATACTGCAGATTTACGGATCATGATGGAGTGGGAACAACAGGGGGCGGGATTAATGTCCTCGAGTTGCATGCGGTATGCCAAGGAATTCCTGCCTTATCGCCTCTCGACGCATGAGTTGGGGGAGTTGCGTTATGCGAGCATTACCACCCCGAAAAGCTGGGAACGATATGGGATTCACGCCTTGGAGGGGCTCTATCCCATTTTGGGCCCTGGGTTTGAGACGGTACAAAATACCGGAACCCTCGATCGGAATGTTGTACATCTCAAGCATGACCGAGGCGTGGACTGCACGGTGGTCGCCAACAAGGATATGTATGGCGCTTTTGGTGTGCTCCAATTGTGCGGAACGACCGGACATGTTAATGTGGCTTTGGGCGACACGTTTTTTGCCTTCAAGTCACAGTTGGAAGCTTTTATCGCCTATCTACGAACCGGGGTTAGGCCGTTTCCCTTTGATGAGACGGTGGAACTGATGAAAATCATCATCGCTGGAATTCAAAGTCGTGAACAAGGCGGACGAATGGTGCGCCTGGAAGAAATCAAGTAACCGTTGTGGTCACCGATGGGCTGCGTGCCCGGTTTTCTCCTTGGTGGCGCCCGAGATTCTGAAATCGAAACCAGACCTAAACTTGTCGAGCATGAAGCGTTGCTGAATCCGGACAAGGCGGTTTCTGACAGAGTGTGGACGGGTAACCGTAGAAGCGGACGGACTAGCTCGCCTTCGGGTCGATTCTACGCCCTTGATGATCAACGCGCCAAACATCAGCAGGAAGTTTTGCGACGGTTGGCTCAAAGGGTGGTCAACAACGCTATGCATCAATCGGACGAACAAGATCCGCATCTCTGTTGCCTGGTATGTGCGGCAAGGAAGAAAGTTATCAGTGCGATGCGGGCAGAATGGCTACGGTCAAGACCCAGGGCTATGAAGTCCGGGAATGCGATCGCGATATCACCCGTGAGACCCCGGTGAAGATCCAGAAATGATGGGCCCGGCACGGATTGACACCTGCCATGCAAAAGCCCGGCCGGCAAGTTCGGCCTATATGACCAGAGGAGGAGGGCTGAGTCAGGATCAACCACTCAGGGGTTGTCTCCTAAAGGGGTATAAACCTTTTATATTTAAGATAAGTTTTATCTTGATTCTCTAATACACCGGGGCTATTTTTAGACTAGAGTAAATGGCATTTTGATGGGGCGCACAAAACAGGAGGTGTTTCATGACTCTGAATCATCGAATGGTTTGGGTCGGAACTTGCCTACTCATCGGGGGGGCGTTATTTACTTTATGGCTGGGCTTATTCAGCGGGGTCGGCATCTCGCGGATAGATTTTCAAAAAGTCACTTCTGGGGAGGATCCGAACAAGGCGGGGGACACCCGTCCCATTCTTCGGGTCGCGGTCGGAGCCATGATTTCGCCCACGATCACGAAGCAGTATTATGAAGATCTGTTGAAATGGGTGGGCGATCAAGTCGGAATGCGCACGGTGTTTACCCAGCGAAAAACATACGCAGAGGTGAATAATCTTCTTGAAAGCCAGTGTGTCGATCTGGCCTTTGTGTGTTCGGGCCCCTATGTTGCCGGACACGCCAAGTTTGGAATGGAAATTATTGCCGTTCCGGTCGTGAATGGCAAATCAGAATATTATTCTTATGTTCTGGCTAACAAGGATAGCCCGATCGGAACATTGGATGAATTGAGGGGAAAACGATTTGCCTTCACCGACCCCAATTCAAACACCGGATGCTTGGTTCCGCGGTTCCTTCTCGCCCAGAAGGGCGAAACCCCCGAAACCTTTTTCAGCGAGACCTTTTATACCTACAGCCATGACAATTCGATCAAGGCCGTTGCGGAAGGGATGGCGGATGGCGCTGCAGTAGATTCGCTCATTTGGGAATTCATACAGGCGACAGAGCCCGAAACCGTTGCCAACACAAAGGTGATACGTAAATCGTCCCCCTATGGTATTCCCCCCGTAGTTGTCCATCCGGCACTGGATCCTGTGCTTAAGGCGAAGCTTAAAAAAGTTCTTCTCTCCCTGCATCAGGATCCCTTTGCTTTGTCACTGATTCAAAAGCTTCGCATCGAGAGATTTGAGGAAGGGGACGATTCGCTTTATCAGACGGTGAGGGAAATGGAGGCCTGGATCAAGTCTTCCCAATCAGGGCATTCGCTGTGAGACAAAAAATCTTTTTCAGATTATTGGCCCTGCTGGCCCTGTTAATCGCCTGTGCGGCGATCGCCATGACTGCGTACGAGGTTTTGTTGAATCGACAACAACACCGGGATCAAGCGCGGGGGAAAACGCGCATTTTGGCTCGACAACTCTCACAACTGTTGCTGTGGGATGATCGGGTGGCGGTTCGAGATCTACTCGATACGGCCGTCGCCGCCGACCCGCTCATTCGTTATGCGTTCATTGAACGCAAGGACGGATTTTACGCGCACACGTTCCGGTCCGGAGTTCCCACGGATCTACTGGGCACTCATAACGGCGCCCACGCTCTGATCGACCGCACCATTCGTAACACAACCGGGACGGTATTGTATGATATCGTCAGCCGAATTGAGCCAACGGGCGACATCCTCCATCTGGGTTTCGATCGCGACGCTATTGATCGAAAAAGCCTCCCGGTCATTGCCGATATCTTTTCGATCAGCCTCTTCTTCCTCGTTCTGCTCATCTATCCGGCATGGATCGTTTCGGCTACCATCACTCATGAAATTGACCTGACAACGGGGAAGCTCATAGAGGTCAATGAAACCCTTGAAGCCCGGGTGATGGATCGCACCGCCGCGTTGGCCGACATGAATAAACGCGTGGGGGAGGAGAGGGAATGGTTGGCCGTTACCCTGCGGTCGATTGGCGATGGCGTGATCACCACCGATATGACCGGACGGATTACATTATTCAATCCGGTAGCCGAGGGGCTCACCGGATGGAAACAGGAAGAGGTGCTGGGACGAGTCTTGGCCGATGTTTTTAATATTGTCAACCAAGGCAATCGGGAAAAGCTTGAAAACCCGGTCGACCGGGTTCTGCGGAGCGGGAGCATGGTCGGACTGGCGAATCACACCCTGCTCATTTCCAAAGATGGCAGTGAACGGGTGATAGCGGATAGCGGGGCTCCTATACGGGACTCCGTCGGCCATATTATCGGGGTGGTGCTGGTTTTTCGCGATGTCACAGACAAAGAACGATTAGAGGTAGAACTCCAGCGGTCCGAAAAGCTTGATTCCATAGGCGTCCTGGCAGGAGGGATTGCGCATGATTTTAATAATCTCCTGGCCGCAATCTTGGGAAATCTCAATTTGGCCCAACTCGAGGTTCCACCCTCCGCTTCCACTCAATCGCTGTTGGAAAATGCTGAAAAGGCGACTTTGCGTGCCAAAGATCTGGCCTTTCGGCTCCTGACCTTTGCGAAAGGGAGTGAGCCGGTCAAGACGACTTGCTCCATAGAGGAGATTGCGCGCGATGCGGCCCGGTTTGCACTAAGTGGATCCAAGTCCATCTGTCGCTTCGTTTTTGAGCCCAACTTGCCTGCGGTCGAGATCGATGCCGGCCAGATCAGTCAGGTGATTCACAACTTGCTCCTGAATGCGGATCAGGCCATGACGAACGGCGGGGGGGAAATCATTCTGCGTGGCGAAGCCGTTGTGGTGGGACGGAGGGAGGATCTGCCTCTTGCGCCCGGGCATTACGTTTGCATCCGTGTTGAGGACCATGGAAGTGGCATTCCGGAGAGCCATCTCATCAAACTTTTCGATCCCTACTTCACTACCAAGCCGCATGGGAGCGGGCTCGGGCTGACGGTTGCCCACTCGATTATCAAAAATCACAATGGGCACTTCACGGTGACGTCGCAGCTCGGGAAGGGGACGACGTTTTCGTTTTATCTGCCGGCGAGTGGGGGAGTACCTCGAAAACCAGACGAAAAACAGCCTGCCATAGGAGACGGGAAAGGATTGATTCTCGTAATGGACGACGAGGAGGCTGTGCGCGACGTATTGCAGGGGATGCTTGCCAAAATCGGATACACGATCGAGTGTGCCGCCCATGGTGAGGAAGCGATGGCCAAGTGTCTTAGTGCTCGTGCGCAAAGTCAACCGTTTGACCTATTGTTCTTTGACCTGACGATTCGCGGTGGGATGGGGGGGGTGGAAGCTCTTCGCCGAATACGCCAGGAAGGGATCCTGACCCCGGCGATCGCCTCGAGTGGGTACTCGTTGGATCCCGTCATGGCCAATCCACGCGCCTATGGTTTTTCGGCCGCCGTACCAAAGCCCTACAACCTAGGGGAACTTTCCCGGGTGACCCGGCAAGTCATGGGGCGTGGTGAGACGACCAGCACGTGATGTTTCGGGATCGCGAAACTGAACGCTGACCATCAGGGGAATGACCCGTCAGGGCGCCAGAAGACCTTCGCTTTCGTCTTGCCTTTCAAGGCTTAGGTCTCTAACTTCAGCTCATAAGCAGTCTTCCCTTCAGCTTAAATAACAGATTCAGGAGAACCTAAATGCCCATGAATATGCGACCGAGTCGGGTTTTGAAACAGTTGCGCGAAGGACATCTGGCCACTTGTTTCAAGATGAACTTTTCCGATGCCCGGGCGGTGGAAATCGCCGCAATGGCCGGCTTCGATTGTATTTGGCTGGACATGGAACATGTTGCCAATGATTTCTCCGCGATTGAGAATGGGATCTGGGCGGCGAAGAGTCAGGATGTCGATATTATGGTCCGCGTGGCTCGGGGGGGGTACAGTGATTATGTCCGTCCCTTGGAACTCGATGCCGCGGGAATCATGGTGCCGCACCTGATGAGTCTGGCGGATGCGCGATATGTGGCGCGAACGACCCGGTTTCATCCGATCGGGCGCCGTCCGGCGGATGGGGGGAACGCGGATGGGGCCTATTGTGGAGTCGAATTCACGGAGTACATCAAGCAGGCAAATGAGCAGCGGTTTGTGGTGGTACAAATCGAGGATCCTGAACCGATGGATGAATTGGAAGCCATTGCTGAGGTGCCGGGAATCGATATGCTCTTTTTCGGGCCCGGTGACTTCAGCCAAGGCATCGGTGCGCCGGCCCAATGGGATGATCCGCGCCTGATTGCTGCCCGTCGAAAAGTCGCTGAAGTAGCGGTGCGCCATGGAAAATTCGCCGGAACGGTTGGCGCGCCGTCCAACCTGCAGTCGCTGGTTGATCAGGGGTATCGCTTTGTCAGCATGGGAGCCGATGTCATTTCGTTGAGCAATTATTGCAAGGAAATCATGGCCGGGTTCAACCAGGTCAACGGTAAGGAGAAAGATCATGCCCAGACGCGATCCATTTACGCTCACCGGTAAGGTGGCCTTGGTAACCGGAGGTGCTGGAATTGTTGGACAAGGTATATTCCGTGCTGTGGCCGAAGCCGGGGCGACGGTGATCAGCGCTGCGCGCACGTTTGAAAAAGGCGACCAGTTGGCGGGGATCTTGAGGTCTGAAGGACTGGATGCCCAAGCGATGATTTGCGATCAAGCCGACGAAGCTTCGGTCCTGTCGCTGCGAGACCAGATTCTGGCCCAATGGGGGCACATCGACATTTTGGTGAACAACGCCGTGACCCGGCCCATGAAGGAGGGCCACTCGGGGCCTGCCTCCACTTTTGCCGCCAGCATGGAGGTGAATGCCACCGGTCTTTTCATCATCACTCGCGCCTTCGCTGACGTCATGGCGGAACAGAAACAGGGTTCGATCGTGAATATCGCATCAATCCAGGGAGTGATCGGGCCGGACGCGACGCTGTACGAAGGGCTGCCTATGAGCGGATGGTATCCTGATTACTTTTTTCATAAGGGTGGAATGATCAATTTCACCCGATATGTGGCCAGTTATTACGGTCGCTTTGGAGTGCGGTGTAATGGCCTGATTCCCGGAGGTTTTATTCAGGAGACCACTTCCCCCGAATTTGTCCGGCGTTACAGTGCCCGGACTTTCCTGGGGCGCATGGCGAATCCGGAGGATATCGGCGGAGCGGTGGTGTTTCTCGGCGGAGATGCATCGGCCTATATCACGGGCGCCAACCTTCCGGTGGATGGAGGATACACGGCGAAATGACCGCCCTCTCCCGTCTGACCTTGGGAACCGTCCAATTCGGTCTGCCGTACGGGATTGCCAACCGGAGTGGGCAACCCACCTACGAGACCGCACGGGACATTATCGCCTGCGCTTTTGAGGGCGGGGTGAACTGCTTGGATACGGCGGCGGCCTATGGTGAGAGTGAAGCCGTCATCGGACGGGCATTGGCGGAGTTGGGTCTGACGGATCAGATGCAGGTGGTGACGAAGGTCCCGCCGATTCCCGCCCATCTGACCGGGGTGGAGGTGGACCGTTTTGTGAATGCTTCCGTATGCAAGTCCCTGGCCGCTTTGCGACTTGAGAAATTGTTTCTTTGTCTGTTCCATCGGGAAGAGGATGCCGGCCACATCGGGGCGCTGGAAAAACTTCAGGCGCAAGGATTGATTGAGCGGATCGGGGTATCGACTTATCTGCCGACGGTTACCGCGAAAATCCTGTCCGATGGCCGAAGCCAGGCCATTCAAACTCCAACCAGTATTTTGGATCAACGGTTCATCCGGACCGGGGTATTCGATCAAGCCCGGCAACGGCAGGTGACGGTTTTTGTCCGGAGCGTGTATCTGCAAGGATTGTTGCTCATTCCGCCGGATCGATTGGATCCTTTTTTTGAGCCGGTTGTCGCATTGCATCCCAAACTGGAGCAATGGGCCCATGCGGCCGGTATCTCTCTGGCCGAACTGGCGGTACGGTTCGTCTTGAGTCTGGACGGCGTAACCAGCCTGGTATTGGGGGTGGAGACGGTGGAGCAGGTTCAGGAAAACATCCGATTGTGTGGGCGATCGCCTTTGCCGCCAGACCTCTTGCATGAGATTTTAACGGGGATTCCTGATTTACCCGATCGTCTGCTGATGCCCCCGTTTTGGCCGAAGAAATAAACCGCCGACTTCGGAGCGGTCGATCAAGGCTGAAAGCAAATTTGGATGACTTCGGGGAAAGTGGCGACGAAGTGGGGTTTCAGACCTTTGCGAATCTGAGCGGGGAGCTCATCGAAGTCCTTCTTGTTTTCCTTCGGGAACACCAGGTTGGCGATCCCGGCGCGTTTGGCCGCGATGGCCTTTTCCTTAAGGCCGCCAATGGGCATGACCAAACCGCTCAGCGACAATTCGCCGGTCATCGCGAAAAGGGGTTTAATGGCGCGACGGGTGGCGAGCGAATAAAGAGCGGCTGCCATGGTGATGCCCGCCGAGGGGCCGTCCTTCGGGGTCGCTCCCGCCGGCACATGCAGATGGATGAAGTGTTTCTGGAAGAAATCGAGAATTTTCGGCTGATTGTTGAAATACGAGCGGATATACGTGTAAGCGATTTCCGAGGATTCCACCATGACCTGACCCAGCTGACCGGTTTGCTTGAAACCCGGACTGGCCGCCGCCACGCTTCCGGCTTCGATGTGCAACACCACGCCACCCATGTTGGTCCAGGCCAAACCGGTGACTACGCCGACCCGCCGCTTTTGGAAAGGGTCTGTATCTGAGAAGAGGCGGCGTCCCAAGAGCGGCCCAATGTCGCCCGGTTTGATCGTGAGGCGGGTGGAGGCATCGCCCACAATTTTGCGGGCCGATTTCCGGCAAATTCGTTTGATGTGGTTTTCCAAGCCGCGGATGCCTGGCTCGCGGGCAAAGCCGTCGATGATTTCCCGGAGCGCCGGGTCGGTTATCTGAAGCTGGTTGATCTTGAGGCCATGGGCCGCCAGTTGTTTGGGGATCAGAAATTTACGGGCGATCTGAAGTTTTTCCTCGAGGATATAGCCCGATAGCTTGATTACTTCCATCCGGTCAAGCAGGGCGGGGGGGATGGTGTCCGTTTGGTTGGCGGTACAGATGAACAACACATGCGACAGATCGAACCGCACGTCCAGGTAATGGTCGAGGAAGGACCGGTTTTGCTCGGGATCGAGGACCTCGAGCAGGGCGGAAGCCGGATCACCTTGGAAACTTGCGCCGATCTTGTCAATTTCATCTAGCATAATGATCGGATTGGCACTTTTACAGACTTTGATCGCCTGGATAAATTTTCCGGGCAGTGCTCCGATATAGGTGCGCCGATGCCCCTTGATTTCAGCCTCATCGCGCATGCCGCCGAGGGAGAACCGATAAAAGTTGCGGTTGATACTGCGGGCGATTGACTGCCCGATGGAGGTTTTACCGACACCGGGTGGCCCGACGAAAAGAATGATTGACCCGGAGATGTTTCCTTTCAGAATGCCAACGGAGAGGAATTCCAGGATGCGCTCCTTGACATCATCCAATCCGTAATGATCCTGGTTCAGAATGCGGGCGGCTTTCTTCAGGTCGTAACTATCCTGGGTAAAGACGCCCCAGGGCAAGCAGGTCAGCCAGTCGAGATAATTACGCGAGACATGAAATTCGGGAGAGGAGGGTTCAATGAGGCTGAGCTTGTTCATCTCCTCTTCAATGCGTTCATGCGCTTCGTCGGATAATGTCAGTCTTTTAAGACGTTCGCGAAACTCATCGAGTTCGGTCTCTTTGCCTTCCTTGCTAATACCGAGTTCCTTTTTGATGGCCTTGAGTTGTTCGCGAAGGAAGAATTCCCGCTGTTGCTTGGATAGCTTTTCTTCAATTTGTTTGCTGATTTTGTTTTGGAGCCGAGCGAGATCGACTTCCTTTTTCAGGAGATAAAGAACTTTTTCAAGGCGCGGACGAAGGGGGAAAGTGGCCAGGATATCCTGCAATTCCTGGGCGCTGGAGGTGGTCATAGCCGCCGCAAAGTCGGCCAATCGCCCGGGTTCCTTAATATTGATCCGGGTCAGGAAGAGATTTAATTCCTCTTTAAACAGGGGATTGAGGGGGATGAGATCCTTGATGGAACTGATGATGGAGAGGGCAAAGGCTTTCAATTCCTCGGTCATCGGTTCTTCGCCATCAAATACGTAATCGACAGCGGCCACCAGATGGGGCTGCTCGGTGACATAGTGGGAAACGGTAAAGCGCTCGAGCACCCCGACCATGATTTGAATAGGAGCGTCGGGTGCCGCCTGATTGGCCTGTATGATTTCGGCAATCACCCCAACGGGAAAAAGGTCACGGCCCAGATGTGGTCCTTCATGGGGCGGCTCGCCATCGGCGGGTTCACGGGCTAAAATCAGACCCACAAACTTCGACGGTTGTTTGACAATATCGGCAATGGCGGATTTCGCCGTCAGATCTTCAATGACGAGCGGCACCATCATTTTTGGGAAAATCGGGCGATTGGTGAGCGGGATGATCGGCAGGGTATTGGGAAACACCATACGGGCCGGCACGATTTGCTTGTGATCCGCTCCATTGCCGGGGGGAACAATTTCGATTTCGGGTTCTTTATCAGGCATTTTTGCTCCTCAAAAAGGGCTTGGAAAAGTTTTCTTATGGCCTGCAACAGGCGTGCAGAATGCGATAGGGACAGAATTCGGGCTGTGAGAAGCGGATGGAGTCAAATCCGGCAGTGATCAAGGCGGCAGACAATTCAGTTTCATCGAAGACATGAGCGGTGGGGCGCAAAAGGCGCATGTTAAGGGCGAAAAGCGCCGAGAAAATGGGTTCGCTTCGGTTGGGGGCCAGAAGAAAATCAGCGAGGATCAGGCGCCCGCCGGGTCTCAGGGCGGCACGGAAAGCGGGAAACAGACGGCCGACCGATTCGGGGGTTTCCTGATGGAGTGCGCCGCAAAACAATAGGGTGTCCTGCTGAGCGGGAAGCGGATCCCGATGATAATCCCCCGGATGAAAGGTGATTTGTGCGGAGATGGGGGTGTCGGCCATCAAGGACCGGGTTGCGTCAAGAATAGGGGGCAGATCGAAAAGGGTGACCTGAAGATCGGGATTTCGGGCAGCCAAGGCGCGACTGAAAACGCCCGGTCCAGAAGCGACATCGAGCAGTCGTCCATTCGTCAGGAAATCGAGGGCTGGCAGTAAAATGGGGGCGATCGCTCGTCCCCGGCTGTGCATCCCCTTGACGAAACGAAGTGTTTGAGCGGGATCTCCGCCTAAATGGGCATGGGGTGCTTGGGCTGGGTGTCCGTCTCTGACACAGTTGGCGAGCCGGCCCCAAAGCGGATAAAGATCCCCATTAAAATGCAAAGCATCGAGGAGGTTATCGGGCGAAGCAGGGTCGAGGAAGGATTGAGCGGAAGATTCCACCTGATAAAGGGGGCCCTGGCGAACCAGGATACCGGCTCCGACCAGAGCGTCGAGCAGAAGCCGGGTCATTTCCGGAGAGGTCCCGGCGCGTTGGGCGATCGTGTCGGCCTCCGCTCCGGGTGGTGCGAGGAAGGCAAATAAATTCAACTGGACAGCGGAATTAAGTGCCGCTGAAGCCCAATAGCCAGTGGAGAGTCGGGTGAGACTTTCGAAATTCCAGGTCATAGAGGGACCCTTTAGTTTTTCAAAGCCTTTTGGCGCTCGCGGATATCCTGAATTCGAGCCTCCGCAACGGCCTGTTCGGTTTCGAAATAACGGGCCAATTCTTCCCGGCGTACCTTAAGATCCTTGAGTCGATTTTCGACAGAGGCGAATTCATTTTCGTAATAACGGGCCAATTCCTCGCGACGGGACTCGAGTTTGGCATTAAGATCGCCGACCAGATGGTCCTTGAATTGTTGTTGAACTGTCGCGGCTTCCGTTTCGTGTTGGGTGAGCGTATTTTTGAGCGCGCGGATTTCGGCTTCCAATTCGGCAATCCGGCGACCGCTGGTAACCGTTTCGATGGCCCGCTGGCCGGCCAGGTTCTGGAGTTCTTTTTCCGCCTCGGTGGCGCGACGATCAGCTTCAGCACTTCGGCGTTCCAATTCTTGGGCCTGATTTCGCAAGGTTTGGAGTTCGGCTTGAACTTCGGGGGGAACGACAGGCTTGACATCCAAGTCGATCGGAGTCAGGGTCAGAGGCTCAGGGTCGGGGGGCGTTGGTGCCAAGGGCACGGGCGGCGTCGGAGTTGCAGCCAGTATAGGGGCGACCGGTGATGTGATCGGAGGCGCGCCGGGAAGCGTGACGGGCGGAGCAACCGGAGAGGGTGGCGTGACTTCTGGTGCGACGGGAGCAGTCGTTATCGGAGAGAGAGGGGGCATCGGCGTCGGAGGGGATGTCGTCGGACTTGCGGACGGGACAGTTACGATTTCAGAGCACTGTTTACAGCGGATTTTTTTGCCCGCATAGGCTTTAGGCAATGAGACTTCGCGGGCACATTTAGTGCATTTAAAAAAGATATTATTTGATTTTTCGGATTCTGTGGCAGAAGGGGATACCGCGAGAGGCCGCCGGACGGCTGAATGAGCGCCAGACGGCGGAGGGGTTGCCGACACGGGGGTCGCAGGGGACGGTGCGACGAGAGTTGCGGTTTCCGCCGACGTAACGGTTTCTGATGGTGGAGCCGTATTCGGGGTCGGCGGATTGGCCTCCGGGGTGGACAGCGGTAAAGGAACGAGGACAAAACGTTTGCCACACTTGAGGCATTTCATCTCCTTCATGATTTTAAGCTGGGCTTCTTTAAGGCGGTAACGGGCATTGCAATGGGAACAGGCCACAGCCACTTGAACGGGTATAGCACTCATGGAACCTCCTGCAGATTCAAATCCCTTGAAAAACATCCTTAACTGTTTTCTTTTAACAAAATCAGGCTGCCCGGCTCAACTGTTATCTTTTTTGTGGCTGCTAGATGGAAAGCGCATCCAGCGCGACGCGAAGCAATTGTTCCCCGGCCGCGGGAGCGAAGAGGCTGTTGGCGGCTTCATAGCCGCCAGCTTGGGCGGCTTCCGGCGTCACGATATAGCCCTGAAGATCGCCGTTAACCAAGCTGACCCCGAAGGCGGCGTCTCGGGACGCTTTTCGCAGGGCCAGTCCGTATTCCACAAATAGTTCAGATGGAAAACCCACCAGGCTCCGGGAGCCGATGGTCAGGATCTGAACTTCCGCGGGTAGAAAATCCTTCAGCCGCCGCGCAATGCGGCCTTCGGCCTGGGCTCGGGCCAGGCTAACCGTTTCTTCAGCGCCGAAAACGGCGCATTCGGCGGTGCGCACAGGGCCATGGGGCGCGCCGGTGGCCTTGAGATGTTCATAGGTTTGACGGGATATGGCCAGCAGCTTCTCTGCCTCGATGAGGGAGGGGAGTTGACGGCGGGGAAGATCGGTGGTGGCGATGCGGCCCTGAAGAATAGCCGAACGCGAGAAGGCCGAATCCGGCAGGGCGAGGAGTGAGTTGGCGACACCCGCGCCGAGGCGTCGCCCGAGGCGTTCGGCTTCCGCGAACGTTTGGGCCTTCACCGAATAACGCGGGCTCTGATTGCCGCTGGGGCCCATGTGATAGAGAATGGCGACATCGGGCCCCAGTTGTTCGCGCAACTGAAGGCGGGTAAAGGCGGGGAAATCCGCACTGACCAGGAACGAATCTTCGTGCAGGACGGTGGGGTGCATGCAATAAGTGAGGGAAACCGCCAGCCATCGGTTTCCTTCCACGGTGCGCAGGGCGAGGATTTGCGCATCGCGGTCGGCCGGTCCCTCAGGGGCCAGACGATAACCGCCCACGCCGGAGACGGTGGCGGTGGTCCAGGCCCATTGAGCGGGTTGCATACGTCAGGCGGCTTCAACGGCGGCCTGGAGAATGCCGTCTTCGAACAAGCGCATATAATCGGGGTCCGGCTCAGGTACGACTGGATCGGACTCCCAGGCAATCATCGAATGGGTGACCGGACCAGAATGGGTATGTGAACAGGAGATGAATACCGATTCCTCTGCCATGCCGGTGGCGTCAGCGAGGGTTTTACGGAGTCGTCGCGCGGTGGGCGGGTTGATAAAAAGAATATCGACGGCAACGAGCAGGACCGCGTCGGCACCTTGCCGCAGGCAGAGAGCCGTGGCCAGGAGCGGATCGTGAATGCCGGTCGAAATCCGTTGGACATGCGGGTAGCCCACCAGGAACAGAGGGCGGGTGGGGCTGATGTCACGACTGGCGGCGCCGGCGAAGAGGGGGGTGGGCATGGGGGAGGTCCTGACACGGATGGAGAGCATTAACCCACTTTTCCTCGGAGGAATAATTCATCGATTGCATCAAAGCAAATTTGAGACCAGGTTTCCATGCGATCGCGGAGGGGGCGGAGCTCTTCGATCGATTTGAAGCCGGCTTCGGCAATCGCCAGTTCATTGGGTCGCACCTCGTCGGAAGGAGCGATGAGCACGTGCACGACGCCGAGGTGGACGGTGCCGACGGGGGTGGCGTCGTCATTCAGCAGAGCGACAATGGTCTGGGTGCAACCGGCGGGCAGGACAACTTCCTCCGCCAATTCACGGGATGCGGCACGGGTGTAGACGCCCTCTCCGCCATCGGCACCGGTATCCTGGGGGTTGATATGCCCCCCGATCCCGAGGGAAACCTTGGCGACTAAGCGGCCTTCACCCGACGTTTTGCCGCGAGTATAGGTCCAGATGCGCCGGTTACAAACGATGATGAAATAGGGAATCAATTGTTTGAAAGAAGGATCGGGTTCGGCCACCGGACGGGGGAGGAACCGGTGGTTACGGTCATTCAGCAGAACGGGAAGGTAGCGGTCAACTTCGAAAGTCAGACCCTGAAAGGAACCGCATTGATCCAGCAGACGACGTTCAACCACCAACACCTGTTCAATTTCAGAAGACATGCGGGACCTTGGGTTTAGGAGTTACGAAAGATTTCAGCGGTCAGCGATTGCTTGTCCTTGAGGCGGCGGATGCGCACAGTGATAATACCATCGCTATCACACTGGTAGGTTTCGCGGATACGATCGCAGGCTAGATCGTCGCGAGGAACGATAGATTGGGCTTGGCAGGGCAGGTCGAGAGGGACTGCCGGGTCGTAGGGAAAGAAGAGTTCAGACCAGGGTCTCAGTCCCTGGGCGGGGCGTCCGGACGCATCGAGATCGGCGCATTCGAGATACCGGAGGTGGCCGATGTTGTGGCGGGGCGTGTATTCAGCCACAACTTCATGCGGCGGTGCGCCCGCGGGAGGAAGGGTCATTCCAGCAGGGAAGATGAGATCGAACACTTCGCGGCGGCCGCCTTCGGCCAGGCGAATGACGCCGAAATGCCGGGCGAGCCGCTCGCGCAGAATCAACCCTTCCGCGCTTTGAATGGCCGCGCCCATGGCCGTTGAAGAGAAGGGTTTGTCACTGGCGACGATCGCGATTTTGGGGAAGGCTTCTCGAATCATATCGGCGACGAGGGGCAGGCGGGAGGACCCCCCGACCAGGTAAATGGCTCCCAACGTATCGGGAGTGATGCCGTCGGCCTGTACGGCAGGATCGTCGAAAAGACCGCGCAATTTGGCGATGGCGGGTTGGATCAGGGGCCGCAAGGCCGCAGCGTATTCGGCTACGTCCAGCGGAATGGGCGATGCGGTGAGTCCGATGTCGGTGGGGTCGAAAATCATTCGACGGAAAACTCCGGCACTAAGGCTTTCCTTAAGGCGGCAGGCTTGGAGAGTCAACAACATGGACTGCCAGGCCGGCAGAGAGGCGGGATCGATGTTGAGACGGGCGGCAATGATTTTCACCAGGACGGCATCGAAATCGTCACCGCCCAGGGATTCGATGCCGGCCGTGGTCAAAACGTGATAGTGGCCGCCAGCGATGCGAATGAGGGCGGTGTCGAAGGTGCCTCCGCCCAGGTCGAAGACAGCCACTTGGGTGGCGACCCGGCGGGCGGCCTGACGGAAGCCGTGAGCGATACGGTCGGCATATTCAATGGCCGCGGCAGCCGGCTCCGACAGGGTTTGACGAACGATAAAACCGGCATCTTGGAAAGCGCGGCGGGTAATGTGGCGTTGGGCGCCATTGGCGTTGGCTGGCCAGGTCAATACGGTTTCGAGCGGTTCGGAGTCGATGACCAGCCCCGATTGGCGGATGGACTGGCATAAAGCTTCGGCAAAGCCGGTCAATAGGTGGCGGACGGAAACCGGCCGATCAGCGGCGCCGGGAAAGGTCAGGGTTTGTCCATCATGGTAATGGCGCAAACTACGTTTAAGTGAACGCAGAAGGAGATAACGTCCGGGCGTTCCCGGTTGGACCAGAAGGCGTTCCGCGTCCGGCCCATATAGGAATTGGTTCGATTGCGTATCGAATGCGATGAGGGAGGAAAAAACTTCGCGGAGAACCGGTCCAACAGCGGTGGGAACGGAATGCGGGAGGACCGCATAGCGGCCCCGGTCGCCGAGAACGGCGACGGTATGGGTGGTCCCATAATCAAGACCCAGGAGTGCCATGGTCAGCCTTTCCGATGGACGGCGACACGCGCCTTGGCGACGACACGCCCGCGGGACGTTTTGAATCCCGGGCGGAGGGTCGCGGCGACGGTGCCTTCCGGTTCGGTGGGGCTGGGGCGTTCCTCGACCACCAGGTGGATCAAGGGGTCAAAATAGTCGAGGACTTCAGCTTCAAAACGAGTGGCGCCGAGATCGTCGAGAATCCGATCCATGCTTTGAATGATGCGGGACAATCCCGCTGAGGAGGCGATTTCAAGATCGAGCCGCAATTGGACCAGTTGTTCGATGACGGATTCCATGCGTTGCTCGATGAGATCACTGAGCATCCGCCGGAGGGTTTCGGCCGATTGATCGATCAGCAGAGCGGTCCGGGGCGAGGGGATGGGAATGGTTTCCACCCGGGCTCGGTGGGCGCGGAATTCGGCCAGCAATTCGGCGAGCGGATCAGGGAGGGTTACCTTGGGCACACCTGCCGGTTTTTCCGGGATCCCCCGTTTGATCTTGGCGCCGGGTTTCACTTTGGCGGTGGTCAGGGGTTTAGCGGCTTTGGCGATGGCCGGGCGGACGACTTTGGCCGTCGATTTTTTGGGTGCAGATTTCATGGTATCGGATATCCTCTGGGTGATATTGGAAAGCAATGCCATCCTAGCGTATTGCGGGATGAGGACTCAAGGTTATTGTGGAGGCAAAGCGACCTTGATTATGCAGGCGAAAACGAATAATCTGCATTCGATGGAATCAGGGAACTCTAACGGTTGTTTTCCGCCGTTAGCCCGGGACCCATCCGTTGCGATCGTGGAAAATTAAATTCTAAACCCCCATTGGATCAGAACAGGAACTCCCATGAACATGAAATTCATCCGAAAACTCATCGGATCTGACGAGACCTTTTACGACCTGCTGGAGGCGAGTTCCAAGGAAGCCGAGAGCAGTGTCCAATTGCTGGTGCAGTTGCTCAAGAATCCCGGGCAGGGTCCGGCTTTGGATGAGTTCATTCAGACCCGGCGGAAGGACAAGCGGATCACCGAACAGATCTCCGAACAGCTGTGCAAAACGTTTGTCACCCCGCTGGAACGGGAAGACATCGAGGCCTTATCCACCGCGTTGTATAAAATCCCGAAGATTGTGGAGAAATTCAGCGAGAAGTTCATTTTATGCGCAGGGCATGTCCGCGAAATCCAATTCGATCCACAGGTTGAGTTGTTATCGCAGTCGACCGCCACGGTGGTGAAGATGGTCGGCAAGCTTCGACAGCGGGCGAACCTGGAGGAAATCAAGGAACTCAATGACCGGTTGCATTATTTCGAAGGCGAGGCGGACAAGATCATGTTGCACCAGATCAAGGACTTGTACAGCGGGCAGCATGATCCATTGAAGGTCATTGTGGCGATGGATTTATATGAAACTTTGGAGAAGGTGATCGACCGGTGTCGTGACTCCGGGAATGTGATTTTTCAGATCGTATTGAAATATTCATAACCGGCAGGATGATTCGCGTATGATTTTTATTTTTGCGATCCTCTTAGTGGCGTTGGCCTTTGAATACATCAATGGCTTTCACGATACGGCCAATTCCATTGCCACCTCGGTGTCGACCAAAATCCTAACCCCGCGACAGGCCGTGGTATTGGCCACCTTCTGTAATCTATTGGGCGCGATGGTGGGGGTGGCGGTGGCCACGACCATTGGAAAAGGGCTGGTGGATACCACCTATGTAACCACTCAAACTATTTTCAGCGCCTTGCTGGGGGCTATTGTCTGGAATCTGGTGACGTGGTGGCTGGGATTGCCGTCCAGTTCCAGTCATGCCCTGATCGGGGGGTTATGCGGAGCGACCTTGGCCTCCGCAAAGGGAAATTGGAGTGTCATCCATTGGGCGGTTCATAATCCGCTCTCGGGAAAAGTGGAGGGGATCTGGCCCAAGGTGATCCTTCCCATGATCAGTTCACCTCTTTTAGGAATTGCCGCGGGATTTATTTTGATGACGTTGTTGATCTTGCTGCTCCATCGGTTCACGCCCCGGTTGATCAACCGGGTTTTCAGTAAACTCCAATTAGTCAGTGCGGCTTGGATGGGATTCAGCCATGGGACTAATGATGCCCAAAAGACCATGGGTATCATCGCCTTGATTCTTTTCACGGCGACCAAAAACGGGACGTTTGACCATCTTCCCACCGGATTGGGCTTTTTATATACGCCGCAGTTCGCGGTGGCGTTTTGGGTGAAGCTGGCGTGCGCCCTCACGATGGCGGCAGGAACGGCGGCGGGCGGGTGGCGGATCATTAAAACGATGGGTCACAAATTGGTCCGGCTCCAGCCGATTCACGGCTTTGCCGCCCAATCGACGGCGGCGGGAATCATTCAACTGGCCTCGCATTGGGGTATTCCGCTATCCACCACACATGTCATTTCCACCTCCATTATGGGGGTGGGGGCCACCAAGCGGTGGAGCGCGGTCAAATGGGGGATTGTCGGCCGGATGGTGTGGGCATGGGTATTGACCCTGCCCATTACCGCGGCGTTGGCCTATTGGATGGAACGGTTGTTACTTTGGGTAACCCCGGGGCCGGGCTAAGACGAGTGCCGGGTCGCCCTCATCGGTTGCGAAAGGCACGCCGGACAAAATCATACGCCAGCTTGGGCCGGCGGTATTCATCCAGTGTTCCCTTGTCGTTGATCGTGCGCGGTCGCTTGAGGGCATGGGCGCTGGTGTAGGTCCGGGCGTCGGCAAAATGCCAGAGCGCGATGCCGCTGATGCGGGGCCGAGCCATGACGAAGCGGCAGATAGTGTCGAGCATCTCGGCCTGGAATTCCTCGGACCAGTGCGCCCGGAAGCGGTCGCGCCAACCCCAGATGGCACCAGCCCCGAATTCGCTGATGATAAACGGTTTTTGTCCCAGGCCTCGCTCATCGAGCTGGCGGATGAAATCATCGAAAAAAGGGACGACTTCACCCACCGGCCGGACTTTCTCCATGTCTTGAGCGTACCACCCGGGGTAGGCGTTCATGCAGACAACGTCCACTTTTTCGTAATGCAGGTCACCCCCGCGATGAAAAGAGGCATAGGTGACCAACCGCGTCGGGTCTTCCGTCCGCACCAGTCCGATCAGGCGGTCGTACAGGGCGCTGGCTTCCGGTTGCGCCGAGGGGCCCTCGTTCAGGAATCCCCAGAGAAAGACGGACGGATGGTTGAAACTATTTTGAATCATCAGGCGCGTCTGGCGCATTTGGGCTTCGCAAAAGGCGGGATCCAAGGCGTGTTCGACGGGGTTACCCCAGCCCAGCGATTCCTCCCAGACCAGGATCCCGAGTTGGTCGCAGAGATCCAGAAATTGGGGATCTTGAGGATAATGGCTGCCTCGGACAAAGTTACAGCCCAAATCTTTGAGAAACTGGAGATCCTCGATCAGGAGCGGTAGCGGCTGGACCGGTCCGAATTCAGGGTGGGCTTCATGCCGACAATAGCCGAGCAATTTCTGGGGCTGACCGTTGACGCAAATCCGGTCGCCGTCCACAGTCACGGTGCGGATGCCGAACCGCTCGGTGATGGCGTCGTCTTTCAGCGCGACGGTCACCGTGTGCAGATTCGGCGACTCGGGCGACCAGCAACGAAACGCCGGTACCGCGAGATCGATTCGGACGTGCCGTTCGCAAACGACGCGTGAAAATTGCGCCGACTTTTGCCGGTCAAAAGTGACGGTGAAATCGAGCGACGTAGGGACGACTCCGGAAACCTCGATATCGAGGGTGACCGTACCGGTGGAGAGGGCGTGTGTGCTGACGCGGACGCGTTCCAGACTGCAGGCCGGCAGTTCATGCAGTTCCACGCCGCGGTAAAAACCGCCGTAGGCGTAGAAATCATAAAACTGGGAAAAGAGCGGGGTCCGTTTGAAATCAAACCGGTTGTCGATGGCAACGATCAGGGAGTGCTCACCCTCCGTGTTCGAAAGGAACTCGATATCGGTACCGGAATAGGGGAGGTCGAGTGTCCCCACCGGCTGACCATCCCAGAACACCTGCGCCCAGAGGCCGATTCCACCGAAACGCAGTTTCATCCGCCGTCCTGCCGGAGCGTCGACTTTTCGCTGGTAGAGCGCCAACCCGCGTTGGCCGGCGTACTTCGGCGTCACATCGAAAACGCCGGGCACCGAGAGAAGGTCGTCAAAAGACACCGTTGACAGATCCAGGGACGCCAGCGTGGCCTCTTCGCCCAGAAAACGAAAATTCCAGATGCCGTCCAGAGACTGCCAGTTGCGTTTTGAATAATGCGGATAGGCATGCATACATTCATCCCTTACAGATCATATTGCTTGGATGTCTGTGCTCCCGTAACGGCCAGAAACAGAATCATCCATCCCACTTGCCAGCGTCGGGGTGAAGCTTTATAGATTTGCATGTTTTTTTAACCTTTCCTATTCATCGTCAAGATCTTAAATAGCACTTTGAACTTCTAAACAAATCAAAACCAACAATTTGGAAACTATGGCAAATTACAGCAAATTAGCAAAGTGTTTATCGATGGTGGAGAACCCGTAGTCGGGAGGATTGATTCTTCGGAAGGATGAGAATATTATTCGCCCATGACGGGTGCGGATCGGGTTGCTTTTAAGGAGAACGGATAATGACAACAGAACGTATTGTGCGAATGGTTGCGGGTCTCTTTGTGGCCGCCAGTGTGGCATTGGGCTATTGGGTCCATCCCGCCTGGTTCTTATTCACCGCATTTGTAGGATTGAATCTGTTCCAGTCGGCGTTTACCGGTTTTTGCCCCCTGGAATTGATTCTCCGCCGGTTCGGCGTGCCCTCTGCCGGCGGCAATGGTGGGTGCAGCCGAAAATAATTTGTATTTTGGACTTAGCTCGGGCACTCTTTTTCCCATCCAGAAGCACCCTGTTAGTTCGTCTGTTGCCGGGATCCACTTTATGAGCGCCAAACCATTGAATCGCTGGTTGCTGGTTAATTTCGCGGGGTATCCCTATGCGCCCAACAGCCTCATGCCGGATAATGGGTTGGCGACCCTGGCGGCTGTTCTTTTGCGACAACGGAAACAGGTTGAAATTCTGGATTATTGCACGGTCAGCGCGGTGCGCCGATTGATGCCGCCCGAAATCACCCCGGCCTTGAGTCGCGCCTGGGAAACGATTCGCCACACTCCTCCGGGGGTGGTCGGGAAGGTGAAGCAACTGGGGGTTTTGCTGTCTCTCCACCGACTTGAACGTCAGCGGCAACAGACCTTGGATTGTGTCGTAACCGAGATCAGCGGGGAAATCATCCGCAAAATCAAGACCGATGGCATCGATGCGGTGGGGTTCAAATTATGGAATGGGGATGGGCTGGAAGGCGCCGGCCAAATGGCAAAAGCGATCCGCCGGGAATGCCCGCAGGTTAAAATCTTTGGCGGCGGGCCACAGGTGGATATCTTCATGGAACGGATTCTGGCGTCGCATGGGGCGTTCGATGCGCTGGTTTACGGGGAGGGCGAAGAAACAATCCAGGCCCTGGCCGAAATGGGAGGCGCCGCGGAAGCCCTGATGGATATTCCCAATCTGGTGTATCGCCGGGCAGGCCAAATCCAGATCACGCCGGAACGGATGGTGGCAAATCTCGATGATCTGCCCATTCCCGTCTATGATTCCGCGGTCTACCCGGCCATGAGCGGCGATGAAAAAATCAAGATCATCGTGATCGACGAAAGCCGAGGGTGTCGCAATCAGTGTGCGTTTTGCATCCACCCGGTCAAAAGTCACCAGCAACAGCGGGTGAAAAGTATCCCGCGGTTGATGCGGGAGATGGATGACTTGAAAGCGCGCCATGGCTGGAGCACGTTCCGGTTTGCCGGATCCTGCACGCCTTATTCGCTCCTGAATGAATTCGCCGCGACGGTGGTTCAAACGGACCGAAAATGTATTTATGCGACATTTGCGCATATTCGGGACAGCGACGAAGCGGATTTTGCGAACCTGCAGAAATCGGGCTGTGTCGCCATGTTTTTTGGCGTCGAATCCGGTAGCCAGCGAATCCTGGACGGCATGCATAAGGGCGTGCGCGCCACCACGATCGCCGAAACCATCCGGCGTGCCAACCAGGCGGGGATTTTCACGGTCGGCAGTTTCATCTTCCCCGCCCCGGGCGAGGATGCCGGGAGCGAACAGGAAACATTGGACCTGTTGACCCGGGTGCCGTTTGGCGGAGTCATCATTCAGCCGACGGTGGTGGTGCCGCGAACCCGTTGGTTTATGTCACCAGAGAAATATGGCATCGTCATTCGCGACCGGGAAAGATACTTGCAACAGGCCTTGCGATGGAAAGCCAAGTTATTATTGCCGACCCGGTTCTGGCAGGATCTGCCGATCAGGATCAACGGCCGGCGCTACCCGCACATCTTGAAACAAACGGCGGGATTTACCCGTCGGGTCAATGCGATGGGGATCAACACGGCCATTTCCGATGACACTTACCTGATGAGCGTCCGGGCCGGTAAAAATATTACCGAGTTCAAAGATGATGCCATTCGGGCGTTTTTCACGGGCGATGGGGCCGCCATCCGCTCCATGGCCGAAGACATTAATTCGCACATATAGGATCAACTGCCACCGGGGGCTGGTTCACGGGGAGGCAGATGATGAATTTCGCCCCTTGATCGACCCGGCTTTCCACGCGAATGGTTCCGTGATGCGCGGTGATCGCTTCCTTGACGATCGCCAGGCCCAAGCCGGTGCCGCTGATCGTTTTGGTGGTGAAAAACGGTTCAAAAACGTGCTGGATTTGTTCGTCCGTCATTCCACACCCATTGTCTTCAATCCCGATTTCGTGCTGGCCAGTCACGAGCCGGTACCAGATCCGCACCTGTCCGCCGGTCGGGGGGACGGCTTCGATGGCATTCAATAGCATATTCGTCAAGGCGCGGCTGATCTGAATGCGATTGATCACGAGCGATTCAGTATTCGGGGTCGCAGAGAATTCAATTTTGACCCCCTTCGCCGTGGCGGCATGGTGTCCGTTCCGGATGACATCTTCCAATAATGCCGGGATATCGACTGGATTGCGGGTTTGGTGGTTGGTTTTTCCACGATTCATCCAAAGATCGGACAATTCCTTGCAGCGCATCACACTTTTTTCGATATGCCCCAGATATTCGGTTGTATCCTGCGAGCGGTCGCCCAATCCTTCGCGGTCCCCTTTCAGTTCTCTGGCCAGCAGGTCGACATAACCCAGCATGGCCGTCAGGGGGCTCCGCAAATCGTGAACGAACTCCATGGATTTTTGGCCGAGGGTTGCCAGGCTATCCTTCTGTTCCAATTCGTCGAGGAGTTGCGTGTTGAGCTGGGTCAGTTCTTTTTCGGCGCGTTGCCGGCAGCGTTCCAGCCGGCTTCGTTGCACATTGCGCTGAATGACCTCCCGCATTTCACCGGCATCGTAGGGCTTGCGGATATAATCGTTGGCACCCAGACGGATGGCTTCCTGGGCGGTTTCAAGGCTCCCGAATCCCGTAATTAAAATCACCGCCAGGAAGGGGTGTTTTTCGCGAATCTCCCGCAAACCATCGATCCCATTTTTATGGGGCATGCGGATATCCATGGCGACGACATCCGCTTCGGTGCACTGTAAAATGTCGAGACCGGCGTCGACCGAATCGGCGCAGAGAACGTGATAGTCATTCTTGAGGAGCATACGCAAGCTCTCGCGAGGTCCGCGCTCATCATCGATGACCACCACCGTGTAGTGTTTTGACTCGTCTGGCATAAGATTCCTGTAGCTTTAGAATGAATAACTGTAGGTCAAACTCACCAATTGGGCATCAAATTTATAGGTGCCGTTGTAATACGGATTTTGGTTGTTGTCGATGGTTCGCTCGTCCATGAGGTTGTAGGCATAGGCCAGATCGATTTTGTGGCTTTTCACTTTATAGCCCAAACCGGCGGCCAGAATATGGGTGTCGTTTTCCGCCTGATAGGGGGTCAGTGTTTCAGACGGCACCGGCGAGGGGAGATAGGTCCAGCCGCTGCGCACGGTCCAGTTCGGTGTGGCATCCCAGTCAAGTCCCAAACCCACCGTCCAAGTGTCGTTCCAGTTCTCCCTGAGCGTGTTGGAACCCAAGGCTTGGGTCAGCAGGCGGTTGTTTCGACCGACATCGAGGGTTTGCTGGTCATAAGTGGAATGTTCGATCCATTCAACATTGGCCTCGACCCGTACGGTATCGGTAATTTTCACACCGTAGCCCAGGGCGACGGTGGCCGGGAATTCAATTTCAGTTTCAAAATCACTTTGGGGAGATAGGGAGGACAGGGCGGGGGGGGGGACGGTCGCACCGATATTGCCCGGATCAATCGTAAAATCGCCCTCATAGGAGACCGTTATCGGGGATCGGTAAACCAAGGCCAGCCGTTGTTTCTCGGTGACCAGCCACGTCAATCCGGCATTTCCACCCACCCCCACGCCGGATCCTTCGAAAGCCAGGTCCGCGCTGGAATTGAGCGCCCCGCCGGTCAATGGGGAGAGCGAATACAACTGTTTCATGGAGAGAGAAGACCACATCACGTCGATCCCGGCGCCGACATACAAACTCTTTCCGATTTTAGTGGCCATTGTGGGATTGAAATTGATGGTTTCCATCGACGCCTCATAAGGCGAAAACTGGCTGATAAAACTGCTCTTATCCCAATGGGTGGATTGGCCATAAGGGGTGGTAATCCCCATTCCCAGCGCATAATCCCCTTCGAAAGGCCAGGCGACATAGGCGCCTGGCAGGACCGACACGGGATTGTCAGTTTCGGATGTGACGCCGAATAGCGAAGAGGTGAACTTTTTCTGGGAAGATCCAAATGTTACCGTGGGGGTGAATTCAGGTTCCGTTAAATCCATCAAATTTGCGGGATTATGGGTAATCGCCGTCGCGTCGTCACTTTGAGTGAGGCGGACGCCCCCCTGACCCAATGCGATCGCCCCTTCCGGCGGATTGCGAAATCCATCGGCATTCACATTTAAGGTCAGCACCATCCAGCCGAGCCATGCACAGAGAACTCCGACAGTTGTAGTTGGCCGCAAAACCGATCGATTCATGCTGTTCCTCCTTATAGATAGTTAATAACGGCGATATTGATAGCACCCGCCATGCCAAGTTTTGAAATCCACTATCTGGTGTGTTTCCTGTTGACACCTACAACACTTTGTGGCTTATATTGTACATGATTGAACGCTTATTTTTCGGTCAAAGGACAAAGTGAATTAGACTTTGGCAGGGTAAATGCGCCGGGGTCTCGTTTAGTCTATCCGAAACCGGGCATTGATGCGGTGGTTTTGGGTATAGGAAGCCGGTTGAGGCGAGTTCCACCTGTGAAGGGGGCAGA
>CAIJXV010000048.1 GCA_903824675.1 uncultured bacterium
GGGCACAGGCACCTTATGTCGATTGGGCGGAAATTTGCACGTTGGAGAATCCCTGTCCACGGGGAATGTGTTCACCATTGACGGACTCGGGGTGGCGGGGGGCGCGGTGGTGACGAATGCGAGCTCGTTGCAGGTGGGAAGATTGGCGGGCGCCACTGGGAACCGGATGGTGATTACCAATGGGGGGCGTTTATTCAGCTCAGTGGTGTCCTATTTGGGAGTATGGTCGTATTCCAATGCCGTCGAGGTGTCGGGTGGCGGGGCGCTTTGGAATTTGGGTGCGCAACCGTTGGTGGTGGGGTATCTGACGGGGGGCAATGGGAATCGCCTGGCCATTGATGGAGCCGTCGGTGGCGCGCGGGTGACGAATATCTCCACGCTCACGGTGGGGAATCTGGCGAGTAACTCCTTCAATGAGATAGTCATTACGAACGGTGGTCAATTATTCACGGCCGGGGCGACGCTGATCGGATATACCTCGTCGTTTAACCGGGTGAGTGTGGCCGGGGGTGGGGCCTTGTGGCATTTGAATGGCCAGACGCTGACCATCGGGCGCGGCACTTCCGCGACGACCGGAAACGTGCTGACGGTCAATGGCCAGGGGGTGTCGGGTGGCGCGCTAGTGACGAATGCGGGTGCGATCACGGTGGGCACGCTGGCGGGGAGTACGCTCAATGAACTGGTGGTGACGAACGGCGGACAGGTGGCCAGCCAGGGCCCCTCGTTCATCGGTAACGTCTCATCGAACAACACGGCGCGGGTGGTGGGAGCGGATTCGCTGTGGAATCAAGCGGGCTCCAACCTGACGATCGGGACGGCTGGGTATGTCGGGAATCAACTGTTGATCGACCAGGCCGGGACGGTGGCCAATGTGGGGACCCTGACGGTATTGACGGGGAATGATCTGGTGTTGCGGGGCGGGACGTTAACGGTGTCGAACCTGCTCAACACGAAGGATTCGATTTTTGCGGTGGGCGACGGTGTGCAAGCGGCGACCTTGAGCGTAATAGGAGGAGGAGCGCACTCCAATCTCAATGGACTGGTCGTGAGCGGGAATGGGATTTTGGCGGGCCGGGGCCTCGTGAACGGGGGGAGTCCGGGGGTGGTTCTCGCAGGGGGATCAGTGATCGCGCCGGGATTGGCGGGAGTGGGTACACTGACGATCAGGGGGAGCAACCTGACGTGGAACGGGGGAGCAATCTACCGGTGCGACATCACGAATATGATCACCGGCCCGGGAGTGGGCTGGGATGTGATCAATGTGAGCACGCAACTGGCCCTGGCGCCGGGCGTCACCCAGTGCCTGATTTCAGTCGAGTCGCAGGGTCCGGTGGTGGACGGATTCCGGGGGGGCTCGGATTATAATATTTTAATCATGACCCTGGGCGACCCCAGTGGATTTAATGCGAGCCAGATCGGGATCCAGACGGGTAATTTCCTGCCGCCGGCGACGGGCACGTGGGGGATCACGAATCTCGGAACGAATGTCTATCTGACGTATCGGGCGAGCGCGTCGGAGGCGGCGGTGTATACGTGGGATTCGCCGAGCAATGGGAACTGGACGGCGGGGATGAACTGGACGAACCGGAGCGCGCCGCCGGCGAACAGCCTGTCGATGGCCCTGACCTTCGGGGGGACGGGGAGCGATCCGAGGTATTTTGCGAGCAACAATAACGCCGGAATTTTCATATTGAACCAGATGACCCTGACGAATGGGAATGGGGCGGTGACGAATTGCGTGAAGGGGAATACGCTGGAGTTCTGGAATCCCAACGCACGGATCGATCAGGGGGGTAGCAGTGGGTTCGCGATCAGCAACGCGTTGAATCTGCAGACGGATTTGACGCTGAGCGGGAATGGATCCGGGGTGGTGACCTTGTCGGGAGCGATCGGCGGATCGGGTGCCCTGACCAAACAAGGGTCCTCGACGATGATCCTGCCGGTATCGAATAATTTCACGGGCGCAGTGACGGTGAATGGGGCGGGGGGAACCCTGCGGGTGGATCACACGAATGCGCTGGGGACCAATTCCTTTGTGGTGAATAACGGGACATTGTGGGTGACGAATATCTTCCCGTTTGGCTTCGGCCTGTATCGGACGGCGCGGGTCTCGGGGTCGGACTCGGTGTGGAGCAATTCGCAGGCGATGACACTGGGGACAAATGGCTTGATTACGGTGGCCAATGGGGGCCGGTTCACCTCTGCGGCGTTGACGATTGCGAACGAAGGATTTCCGGCGACCGGTTTCAGCGTGACCAACGGCGGCCAGGTCTATAGTACGGGGATCGCGAATATCGGGAATGCGCGGTCCAATTGCGCGATGACGATTCAGGGCGGGAGCTCGGTCTGGAATGCGAATAACCAGACGCTGACGATCGGGACGGGAGCGGCGACGGGGAATGTGTTGCGGGTGGACGGACTGGGAATGGCCGGTGGGGCGTGGGTGACGAATGTGGGGGCCATTACGGTCGGTTCAGGGGCGGGGAGTTCGCTGAACGAGATGAATCTCGCCAATGGCGGGCAGGTGTATAGCCGAGGCGTTTCGGCCATCGGAAATACTTCGTCGAATAACACGGTGCGCGTGGTGGGCTCGGGATCCCTATGGGATAACGGGAATTTCAATCTGACGATTGGATCGGCGACCTTGACGAATAACCTGCTCTGGATCGAGCAGATCGGCGCGGTTTTGAATGTGGGCACCCTGACCCTTTACCCGACGAACGATGTGGTCCTGCGGGGAGGGACGTTGACGGTCTCGAACCTGACGAGCACCAAGGAGTCGGTGTTTGCGGTGGGGGATGGCGTGCAAACGGCGACGCTGGGTTCATGGGGGAGCGGGGTGGTCTCCGCCGTCAACGGAATTTTAGTGAATAACAAGGGGACCGTGACAGGGCGCGGGAGTCTGAATGGCGGTAATCCGGGCGTGGTCCTGGCGGACGGAGCGACGATTGATCCGGGTCTTGCGGGCGCAGGGCCGGTGACAGTCGGGGGCAGCAATTTGACCTGGAACGGCGGGGCGACGTATCGGTGTGACGTGACCAACATGTATACGGGGCCCGGAGTGGGCTGGGATGTCCTTAACGTGAGCACCCAACTGATCCTGTTGCCGAACGCCTCGCAATGCTTGATTTCAGTGGATTCCCGGGGTCAGGTGGCGGAGGGAGCGGCCTCGGGCTCCGATTTCAATTTATTGATCATGACGGTCAAGAATGCCGGGGATTTCAATCCCGGGAGCGTGGATGTCCGGACGAATAACTTCGTAAATGGGGCGAACGGGACCTGGGGGATCACGAACTTCGGGACGAACATTTATCTGACATACCGGTCGGCCGCGCCGGCGGTTTCGACGTATACGTGGGATGCGCCGAGCAACGGTAACTGGACGGCGGGGATGAACTGGACGGGTCGGAGCGCGCCGGTTTCGTATAGTCCGTCGATGGCCCTGGAATTTGGGGGCGGCGTGGCGGGAGCGGCGTACTCGTCGACGAATAACAATACAGGGTATTTTGCGCTAAACCGGATGACGCTGACGAATGAGAATCCGGCGGCGACGAATTATCTGGTGGGGAGTCCACTTGAGATTTGGAATACCGGGGCGCAGTTGGATCAGGGCGGGAGCGGATTGTTCGTGATCAGCAATGCGGTGAATCTGCAAACCGACCTGCTGTTGACGGGGAGCGGCTTGGGATCAGTGACGTTGGCCGGGGCGATCAGCGGGACGGGCACCCTGACCCAGCAGAGTTCCTCGACGGTGGTTCTACCGGTATCGAATAATTTCACAGGCGCGGTGACGGTGAATGGGGCGGGGGGAACCCTGCGGATGGATAACTTCAATGCCTTGGGGAATAATTCCTTTGCGGTGAGCAACGGTACGTTGTGGAATACCACGGCTTGGACTTTTGGACTGGGTCCGTATCGGACGGCGCGGGTCTCGGGGTCGGGTTCGGTCTGGAGCAATACGCTGGCGCTGACCCTGGGTTCGAATGGGTTGATCACGGTGGCCAACGGCGGGCGGCTGGCCTGTGCGGCGCTGACGATCGCCCATGCGGGGACCGACAATACGGGATTCAGTGTGACCAATGGCGGGCAGGTGTATAGCCGGGGCATCTCGGGAATCGGGAGCGCCACGTCGAACAATATGGTCCAGATATTAGGCTCGGGATCGGTGTGGGATAACGGGAATTTCAATCTGGCGGTCGGGTCGGCCAGTTACACGAATAACCTGCTCCGGGTCGACCAGGACGGATCGGTTCTTAATGTGGGGGTTCTGACCGTCTATCCCTCGAACGATGTGGTGGTGTTGGGCGGGACGCTGACGGCGACGAACCTCACGAGCACGAAGGGGACTTTATTGACGGTGGGCGACGGCGTTCAAGCCGTCAGCCTGGGAATGCTGGGCGGGACATGGACCAACAATGCGGGAATTTTGATCCAAACCAACGTGACGGTTTCGGGAAATGGCCGGTTGACGGGCGGCAGTGGCGGGGTGAGTTTCAATAATGGTTCGACCTTGATTCCGGGAGCGGCGGGAAGCGCCACGAATACGATGGGGACCCTTCATCTGGGGAATCCCACTTTATATGGCGGAATAACGCTGGAACTGAACGTCACGAATGTGGCGGGGACCAACGGATCGGGATGGGATCTGGTGCGGGTGGTGGGGAATCTGAATTTTGTGCCGGCGGGTGGGAAGCTGAAGATTAATTTGGATTCGCTGGGAGAGACCAGTGGGGGATTCAACGTCAATACGAGCCAGTTCATCAACTTAATTAATTTCTCATCGGCCTCCCTCACCACCAATGACATCGAATTGAACACCAATAAATTTCTGATCGGTAGCGGTTGGTTTTTGGAGGTGACCGCCACCGATATCCGCTATGTATATCGACGACAAGCGCCGGGGATTTACGTGTCGACTAATGGCGACAACTCGGCGGGGACCAACTGGACGACCGCCTTCACCACGTTATCGAATGCCATGACCTATGTGCAGAACTACGACACCGTCTATCTGGCGGGGCAGACTTTCAATATCACCAATCAGGTCGTTTTGAGCGGAAGAGTGGGAGTCTCGATAGTGGGCGGATATCAGGCCGCGAGTGATGCGGTTTTGCCGGGACCCAACAACCTGGTGCAATGGCCGTCGATCTTGAAACGAACGGGGGGAACCGGGCGAATTATGGCGATGACGGGTGTCACCAATGGCGTAATAAGAAATCTGGGGATCACGGGGGGGAATGGCATTTCAAGCGGTGGCGGCTTGTATGTGTCGGGTTCCCGGCTGACGCTGGACGGATGCAAGATTTATGGCAACTCGATCAATGCGGGAAATCTGAATGGCGGCGGCATATTCTGCGATCAAAGCATTCTGACCATCACCAACTGCCAGATCGTGGGCAACCAGAATAACGGCGCGCAATACATGTCCAGTTATGGAGGGGGGCTCTACGTTGGAAGCAGTGCGGTGGAGATTTTCAATACCGTTGTCGCGACGAACAAAACCTGGGCTTCCCGCTGGGTGCCCGATCTGCGAGGGGGAGGAATCTTCATTGCTGGCGCCAACAGCACCTTGTTGGCCCGCAATTGCCTGATTACCCGGAACGACAGCACCTGCGATGATGGAACCGGCACGATTCGAAGCGATGGTATCGAAATTGGCGGGGGCACGGGTGTGCTGGTCAACTGTACGATCGCGAATAATTATGGAGAAGGCCTGCGGCAAGTCGGGGGTACGGTCCTGGTCACGAATTCCATCCTCTGGGCCAACGGGGTCGATCTGACCGGAACGGTGTCTGTGGCGTATTGCGACATCAAAACGCCGAACAGTTTCTGGACTAATCTGGTCGACGGTTGCATGCTGGATGTCGATCCACAATTTGCTGACACCACCTATTATCATCCGAAATCCCGCGCGGGCTTTTATACCAACGGCTTTTTCAGTGGCGGAGGCTGGTCCACCAATTCGGCGGTGACCAACAATCCAGTGATCGATGCGGGTGATCCGAACAGCGATTGGTCGCTCGAGCCCCAGCCGAGCGGGCATCGCGTCAACCTGGGCGCCTATGGCAACACCGAAGTGGCCTCTAAGACCTTCCTGGAGGAGCCGGCGGTGTTCACCAACCTGACGGTGTACGCATATCCGCCGGCCGATGTGGGGCCATCCGAAGGGACGTTGCGCGGGGAAGTGGTGAATGATGGCGGTCAAGGCGATCCGGCCGCCTTCATCTGCTGGGGAAATACGGATGGCGGAACATCTTCCGGCACCAGTTCATGGAAATACGCCCTCGCCATGGGACCCCAACCGATGTGGCAGATCTTTTCGAACCATCTCACGGGGATTTCCGGCGTCACGGCCTACCGCTGTTATGTGACCAATGCCGCCGGTGAGGATTGGTCCGGGCTCCAGAGTTTCGGGGTTTCCGCGCCGCCCGGGGTGACCAATAACGGAGCCTTCCCCGTGTATCGCCGAACCGCCACCCTTCGGGGCGAGATCACGGATGTCGGCGGCGATGATCCCTATGTGTGGTTCTATTACTGGCTGGAGGGGTCTGCGACGACCAACCAGGTCGCTATACCGGGGCAACCGACCGGTCCTTTTAGCGCCACCGTAAGCGGATTGCTCGCCGGCAGTAACTACCAATATCAGGCGCTGGCCTCCAATTCGGCCGGAGCGAGCTGGTCGACCGTGAGTAACTTCACTACGGTCGCCTCGCCGGTCACCTGGTATGCGGCTACCAATGGAACCGGCCTGCTGGGGACCAACTGGTCGGGAGCGTTCCCGACGATTCAGACAGCGCTGGATCTTTCGGAGAGTGGCGACAACATTTATCTGGCGGGCCACTCGTTCGGAATAACGAATGCACTCAACTGGGTGGTTCGATCCAATATGACCCTCCGCGGCGGATACCAGGCGGCGAACGATACCGCGCTCCCGGGACCGAACGATCCGCTCCTGTGGCCGACGTCCATCCGCCGCTCGAGCGGGACGATTAGAATCCTGCTGATTTCTTCGGTAATCAATAGCCGGCTTGAGAAAGTGAATCTTTCCGGGGGAAATGGTTTTGCCAGTGGGGGTGGCATCAGTATTTCCGGATCCAGCCTGACCCTGGACACCTGTTCCATTTCGAACAATAGCGCCTCGGTCTATGGATACGGGGGCGGTATTTACTCGGCCTCCAGCGCGCTCACGATCACCAATTGCCTGATCCGAAATAATTCTGTTTCGTGCGGAAATTATCAGAGCGCCTACGGGGGCGGCATTGCGATCGGCGGCGGTCAGTTGAATATGGTGCGAACGGTCATAACCCGCAACACGGTGGGGGGGTCCGCGGCCTCCTACTCCGCACACGGTGGCGGTCTTTATATGGGCGGCGGCACAACGGGCGTGATCAATAATTGCCTCTTTACGTTTAACGACGCGACGATCGCCGACGTGGGCCAATATGTGGGGGATGGACTTTATATTGGCGGCAAAGCCTCAATCATGAACTGCACCCTCGCGGGTAATTTGGGACAAGGTATTTATAACGCGGGAACGGTGGGGCTGACGAATTCAATTCTCTGGAACAACGGCGATGATCTGACCGGAACCGTGGCGGTGGCTTATAGCCTCATCCAGACGGCGGACGCGTTTTGGACGAATCTGATCAACGGCTGTATGTTGGGGACCGACCCGCAATTTGGGGATACCACGAATTGCCACCTGAAATCCCGCGCGGGTTTTTACACCAACGGTTATTTCAGCGGCGGGGGCTGGTCCACCAATTCCGGGGTGACCAACAATCCGGCAATCGATGCGGGTGATGCGAGTGATTTCTCAAATGAGCCCCAGCCGAGCGGGCATCGCATCAACCTGGGTGTCTATGGCAATACCGCAGTGGCCTCCAAGACGTTTTTGGAAGAGCCGGCGGAGTTCACCAGTTTGACGGTTTACGCCTACCCGCCGGCCAATGTGGGGCCGTCTTCCGGGACACTGGCCGGAGAGGTGTTGAATGACGGCGGACAGGGCGATCCGGACACCTACCTGTGCTGGGGTAATGCGGACGGCGGAACGTCCCTCACCGGGTTGTGGCAGTACGCCATCGCGATGGGCACCCAACCGCTCTGGCAGGTATTTTCGACCAATCTCACAGGACTCGCCGGCAACACGTTCTACCGGTGCTATGTGACCAATGGCGCGGGAGAGGATTGGTCCGGGCTCCAGAGTTTCGGGACGGCCGAGCCGCCCGGTGTGACGAATAACGGCGCCTTCCCCATCTATCGCCGCACTGCGACGCTGAGAGGAACGGTCACGGAAACCGGCGGCGATGATCCTTACGTATGGTTATATTACTGGGTGGATGGGGCGGCGACCACCAATATCGTCGCGGTTCCAGGCCAGCCGACCGGGCCCTTCAGCACGACCGTGAGCGGATTGCTCGCGGGCAGTAACTATCTGTATCAGGCCTTGGCCTCCAATTCGGCGGGGACAACCTGGTCGTCGGTGAGCAATTTCAACACCGTTGCCCCGGCGATTACCTGGTATGTGGCGACAAACGGAACCGGGTTGTTGGGCACCAACTGGTCGGGGGCATTTCCGACCGTTCAAGAAGCCCTGAACATTTCCGAAAATTATGACAACATTTATCTGGCGGGCCATTCGTTCGGGATTTCGAATCAGTTGATTTGGTGGCCGCGGACAAACATGGTCGTCCGCGGCGGCTACCAGGCGGCGAACGATACGGTCCTGCCGGGGCCGAACGATCCGACGCAATGGACCACCACGATCCGCCGCGTGAGCGGAACGATCCGCATTCTGGCGATCAGTTCCGTGACCAATAGTGTATTGGAGAATATCGGGTTCACAGGTGGGAATGGCACCGGGAGCGGCGGCGGTCTCTCGATTTCGGGTTCCCAATTGACGATGGCCGGGTGCAAAATCTGGAATAACGCGGTCAATATCATCAACGCCTATGGCGGCGGTATATACAGCTTTAAGAGCATGTTGGTCATTTCCAATTGCCAGATTGTGTTTAACCAGAATAATGGTGGGCAGTACGCATTTAGTTACGGAGGGGGACTCTACATCGGAGAGAGCGATGTGGTCCTTTTGAATTCCCTGATTGCGACCAATACGGTGTATGCTTATCGTTGGCTTCCCGAATTGGCTGGTGGCGGAATTGCGATGGGCGGCGGGAGCCGGTTATTGGCTCGAAACTGTCTGATTTATCGGAACAACTGCGTTTGCGACGATGGGTCCGGGACGATTCGGGGCGACGGTATCGATATCAATGGGGGAATCGCGTCCTTTGTCAACTGCACGATCGCGAATAATTACGGGGAAGGTCTCCGTCAGGTCAGCGGCACAGTGACGGTGACCAATTCAATCCTGTGGAACAACACGGGCGGCGACTTGACCGGAACGGTGTCCGTGGCCTACAGCGACATCCAAACGGCAAACAGCTTCTGGACCAACGGGGTCAATGGTTGTTTCTCGGCCGATCCGTTGTTTGTGGACACGACCTATTATCATTTGCAATCCCGCGCGGGCCAATACGTGGGCGGTTATTTCAGCGGGGGCAGTTGGAGTGTCTCGCTCACGAACGACAGTCCCTGTATCGATGCCGGGAACCCGGCCAGTCCATGCACCCTGGAACCCGCTCCCAATGGAAATCGGGTGAATCTGGGAGCCTATGCGAATACCGAAGTGGCCTCGATGCGATATCTGCAAAAAGGCGCGGTCTTTACGATTTATTGATGGGTTTCACTGGCGTCCCATAGGGCCGCCCAGGTTATAGGGGCTTAGGCTATAGGCTGTTAGGTCAAACCACAAAACGAGGTGCGTGCGAAATCGGAAATGGCGCGCAGGTCCCGCTCGCCCGTTCAGCCATGCGATACGCGGGGCTGAACTTCCCCGCAGAATGCCGCTGTCCATAAGCTGAACAAAGACGACGCCGTAGCTCTTGGGGAAAAGGGCGCGAAAGATGGCTTTCAGGTTTCAATCGATGTCGGCCCATCCTCTGTGGCGGGTGTCTGGAAATGGAGGGGGTGGATCAGCCGGACGCCGGGCGCAGAGGCTCGGCCTACAACAACGGGGAATCGGGTTGGGGGCGAAGCCTCTCTGGGTGTGGTTTATCGGGGAAATAGGCGAATTTGCACCGAATCGCAGATGCGCCCCTGGCGGCCCGGGCACTGACGTATTCTCCTTGTTTTTTACCCGGCAAAACTGGTTAAATATCAAGCACTACCGGTCGTATCATACCGCCCGGTCAAGGAGGATTGAACCATGGCCCTATGGATTGTACTCGGTGTAGTGGTAGTTTTATTTTTCTTCGCCATCGGGATTTATAACCGGCTGGTCGCCTTGCGCAACCGTTTTAAAAACGCGTTTGCCCAGATCGACGTCCAACTCAAGCGGCGTTATGACTTGATTCCCAACCTGGTGGAAACCGCCAAGGGATATCTCCAGCATGAACGCGGAACGCTGGAAGCGGTGATTGCCGCGCGGAATCAGGCGTCGGCAGCCGGTGCGCGGGCGGCCGCCAATCCCGGTGATCCGGCCGCCATGCAGGGCCTGGTGGGCGCCGAAACGGCGTTGACCGGCACCTTGGGCCGGTTCTTCGCCCTGGCCGAAGCCTATCCCGATCTGAAAGCCAATCAGACCATGATGCAGTTGTCCGAGGAACTGACCTCCACCGAGAACAAGGTGGCTTTTTCGCGGCAGGCGTTCAACGATGCGGTCATGGAATATAATACCGCGCGGGAAACGTTCCCGAGTGTGGTCCTTGCCGGCATGTTCGGATTCCAGCCCGCCCAATTGTTCGAAATCACCGCGGCCGCCGAACGCGAGGCTCCCAAAGTCTCCTTTAAGTAATCCCGGGCTCCAGTTTTTAAATGGCCTGAGACAGATACACGACCGGCCGCGCGTCGCACGGCCCTGTTGAGCTTGGCGACCTCGGCGACTTTGCGTGAGATAAATCGGGTAATGCGAGGTCTTCTTTAATTCCATGAATTTTTTCGAACATCAGGAAGTCGCCCGGCGCCGGACTTCGGAACTGATCGCCTATTACGCGCTGGCGATCGTTCTGATCGTGGTGGCCATTTATGCGGCGGTGATGGCCATATTCAATGAGGCCGCCAGTTCCAGCGGTACATTCCGGGTGGAGACCTTTTGGAATCTCCAGGTGTTTTTAGAGGTGTCGGTGTCGGTGGGGCTGATTATCCTCTTTGGCACCTTATACAAGATCGCGGTTTTATCTCACGGTGGGGGCGCGGCGGTTGCCGAGATGCTGGGGGGGACGCCGGTTCCAGCCAATACGCGCGATTTCGAACAGCGCCGGCTGTTGAACGTGGTGGAAGAAATGGCCCTGGCGGCCGGAGTGCCGGTGCCGCGGGTGTTTGTTTTGGAGGCGGAGGAGGGAATCAACGCCTTTGCCGCCGGATTTACTCCGGCGGATGCGGTGATTGGGGTGACCCGGGGATGTCTGCGGGCCTTGAATCGGGATGAACTTCAGGCGGTGCTGGCGCATGAATTCAGCCATATTTTAAATGGCGATATGCGTCTGAATCTGCGCCTGATCGGAGTTCTTAACGGAATTTTAGTGATCGCCCTGTTGGGCTATGGTCTTTTCCGGGTTTTCATTTATAGCGATTCGGGTAGCCGGGGATCCCGGTCCTCTTCCCGCGGCAAAAAAGAGGGCGGGCTCGGAATGGCCTTGCTCTTGTTCGGTCTGGCCCTGATGGCCATCGGATATATCGGTGTCTTTTTTGCCAAACTCATCAAGAGTGCGGTCTCTCGTCAGCGCGAATTTCTGGCGGATGCATCCTCGGTTCAATTTACCCGGAACCCGTCCGGCCTGGCCGGCGCGCTCAAGAAAATTGCCGGATACCAGCCGGCGGGTCGGATCACCAGTCAACGGGCAGAAGAAGCCAGTCATCTGTTTTTTTCCAACGGGTTGACCGCCAGTTGGATTTCGCTCATGGCGACGCATCCCCCCCTGGAGGAACGGATCCGGCGGATCGATCCAACCTTCGACGGTCAGATCCCTTCGTTCGAGGGAGTGAATCCCGAGGAAGAGCGGGAGGAGGCCATCAGCGCTTTGGCGGGTGGCGCCCGCCCGGTGTTGGCGCCGCCCCCGATTCCCCCGTCGGCCCGAAAGATCCAACTGACCCCGGGTCAACTCATGGCGAAGGTGGGGGTTTTGGATGCGGATCATCTGGATCAGGCGACCCGGCTGTTAGCCCGTCTGCCACCGCGGGTGCGTGAACGAATCCGCGAAGCGGAAGGGGCACAGGCCCTGGTGTTGAGTCTGTTGATCGGCACGGATTCATCCTTGCGAACCCGGCAGATGGATTATGTAACGGCCCGCAATCCGGCGCTCCAGGTATCGGTGAATGAAACCCTGGGCGACCTGTCACACCTGTCGGCGGAGATGAGGCTGCCGCTGGTGGATCTGGCTTTTGGCGCGCTCAGCGGTTTGACCGCACTGCAATATGAGACTTTCCGGGAAACGGTGCTGACGTTGGCGGGAATGGATCAGGCCATTGATTTGTTCGAATATGCCCTGATGCGATCCATGGTTCGCCGGCTCGATCCGTTGTATCGCAAGGTCAAGCGCCCGACGATTCAATATTACGATCTGACCGGTGTCTCGGCGGTGGCGGTCGACTTGCTGGCCACCCTGGCTTGGACCGGTGCGGCTTCGCCGGATGCCGCCGCGGAGGCTTTCCATAAAGGAGTGGGCCTGTTGACGGCAAAACGGATCCCCCTGCCGGATGCGGCGTCGTGTACCCTGGAACATCTGGATCAGGCCTTAGAGAAGATGTTGACCGCGAGCCTGCCGGTGCGAGGGCGGGTCCTGGAGGCTTGTGCCGCGTGTGTGGCCCAGGATGGCGAGGTGACGGTTGAGGAGGGGGAACTGCTCCGGGCGATTGCCGATTCCATGGAGTGTCCGGTACCGCCGTTTCAATCGGCGGCCTGAGTGGAGAAAAGAGGAGAGCATGGCGACGAATAAAAAACAAAAAGCGGCGGGTGTGCTGGCCAGTCGCGCCCGGATTCTGGCGGATGCGCACCGATCACGGTCGTCCACGCGGGTGGTGGTGGCGGTGATCGGGCGGGATCGGCCCGGAATTATGGCGGGGGTTACCGCGATTATGGCCGCGCATAAGGCCAATATTGTCGATGTCAGCCAGACGATCATGAGCGACCTGTTTACGATGCTGATGCTGGTGGAAATCGACGGGTTGCGGGGCACGTTTGCCGATCTCAAGCACGAGTTGGAGACGCATGGGGGACGTGAGGATTTATCGATCCTGATTCAACGGGAAGATATTTTTCGGGCCATGCACCGGGTGTAATCCCGGAAGGGAAGGGTTTAGGCGGTAGGCGGTTAGGATTTTAGCCGTCTGGAATCGGGCAAAACCAATAACATAACCACGGATGGTACGGATTATACTGATATGAAATGGCTTGAAGAACAAGTGTAGCCCCGCTCTATGAGCGGATCGGGGGCAGACCAGGCTGAACGGGGTGAGGCACCCTGGCTCCAATTGACAGAGTAAACGGATCCCAATGATGGATGAACTTCAAAATTCTGCTGCCTACAGCCTCAGCCCCTACAACCTCAGCCCCTGATTCTGGAGATAAACAATGGCCATCAGTGCGGAAGAAATTTTTGAAACCCTGGGAATGGTTCATGCCCAGCATCTGGATATCCGAACCGTAACGCTCGGCATCGATTTGCATCCCTGTGCCGGGCCCGATGTGCGACAGGTGGCGCGACAAGCCTATGAGCGCATCATGCGGCTGGCCGGCAACCTGGTGAAGGTGGCGGGCGAAGTCGAGGCGGATTATGGGATTCCGATCGTCAATAAACGCGTCGCGGTGACGCCCGTGGCCTGGTTTGCCGCCGCCTGCCGGACGGAAGATTATCACCCGATCGCCTTGGAACTGGATCGCGCGGCCCGGGAACTGGGCATCGATTTTATCGGGGGATGGACCGCCACGGTCGAAAAGGATTTGAACACCTCGAGCCGGACACTGATCCGGTGCATTCCCCGGGCGCTGGCGGAAACCCAACGGCTCTGTTCTTCGGTCAACATCGGCACCACCCGGGCGGGGATCAACATGGATGCGGTGGCCCTGATGGGGCAGGTGATCAAGGAAGCCGCGGAGTTGACGGCGGACAGCGGCGGCAGCGCCTGTGCACGCCTGGTGGTGTTTTGCAACGCGGTACAGGATAACCCGTTCATGGCCGGGGCTTTTTGCGGGATTGGCGAAGGGGACTGTTCGTTGTCGGTGGGAATTTCCGGGCCGGGCACCGTGCGCGCGGCCATCCAGACGTTGGGCCGGTCTTGCGATCTGTTGCAGGTGGCCGACGAAGTCAAGCGGGTGTCATTCAAAATCACCCGGGCCGGGGAGTTGATCGGGCGGGAATGCGCGCGGCGGTTGAATGTGCCCTTCAATATTGTGGATCTATCGCTGGCGCCGACGCCGGCGCCGGGAGACTCGGTGGGGGATATCATCGAGGCGATCGGTCTGGATCGGGTCGGGGGACCTGGAACGACAGCTGCGCTGGCCCTGCTCAACGATGCCGTCAAGCGCGGGGGGGCGATGGCGACCAACCATGCCGGAGGAATGAGCGGGGCGTTCATCCCCGTGACGGAAGACGCCACCATGGCCCGGCGGGCGGCTGAGGGGTCCCTGGTCATTGAAAAACTTGAGGCGATGACCTCTGTGTGTTCGGTCGGGTTGGATATGATCGTGATCCCGGGCGACACGACGCCGGAAACCATCAGTGGCATCATTGCCGACGAAGCGGCGATCGGCATGGTCAATAAAAAAACCACAGCGGTTCGCGTGATTCCCGCGCCCGGTAAACGGGCGGGGGATACGGTCTCGTTTGGCGGACTGCTGGGCGCGGGCCCCGTCATGGCGGTGAATCCGCACTCCTGTGCGGTCATGATCCGACGAGGTGGCCGGATTCCGGCGCCCTTGCAGGGATTGAGTAATTGATATTCTGTTTTGATCTATGATGACTATTGGTTTTCCTTCGATGGAGCCGGGGTGCCCCATACGGGTTAAGCTAAGACTATGAAAACGCCCCCGTTGGTCGCGCTTTCATTGGTGGCGTTTTTGGGTTCCTCCCTCCCCTCGGCGTGGGGGAGGGAAAAACCAGCATCGCTTAATCGCCGATGCTCTCTCGGCGATACGGCCACTGAAAAAGGGCGACGGCACCCGGCTCCAGCCGGCACAATGCCTATGTGCTGACCGTGTTGGGTTATTGGCGAAGCCATATAAGAGGAGTCTGCATGCAAATCGGTTTTGGGAAAGTGGATATTACCCCCCGTGTCGGGGTTGAGCTCTGTGGGTTTGGTCCGCACCTGCACCGGTATTCGGTGGGGGTTCGCGACCGCCTGGAGGCGCGGGCGATGGCCGTACGGGAAGGGAATATCACCTTGGTGTTGATCAGTTGTGACTTGGTGGGGTTTCCCCTTGCCCTGACCCGGGAGATCCGCCGACAAATCCACGCCGCGACCGGAATTTCGGCGGATCAGGTTATGGTTCACGGCACTCACACCCATAGCGGGCCCAATACCATCCCTGAATTGGCGGGCTGGGGTGCCTTGGATGAACCCTACCTGGCGATTTTGCCGGGTCGGGTGGCGTCCGCCGGCATCGAAGCGGTGTCCCACCTGGAACCGGCAACACTGGCGTGGGCGGAGGTTCCCTGTATCGGCGTGTCGCTCAATCGGGAATACGATCGCGACGCGCCGCCGTTGGAAGAGGTTTTACGGGAGGATTGGCGTCCGGCCAAACCCGAGCACGTCGACACCACCTGCCAGGTGCTGAAAGCCGTGGCGAAGGACGGGCGTCTGCTGGGATTCGCGAGTTATTTTGGCTGTCATCCGGTGGTGTGTTGTCAACAGACGAGATGGATCCATGGCGATTTTGCGGGAGTGGCCTCTCATTTGATCGAACGGGAAAACCCGGGTGCGGTGGGTTTGTTTTTACAAGGGGCACTGGGCGACATCAATAGCTGTGTGGTGCATAAACCGGAAGCGGAATCGCTGGCCGCCCTGGATGTGATCGCAGAACGTTATGCGCGGGCCGTGCGCGCGGGATTGGCCGCGGCCCGGCCGGTAGCGCCGGGTCCCCTGGGGGCGATTCGACGGGAGCTGTCTTTCAGCCGGATCCAAGTGAGTCGCGCCGAACTGGAACGCCTGCTGGCGGAACAGGAGGCGGTGTTCACTGCCCCGGGAGCCAGCGACACGGATGACGCGGTCCGGATGGCGGCGGTCAAGGTGGCGGCCTATCGAAAAATACTGGCGGCTCAAACGCGCGGCGAAAACCTCAATCCACCGACGGAACTGCAGGGTTTCCGGATCGGACCGGTGAGTCTGCTGGGAACGCCCTTTGAGATTTTTCATGCCGTCAAGGAAGAGGCCTTGACGCGGTTGAAATCGGAACATCCGCTGATTTTGGGATTGAGCAATGATGAGTTGGGCTATGCGCCAGACCGGGCGACAGCCATCCGAGGCGGATATGCGGCGCAACAAGTGCCATTGATGCTGGGCCGCCTGCCCTTTGCCGCAATCCACGACGAACTGGTGTCGGCCCTGGTGGATCTGGGAGGCGCATTGTCCCAAGCCAGAAAATGAAAACGCCCATCATCTTTCCTGAAATTATCACTCCGAAATCTTATCCGGAACGATTGGTTTCGCTGGCTCACGATCCTTATGCCGTGGTTCCGACGGTCTTTCCTGCGCGTCCCTATCTGCAGGCGACGACGGAGCAGGTGCGGATGGTTCGCGCCCGCCTGCGCGAAGGAGCCTGGCACCGCCAGGCTTTTGCGCATATCCGCGAACAGGCGGCCGGTCCGGCACCGGAGTTGGATATCCAGGACCTCCAGCTAAAGCCCCTGTTGGCATCGGCCGGGCATGCGTTGCAAAATGCGATGGTTGCCCATGTCGCCGGTGATGGCGCCAGTCGCCAAAAAGCGCTTCGCGTGCTCCGGACTCTGGCCCGGATATATCCCGAACTGCCGATCCGGCCGGGGTGTGGGCGTTTGCCGGGCGGATGCGATTTTGACGAGGCCGCGTTCATTTCTCAGGCGGCAAAGACCTATGATTTTCTGGCCGCAGACGGCTTGTCACGGGTCGACGACGTCTTGTTTCGCGATTTTTTAAAAGCTACGGCGGCGGGGAGCGATGCCGGCAATCACCGGTATTGCAATAATCATCATACCGGCGGTCTCGCGGGGCGGTTGGCCGCCGCCCTGGCCCTGCAGGATCGCCAGGCCATCCATGACACGCTCTATGGGCATAACCCGGGGGGCACCTGGACCTATGGATTAATTCACCAGCTTCGCCACGAATTTCTCGCGGATGGATTGCAATGGGAACGGGCCATCTCGTATCACGCCTATACCTTGACCCACTTTGTCGAAATGCTCGATTTGCTATTGAATGTCGGGGTCGATCTATGGAATGCGAAACTTCCGCCTCTCTGGCAAAACGATGGTTTTGACGAACATCGCGATTATGGAGTGTACGCCGATGAAAGCCGATCCTTTAAGGCAACTTTCGAGATTCTGTTGTATCTGGCCTTTCCGAACGGCCAGTTATCCATGATCGGGGACTCGAACTTCGGCGCCCTTCAAGGCATCGCACACGCTTGTGGCACGTTGTTCGAACGCGCGTGGCAAGTGTATCGCGATCCGCGCTTCGCCTGGATCATTCGCCGCGTGGAAGCCGAGGCGCCGTCTGCCGGGCAGAGCCTTCCCGGTGTTCCGATGGCTTTGTGGTTGTCGGGTTGTCGGGATCTTTTCCGGGTCGAACGAAAGAATCTGCCCCGCGGACAATTCGACTTGAGCCGGGAGGTTCGCATTTCTTCCGCTGGTGAGCATCGCCACGGCTGTTCCTGTTTCAATGCCATCGGGGCCACCTTGCTGCGATCCCGGGGGGGCGATCTTCAGGCGCCGGCCGCCTATGTCTTCTGGGGGCCGCATTCCGCCGGACATCAAAATCCCTGTCCGTTACATCTCGAACTCTACGGCGGCAATGCCACCCGAGTCCCGGCGCCGCGCTCCGCCCTGTGGAACGAATCCGATCCTTTGTATCCCAACTGGAAACGAACGACGGTGGCGCATAACACGGTTACGGTGGATCAGACTCCCGCGTTCCCGTATGATGTTGAAACCGGGTCCATCTGGGAGGCCGATATTTGGCGCGACCGGATTTCAGATGGCGAGCGAATCTGGTTCGAGCCGGATGCCGCAGCGTTTAAGGCGCTTAGAGTCCGGAATAGTCGAGTTTATCCCGGTGTTGTTTTGGACCGTACGGTGGTGGTCACGCCCCATCTGGCTCTGGATGTCTTTCGATGTCATTCCTCCGTGGTTCACACCTTCGATTGGGCCATGCACGTTATCGGGACTCCCGTTGGGTTGAGCGCTTTATCCAACGCGCCGCCGCTGAAGGGGAGAGGCTATGCGCAATTGAAAGATCTCCGGCGGGTGCCGATATCCCGTAATACCCTCGACCTGACGTGGGAAGCCCCGGAAGGTCCGACTCGGACCGCGATCCGGACCGTCAGCCCCTCCAGGGCTTTTCTGGGGCGCGATCCGGAGTCCACCTTCCGGGCCGTGGGGCAGGCGACCCCTGCCGGGGTCCGGCATGCCGTGATCGTTCGGACCCACGGAAAGGAAGCGCTGTTCGTTTCGGCCTGGACGTTCGACGGGACACCCATCGCCATCACCGGGCTCACCGGAACAGCACAAACGGCATTGCGCTTCCGTCTTCGCGCGGGCCAACGCCGGACCGATTGGACGATTCCATTTGATGATCAGGCTCGAATTCGTGCAGGCATCGCCAGGAGTTGAAAGGTGAACCAACCTCTATCATTGGCGATCTGTGGATGCGGCCGGATCGCCGCGGCACATGCCCGGGAACTCCGGACGATGCCCGGGGTGACCTTGTGTGCCTATTGGAATCGGCCGGAGGACTTTTATCTGGCGGAAAACCTGATGAAAGAATTCGGAGGTCAATATTGTACGCCTGAACTGGCGGACATCGCCGGGGATCCAACCCTTGATGGGGTTCTTGTTTGCACCATGCATAATGATCGCCTGCGGATTCTGGAAGCGATGGCGAAGGCCGGCAAACCCGTGCTCATGGAAAAACCCCTGGCCCACTCGCCGGAACCCTTGCGGGCTATGCATCGCCTGTTGCGTCAATTCCCGATCTTGTTTCAATCCGCTTACAAAATCCGATTCCACTCGCTCATGGAACGGGCGCGCCAATTGATCCCGCACCCCGAAATCCTTTGCGCCCATGTCTGGGATGGAATGTGGCCCGACAACCATCTGAATCAAAAAGAGATCGGCGGTGGCAACGTTCGCTCGCAAGGCGTTTATGGCGCGGAATCGCTCCATATTCTGGCGGGAAACCGGCCGGTTGCCGTTAATGCGATGGTGCGGAATGGTCGGCAACCCAGCGGAATTGAAGACACCCTTGTGGCGGTTTTTGAATTTGCAGGGGGGGCTTTGGGAACACTCTCCGTTGCCGATGCAGGGGCTGGGCCCGGCTGGGTATCCAAATTTTTAGTTGAAGCTGCGGGCGGGGGAGGTGGGGTGGCATTGGGAACCCGGTTTACCCAATTGGACTACCAGGCCAGTCCCGGCGCACCTCAGCAGACCTTTCAGGGTGTGGAAGACGGATTCCGCCGTCAAACTGAAGCCTTTCTGAGCGCCCTGCGGAACGGTACTCCCAGTCCCTGCGATTTCATTCAGGGCGCCATCCCGTCGATCATGATTGAGCAAGCCATTGCGTCCGCGCGAGCGGGGTGTCGTCTGCCGATCGATATTGAAGGCTGGCTGGGGGAAGTGGCGGAGCCGGTTTAGATCCGGGATCCGTCATTCGGGTGAGTGGGGTTGTTTCCTCTTCACCCCACAATGTTTCTGTGCTGGGGTCCTGGGGCCTCCCTTTATCCGGCATGAATGACGGTGGCGGCCGTACGGGCATCGAGCGTGAGGGGGGGCGAAGTAAGGGACGATTCGGGAAAATACAAGGCGGGGAAGTGATGGCGCAAGTAATCTTCCACGGTCTGAATAGTGGGCCCATACCCATCTTTGTAAATGTAATATTCCAAAGCTTGGGCGGCTTCCCGGGCACTGTCAAAACGACGGGCGGGATCAGGATCCAGAAAGCGCTTGAGCAGGGACACCAAAGCCGGATCGACTTCCGCCGGCAATGCTTCCCACGGTACCGGCAGTTCGGCAAAATTGTCGCGTTCGGGATCGGCGTCCAGTGGGCGGTGAGTGACTCCGGCGATCATTTCAAAGAGGACGGCGCCGAGGGAATAAAGGTCCGCCCGGAAATTCACGGGTTGGCAAGCGGCTTGTTCCGGTGACATATAGAGATCTTTTCCGATAAGCCAGTCGTCTTTGATGATGGAAAGATCGACGGCTTTGGCGATGCCGAAGTCGGTCAATTTGGCGATCCCTTCGGTGGCGATCAGAATATTACGGGGACAGACATCGCGGTGAACGATGCCGAGGGGGGTTCCCTGGCGGTTTTTAAAGGTATGGGCATAGGCCAGCCCGCGGGCGATACGGCTGACGATATGGACGGTGAGCGGCAGGGGAATGCTCTGGCAACGTTGCTGGTGATAAAGGATGAAATCATTCAGGGATAGGCCATGGACATATTCCATGATGATGTAATAGGCGCCGTTCGGGGCGCGGCCGAGCTGGTAAATCTGCACGATGTTTTCATGCACCAGGTCCGAAACCAACTTGGCTTCGGCCCGGAAGAGGTTCATAAAACGGTCATTTTCGCTCCATTGCCGCAGAAGCATTTTGACCGCCACTCTTTTTTCGAACCCTTCGACCCCGAGTTTGCAGGCCTCGTAGACGATGCTCATGCCTCCCTCGGCGATTTTGCGGGTGAGAATCAGGATCGATTCATCCTTGAAATCCAAAGAAATGGGGTCAGACGTCATGCGGCAGATTAACCGAAAAAGGGACGCAACGGTCAATCTTAATATTGGCGTGAAATCGCCATACGAAAAAACTTGTTTTTCGGAGTCAAATGAGGCAATCAATACGAATGAATAACCGACAATTGATCGAAGTTGAAGATACCTCCCGGGCCCGGCTTCAGGCATCACCCGAAGGGTTGCGCCGCTTTCAGGAGTCGAAATTCGGAATGTCCGTCCATTGGGGATTATATTCTTTGAGTCACCATGGGCGGGAATGGATTTACTTCGACGATCGGATTCCCTACGAGACCTATCGACAACGGATGGAGAAATTCAATCCCGTCCGGTTCAACGCCGAGGAATGGGCGGATTTGATGGTCGAAGCGGGGCAGAAATTCCTGCTGATCACCTCCAAGCATCACGATGGATTTTGCCTGTGGGATACGGATCACACCGATTTCAAAATCAGCAACACGACCTTTAAGCGTGATGTGTTGGCTGAATTGGCGGACGCTCTACGGGAGCGGGGCATCGCCTTGCATTTTTATTATTCCCTGATCGACTGGACCCATCCGTCCTATCGTACGGACTGGCCGTCCTATATCGCCTATTATCAGGCCCAACTGCGGGAACTGTGCACCCAGTATGGTCCGATCGGCGGAATCTTGTTCGATGGCTACTGGCCGCGCATGACATTCGAGGGTGAGTGGATCGATTTCATGAAGCCCCGCGGGCCTTGGGATCTGGCCGGAACCTACGATCTGATCCACGGGCTCCAGCCGGATGCCGTGATTGTCAACAACACCCATCTGCTGCCACTCAAGGGTGAAGACTACCAGATCTGGGAGTTGGATTTGCCTGGGGAAAACACGATCGGCTTCAATGGGACCGAAATCGGCGACAACCCGCTCGCCTGCTGGTGGAACGTGAATCAATGGTCCTATCAACCTTGGAATCATTGTGTCAGGAGTGCCGAAGAGTTGTTGACCACCTATCGTAAGTTGCGCGAAAAGAACGGCATTCTATGCCTGAACGTGGCACCGCGTCCGTTCGGAGATATTCATCCCGAAGAACAACGCGTGTTGCGTGAAATGGGACAAATGATTCGCAAGTGGAATTTATAAGGAGATCTATGACCCCGCGCGAACGAGTTTTAGCCACCTTACATCATGAACAACCGGACGAGACGCCCTATTGCATTTCTTTTACCCAGGATGCGCGCGAGCGGCTGATCCGCCACACGGGCGATCCGGATTTCGACCGGGTTTTGCGCAATGCCATCCTGGGTTTGGATATCCAACTGCCCGACGGCTGGCGGGAGATCGAGCCGGGAATCTGGCGGGATGAGTTCGGGGTGGAGTGGAATCGGACGATCGACCGCGATATCGGCGTGGTTCGCAATACCCCCATCACGCCCGAGAACGTCTTGTCCTATCCCTTCCCCGATCCCCGCGATTCCTCCCGCTTCGCCGGGTATCCCGCGCGCCTGCGGGAACATCCCGATTTGTTTTCCTCCGTGTGCATCGGGTTCAGCCTGTTCGAGCGGGCGTGGACGCTGATCGGCATGGAAAACCTGCTCATGGCCATGATGGAGGCTCCCGATTATGTCGACGCATTGTTGGATCGCATTGTGGCGCACAACCTGGCCCTGATCGACGGCGCCTGCGCCCATCCGGTCGACGCGATTCATTTCGGCGACGACTGGGGCCAGCAAACCGGCTTGATCATGGGGCCGGATTTATGGCGGCGTTTCATCAAGCCGCGCTTCGCGGCCCAGTGCGCACGGGTCCGCCAATACGGCAAGTTCGTGAGTCTCCATTCCTGCGGATGCGTGCAATCCGTTTTTCCGGATCTGATCGAGTGCGGTTTGCATATTTTCAATCCCTTCCAGCCCGAGGTCATGGACCCGTTCGAGATGAAAAAAAGATTTGGACAACATTTGACGTTTCATGGCGGAATCAGCACCCAGAAGACTCTGCCGTATGGCACGCCCGAACAAACGCGGCAGGAAGTCCGACGCCTGATTCGGGAGGTGGGGAAAGACGGCGGCTATATCGCCGCGCCGGCCCATTGTATTCCGGGTGATGCCAAACCGGAAAATATGCTGGCGATGATCGATGAACTTAATCACCAGAGCCGGTGATGCATCCCATGACCCAAAACACTTATGAAGCGGCCCGTCGTATGTCGTGGCCCGATCTGATTAAAGCCGCAGGTCCCGTCTTTGCTCCGCCGCTCACCATTCACCACCCGATTCATCCGCCTTACAGCCGTGATTTTGTGCATGTGGAACCCTCCTTGTGCGCTATTCGGCGGAGGATCTATCCCGATCTATCCGTGCTCGATCAGGAAACCGTAACTAAAACCGTCCAGAGCAATCCCCAATTGTATGTCCAGTTCGCGCTGGGCGACCCCCCCTTCGTGCCCGATTTCCGGCTGACCCGGTTGAATTTGCCCGACTCCGATTCTCCAAGGGTCCAGGCGGATTATTGGGCGTATGACCGGGCGTATCGGTTGGATTATACCTGTTGTCCTCTGGATTCAGCGCAATCCCTTCTGGCGATTCGCGGCACCGTGCGGAATGAAGGGGACGGGCCGTTCCCCGTCTCGATCTGGATCAAGCTCAATCTTCAATGCGAATGGGACATGGATCCCTATCATTACGAACCCTACCGGTGGAACCAGGCCCAATGGCGACCCTGCAAGACCTTTGATTATCGCGGATCGCAATTTTGGATCGGATCCACGCCCGTCGCCCGTATCCAGCCGTACTCTTTTACCGCCCGGTGGCATCGGTCGGTGGCCTTTCCCAAGGCTGACTACAAAAGCGCTCACATATGGAATCAACCGTATGTCGTGGAGCCGATTTACCGGTTACCCAAACTCGATCATGTGCTTCACTTGACGCGGATTTTGAAACCCGGCACCAGCGCCGACTTCGAACTATTTGTCGCATTAGACGAAAAGAACATCACGCCACGTCACGCCGCTGCCCTGCGACAAGCCCGCTTTGAATCCTGCCACCAACGCGCCCGACGCCATTTCAAAAAAATGGATCCCCCCCAGGGCACCCGTCTCGAATTTCCCACCCAACAATGGTCCCGCATTTTTGACGAAGCTCGTCAATCCACGCTTCAGTTGCTGGTGGATTTTCAGGATGGGCGGGGCTTGATGCCCACCCAGGGGGGCTCCAGCGAACGGTATTATGTGTGGACGTGGGAGGCGATGTGTATGCTGGCGCCCATGCTCCCGCTGGGTTATTCCACACCGGTTCGAAAAGCCCTGGAATTTCTTTTTCACCTCCAGGACGGAGGGTGTCCGCCCCAGGGCCGCTTCACCAGCCTTGCCGGTGCCATCGGCACCACCGGTCCCCGCTGGATCAATGCGACCGGCTCCGCCTTAACCCTCGCCGCTGATTATTGCCGAATGACCCGGGACCCCGGGTTCATCAAGCACTACCTTCCCCGTATGATCCGTGCCGCCGATTGGATCGTCGGCGAAATCAAGGCCACCCGAAAACTCCATCCGGATGGGACTCGCCCGCCCACCTATGGGTTGATGCCCTTCGGACACGCCACCGATGGCGATGTCGGGTTCATCTATGCTTTTACCGATGCGTATTCCTTCATGGGCCTGGACCGCCTGGTCACCCTGTTGGAGGAACTCCAACATCCCCGGGCAGCCGACTTGGCTGGGGAACGCCGGCGATACCGGTCCGATATTCGTCGGACCATCCGGGCCATGGCCCGTCCCAATGGGTGGATCGAACGGCGGGTTCCGGTTCCCGAAGAACAAATCACGCTGAAGTTCGAAACATTGATCGGTCCCACGCCATTGGCGGCGGCGGGGTTGTTGGATGTCTTTTCCCCGCTTTTCAAACGGTTCCAACGCTATCAGGAAACGACGCTGGTCCGGGATGGTTTCATGGGGAATATGGATCGGGAAGTGGCCTACGTCGGCATCGGCGAGTGGTATTGGCAGGATATTTATTTGCGACGGGGCGAATGGAAAAAGGCTTTTCTCGCCCTTCAAACCTACTTGAATTACGGCGTTACGCCCGATACCCATCAGGTTCAGGAACGGTTTTCGCGGTTAAATCCCGCCTTCTTCCCCTGGCAGCCCAATGGAAGTGGAAACGGACGCTTACTCGAGATGATGGTCAAGGCCATCTATTTTGAAGCCGACGGCCAGGTTACTCTTTTGGGTGGCATTCCCTTCGACTGGCTGCAACAGAATGGAAAAACCGCCCTGCGCCATCTGCGAACTCCCACCGGGCGCGTTTCGGTTATCGTGCGGATGCTCACCCCGGATCGCTGCCAGGTGACGTTGATGTCCGCCCCGGCCGCCGGCGAGCTCCGGCTCCGGTTTCCCTCTCATCTAAAGGCGCAACCGGTGTCACCGGCCGTGAAAAAGGTGGGCGATAATTTATTTGCCGTTTCAGCATCCCTGACCCAGGTCAGTTTTATTTTAGGGTCGGCGAGGGATTAGGGAAAGCCCAATCCCATTTTGAAGAATGGCCGTAGCTGGCTTTCCGCAGGCCCGGCAGAGGGGTGCTTCACACCCCTTTCAATCGGCATCCGGTTTATGTGCCAACGCCAGGAACCCGGCTGAATCCTTGCCCGTATCGCGGGTCCAGAGGCTGACGACAATCAGCACCAGAAAGGCGCCGCTAACGCCAAATACGCCGGGTCCGCCAGCTGTTGGCAGACCGAATATCGGATCGTTTTTGACTCCCGTCAGCAACATATAAATGAAGACCACCGAAATGGATAAACCGGTCAGAATGCTGGCAATGACCCCCTGACGCGTGGCGCGTTTCCACCAGAGCGTCGCCAGCATGGCCGGGAAAATGGCACTGGCGGCAATCCCGAAGGCCAGCATCACGAGCCAGGCGATATTTTCTTTTTTCAGCCACACCGCCAGGATGACGGCAATGGCCGACATCACCAGCGTGGTGATTTTGGCGATACCGAGCTCCTGTTTTTCGGTTGCGCCCGGATTGATATAGACCTTGTAAAGGTCATGGCTGATGGAGGAGGCCACCGTAATCATCAGGCCTGCGGCGGTGGAGAGAATCGCGGCCACTGCGCCCGCCGCGCCGATGGCCATGAGCCAGGGCCCGCCGACCATCTGGCTGATTTCCAATACGGCCATATTTTTAGCCAACCCGACGCCGGTCGGTCCCTGGGATATCCAACTCACCAGTTTGGGATAAATGGCGGGGAAGAGCAGGAACCCGAGGAGAATAGCGCAGAGGTAAAAGATCCCCAAGGCGGCGATACAAAAGGTCACGCTTTTTTTCGCGGCCCGGGCGCTGGGCACGGTAAAAAACATAATCAGAATATGCGGGAGACCGGCGGTCCCGAAAATCAGGGCAATCACGGTGCTGATCATGGCCAGGGTGTTGTTGCTCTTGACCCCGATCGTCATAACGCTGTCGGCCGCGGGCATTAGACTCCGGGTGACGGTAATGGCCTGGTCGGCCGGCAGATTGGCAATGGCCGAAACAACGGCGGGGTTCTTCCCGGCCAGAATGGGGGGGACCGCCTGATGGGCGGTGGCCAAAATGCCGGCAAAGGAACCATGTCCCACAATGAAAAAAGCCATGACCACCAGGACGACCATGGCCACCCATAAGAAGAGCGCCTGGATCACCTGGTTGTACAGCGTCGATTTCATGCCGCCGAAGATGATGTAGATGCTCATCAGAACACCCAGGCCGATCAGCACGGCGAGGTAGTTCCAGCCGAGAAGCATTTCAAAGAGCAGCCCCGCACCGAGCATTTGCGGCACCAGATAAAAAGTCGAAATAACCACGGTGCAGACCATGATCACGAGCTTGATTTTGTTGTCCGGGTAACGGCGGTGGAGGGCACCGGCGACCGTATAGGATCCGACATTTCGCAACGGACCGGCAATCAGGAGCAGGACCGCCATGTATCCGCCAAAAAAACCGATGGACAACCAGATCGAATCGATCCCGAAAACACCGATGTCTCCCGCACAGCCCAGAAAACTTGCGGCTGACAGATAACTGCCCACCATGGCAATGCCGACCTGGATCCAGGGGATCCCTTTTCCGGCGACATAAAAGTCGCTGGCTGATTTACTCGAACGGCTGGTCCACCAGGTAATGACAATACTCGCTATGACAAAAAAGAGAATAAACCCGACTACGATGGCGGTATTGAGTTTGGAGGATTGCGCGGCAGGTCCCGCGGTTGCCAGAAGCAAGGCTTGACTTAAAAGAGGGGCGGTGATCATGGGGATTATTTCGCTTTCAAAAACCAGATGCAAATGACCAGCCACGATACCGGGAAAATGGCCAGCGACAGCAGCAGGCCCAACGGCATACCCAACACCGGCAGTACGGCAACATTTTTGCCGAGCGGAGTTTGCACCACGGCGGCACCCATGTAGAAGATGAAGAAAACGCCAAAAAGGCCGAAATCGATAGCTCCTTTGCGCCGCATATTCACCGGCCCTGCGGTTTTGACTTCAGACGATACCGGCTGACTCATGGTTCATCCCCCAATCGACTCGGTTTAACTGCCTCATTCCTAATGTTTTAAAAAGTTATCCCAGAACGTCTTCCGAAGCAAGGAATTTTGACATGAAGTCGCGCCTGGCGCACGAAGGCCTTAAAGGCTGGGTTCGCCTCCCAGAAAATCCCGGGTAATACGTTCCTGCATCCGATCAATTTCCTTGAAACATTCCTTAAGAACGGCTTTGTCGATATGCCCGAGCCAGGTCGGATCAATCAGATTATCCGGGGCACCCCCGTTTTGAATCGTTGCGGACTGATGTCGCAATCGCAATCGCAACAGGGTCTCGAAGGCGGTCAGGAGATCGTGATACTGAGAGGGCAGAAGCACGCCCTGATCGGTGAGTGCGGACAGGCGGTCCTGGGTGGAGGTGAAAAGGATATTCTTTTGAAGGGCATAGAGCCGGGCAAAACTGACAATGGGCATCATCGCGGTTTTCAGGTCGAGATGGCCCGCCTTCTCCTTGGACCCCCCGGAGGCGACCAGATTCCCGAATAGTCGGACCGGCGGCTTGAACGAGAGTGCATTTCTGGCTGCCTGAGTGAAAAAAACAGGGGGGGGAGCGAGTTCCGTCTGCAGGTGCGTGCGCAGGATCTGAATCAAATGGGTGTCACCGTAAACGCACCGCAAATCGAAGAAGGTTCCGAATTCCATCATTTCATGTGCTTCGGGTTGGGTAATCCAGTTTTTGAAATAGTCCTTCCACACCTCCACGGGCTGGCACCATTTAAGATTATGGGCCATCACCAAACCTTTGCATTCCCGATAGCCCGATTGGGTCAGGGTTTCACAAACCCGCTCAGCCAAAGCGGCAAAATAATTTCCCGTGTGGGTTTCCAGGCCCAGGGGAGGGGTGTCATACACAATCGCATTGTCTTGATCTGTGAAGAGCGTCTGCTCTTTTCGGCCTTGACTGCCCAAGGCGACAAACGCAAAGCCGACCGGCGGAGGGCCTAAATCGGCCTGGGCGAACTCGATGAATCGGATGGTGGCTGAGTCGGTGATGGAGGAGATCATGCCCGCAATCGCGATGGGGGGGGATCCACTTTCCAGCATGGCGCGGACTAATTCAGGGGACCGCCGGCAAAGGTCCACCACATCCTGTGCCGTGGCCGCCGTCGCAATCTCACGGGCGATATCCTCCGCGGTGGCCGCCGGCACATTCAGTAACCGTTTCAGCAATCCTTCGGCGGCCGCGATGGATCGGATCCCCTCCTCCGAACGCCGGACCAGAATAACGAATCCGCTCCCGCCATTGCCCGCTGTTCCCTTGTGAGCAATGCGACATTTCAAAACGGTTCCATCGCGTCTCCGCAGCCGCGCATCGGTGTAAACTTCGGCGCCGGTTTCCCTGAACAACGGATCCTGTCCTGAGATTTCAGGAAAGAGGTCCTGCCAATCAAACAACGTCAATTCCTCCGCGGAACAGCCCGCCAATTCAAGAAAGACGGGGTTGGCATAGGCACACCGATGGTTCCGAACAAAAAGAACCCCTTCGGCGGCGGCCTGAACCAGGGTGAGATACCGCTCATGTGATTCCTGTAGCCGCCGTTCGGCGGACGCTCGCAGTCGGTCTGATCGCCATCCGCCCTGTAAGATGACGAGCAGGAGTAGAATCAGGACCGCGATGATGCCGCCCATGGCATAGATCAGCCGGAGTTTCAAGGCGTGAATCTCGGCGACCACATCCTGAATATACAATCCGGTGCCAATGACCCAGCCCCACGGTTCGAAGAGGCGGATGTAGGACTCCTTCGCTTCCAAGCGGGATGGGTCATCCTTCCATTGCCAGACATAGTCCACATACCCTTCCTTGTCTTGACGGATCTTGTCGGCGAAAACCGTGAAAATATGAATCTTTCGCGCGTCCACGAAGGAGGATAAATCCTGACCTTCCAGATCCTTGCGGTAGGGGTGCATGAGCATCCGGGGGGACAGATCTTGCAGCCAGAAATAATCTTTTCCTTCGCGCCCGTATCTCAACGAGCGGACCCGTTCAATCACCTGATTTTGCGCCTCCGCAGAGGACAAGCGACCCGCTTGTACTTGCTTTTCCGCCTCATCCAACAAGCTCCAGACGGTGCGGGTTAATTCCTGGATCATCTCGCGCTTGCGATCCATGAGTGCCTTTTCGTATCCGGGAAGGAAAAAACCGAATAACGCGAGGGTGAAGAGGAATACGGCGGCTAAGGCCGGCAAAACCATCCCGATGAGCAGGTGCATCCGTCCGTGACCGGGCATAATGGGCGAAGCGGGAGGCTGCGTGAGATTTTGGGATTCGATCGCCGGACGCACTTTTTTTCGCTGTTGGAGGAGAAGCTCACGAAAAGTTTTCCATTCCTGCACGGGGAGATCGAGTCCCAGGGTCCCTCTCTCCCCCGGCGGCGGGCCATGATGATCCGTGCCGCCTGAAACGACCAGTCCGTTTGAGCGGGCGAGTTCACGCAAAAACGCCTGCTGTTCCAACCCCACGAGGGGGTGGTAAATTTCGAGGCCATCCAATCCGGCCGGCACTAAGGCCGCAACCCGTCGGGTCAAGGACGCGACATCGGGTTCGGTCACCATCGGATGTGCCAAAACAACAATTCCGCCCGCCTGATGAACGGCCTCGATCATCTCCGGCAGGTCTTGTTTGGGGGTCATGGAGTAGGTGGGGCTGTTGCGTAACTGGGCCTCTCTCGCCGCCAGCACCGCGTGAATCAAGGCGGTATTCGTTCGGTCAAATCCGTAACAAAGCAGATGAATTTCCTTTTGACCCTGTAAAACAGTCAACTCCAGGCCATTAAAAACCCCTACTCCCAGTCGCTCACACGCGGCTTCAAACCGATCCAATCCATCCAAGGTGGCGTGATCGGTCAGGGCGGCATACCGGACCCCTGCCTCGGCGCAGTGCTGAGCCAGTGTTTCCGGATCCCCTTCGCCATCACTGAAGGCGGAATGACAATGGAAATCAACTTTTATGGTCGCCTGCATTCTCAAACCCTGCTGAAAGTCGACGGTGGAGCCGTAGTGGCCGATCTGGTGGAGGGGTCATTTTCAGGTAAAGGGAAATTAATCTCGAAAGAGGGAAGAATCAAGGAGTTTCTTCGCTTGCCCTCGGCCTGCGGTGGATTGTAAAGTTAAATGCCGCACAAAATGCGGCCAGAAACTGTGCAACCTCATGAGATCCCTCGACTTCGCTCGGGATGACAATGGGTAGGGCGAGTTCTCCGAGCGAGCCGGAGCTGAATATAAGAGGGCTTACAGCACGCAGTTACAAAACGGCATTTCACATTACAATTCTTCGCTTGCCCTCCGTCTGTAAATAATTGGCTTGACGAATGGGATTTTGACCCGTAAAAGCTTCGCACATGACTCGTCACATCTTCATTACCGGCGGAGTTGTGTCCTCTCTGGGGAAAGGGCTGACCTCGGCCTCTCTGGCCCTGCTTCTGACACGGCGTGGATACCGCATCCGGATGCAGAAATTAGATCCTTATTTGAACGTCGATCCCGGCACCATGTCGCCCTATCAGCATGGGGAGGTCTACGTGACGGCCGATGGGGCTGAGACGGATCTGGATCTGGGCCATTATGAACGGTTTACCTCGACGGTGTGCTCCCGGGACAGCAATTACACCTCCGGCCGGATTTACGGCTCGGTGATATCCAAGGAGCGCGCGGGCGCTTACCTGGGCAAGACGGTTCAGGTTATTCCCCATATCACCGACGAGATCAAGGAAGCGATCCGGTCCATTGAGGGGCCGGATGTGGATATCGCGTTGACCGAGATTGGCGGGACGGCGGGGGATATCGAATCCCTGCCGTTTTTGGAGGCGATTCGCCAATACCGACACGAAATCGGGCGTTCCCAGGGCTTGTTCATCCACCTGACGCTGGTGCCCTACCTCAAGGCGGCCGGCGAGATGAAGACCAAACCGTCCCAGCAATCGGTGGGTATTTTGCGGACGATCGGGATTATCCCGGATATCCTGGTTTGTCGTTGCGAACGGGCGATGTCGCAGGATCACAAGGACAAACTGGCGTTGTTTTGCGGGGTGGAACGCAACCTGGTGATCGAGGAACAGGACGTTCGGCATTCGATTTACGAGGTGCCGTTGGAACTGGCGAAGCAGGATGTGGATGTCTACATCTTGGAACAGCTTCAATTGCACGTGAATCCCCTGAACATGGGCGATTGGCAGACGATGGTGGACACCCTGATCCGGCCGCCGAACGGCGAGGTGGAAATCGCCGTGGTGGGTAAATACATCACCTTGCGCGACGCCTACAAAAGCATTTATGAAGCCTTGACCCACGGCGGTATCGCCAATGGGGTTCGGGTGAAAATCCGGATGGTCGAATCCGAGGATATCGAGCACAAGGGCGCATCCGCCCTGTTGGAGGGGGTGGATGGGATCCTGGTGCCGGGCGGATTTGGGGACCGGGGGATTGAGGGCAAGATCGCCGCCATCGGTCACGCCCGCGAAAACCAGATTCCCTTTTTCGGAATCTGCCTGGGCATGCAATGCGCCGTGACGGAATTTGCGCGCACCGTCTGTGGCATGGCCGGCGCGAACAGCACCGAATTTTCACCCCAGACGAAATACCCCGTCATCGATTTAATGGAAACGCAAAAGACGGTGACGCAAAAGGGCGGGACCATGCGATTGGGCGCCTATCCCTGCCGGGTGGCGCCCCAGACTCTGGCTCGCACGGCGTATGGTCTGGAGCAGATCACGGAACGGCACCGCCACCGTTATGAATTTAACAACACCTTCCGTCAGGCCCTGGCCGATCAGGGGCTCGTTTTTTCGGGACTTTCCCCGGACGGGCATCTGGTTGAAATTATCGAATTGCGCGATCATCCCTGGTTTGTGGGATGCCAGTTCCACCCTGAGTTCCAGTCGACTCCGCTGAAAGCGCATCCCCTGTTTCGCGATTTTATCGCAGCGGCGGCGCAACGGCGGGGTCCCGTATCCTCGCGTAACAACGGCCGCCGCGTCCCCAAAGGAACTGCGACCCCTTAATCTGGTGAACCCATGCCCAAACGAACCGACATCCATAAAATCATGCTGATCGGGTCCGGCCCGATCGTCATCGGCCAAGCCTGTGAATTCGACTATTCCGGGGTCCAGGCCTGTAAGGCCCTGAAGGAGGAAGGCTTCGAAGTCGTCCTCGTCAATAGCAACCCGGCGACGATCATGACCGATCCTGAATTTGCCGATCGGACCTATATCGAGCCGCTGAATGTCGATATTTTGCATGAAATCATCCGGCGCGAGCGGCCGGACGCGATCTTACCCACGCTGGGCGGCCAGACGGCGCTGAATTTGGGCGTGGAATTGTGGGATCGGGGGATTTTGAAGCGCTACGGAGTGCAGATGATCGGGGCCAATGCCGAATCGATTCGCAAGGCGGAAGACCGATTGTTATTTAAGAAGGCGATGATCAAAATCGGTCTCGATGTGCCGGAAAGCGGATCAGCCCATACCTTGGAAGAGGCGCGGGTGGTTCGGGATACGATCGGGAGCTATCCCCTGGTCATTCGGCCGGGATTCACCCTGGGGGGGACCGGCGGCGGGATTGCTTATGACGACCGGGAATTCGAGGAGATCGTTACCCGGGGGCTTTTTTACAGTCCGACCTCCGAGGTGTTGATCGAGGAATCCGTGCTGGGCTGGAAGGAATTCGAGTTGGAAGTGATGCGCGATCACAAGGACAACTGCGTGATCGTCTGTTCGATCGAAAACCTGGATCCGATGGGCGTGCATACAGGGGACAGCATTACCGTGGCGCCGGCCCAGACCCTGACGGATCGCGAATATCAGCGCATGCGCGATGCCTCCCTCGCGGTGATGCGCGAGATCGGCGTCGAAACCGGTGGCTCCAACGTGCAGTGGGCCTTGAATCCCGCGGATGGGCGCATGGTCATCATCGAGATGAATCCCCGCGTATCGCGGTCCAGCGCCCTGGCCTCCAAGGCGACGGGATTTCCGATTGCCAAAATCGCGGCCAAGCTGGCGGTGGGTTATACGCTGGACGAGTTACGCAACGATATCACCCGCGAAACCCCGGCCTGTTTTGAACCCTCGATCGATTACGTCGTGACCAAGGTGCCGCGGTTTGCCTTCGAAAAATTTCAATCCGCCGACGACACGCTGGGGACCCAGATGAAGTCGGTGGGCGAGACGATGAGCATCGGACGGACGTTCAAGGAATCCCTGCAGAAAGCCTGCCGCTCCCTGGAAAAAGGCCGGTTTGGATTCGGTGCCGACGGCAAAGATGGGCCGGTTGAGGCCCTCTCCGACGACCGGATGGCGTCCGAACTCCGGCGGCCTCACGCCCTGCGTCTGTTCGTGATTCGCGCGGCTTTCCGGCGGGGGTGGTCGGTTGAAAAAATTCACGGACTCAGCAAAATCGACCCCTGGTTTTTACGGCACATGGAAGAACTGGCGGCCTTCGAAGATGAGATTAGCGCCGCCGAAAGTCTGGCCCAATTGGCGAAGGATCCCGCTCGGTTCCGGCAGGTCAAGGAATTCGGCTATTCCGACCGGCAGATCGCCCACTTACTGAAAACGACGGAAGCTTCTGTCCGCCGGGCTCGTGAAGAACAGGGCTTGATCCCGGTCTACGGATTGGTGGACACCTGCGCCGCGGAATTTACCGCGTTTACCCCTTATTTTTATTCGACCTATTGCGGAACTTTGGATGAGAGCCGCCCGACCCAGCGCCGGAAGGTGATGATTCTCGGGGGCGGTCCCAACCGGATCGGGCAGGGGATCGAATTTGATTATTGCTGTGTGCATGCTTCGTTCGCCCTGCGTGAGGCGGGTATTGAGACGATCATGGTCAACAGCAATCCCGAAACCGTCAGCACCGATTACGACACCAGCGACCGGCTCTATTTTGAACCCTTGACGCTCGAAGATGTGCTCAACATTTACCAGCGCGAGAAATGCTGGGGTGCCATCGTGCAGTTTGGCGGACAAACGCCTCTCAACCTGGCCAAGGAACTCGAGGCGAACGGGGTGAATATCATTGGTACCAAGCCCGCCAGCATTGAAGTGGCCGAGGATCGCAAGCTCTTTCACGAGATGGCGCAACAATTGGGAATTCTTCAGCCGGATGGCGGAATCGCGACGACGGTGGAGCAGGCCGAAGTCATTGCCGCGCGGATCGGCTATCCGGTCCTGATGCGGCCGTCGTTCGTCCTCGGCGGACGTGCGATGGTGATCGTGTACGATGACGCCATGCTCCGCACCTACATGGCGGAGGCGGTCGAGGTGTCCGAAAAACGGCCGGTCCTGGTCGATCATTATTTGGAAAATGCCGTGGAAGTAGATGTCGATTGTATCTCGGATGGCGAGACCTCGGTGATCGGCGCGATCATGGAGCATGTTGAACTGGCCGGGATCCATTCCGGGGACAGCGCCTGCACGATTCCCGCCCCCAGTTTGTCGGAAGCCGCCCGCCATACGATCCGGCAGAACACCTTCGCCATGGCGAAGGAATTGAAGCTCTGTGGATTGATGAATGTACAATATGCGATTCAGGATGAACGGGTGTATGTCCTCGAAGTCAATCCCCGGGCTTCGCGAACCGTGCCGTTTGTGAGCAAAGCCATCGGCGTCCCCTTGGCCAAGCTGGCGGCGTTGGTGATGGCGGGACACAAGCTCAAAGCTCTGGGTTTTACCGCCGAAGTCACTCCCCGGCATTACTCGGTCAAAGAGGCGGTTTTCCCGTTCTCCCGGTTCCCCGGAATCGATGTCATTCTGAGTCCGGAAATGAAATCAACCGGTGAAGTGATGGGGATCGATGCCTCACCGGCACTTGCCTTTTTGAAGAGTCAGGTGGCCGCGGGAAGCGCCTTACCTGAATCCGGAAATGTCTTCCTGAGTATTCGCGACAAGGACAAGCAACCGTCTGTCGGCCTGGCCCGGCGCCTGATCGATATGGGATACACCCTGTATGCCACATCGGGAACCAGCACGGTTTTGCGTCAAAATGGAATTCGGAGCCAGGCCCTCTTCCGGATTTCCGAAGGACGCCCCAACGTGGTGGATCTGATCGAGGAAAAACTGATCCGCTGGGTGGTCAACGTGCCATCGCCGGGCATTTCTCCCAAGATCGACGAGATCAAAATGCGCGCCCATGCCACCATTCGGAACGTTCCTGTGACGACTACTCTGGATGGCTTCGAGGCGGCCGTCAGCGGATTGGAAGCCTTGCGCGAAATGAAGCGCTTCGAGGTGTGCAGTCTCCAGGAATATCATCGGCATGCCCCGGTGATCAACTGGGCTGCCGCTAAAGCTAAAATCTAGCCTCCGGTCGTGGAATCAGGCGCTCGCTACGGCTCTTGAGTGCCCAACCCTTGCGTCCGGTAGACCGAATAATGCCCACCGGATCCACTCCTTGCGGCCGGTGATTTCTTAAAGTGATTTGACATCGGATGATTCGGAAGATTACTATTTGACGCAAATGGATGTGTCATCGAATGTTTCCGTCAAATCACCCCATCAACCGGCAAGGGACATTTCTATACCATGGACCCGCAAGGCGTTGATATATCGGCCGTGCTAACACTTCATTCCGAGGGTCTTCTGGCCCACAGAACACTGAAGTCGATCACGCGAACGATGCGCTATGCTCAGGAGCGAGGGTTGGTGGTGGAACTCGTGATCGTCTTGGACAGTTCGGATGAGGCAACGGAGGCCTATCTCCGCCGTTCGCCCTTCGCACGGTCGGCGGCCCGGATCCTCAGCACCCGATTCAGCGACAGCGGACCAGCGCGAAACGCCGGCATTCAGGAAGCGCGGGGACGTTTCGTCGCCATCTTTGATGGCGACGACCTGTGGTCCGAAAATTGGCTCTTCCGTGCACATCAGCTAGCCCATGTCAATCCGCGGTATGTGGTTCACCCTGAAATGCAGGTTACCTTTGGCCGGGAGGGAACGGGCGGGATTCTATACAACTACCAGATGGACCAGCAGTTGACTCAGGTGCGTCTGTCGTCACTCCTTTTTGCGAACCTCTGGGCGATTGCATGCGTGGCTCCGCGGCAAACGTTCATCGATGTTCCTTACGCCCCAACGTCGGAGCAATCCGGTTTTGGGTACGAGGATTGGCACTGGAACTGTGAGTTGGTGGCGCACGGTTTCGTTCACAAGACGGCTCCCCGCACCGCACTTTTTTATCGTAGCCGGCAAGAGGGAAGATGTTTTCAGCAAGTCCGGGCAAATTGCATCGTGAGGCATTCCCGTCTATTTGACGATATCGTTACCCTTTCGCATCCTCGATCCGGAGATGCAGAATGATCAACGTCTTCGGGGCGCTTCGTCGGATTTTGCAAAGGCGTCGTGCGGGCCCTTCTTTTCCCCCTCCTCCGGACGACTGGGATGAGGACCTCTATCTTACGTTTCACCCCGATGTGCGCAACGCCGTCAATCGCGGAATTATCGGAAGCGGATTCGAGCATTACGAGAGGTGTGGTCGGCAGGAGAAGCGACGAATCGGATTTCCGATGTGGCTTAAGGGCGAGATGCGCGCCTTGTCCGATATCGAGCCGCTACTGTTTCCCTCTGTTTCTTTGCTGATGGGAAGTGCCGAGTATCGCGCCGAACCACAGCCGGCGGAAACGGCCTATATTTCGATTATGCGTTCGCTGGGTGACCAAAAGTTCACGCACGTATTTCTCCTGCCCTGGCTCAAGCGGGGGGGCGCGGATATCGTGGCAAAGAATTATATCAACGTGCTAACCGACGTTTTTGGCGCCAAGGTTGCGGTGATTCTCACGGAAGATGCCGACCATCCCTGGATCGATGGAGTATCGGCTTCAGCCACGATTCTGGAATTTGGCAAGGCGGTTGCGGCTCTATCTGAAGAGATGCGTTTGCAAGTGTTGATGCGCCTGCTTCTGTCTGTGCAGGCGCCGGTATGCCACAACATTAACTCTCGCCTGGGCTGGAACGCATTTTGCCGCCATTCAGCGGCATTGTCGCAGACCTCAAAGTTGTATGTTTCACTTTTTGCGTTTAGTTATTCGCCCGATGGCGAGATGGTCGGATATCCGCGGGAGTTGGATAAAATTGCCGGCGTTCTCCAGGGAGTATTTACGGACAATCAGCCGATCGTCGACAAATTAGTCGATCTGTATGCCGTCCCCAGGGATTTGTTTTCGGTCCATCATAGTCCCGTCAACGAGGCGCCCCGTTTCGTGTTTTCACCACAGAAGCCCCAGAGAATTTTGTGGGCCGGGAGGCTGGACCGCGATAAACGCCCGGATCTATTGTTGGCGATCGCCCAAGCGCTTCCAGACTGCACCTTTGACGTCTTCGGCGAATCGATCCTGGATTGCAACGACGCTGAGATTTTAGACACGATTTCAAAATTACGGGCGCTGGAAAATGTCGTCCTGCACGGAGTCTACGATGGCTTCAAAAGTATTCCGACGGGCAACTATTCTCTTTTTCTTTATACGAGCCAAAGTGACGGCATGCCCAATGTCGTCCTCGAGGCGCTGTCTTCAGGTCTTGCGGTGATCGCTCCCGATGTGGGTGGGATCAAGGATGTGATTCCGCCCGATTCAGGTTTTCTAGTCGAACAGCATGATGACGTGGATGGCTATGTTGCGGTAATTCGTTCCTCGATTCAGCATCCGGAAAGAATCGAGGCCGAGCGCAATGAGCGAATGCGGCAGTTGAGAGACCGCCACTCTCTGAAACGTTTTGTGGATGAGATCGCCCACCTTCCCCCCTATGCCACGCCGACGGGTGTCTCTGATTAGAAACGCTTCCCGGCCGGTTCGGGTACGCGTTCTATGCAACATCGGGGTGAGATGCTAAACGGCAATGATCGGCCTGGCCCTTTTAGAAACCCGAGAAATAAGAATAATATTGAAATCGGATGAGAGGGACCGTAGGGTCAGCGTTATGGCGAGACCCCTGATTTTGAAAGCCTGTCTTTTCGGATTGGCACTCTTGAGCTTGCTGGGGGTTCAAGCTGGGGCGAGGGAGCCGGTCCCTTCCGAAATTTCAGTCCGGATTGAATTCTTTTACGAACCCGGCTGTGACGAATGTGACCGGGTTCGCTCGCAGGTGTTACCCGATCTCGACCGCCGATTTCGCGGGCAGGTAGCCATTGTGGACCGCGATCTGGGAATGTTGACCAACTATGCCCGCCTGGTCCAGCTTCAACAAAATGAGCCAACCCCACTCAATGCCCATGTGTTTATGGCGGTGGAGGGGGGGCGGCTTTTGCAGGGCTATGACGAGATCAGCAGCGGGCTAACGGGTGCGGTTGCCGGCCGTTTGGCCGGAACGAAATCAGACGCGGCGTCGGAATCGGGTGGCGAACCCGGCGGACGATTATTGAAAGAGCGTCTGGCCGGGTTCCGCTGGGCGGGGGTGGCTGTAGCCGGGTTGGCGGACGGCTTAAATCCCTGTGCTTTTTCAACTTTGGTATTTTTCATGAGCCTGTTATCGGTTGCCCGGGTGCGGGGGCGGATGTTGCTCCTGGTGGGGGGATTGTTTTGTCTGGCATCGTTCCTGACCTATTTCATATTGGGCCTCGGCTTATTGCGGGTGTTACATCTCCTCGAAGGATTCCGGTGGTTACGCGCGTTGTTCGAGTGGGGAATGATCGGGATATTGCTGGCATTGGCGGCGCTATCGTTTCGTGATGCCCGACGGTTTGCGGTCCGGCAGGATCCGAATGAGGTGGTCTTACAAATGCCGGAGACCTTCCGGCGCTTGACGCACCGTTTGTTGAAACGGGGCATGGCCGCCCGGCATCTAGGGGTGGCGGCCTTCGGTTTGGGGGTGGTCGTGACGGCGCTGGAGAGCGTCTGCACCGGGCAATTATATGTTCCGACCCTGGTTTTCGTGATGAAATCCGGACAGATGTGGCGCGCAGGTCTTCCGCTTCTGCTTCTCTACAACCTGTGCTTCATAATGCCGTTGATGGTTGTTTTCGGGTTGACCTGGGCCGGACTCCGCTTCGCGCAATTGATGCATTGGAGCATCCGGAATGTGATGATCAGTAAGATTCTGTTAGGCCTGTTGTTTGTGGGAATGGCGGCTTTACTGTGGGGGGTGATGTGAAGGAGGGCGGGCAGAGTTCAGGCGCGAATGCCCGGCGGCCTTCCGGAGTTGAACGTTTTTTGCGAAAAATGCCGAAAGCAGGTGATCGTTGAAATTGCACAAACGGACGCGAACAGGAGGGGCGTGGATAACGGCCGTTGTTTGCGGTATCCTGCTAGGGACCCGGATTGGGTTGTGTGTCGAGCCGACAGCCACAAACGGGCCGCGATTGGTGTGCGATGCGCCGGAATTCGATTATGGCCGGGTGGTCAACACGCAGGAAGTCGAGCATACTTTCCTCCTGCGCAACACCGGGGATGTGGAGGCCGTGATCGGTCGCATTCATTCCGGATGCGGGTGTACCCGGACTCAGGCCAGCGCCACGACGATTCCGCCCGGAGGAACGGGGACCGTGTCGGTGGTGATTAATTTGCGGGGTCGTAGCGGTGAACGGGATATCAACGTGTTCGTCAATTCGAATGATCCCGTGAATCCGATCTGCTCCTTGCGCTGTCGCGGCACGACTTATTTTTCAGATCAGGATCGGGTGACAGGGTTGGGGATAGAGGCCGTGCCGATCGCGCAATCAGGGGCGGATGAACCGGTGGTTGCGGGGATTACGGTGATCCCCCCGGGGGTTGTGTTGGTCGAATCCGACGCGGGCCGATTTCCCGCGCGCTACGTGATGGTGCGCGCGGCGGGCCAACAGCCCTTCCGGGTATTATCGATTGCGACCGAAGGGGTTGAAGATTTGGTGAAAATTCATCAAACCGGCACCAGCTGGGTGATTTTGCGGGTAGGCCCTCTGACGGCGCGCCCGGCCTGGAAAACCGCGACGATTCGATTGACCACGGATCGTCCTGGATTTGAAACGATTTCCATTCAGGTGATCCTCAAAATCCTGCCGTCATGAGGGGCAGGGTGCCCCCATTCAATTGGGCGCACCAGATTTGTTTTGTATTGCAGGGCAAAGCCTGTTATATGGTTCCGGTTTGCGGGAGATGATTTTATGAATATGTGCCGTTTGCTCGAAGAAGAAAATATTATCATGGAGCTTCAGAGCAATACCAAGGAGGGTATCATTGAAGAGATGCTCGACTTGTTGGTCCGTAATGGCAAGGTTAAGGATCGGGATTCGGCATTAAAGGCCATTCTCGACCGCGAACGCAAAATGTCCACCGGTATGCAGCACGGCATCGCCATCCCCCACGGCAAGACCGATTCCCTGACCGGCTCCAAACTGGTAACGGCGCTGGGGTTGAAGAAGACGGGGGTGGATTTCGGCGCGTTGGATGCCAAACCCTCGACCATTTTCATCATGACCTTGTCGCCGCTGAACCGGACCGGACCGCATATTCAGTTTCTCGCCGAAATGAGCCAGATTTTAAACGAGCCCCAGAAGCGGGAAGCGATTCTCAAAGCGGTCACCTCCCACGAGGTCATGTCGCTGTTGTCGACCTGAACCGGCCGACAGGGTCCAGACCCTCAACCGACCCTCAATCCGTTTGAGGGTTAAGCCCTTGCACGAGCTGCAGTAGAAAATCACGATTATCCATCGACAGGTAGCGCAACGTTCCGCCCATCCGGCTGAACGATTTATTAAACCGCTGGTAATAGGCCGGGTTATTTTCCGGAGGTTCCCCTTGGGTCCAATCCCACCCGGCCTGGGCCAGGTCGACGGTAACAATCAATAGATCCTGGATGGTTTTTCCGGTTGCTTGAAGGGCGACATTCTGGGCCATGGAAAAGGATTTTTCAAAAATCATGGGCGACATGACGGCGGACCCGACGGAGAGATAAACCCCTCCCTGGATGCGGGTGACACTTTCGGCAAAGCTCAGGAAATCGCGTTCAGCGGCGCGGCCGATGGAGGCGCCGTGGTTCATCGGGTGGTTATAGATGATGTCATGACCGAACATGGGATGACCGGTGAAAGGGACGCTCAATTCAAACGCCCGGGCCTGAATGCTGCAGGATTTCCAAGGGTGCGGAATGGCCAACCAGCCGGGTTTCAGGTTGAAACGCTGGAGAAGTGCCCGGCAGTCAGCGGCTGCCGCCCGGTGTTCAAAGGCCTCTGGCGTATCCGGCAGGGGACTGATCAGTATTCGGTCGAGATCGGCTGGATCCGGGATTTGTAACCCTTCCTGGGCGATCATCCGGCCGACGGATTCGCCGTAACCGCAGCCTTCGAAGGCGCCAAGATTGAGAGCCAGATTAAGGTTGAACCCGGTTTCCTGCCAGTTGCCGAATTCGCCGCGAGCGACATTCCCCCGCACATCCTCACTACTGGCGCCTTGGAAGGCGAATTCCCAATCATGAATGATACCGGCTCCGTTGGTGGCCAGGTGGGTGATCCAGCCGCGTTCAATCAGACGGATCAGGACCGGGGCCAGTCCGTTTTTAATGGTATGGGCCCCGAAGGTCAGCATGACGGGGCGTTTGTTTTTTCGAGCGGTGACGATGCGTCGCAAGATTTCGGCAAAAACCATTCGTTCAGACTCCACCAAAGGACGGGGCGTTTGCGCGGGATCGATTTGATCCTGTTCGATGTCCTTCTTATTGGGGCGGTCTGTAAGGGGTTTAAAATGGACCTGGCGACGGTCAAACTGCGGATAGGGCATGGGAGGAATCCTCATAGTGCAGGTGATATACGCCGGCGCCGCAGGGATCGAGCCGGATTTCGAAGGGTTCGGAGGTGTCGATTTTTCGAAGAGCGGGATGGAGGAGGTCGGTCACGACGAGCGGGGTGGGCCGCAAGGGGGCGGGGAGTTTGACGCTCACCGTATGCGCCCGGGTGGTGTCGAAATTGGCGACGATGAGAAACCCGCCTTCGATACCCTTGGGAGATTGGCGCAAGGCGGCGAGGACGGCCGGGTGACCGTCATCGACGAAGACCACATTCCCGAGTTGATGAAAGGCCGGGTGTTCATCGAGGATCTGATGGATGCGCCGAATGAAGGCCCGGTAATCGGCGGACGGTTTTTCAACAAGAGGTTCAGGGGCGCCGATGAAATGAATTTTTTCAACCTGGCCCCATTCGACCCCCTGAACCATTCCGGTCTGACCGGTACTCAACAGGGCGTTGACGGCATAGCGGGGTCGGGTGGAGTCGGCGGAGCCGAACAGATGGGCGGGCGTCCCGGTGTCGTGCGTGGTGATCGGGGTCAAATACCGCAGACGGGGGGAACGGGAGTGCAGATCGGTCAGGTAGCGGCGCAAATCGGGGACGAACGGATATTCCCACGTGGTGGCGAGAAGCAGGTTGATCCCGCCCTCCGTCACCGACTGTTCGAGCGCGTCGGCGTCGGCAAAATATTCGGCCAACATCAGGAGATCCGGATACTGCTGGCGCAAACGCCGGGTGAGTTGGGCGATAAACCGTTCAGGCCGACTATGGTAATTGTCGAAGCGGACCAATCCGCCGGTTTCATTGGCGAAACGGCTCCAATACAGGGCGTATTGGGTCATATAAGCCCAGAGTTCCTCGCGGACCGCAGGATCCGGATGGTCATAATTGAGGAGCACGAGATCTTCCCACCGGATCCAGGAATTCTGGTGCCAGCATCCGGCGCGTTTGAAGCCATCGGGTTCGCTGGCGTCAGTCAGGATCCAATCCGGGCGGAGTTCCGCGACCCGGCTGTCGCGGGCGATATGATTGAGGACCAGGTCGACACAGAGCCGGATGCCGAGTTGGCCGGCCGCCGCGACGAAGGCGGCCCACTGCTCGGTGGCGCTGCCCGGAAGCGAGGGGTCTCTGAAGAAGGGATCGGGTTCGAAGAGGTCGCGGGCCGAATAGGGACTCAAGGAATGTCCCATCTGGGTGATAGGCAGGAGGTGGATGGCGTTGAACCCCATTTCATGGATGGCGTCGAGGCGGCGGGTCCAATCAGAGAAGGTGCCCGATACCCGGGGGAGGAGAGTGTAGAGCTTGAGCGATTTAACAGCCGGGGGGTCGACGAACAGGATATGATGGGGTTTGGGTTCGACGAACCAGGTGTGGCCGGCATCCGGGGAATATTTGACCCGGCAATAAAAGAGGCCGCAATGCGGCAAAGGCAGATGCAGATGACAACTCCGGTCAGAATCCCGCTGAAACGGGATGTCTTTCCATAAATCGCCCCGCTCATCCAGGCTGAGCAGGAGGGTGATCATTTTGGGAAGGGGGCGTTCGTCGACGGACTCCAGGATGAAATCCAACGGGATATCCCGGATCGTTCGGATGAAATGGTCATTGAAAAGGGGTGCCACCCAGCGGAAGGGCGCCGGATTGGCAAAACGATATCCTCCCGACGGCAGGGGGGCGGGCGCCGGGTTAGAATAAGATTTCACCGGTTGCATGATGTCTTCAAATTATCATAATTTCGCCCGGCCGACATACGAAATTATTAAGAATCTGGCTTGTCAGTCCACCGGGAATCGATGTACGATAAAACCATGGAACAACCTCGAATCCATTTAAGTCAGCTGAAATCCAACCAACCGCAACGCATGGGCCCGCCCCCGGGGTTCGAAGCGCCCTCGAAAAAATGGTATGGACTGGCGGCGTTGCTGTTTGTCGTCGGCGTGCTTGGGGGAACGACATGGATCATTCTGACTTTACATTTCGTGCGGCCGGAGGTTTTGGAAATGGTCGTGCCCGGGACGATGAGCTATGAGGCCTCGGAGCCAGGTCGGTACAGTCTGATCGGCCGGTTGGACGAGGACTTGGGCCGGGCGAATTGGACGGAGGATGCGGCTGTTTCAGGCCTACAGATCATGTTGACCGAGGAACAAACCGGGGTCAGAATTCCCGTGCAAGCGACTCTCGGTTGGCGGGAGAAGGGCGAAGTGGGGGATACGCGGTTTTCATTGGGTTCATTTCAAATGAAGGCTCCGGGCCGGGTTGTGATTCGGGCGCAAGGCATCACCCCGATCCGATCGCTGGGCGTGCAACGGGCCCAGGCGGACCGTCTGATGTGGGCTTTGGTCGGCGGGTTGTTATTGAACGCGATGGGTTGGCTGGTGGCGCCCATCGTGGTTTTCCAAGTGTATTATCGGCGGGCCCGGGCTGAATTTTTGGCGGCCGAATACGGCGCATAGCAGGCGATCGGACTCTGGCTCCTCGCGAAGCCCATGGGCTTATTCTGCGAACGGTACTTGCGTCAACAGGGACAGCGGGCAATCTCACCATGGACGCCGTAGTTCGTTGCTGAATTGTTGAGTTGCTGGTTCTGAAACTAACAACCGACAACTAACAACTTCTCCCGGGCGGGCCACCGGTGCAGGTCTCACCAAAACAGCTTTACCGGATACCGCCTGAAGTTCTCATCTCCCGTGCAAATAGCCATGTTCTCCACCATGGCCTGGCAGACGATCAAGCGATCGAACGGATCACGGTGATGGAAGGGCAATTCAACGAGAGGCAGAAGATGCTGAGACTCAAGGGGCAGGAGTCTGAACCCCTCGCCGGTGCGTAGCTTCATGAATTCGTCCAACGGGTCGTCGATACTCAACTTCCCGAGACTGCACTTGATGGCGATCTCCCACCAAGACGCCAGGCTGACGTAATTGACGGTATCCTCCGCTTCGATCGCCTGCCGGCCCTGACGAGTGAGGCGCGCATCTCCGGCAACGAACCAAAGCATGGCGTGGGTATCGAGGAAGGAGATTCATGCTTCATACTCCGCCATATCCGCCAGTGGTGCGTCAAAATCGACGGTCATACGCACGCGGCCTTTCGCACTGCCGAACCGGGGACGTGCACCGCGCTGGTCGGTTGGCCCCAACTGCGCCACCGGGTGCCCGCGTTTCGTCACAATAAACACGGTTCCCTGTTGCGCCTTTTCCAGTAAGGCGGCAAAATGGGTTTTCGCCGCGAACGAGCCTATCGTCTCAGTTTTCATGCAACTTGGATAACAAACCAGTCTATCATGTCAAGCGCCCTGAGAACGGGCGCATGGCAGTTCCGTGGGTACTGGTCTGGGGCTAGCAAAAAGGCGAAGTGAAAGTTTTTTAGCACAACAGAAGCAAGGGGGGAATCGCCAAGAGGAGACCCGAATTTTTTTCACGCAAAGCCGCAGAGCACGCCAAGATCCAGAAAGCCGCGCGACGAGTCCCGCCTGGAGGGCGGGATGCCTCGCGCGGCTACTGCTCTTGAAAGATCCTACGAAACGGGAACCGGACGCGCGGTGCACGATCACGTCCCGTGAGCGCTCACTGCACGGCCAGGCTCCTCTTCCCCGCTCAACTCCACGACCTTGGCCTGCCCTGCGAAGCCATCCGGGCGTAGGAGGGCGCCTCCGCGTGAGACCTCCCTTTTGCTGGTGCGGAAGGAACCCGTAGAAGGTGTAAAAAAATTGGCCAGAAGCGGTCGGGGTGGCACCCGACCCTCCCAATTCCTAAGAATATCCGCCGGTTTTTACACGGGAGGGACGGCTGCCACGCCGTCCGTCGATTTTTTTACACCTTCGTACCGGGTGCGAAATCAAAGA
>CAIJXV010000049.1 GCA_903824675.1 uncultured bacterium
GACGGACCGGCGGTGAGCGGGGCCGTGCCGTTGGGACCAATGAACTTGACCCGCCTGCCTTTGGTTACCTGGTATTTTTCCATGGGGTTCGTTTATCAACTCAATTTTCGACGCGCCACTGGGTTCGACCGGAAGCGTGCCTATCCCATCCGCCGAAATCAACAGTTTTCAAACGGCTCGGACACGGAAACCATGGATTCGTCCTCTACAGCTCAGGTTCAAATACACTTAACCGTATGCAAGAATCACTCCTTCAAGCGAATTACGTTAAAAACAACTTCCGCGATTTGCCTTGCCAGCAAAGGAGGGACGGCATTTCCCACTTGTCGGTATTGCTCTGTCCGGGGGCCTTCGAAGAAGTAATTGTCCGGGAAAGTTTGGATTCGAGCAGCTTCTCTTACCGTCAGACTTCGCGCCTGCATGGGGTCGGGGTGTATATAGTAGTGACCGTCTTTTGAGATGTGGCTGGTAATCGTCGAAGCAGGTTTCCCAGCTACCTGAACGCGGAAACGGTCAGCAAATGGGATGTCTCCCACGGCGTCCTGCACATTTCGATGGGCAGGGAGAAGGACCATCGGAAATTCCGTGATTGCCGGACTCCGGCCGTTCCGTTTTGCAAAAGCGGCAGCGAATGCGTAACGGGAAATGTCTTCCGGCATGTGTGTCCTGGACTCATGGTTTACGGTGCCTCCGAGGTGCGGATCATTGAACCAATCCTCCCCAAACGACGGCAATTGCTTGTGCGCTATGAAACGTCCGCCGCATCCATCACGAGGCGAAGCAATCGATCCATATCGGCGGTCATCCAATAGAGACAATCCCAGATCACGCGCCATCTCCCAATCTGCAGCGCCGCCCCCTTTGCGGGAGATTCCACTCCACAGTTTCGGCAGGTCAGAAATGGCATCCCAAGCAGAAACCTCAAGTTTTTGTCGCCGTATGCATGCAGGCACAATACCTGTACCTCTCAGAATGCCGATGATGAAAACCCTGTGCCGTGTCTGCGGTATCCCGTGCTGCTCCGCCCTGATCACAAAGGCGTCGGGAATCCAGGCCCCTGACAAGTCGCGCGTTGGGAGGCCGGTAAGGCCGTGCAGGTTGTAACCAGCCTCGGACAAGTCGTCGCAGATAAGGTCAATGATTCGGCTCTCCCCATGACGGGCGGAAAGTATACCCTTAACATTCTCCATAACAAATGCGGTAGGGCGGTGCTTGTCCAGGATTCTCAGATACTCGCGGTATAGAAAGTGGCGCTCGTCACTCTCGAAAAGTTCCCGGGTTTCCCTGGTGCGTCTCGCGCGACCCATCAGTGAGTATGCTTGGCATGGAGGACCGCCGATTAGCACCCAAGGTTGGCGACGGGCTTTCGGACCTAACACATCGCTGATCCATCGATCAACTCTCGATGCCGGGGTTGCTTTCTCGTCTCCTAATCGGCCGAGTCGGGCAATTCTTGCCGCCGCCGCAGCCTGTTTCGGGAACCCTTTGAACAGGGATTCTCGCGACAGTTCGCCGCGCAGGTAGGCATAGTACTCCTTCGGGGTTTGCAAACATGTAAATTGCCGGAAGAAGGTGCGTAACTCGAGTGTCAGGTGAGCCCACGGGTCGCACTCCACGGAGACCTCGATCTTGAAACCGCGTTTGCCGCTCCCGCGCGGACGATACGATTCGAAACCTTCACCGAGTCCGCCGGGACCAGCAAAAAGGTCGACTACAGGGATCCTTTCGTCATCAGTCATTTTCACACGCGCAAGACTACCGTGAATTCGATGCCAATCCAGGCTCAAAATCGAATTTGTTGCACAAGGCTCCCTTTCCGGCGAAGAAGGTCGGCTAATTAAGCCGAATTTTCCCTAGTCCATCACTGATTATGGGCAACCGCCTCAGCTTTCTGGATGAAAGCCGTTTTCTATCGCTCGCTTTTCGGCGGCAATCAATATGGGTGCCTGTTTGTCGCTTGGAATACTTCTAGGGATTAAGCACGCCATACTCAGTATCTCAACAGTGGGGAGTTCTGCGGCTCAGGATTCGTCGGAATGAAGTCCCAGGCGGGTCTTGAGCCGGGAGAGTTTTAGTGCCGCATCGGCCCACTGGTCAACCAGTTTGCGGAAGCGCTTGAAATTCGCCACCTCCAC
>CAIJXV010000050.1 GCA_903824675.1 uncultured bacterium
ATGCAAAAGGGGGAAGAATTGGAGTGGCTAATCGAGGATCGCAATACGTTTATCATCAAAAGAGTAAAACCGCATAACTCATTCCGCCCCAAAAAGTAATATCGCTTAGCTTGACGCGTATGCCGCGCCGGGGGGAGGGAGAAGCGGAAAGCAGGGACAGCGAGAGTTAACGGCAGCACCTCTTCGAAGGGCGAAGCCCGTGGCAGGCCTGGCGTATACGGTATTACTTAGCTGATAGAAGCGGGGTTACCTGTCTCGGTGTAGGAACGATTCTTTTTGATGTTGGACCTAACCGCCTTTCTGCCTAAACTGCTACAACCAGTTAGGCTCACTTGTCAAAAAAAGGAGAACGTGCCTTGTTTATATTTCTCACCCAATCTTTGATCATCGTATTTTGTTGTATGGGCTTGTTCATCGGATCCTTTCAGGTTCAAGCGGATGTCCGTGCTGTCGCGACGAATCAGAATCTCATAATCAATGGCGACTTTGAGAAGGGGTTTGATGGGTGGCTGCCCCTATGGACCCGGGCTGCCGGGACCGGACAGGCCGTGCTTGATAACAGCCAACGGCATGGGGGAACGCAGGCCGTCCGCATTGAATACACCGGGGATCAAGATTGGAGTCTGGCCCAGGCGCCTAAAATCAATGTCAAACCGGGTGATATCTTTGAACTATCGGCTTGGGTTCGCGTGCAAGGGGAGGGGGATGCGATCCTGGGCGTTATCACGCGGGATTCCAAAGATGAAGTTTTGGATTGGAGCCACGCAGGGCGGACGGTGCACGAAACAACGAACGGATGTTTGGTCCGAACCCGTTTCATCATCCCGCCCGAAGTCACCACGATCCATCCCCGCTTCATCGGATCCAGACCTGCCACCGTTTGGGTGGACGATGCGGTGCTGACGCGTAAAGGAAACCTGGACTTGCTCCGCAATACGAATCTGCCCGCGGCCGTCTCAATTCAGAACAAGGCGCTTGAGGTAACATTCCATACCACCGACGCCCAATTTGAGATCAAGGATCGGCGCGTGAATCGCACCTGGTCACAACGATCCTCCCTATCTCCCCTCATCGTCCTGAACACAACAACACATGGCGACCGGATTGAACTCCGCCTTTTAGAGCCGTCGTCGATACGCGAAATCACGGCCACTCTCCAGTTGGATGGCAACCGCGCGGAATGCATCGTTACTCTCAAAGCCCGGGGTGAGATGGACGCGTCGCTATTCTGGCCCGCCCCCTTTGCCGCTGCCAAAGGTCAGCTCCTCATCCTTCCGGTCAACGAAGGAATCAGTTATCCCGTCGACGATGTCAGCCTGCCTTCGATGGAGTATTCCCTCTACGGGGGACATGGCCTTTGCATGCCGTGGTATGGGACAACGGACGGGGATGTGGGTTGGATGGCGCTCGTGGAAACGCCGGACGACGCGGCCGTGCGTCTCCCGCGTCAGGATGGTTTGCTCGGACTGGTCCCAGAATGGCAACCGCAGAAGGGACAATTCGGCCCGGACCGCATCATCCGTTATATTCTCTTTGATCGGGGCGGTTATGGGGCCATGGCCAAACGGTATCGTGAATATGCAAAAAAGACCGGGCTATTCAAGACGCTGTCCGAAAAACGCAAAGCCGTGCCGGCCGTCGACCTCCTGGTCGGCGCCGTAAACGTCTGGTGCTGGGACTCGGATGCCCCCGCATTTTGCCGCGAGATGCAGTCGTTGGGAATCCAGCGCATTCTTTGGAGCAATCAGCGTCCCGCGGAGGAACTCAAGGCGCTGAACGAGTTGGGCGTCCTTACCAGCCGGTATGACATTTATCAAGACGCCATGAACCCCGACAATTTTTCCAAACTGCGCTGGATTGATCCCAACTGGACCAGTAACGCCTGGGCGCAGAATGACCTGATGATCGGCCAGAGCGGCGAATGGGTTCGAGGGTGGGAGGTGGAGACAAAGGGCGGGAAGATGCTTCCCTGTGGCACGTTGTGCGACCGGCAGGCGGTGGCCTATGCTCAAAAACGAATCCCCGCCGATTTGGCAACCCATCCGTATCGTTGCCGATTCATCGACACGACGACCGCCAGCCCCTGGCGGGAGTGTTACCACCCGAAACATCCGATGACCCGGACCGAGAGCAAGCACTATAAGATGGAGCTGTTACGTGCCGTCAGCGAAGGGTGCGGTCTGGTCTGCGGCAGTGAAACCGGGCATGACGCAGCGGTCCCCTATGTGCATTATTTTGAGGGCATGTTAAGCCTCGGACCCTACCGCGTCCCCGACTCGGGGCGGGACATGATGCGGGTTTGGAATCAGGTACCCGAGAACGTTGCCAAATTCCAAACCGGGCATCGATATCGCATCCCCCTCTGGGAATTGGTTTATCACGATTGCGTCGTGGCCCAGTGGTACTGGGGCGATTACAACAATAAACTCCCAGCCCTGTGGGATCGGCGCGATCTATGGAACACGCTATATGGCACTCCGCCGATGTTTATGTTCAATCGAAAGAGTTGGGACTCAAACCGAGACCGGTTTGTGCGCAGCTATCAGACGATCGCACCGGTGGCACGGGCGACCGGATATTCCGAGATGCTGTCGCACGAGTGGTTGACGCCCGATCACGCGGTTCAACGGACGCGGTTTGCCAACGGGGTTGTCGTAACCGTTAACTTCGGCGACGTTCCCTTCACCCTGTCCGACGGCACTTCATTGACGCCCTTGGGACATCGCGTGGCAGGGGCTGGGGGAGATGGGGTCAGATAGCAAATACATTTTCTTATTATGGTCTGCCATGATGATTCTGTAGGCGGTTTTGAGTGGATTCGTTAAACCGGTGTGGGCAGATGGCTTTTGGACTGCGGCAGTTCACTGCCGCTTTCATCAAGGCGCAGTTCTCTGCGCCGTACCCTCAAAGCGGGACATAAGTCCCGCAATCCCAAAAAAGAAAACACCACGCTCCTCATTCGGCACTACTACAAATAGGGTCCGTCTATTGGATGGCATTGGTAGTCGGCACATCCCCAATAACTTCAGCCAACCCGCTTTGGCCATGTTCCGGGTTAACAAGTCCGTTTTTTACAGATTTTGAGCGTTACTTCATTCGAGGAAACCCTCATGCTACGAGTGTTTGCCCAACATCAACAGACTCCTGCACCCTTCGGCATGCGAGATCACCCGTGTTTCCCGGGGTTTTAAGTCGGACAGGAGTGAATTGAAGAGAATGATAAGCAAATACAAAGGAATCCATAACATGCTCTACAATGGAATCGAGCTCCCGCAGGAATGGCCGCCTCGGACCGAAAAGCCGGCCTCTTTTCAACCCATGCGCGTGCCGTATTTGGAGACGCCGCCGGCGATCATCCCCATCGATGTCGGACGCCAATTATTCGTCGATGATTTCTTGGTTGCATCGTCGTCCATGGTCCGGACTTTTCACTCCCCGGTCAAATATCCGGGAAATCCGGTATGGTTTCCGCAAACCCCGTATGAACTCAATGAGACGTTGCCGCCGACGGCCATTCCGAAATGCGGCGGAGTCTGGTATGACGAGCGGGACCAATTATTCAAGATGTGGTATATGGCCAGCTACCTGGGCGCGATGGCCTATGCGACCAGTACCGACGGCATTCACTGGGAGCGCCCCGAACTGGATGTGGTGCCCGGGACCAACCTGATTTTGTCGCCCGATCTGCATCCCGACTCGGGAACGGTCTGGCTGGATCGCGAAACCCGGGACGACAGCCAACGGTTCAAGATGCTGATCCGGGAACCGAATACGCAGATCAAGGGCAACTATTTTCCGGGACTGTTGATGACGTCTTCGGATGGCATCCATTGGTCCCCGCCGGTTGAAACCGGGCCGATGCACGATCGCAGTACATTTTTCTATAATCCGTTTCGCCATCGATGGGTGCAGAGTATCCGGTCGTGGATTCCGCCCCGCAATCGAACCCGGCAATATTGGGAAGCGGAGGCGTTTTACGCGTCGGGTCAGTGGCGGGATGGGGAGCAGATTTTCTGGGCAGGCGCCGATGGGATGGACGAATCCGGGGAGGCCCCGGCAGAGCTGTACAATCTGGACGCCGTGGCTTATGAGAGCCTGCTGATCGGATTTTATCAGATTCTCAAGGGACCGCCCAATGTGATCGGAGAAAACAACGGACAACCGAAGCTGACGGAGCTGGTTTTCGCCAGCAGTCGGGATGGTTTTCACTGGCATCGTCCCGACCGGCGTGCGTTTATCGGTGCGCGCCGTGAGCCGGGGTCCTGGGAATACGGGTATGTTGAATCAACGGGGGGCATTTGCCTGGTGGTGGGCGATGAACTGTGGTTTTACTATTCGGCATATGCGGGAGATCCGAAGCGGGTTTCGGCCGACTGGCATGTGAGTGGGATGTACGGCAATGGCGCAGTGGGGCTGGCCAAGTTGCGTCGGGATGGATTCGCTTCGATGAGGTCGAAAATTCCAGGCGCCTCGTTCACGACCCGCCCCCTCCGGTTCAGTGGAGGGCACCTCTTTGTCAACGCCAATACCGCCGGCGCCCCGTTGACGGTGGAATGCCTGGATGAAAACAACCAGGTGATCGCCCCGTTCGACAAAGAGCGCTGCCTGCCGTTTCTCGGAAATTCAATGGCGACTGAAATCCACTGGCGCGAGGCTGATCTAAAAATGTTGGCGGGGCAACCGGTCCGGTTTCGATTCCAGTCGGATCGTGGGGACCTGTATGCGTTCTGGGTCAGCCCAAATTCGACCGGGGTCAGCGGCGGATATCCAGCCGCCGGGGGTCCGGGCTGGAAAGGGTGAGAGAGGAGCGCTTACCAATGAGCCCGCAAGTATTCCATGTATTGAAGACAGCGCTCATCCGTAACGTTGGCGGGGATATGATTGCCGCAGGCGAACATGTGGCCGGGCAGGCCGCGGGTGAGGGCCAGGGTGGCATCGATTTCGGCCTTCACCTGATCCCACGTGCCGAAAGCCAGGGTGCGGCAGTCGACTTTTCCCCCAGCTAAAAAGTGCGACCCGCCCAAGGACCGCACGATTTTATCAAAGTCGTTGCTCGGCTCGAAGATGAAGCCATCGGCGCCGCAGGCGGCAATGTCTTCCAGAAAAACGTCAACGGTGCCATCGGAACAAAAAATCACTTTTTTGCCGGCCGCTTTGAGTGGTTTCCAGAGTTCGCGATAGATCGGGAAAATCACCTGGCGGTAAAAGTCGGGATGCATGAAGGGGCCGGCGGTCCAGACGATATCGTCATGTTGAATATACACCTCGATGGATGTTTGGGCCCAGGCCCGGGCATGGTGCAGGGTGTATTGGCCAAAGCGTTCCAGGACACGGGCGAATTTGGAGGGATCGGCGGCCGCCACCAGGAGCATGTCCCAACCAAAGGCCTGGATGGCGCCGGAGATGACGGTTTTGTAATAGCCCCCGGTACACACCTGGTTGGGATAGGCCGCTAGCCGTTGTTGATAATCCTGTTCGAAGCGGGAGACCAGATCCGGGAAGGGCGTCAGGCCGTATTCGGCCACCGGGTCAAAGGCCCAAACTTCTTCCGGTTCAGTGAAGGGACTGACGGCGGAGGCGGTCTGGTCACTGCCATCGGCGGCATAAACCGCATGGCCCATGTTAGTGCAACGGCCGGCTTCGCTCCAGTTGACATACCCGTCATGAGTGCCCCACAGAAAATCGTAATCCCAGGCGTCATAGAACCGCCGCACGGTGTCCGGCGGGAGGAGATTGTAATCCGCCGCGTGTTTCGAAATACCGCCCGGCCCCAGGTTGACACCGGTGATTTTCCGGATCAAGGGAACGTGATATTCCATCGAGTATTCGACATGTCCCGGTCGGGGGGTGGGTTTACAGCCAATGCAATCCATTCCGATTTGACGGCTCATGAGGGGCTCCTGGGCGATGGCGGCACTTTATCCATTCGGCTCGGGAACATCAATTAAATGTGGTGGGGGGGATTACAGGGGATCGCCTCTTGCCGGGTTAGATCCCCGAGTCGCGTTTGGCGGAGTCCGGCCCCAGAGTGTTGATCGAGCCGTTTTTGCCCCGTTCTTTAGGTGTCTTGTCCGTTAAGGGATAGGTCTGCCAACGGGGGGGCATGACACAATTTCCGCCGGATCGCTCGAATTCGTCCACGAACTAGGTGATCAAGATGCGAATCAGGGTTGAGACTGATATTCCCAATGTGCGGGCCACATCTTGCAGGCGCTTTTTTGCATCCTTATCTAGTCGGATGGGAAGGGCCGCTTCCATATTCATCCACTTAGGATACTACAGAATGGACGTTTCACAAAGGAAAAGCGTCCGCCGGATATTGACGAATGTATTACATTGATATGCCCTGTAAGCCTATGGCCAACAGGGAAAAAGCGGATCGATTAACAATCAAAATGCCGGCGGATTTGATGCGACGCGTCGAGACCATCGCGGCATCCATGGAACTCACCTCGGATGTGATTATTGAGATGGCGGTTGATCGTCTCGTTCGTGCGCACGATCCCCGGGCGGCGATAAGGGAGATCATCCGGGAATCCGGGAATTCCACGCCTTTATCGGAGCCGGCGAAATGACGGCCCCCTCCCGCCAACCCCAAAAGAGAATCGCTTGAGCACGAGCCCCTCCTCCCGCTTAATTGCGGGCCAGCCGGTTGCGACGGAGTTATCCCGAAAAATGGCCGAAGCCTTTCTGAAAAATGAGCGGCAACGAATCGGCCGGCAAGCACCCGCTTCACCGGATCATCTCCCCGGGATCGAAACCTATTCGATTCATGCCAGCCATCCCATCGAGAACGATAAAGGACAGGTGTTGGCTTATGTGCACAGCCTGACCCCGGAGGGTTACATCATTACGTCCGGTAATACCGGGATCCGTCCGATCATTGGGTTTTCGTTTAACGGCGCCTTTTCGTTTGATTCGGCGAAGAGTAATGTTCGCCTGCACCTGTTGAAAGCGGAACTGGAAGAGCGGATCAAGTTATTGGCACAAATGGCGGATGCCCAAAACAGGCGCGACATCAATTCGAACCTGATGCTCTGGGCTTCCCTTTTTTAATTTATCCTGTACTCGCCATGGGCTGGGGACCAATATCCCGCTTGTGTTTGGGGGCCCATTCAGGCAGGCTTTTGATCATGAAACCATTTCTGAATCAGGATTTTACGGGCGACCATCCCACCCCGGATCCCCTCGATTCCGCATCCCCTGGCGTCGGCGATGGTGAATTTTGCGCTTATGCGCCAAGCCCGGTATATACTCCGCCAACCGATCCCCGGGTACTCCGGAATTTATCCCGCTGGCAGGGGGATAAATTCGGGGTGCTTTTCGACTGGCAGGCGTGTACTCAGTGGGGGATTGATTCCTGGCCCCTCTGTCCGGAACAGTGGGATTGGAATGTGCGCAAGGACTTCATCCACGATGCCCCGGAAGGGGCCGAGCCGGACTCTCTAAAATACAAGAGGTCGTACGAGGCGTTGGCTCAAACTTTTTACCCGGCCGCCTGTGACCCCGAAGGGTGGGCGGAACTGCTCCAGCTCGCCGGGGTTCGTTACGTGCTGATCATGACCAAGCACCATGATGGCTTCTGTCTGTGGAATACGGCCCAAACGGACTACAAGACGACTTCGGTCCGTTGTCCGTTTCACCAACTGGCGGGGGCGGATGTGGTCAAATCCCTGGGAGACGCCCTTCGCCAACGCGGCATCCGGGTGGGCCTCTATTTTTCGAAACCGGATTGGAATAGCTCCTGGTATTGGAGTCCCGAATTTCCCCTGTTTCCCCCGGGCTCCGAACAAATAGGCGTGGGGCGCAATCCCAACTATGATCCGCGCAAACACCCCGATCTCTGGAAGAAGTTCAAGGATTTTACCTGGGCGCAGATTGAAGAACTGATGCGGAATTATGGGGAGATCGACATTCTCTGGCTGGATGGGGGGCAGGTCAATCCCTCCAACAACGGGCAGGACCTGGATATGCCGGGACTTGCGGCGATGGCCCGCTCTTATCAGCCGGGGTTGCTGGTGGTGGATCGTTGTGTCGGCGGAGCCCACGAAAATTACATTACGCCGGAAGGCGAGAGCGCCATGCCCGACGCCTGTCAGGCCTATCCCTGGGAAGCCTGTATGCCCATCGGTAAACATTGGAATTTCTTTCCCCATGACGACCTGAAGAGCCCGGGCGAGTTGGTCCGCTACTTATGCCGCGCCACGGCGCGTGGCGGCAACTATCTGCTCGGGATCGGACCGGATGCGCGGGGGGAATTCGATCCCGGTGTGGTGGCCCGTTTACGACACCTGGGCGACTGGTTGAAACAAAACGGGGAGGCGATTTACGGCACGGCACCCCTTGTGCCTTATGAACACGGGGATTGTCTGTTCACGGCCCGGAAGGATGGCACCCGGTATGCGATTGTACTGGCGGCGGATGATTCGTCGCCGATGCCAGAACAGGTGACCGTTCCGGGGCATCTTCTGGCGCGCGCGGGCGGAATATCCCTGCTGCCGTTCGATGAACCATTGGAGTCGGAACCGGGACCCCAGGGACAATGGATCGTGCCAATACCGGCTCGGATCCGGGAAATAATGCCCGTCGGAATGGCTTGGGTCATCCGGTTTACACCTTGACCGGGTTATTCATTCAGGAGGTGCACATGCATGACATCGGTAACCGGCTGGAGCCCTTTGTTGACGAGTGGCTGATTGACAAGATGCAAGGTGCGTCCCTGCGCCTCTATCCGCCGGAACGGCGCGAGGTCGTATTGGAAATGAATGCGCCGGCCGAAGGCCCGACCTCCTGCTATTTCAATCTCTTCGAGGAGGGGGGACGGATCCGACTCTATTACCGTGGGCATTCACCGGGGGATGCCAGCCCTCTGCAGACCGTCAACTATGCCGAAAGTACGGATGGGATTCATTTCTCCCGCCCGGTTCTGAATCAGGTCGAATACCAGGGGTCCCGGCGGAACCACATTACCTACCAGGGCATCGAAGGTCACAACTTCCATGTTTTTCGCGACGACCATCCGGCGTGTAAATCCGACGAGCGATATAAGGCCGTGGGGGCCGAGTGGGAAAAGTTGTATGGTTTTGTTTCGCCTGACGGATGGCAATGGCGCAGGCTTCGCGATGAACCGTTGGATGTGAAAGGGACATTCGATTCCCTTAATGTCGTATTCTGGGATTCCCGGCTGGGCGCCTACCGCCTCTTTTCCCGTTACTTTGATAACGGGATTCGTGCGATTCAGAGCTGTACCTCGGAGGATTTCATCCACTGGTCGACGCCCATTCATCACGATTACGGGACGGGCGCCGAGTTGGAACACTATTACACCAATGCCACCCTTCCCTGTCCGGGGGCAGAACATATCCTGCTGTCTTTCCCCAAGCGCTTCATCCCGGAGCGAACCCGAATTACCCCCCAACCGGGATATGAATACACGGCGGACGGTGTTTCAGATGCGGTATTCCTGTCCAGCCGGGACGGCATCCATTGGCGCCGGTTCAGCGAAGCCTGGGTGCGACCGGGTCTGGATCAAGAAAACTGGACGCACCGCAGCAACATGGTCGCTTGGGGCATTGTCCGATCCTCACCGATCGAATGGTCGATGTATATCAGCGAGCATTACGGCTGGATAACCAACCGACTGCGCCGCCTGGCCATTCGCCCCTGGGGTTTTTCCGGCATTCATGCCGACCGGACTGGCGGGGAATTAGTGACCCATCCATTGCGGTTCTCTGGCGGAGCGCTGCACCTCAACGCCAGTACCTCGGCGGCCGGATCGATCCAGGTTGAAATTCAGACGGCGGAGGGTCGACCCCTCGAGGGTTTCGCCCTCTCCGATATGAATCCCTGGTTCGGAGATGAACTGGATGCCGTAATGACCTGGCGTGGGGGAACCGATTTGTCGCGTGTGGCCGGGCATGCGGTGCGTCTGCGCATGGTTTTCAAAGACGCAGACATGTTCGCGTTGCGTTTTAGCTAATGACCCCGCATTCTTTTCACCTTTTATTACAAGGGCGTGCGTCCGATGTCATTGCTTTTGCGGCTGTCTTCTGCTACAGAATCTCGATGGCGTAGGAGAAGAATCGAGGTGTTTATGCAGGACTTGATTATTTTGGGGACGGGAGTTCACGGCGGGGAAATGGCGCACATCGTGGAGCGGATCAACCGGCAACAGCCGACCTGGCGACTGATCGGGCATATCGCGCCGAGTCCCACGGATCGGACGGTTTTTGCCGGTCATCCGATTCTCGGTCTGGTCGATGTATTGGCGGCCTATCCCGGGGCCGCACTGGTGGCGGACAATGAATTCCCCCGAAATATTCCCTTGCCGGAAGAGCGGCTGATCTCTCTCGTTGATCCCGGCAGTTTCGTACATCCTACGGCACACATCGGCCGGGGATGCGTCATTTATCCGAACTGCTTCATCGGACTCAACGCCGTGCTCGGCCAAAGGGTGTTCATGTTGAGCGGTTGTATTGTCAATCACGACAACCGGATAGAAGACCGGGTCGTTTTGGCGAGCGGAGTGATTTTGGCGGGTTGCGTTCAGGTGGAGGAGGGGGCGTATCTGGGACAATCCAGCACCGTCCGGCAGTACCTGCGAATTGGCCGGAACAGTTTGGTCGGCATGGGATCGGTCGTGGTCAAGGAGGTGCCCCCACAGGTGGTTGTGGCCGGAAATCCCGCGCGTAAACTGCGCGATAAATAGCGTTCTGAATGGTCTACAGACCCTTCTTCAATAGACCATCGCTCCAATCCAAAGCCTCCTCCACCAGGGTTTTTTCCTTGGCGACTTTTTCCCGTATCTCCCTCGCCAAGTCCCGATATTTGCCCAACACCCGACGGAGATCCTCGCCCATTTCATTGCCGTTAAAAAGCTCCTTGCTCTTCTGGCTGAAATCCAACGTATGCTGGACTTCCCGGGAATCCAGCGAAAAATCCGGTTTGTATCCCGTCAGCAAAAGACGGTTGGGTTCGGCTTCCGGGGTTATGCAATAATCCAGATACCAGAAGGACGAATGGCTCAGGGAATCGACGTGAAGCAACAGTAGAATTTTCTGTTCCGTTTCAAAAAGCTCTTTAATGTCGGAAAAGGGGACACAAAAAGCCCGGAGGGACAGGACCTTTTTCAGGAAATTCAGATGGTGCCGGGAATAACCCTGGGCCTTGGGCGGGATGGGAAGGTCGATGGATTTCTGAAGATGGAGGATGACGGGGGGACTGGAATGAAGGAGCTTGCTGAGTTCTGAAAGCGGGTAGCGATTCATCCCTGCACTCTGGCAAAAAAGGGGAGGAGGTGCAAGAACGGGAATCTCGCTGCATTTCTCCGGCGCCGCCAGGTGCGCGGATCAAAGATGTGTTTGCTCGCGCGCGTGGCTTCTGGTACACAATTTCCCGCCGGTGCATGGGTTGGGGAACCGTTCATTCGACCCCGGGTTGTGACCGGCCAGAGAAAGAGGAAGCCATGAAATACTTTTCTTACAAGGGCGCCAAAAGCCGGGAAATCAGTTTCCCGTTGGGTGGAATTGGCAGTGGATGCATCGGATTGGACGGTTCCGGTCATCTGATCGACTGGGAGATTTTCAATCGGCCCGCCAAGGGGTCGCGCAACGGATTCAGCCACTTTTCCGTAAAAGCGGAAGCCAAGGGCAAACTGCTGGATGCCCGGGTTATCCAGGGTGATGTGCATCCCCCCTATCATGGCGCGGGGGCCGGCACCTATGCGGGATTTGGATTCGGTGTCGCGCGGGAGACGCTCAGCGGACTTCCCCATTTTCAGAAGACCGAGTTTCGGGGCAGTTTCCCGATCGCTGAGATTCGATTCAGCGATCCGGCGTTCCCGGGGCAGATCACCTTGACCGCATTCAACCCGTTCATTCCGCTCAACGACCGGGATTCCAGTTTGCCGGCCGCTTTTTTCACCCTCACGATCAAAAATAATACCCGACAAACCATCGACTATACCCTGGCATTCACGATGGGGAATCCGGCCAAAGACAAAACCACGAACCGGCTGCGGCAATTTCCCGGCGCACAGGTGTTGCACCTGACCGGTGATGCCGATCCGGCCGATCCCCGATCCGGCGATTTTGCCATTGCTACGGATGCCGGAGAAGCGTATGGCCAGGAGTATTGGTATCGCGGAGGCTGGTTCGATTCCCTCGGGGTTTACTGGCAGGATTTTGCCGCTCCCGGAAAAATGCCCGCCCGGAGCTATCCTGTTCCCGGCGCCAACGATCACGGGACGCTCGCCACCCGATGGCAGGTCCCCGCCGGCGGGCAGGCGACGGCGCGATTTGTATTCACCTGGAATGTGCCCCAGTGTCAAAACTACTGGACCCAGCCGAAAGACGGGTGCGGGTGCGCCGACCCCGCCGACCAACCGAAAACCTGGCGTAACTATTATGCCACCCAGTTCCCCGATGCGGTTGCCAGCGCCCGATATGGCCTGCAAAACTGGGACCGGTTGGAGAGCGATACCCGCCGGTTTCGCGATACGCTGTTTGCCTCCACCCTCCCGCGCGCGGTGCTGGACGCGGTATCGGCCAATATCTCGATTCTCAAGACGCCAACCTGCCTGCGTTTGGAAGATGGTTCCTTCTACGGATGGGAAGGATGCCACTGCGACAAGGGTTGCTGTGAAGGGTCGTGTACGCACGTCTGGAACTATGCCTATGCCTTGCCCTTTCTCTTCCCGGCTCTGGAGCGGAGCCAGCGCGAACTTGACTATCGATATAACCTTCGGCCGGACGGCGGCATGCCGTTCCGTTTGCAGTTGCCACTGGGCAGTGAGCGTTCAGGGTTCCGTCCCTGCGCCGATGGTCAATTGGGGGGTGTCCTGAAGGTCTATCGCGAATGGAAGATCAGCGGCGATACAAATTGGTTGCGCCGCCTGTGGCCCGATGTCCGCAAGAGCATAGAATATGCCTGGGCCGCCACCAATGAAGACCGGTGGGATCCCGATAAAACGGGCGTACTCCAGGGTCGCCAGCACCACACCCTGGATATGGAGCTGTTTGGCCCAAATGCGTGGCTGACCGGTTTCTACCTTGCGGCCCTCAAGGCCGGAGCGGAAATGGCCGACATCTGTGGTGAGCCCGATGTGGCCGCCGAATATCGATCCATCCTGGTGCGCGGCCAGGAATGGACCCGTCGCCATCTCTTCAATGGCGAGTACTTTGTCCAGCGAATCGATCTGGGCAACGCCGAATTGCTCAAGCCCTTTGAAAAAGACCCTGCCATCCGGGGCCTTTACTGGAGTGACGAACATCGCGAATTGAAATATCAGGTGGGGGAGGGTTGCGGGATCGATCAGGTGCTGGCTCAATGGCATGCCGATTTGATAGGGTTGGGCGAGGTGTTCGACCGGAAGTTGACCCGCCGTGCGTTGAAGGCCATTTACCGATATAATTTCAAGCCATCGATGCGCAACGTCTTTAATCCCTGCCGGCTGTATTGCCTGGATGACGAGGCGGGGACCGTTATGTTCACCTGGCCCAAAGGCCGGAGAAAGCCGGTCATTCCCGCTCCGTATTCCGAAGAGACCATGCATGGTTTCGAATATCAGGCGGCCTGCCACCTCATCCTGCATGGGATGGTCAAGGAAGGCGTGGCCATGGTGAAAGCGGTTCGCGACCGCTACGATGGTGAGCGGCGGAATCCCTGGAATGAAATCGAGTGCGGCAGCAATTATGCGCGGTCGATGGCCAGTTACGCATTGTTGAATGCGTTCAGCGGGTTGCAATTCGATTCGGTTCGCCAGGAGATCGGGTTCCATCCGGCGGCCACCGGAGCCCGGAATTTCCGGTGTTTCTGGTCCTTGGGGACGGCCTGGGGCGAAATCGTTATCCGCCCCGCCGGGGCGGAGCTTCGGATTCTCTACGGAGCGTTAACCCTCCGACGCCTGACTCTGAATTTGTCGCCGGCTCCGGCTGGCGTTTCGGTCACGCTCGACGGGCGGTCGGTTTTGTGTAAACGAAGCCAGGATGTTCTCGAGTTCGATCGACCGGTGACTCTCCCCGTGGGCGCGGTCTTTCGGGTGAAAGGCAGGATGCGATTCTGAGCCCATGGGCCAGGACCAGATGATTGAGTTGTTGTCGTCGTTCAAACCAGGCGGCTTCATAATTTGCGCGATTACCGGTTCGCGCGAATTGCAGGTAGAGCGTTGCGGGTAATGAGGGCCAGGGTTGATGCTGGACGGCGCGGGCGGCGGTGAGAATGGCTTTGCGGTTTATGCCGGCCGGAAGGGATTTCCAGGCGCGGCGGTCAGCGTAACGGGGATAGGGTTGCCAACGGTTGCGGGGGATAAGGTTGTGTTTGAACCAATCGGCAGATAAATTCTTTCCGAGCATTGCGGTCTCCTCCCGATTCATGGGGGCCAGCCTTTAAGGACTGAAAATGAAAATTAATTCGTGGAGCGGCGGAAGGTGAACCTAAAGTTTACTTGAAATCACTTGATTCCGCCTTGGGGATGGGGGCATAGTATTCACAGGACTTGGAGAAAGGAAATCGGCATGATTTTTGACGCGTTGGCCAATGACAGGCGCTACTTCAATTTTCATCCCGGCTTCAAAGCCGCCTTCCAGTATCTTCATAATCCTTTGCATCACGCTCTGCCGTCCGGCCGTCATCCGATCGATGGAGATCGGTTGTATGCGATGGTGATCCGGGCGCCGGGCAAAGGGCGGGACAAGGTGGTTTCTGAAATTCATCGCAAGTACATCGACATCCAATATTCAATCCAGGGAACGGATACGATGGGCTGGCGGAATGCAGGTGACTGCCAACAAATCGAAAAGCCTTTTGATGAAGCCAAGGATTGCGGTTTGTTTGCCGATTCCCTTCCGGTATGGTTTGACCTGCCGCCCGGTCATTTTGCCATTTTTTATCCCTGGGACGCCCATGCCCCGATGTGCGGGGTCGGCGATTTACATAAAATCGTGGTCAAAGTGGCGATGGAGGGGTGATCCGATGACGCGCCCCTCAAAAAACGGCCCGCCGGCCCTGTTTTTCACTGACGACGGAACCGGGCATTTCCAGTGCCGGTTATGCCCACATCATTGCCGGATGACGGACGGGCAGGACGGGCTGTGCCGGGTTCGCGGCGTACGCGAGGGAAAGCCACACGCCTTGGGGTATGGGGTCATTTCCGCCGCCCATGTCGATCCGATGGAAAAGAAACCGCTCTACCATTTCTTTCCAGGCGAAACCATTTACAGTATCGGCGGGTGGGGTTGTAATCTGGCCTGTTTCTTTTGCCAGAATTGGTCGATTTCGCAGGTTCGTCCCGCGGGGGTTGATCGGGTCACCCCGGAGCAGATTGTTCGCGCGACGCTGGCGAATCGCTGCCGACACCTGGCGTTTACCTACAATGAGCCGCTGATCGGGTATGAGTTTGTACTCGATACGGCAAAATTGGCACGTGCCGCCGGAGTCTCTACCGTCCTGGTGACCAACGGGTATATCGAAGCGGAGCCTGCCGCTGGATTGTTGCCCTGGATTGACGCCCTGAACATCGACATAAAATCGATGGAAGAGGATTTTTATCGGCAGCATTGCCGGGGGACGTTGTCGCCGATCCTGAATTTCTGCCGGCAGGCGGTGAAGCAGGGGTGTCATGTCGAGATCACCAATCTAGTGATTCCGACCCTGAACGACCGGCCGGACTTGATCCGGCAACTCGCCCGGTGGATCGGCACCGAGTTGGGGACCCGGGTGCCGCTGCACCTGAGCGCCTATCATCCGGACCATGAGTGTGCCCTGCCGCCCACGACCGCTGAAATTTTGAGTGAGGCGGTGCGGGTGGCGCGTGAGGAATTACAGTATGTGTATGCCGGGAATCTGGCCGTGTTGGTGGAGCAGGACACGAGCTGTCCCCAGTGCGGTAACGTCTGGATCCGACGACAGGGGTATCAGGTTGAGCGGGTGGGTCTCTCCGGAATCGAGTGCGCGCGGTGTCGCCATCCTTTCGAGGGGCGGATTGGGTCGGTTAAAACGGGAGCAGAAAAATGACCACGGAATATGCAGGGTTAGCGCAGCGATTTCAGCCGGATTGGCAGGGGCTGGTCAACACCATTTTGCGGAAGGGGACGCCGTCACGGGTATTTCACATCGAGCTGTTCCAGGATGGGGAAATCGTCGAAGCCCTGACCCGACGGTTCGCCCTGGATGCGGGATTGGATCGGGCCGATCCGGATTACATCCGGCGGCGGTCTATTGCGGTTCAACGGTTTTGCGGGTTTGATTATATCCGATGCGGGTTGGTCGGGTTGAAATTTCCACTCTTCAACGCCACGACGACAGACCAGGGGGAATTGCCCCGGACCGGCGGACGGACGTTTGTGGACGAAACGCATGGTCCGATCATGAGCTGGGAGGATTTTGAAAAGTATCCCTGGCCCGATCCGCGGGCGCCCTTGGCTACCGCGGAATTGGAGTGGTACCAGCGGAATCTGCCGGAGGACATGTGCATCATTGGGTCGGGCAATTTTGCCCATTATGCCGAGATGCTGACCTGGCTGATGGGCTACGAGACGTTTTGTTTCGCGCTTTACGATCAACGCGACTTGGTGCAGGCGATCGCGCAAAAACTGATCGATTTTTACCGGATCGCCCTGGGGCGTATTTTACAGTTCGACCGGGTCAAAATTGTCTGGGGGAGCGATGACATGGGCCACCGGTCCGGTCTGTTGTTCTCGGCCGACGACATGCGCGAATTCGTGCTGACGGGCCACCGGGAGATGGCGGCGATGGCGCATGCGGCAGGGCGGCCCTATCTCTTGCATTCGTGCGGGAAACTGGACGACATCATGCCGGATCTTATCGACAACGTGAAAATCGATGCCAAACACAGTTTTGAAGATACGATCGAGGATGTGCGCGATGCCAAAAAACGGCATGGAAAATCGATTGCCCTGCTGGGCGGAATCGATTTGGATTTTCTGTGCCGTTCAGAGCCGTCTGCCATCCGCCAACGGGTGCGGGAAACATTAGCGGTTTGCCAACCCGGCGGCGGGTATTGTCTGGGCACGGGAAATTCCGTGGCCAATTACATCCCCTTGGATCATTACCTGGCAATGATCGACGAGGGGCGCTTATTCGGTCGGTGAGGAGCCGGAAACGCGTCTCCTGGCGTGTGCGAAAGAAGTCTGCCGCGGGTCCTGCGGGCCCGCGTGTTTCCGAATTGACCGGGCGTTCGTTTTTTGTTCCCGGTAGTCACTGGGATTCTGACCGGTCTGCCGCCGGAACATCCGGCTGAAATAATGAGCATGATTGAATCCCACGCGACGCGCGACATCCACCATGGAAAGTCCCTCGTCGCTAAGCAAGGTCTTGGCTTGCTCGATGCGCAGGGCATTCAGGTAGTCGACCGGGGTGATTCCATAGTGGCGCCTGAAAAGCCGGCAGAGATGGGCGTAGGAAAAACCGAGCGACTCAAGCGTGGTTTGGACTGATTTATTTTGATCGGTTTGTTTTTGGAGGAGGAGGCGGACCTCATGAGCCAGCCGGGCGGCAGGTGCGGGACGGGGAAGAGAGGGGGGCGAATCGCTCTCCCCCAGCACCCGGTAGAGGATTTCAAGCAGCAGGGCATTACAGGTGAGATGGAGGGTGGGATTCGTTGATTTTTGCCGTTCCAGAAGGGTTGCCGCAAGATTTGAAATCGTGGCCAGGTCCGATAGCGATCCCTGCAAAATCCTTCGGGGTACGAATGCCGGGGCCGGATGAATCCGTTCGGGGGAAATGCGAGCCGGATGGAATACACAGATCCCCTCGGGGACCGGTTGCGGACCGGGGATCCAGTCGAAATGGATGCAAATGCGGAACAGATGCCGGTTGCGTTGGAATGTGGCGTGAAGGTGGTTGGGCGGAATAACGATGAAGGCCGGAGCTTTGAGGCTCTGCTCGCGGCCGTCCAGCAGGATGTCACACTGTCCGCGAGTGACCAGCACCAGTTCATGATCGAAAATGCGACGCGGGGGTTCGATCCAGCCCGTTCCCGTGGCACCAGCCCAGTAGCGATGAAAACGAGGAGCAATTAGTTCCAGCCAAGTCATTCAGATTCTCCTGCCGGATGCGGAAAGAAGTATGCGTGTCATTTTTGTGCGATACAATGTCTATTTTCAGGTTGAGAGACGGTGGGGCGCATCTGCGATTCGTTGAACAGAAACCACCTAAAGGGCGTTTACCCCAACCGTTTTCAATCGATGTCGGCCCGCCCTGCATAGTATCTCTGTGGCGGGCGGCTGGAGATAGAGGGGGCTGGATCCTCGGACGCCGGGCGCAGAGGCCCGGCCGACAACAACGGGGAATCGGGGGGGGCAAAACCCTACCTAGGGTGGTTTATCAAGGAAATAGGCGAATTTGCGCCGAAACCTTAGGAATAGGATAAAAGTTATTATAAACCGTACCGCAGATACACCTCTGCCGACGAAAAGGAGACTCTGCCATTGACTCCCAACCTGAAAAGCGTAAGGATCAAACCATGAGTATACATCATCGAGAAGGGCATCGAACCCAGCATATCGGGTGGTTGCGCGCAGCGGTTTTGGGCGCCAATGACGGAATCGTATCGACGGCCAGCCTGCTGGTCGGAGTGGCTGCGGCCCACGGGGGTAAAAGCCAGGTGGTGATTGCCGGAATCGCCGGTCTGGCCGCGGGGGCCATGTCCATGGCTGCCGGTGAATATGTTTCGGTGAGTTCCCAGTCGGATATCGAGCAGGCCGATATCAAACGGGAGCGGGCCGAATTAGAAGGGAATTTCAGTCAGGAGTTGGATGAACTGACGGGAATTTACAAGGCGCGGGGATTGGATCAGCTGCTGGCCCGGCAAGTGGCGGAGCAACTGATGGCCAAGGATGCGCTGGGTGCGCATATGCGGGACGAATTGGGCATCACGGAAACGATCAGTGCGCGGCCCATCCAGGCGGCTTTGACGTCCGCGGCTTCTTTTGCCGGGGGGGCCATTCTGCCTTTAGGGGCCGCCCTGCTGTTGCCGGCCTCTTGGATGGTGGTCGGTGTTTCAGGCTGTTCGTTGATCGTCCTCTGGATTTTGGGAACGATGGCGGCGTATACCGGCGGCGCCAATAAACTGGGCGGGGCATTCCGGGTCACCTTCTGGGGCGCTTTTGCCATGGCTCTGACTGCAGGCGTGGGCGCGGTGTTTGGCACATTTATGTGATAAGAGAAAAAAAGGTGAGAAATGAGCAAGACGAATAATCTGGCACCCACGCCCCCCATGGGTTGGAATTCATATGATTACTGGGGGGGCGAGATTCCGGAATCCAAGTTTGTTGCCTCGGTGGATGTGCAGGCTCGCGAACTGTTGCCCTTCGGATGGGAATATGCGGTCATTGACATCGCCTGGATGACGCGCCGACCGGCGGAAGTGGATGAGGCGGGGCGGCCCTATCCGAATCCGAAGCAATTTCCCTCATCGGTGGGCGGTAAGGGATTCAAACCCTTGTCGGACTATGTTCATTCCAAGGGAATGAAATTCGGCATCCACGTTTTGCATGGTATTCCCAAACAAGCGGTGGAGAAAAAAATACTGATACCGGGAACGTCCATCACCGCCGACACGCTGGCTAATTATTCAGAAATGAACGCCCTGTCCGAAGATTTTTATTGCATCGACTGGAACCGCCCGGGAGGCCAGGCGTATTATGATGCGGTGCTTCGTCAATTCGAGGAATGGGGAGTTGATTTTATCAAGGTCGATGATGTCGGCGCCAAGTACCGAAAGGAAGACGTTGAAGCCCTTGATCTGGCCCGCCAGAAAATCAAACGGCCCATCGTCTTGAGCCTCTCCGCCGGATGCCCCCAGTATTCAAATTACAAGCTCCATCGCAAACAGCATTGCGAAACGTGGCGGATTTCGGAAGACTTTTGGGATCGGTGGCCCCAGGTCGAGGATCAGTTTTTCAATCTTTTGACCTGGCAGGATCAGGTCGGACCCGGGCATTGGCTCGATTGCGACATGTTGCCCTTTGGGGTCATCGGCAAGGAACATGAAGCCGGGGTGAACGGGCCCGAACGGAAAACATTGTTGACGCCGCATGAACAACGCACGGTCATGACGCTGTGGTGTTTGGCCCAATCACCGCTGATGTTCGGTGGGGATCTGTTGCAGTTGGATGCCGAAACGCGCACCTTGTTGACAAATCCCGAAGTCTTGGCGGTGAATCAACACGGCCGTCGGCCCCGTGAATTTACGCGGAATTGCGCGGAAAGTGGCGTGGTTTGGATATCTGAGCTGCCGCGAACCAACGGATGGGCCATGGGCTTGTTTAATTTCAATGCCCAGATTCCCCGCAAAATTTCCGTGGCCCTCGCCGAAGCGCCTTGGGCGGGACCTTGCCGGGTCCGGGATTTATGGGCTCGTCAGAATTTGGGTACTTTCAGCGAGGATCTGGTTTTTGAAATTCCCCCGCATGGTGCCGGACTCTATGCAGTTGAACGCGCTTGATTTTTGCGAAACCATTTTCGCCCTCCAACGGGCGTGCACTAGGGAGATGAAACATGCTGAAGCCTGAAGAGTTTGCCATATTGCCATGGGGCTGGACGCCGGGCGACCGTTCTGCGATACAAGGGATGCGCGAATGTGGATTCAACCTGGCCGGATTTGTCGCGCCGCACCATTTGAATCTCGTAAACAAAAGTGGATTAAAGGCCCTCGTTTACAGTGCCGCGACCCACGTGGGCGACTCCGAGGCCAAACTGACGGCTGCGGAAATCGCCTGTCGCGTTAAGCATCTGACAAAAATAACGAAGGGTCATCCGGCATTGTTTGGTTACTATCTGCGGGATGAACCCGGCGCCAAAGTATTTCCGGGCTTGCGAAAATGGGCGGCAGCCTTCCGAAAGGCCGATCCTACTTCATGTGCCTATATCAATTTGTGCCCGAATTATGCCAACCCCGAACAGTTGGGATCAACGGATTACGAACATCACTTGGACGCGTATGTTAAAACGGTCCGGCCTCGTTTTATCAGCTACGATCACTATGCGTTGATGGAGGGTGGAATTCTGCGGGAAGGCTACTTCCAAAATCTGGAATCGGTCCGCCGGACGGCTCTGCGACATCAAATTCCGTTTTGGAACATCGTGCTGTCCAATGCCCACTTTAATTATGCAGAGCCGACTGCGGCCGGACTTCGATTCCAACTCTACACCACGCTGGCATATGGGGGGAGGGGTATCAGCTATTTCACCTATTTCACCCCCACGACCGGCAATTACCGATTGGCGCCGATTGACCAATTCGGGAACAAGACGGTGACCTGGGAGATGCTGCGTCATTTGAATTTCCAGATCCATCACCTGGGTCCCACTTATTTGAAGTGCAAGAGCATCAATGTCTTTCACCATGACGATGACGCGGCGGGACGACGGCCGCCTAAAACCAGCCGGCTTCTCAGTGAACTCGGCGGGGGTAGTTTATTGGTCGGCGAATTTGAGGGGCCGAATCAACAACCGTTCGTGATGCTGGTGAATAAGAGCCTGCAACATTCCTTCCATTTTCATGTCCGGTTCAAAAAGGCCGGGACCATTAAAATGATCAATGCCTATACCGGTCGTTGCGAACCGTGGGTGGGCGAAAATAACTGGCTGGCCGCCGGGCAGGGCATGTTCCTGTGTTTGGAAAGATAAGCATCAAAATTCCAAGGAACTGAAGATGAGCAATGAAATCAGCGCGACGGAACGAACCTATTTGCGCGAATTAGCCCGTAAACAAGCCGGATATGCGGCCTTGCCCATCATGCAGGAACGAAAACACGTTTGGCATGATCTGAATGAGGGGCGGGTGGGGGTCCGGCCGCCGGTGGTTGTCGAGACGTGGACCTTTGACCGAGATTTCATGCCTCCTTCCATTTTTAAATGCACCTCGCCCGCCGCTTGCAACATTGAGTGGCAGTTATTGCGGAACATTCGCAATCATGAATTAATCGACGACGACAAAGTGATCCCGGACACCTTTGAATTCGGGTGGCAGGTTGAGATCGATGAGTTAGGCGTGAAGATTTCTCGCGAATCGGTGAAAGATGCCGAGGGAGTCCATACCGGCTACAAATTTCACCACCCCATCAAGGATCTTGAACGGGATCTGGCTTTATTGAAACCCGCCCAATGCCGGGTGGATCGCGAAGGCACCCGGGCTGGGCAGGCATTTCTGGAGGAATTATTGGGCGACCTGTTGAAAGTTGAACTCCGGGCCGGGTCGTATGGCTGTGCGATGCTGACGCATCGCGTTGTGGAATTGATGGGGATGGACGCCTATTTCACGGCGATGTATGACTGCCCCGAGGCGCTACACCAGCTCATGGCGTATTTGCGGGATAACTGCCTGCGAATGATGCACTGGGCGGAGAGCGAAGGGCTGTTGCGGTTGAACAACGAAAACCAGGCGAGTTTTGGATCGAGTTACAATTTCACCCGGGAATTGCCGACGCCGGGATTCGATAAAAATAAAGTCCGCTTGCGCGACCTGTGGGGCAGTGCGAACAGTCAGGAAACTGTCGGGGTCTCGCCGGCGATGTTCAATGAATTCTGTTTCCCCTATTACCGCGATGTCTGTGAACCCCTGGGTTTGCTGTATTACGGATGTTGTGAACCGGTCGATACTTTTTGGGCAGATATCCGGCGTCTACCCCACCTGAAAAAGGTTTCCATTTCCAAGTGGTGTAATCAACGACAGGTGGCCGACAGGTTGCGGGGGACGGATATTGTATTTTCGCGGAAACCCGATCCGAATTTCCTGAGCGTCGATGTGCGGCTGAACGATGAGGCCTGGGCGGCCCATGTGCGGGAAACATTGGAGGCGACACGCGGAGTGCTAACCGAGTTCATTTACCGGGACGTTTACACCGTGCACGGCAACCTGATGAATCCCCGGCGCGCGGTGGAGATTGCCCGGCGGGAGATCAATAAGGTTTTCGGGGTCTAATTCTTATTGCCGGTCATCATGGGTGGAATCCAAGCGTCGCGTTTGTCATTTCAAATTGAGTCGGGCCTGTCACCCTGAAATCTTCGCTGTCATCTCGACCGAAGTCGAGAGATCTCAGGCGGGCCGGTGGGAAGCGCGAAGGCAACGGGGCGGATCCCTCGACTGCGCTCGGGATGACCGAGAAGAAAAGGGATGCCGTAAAGAAAAGGGATGACCAAGAAGGACGAGGAGTGACGGAGGGAGACGCGAACAGACGAGGGGACGCCTATGACACAAGGGGAAAAACGGGCATGACCGAAGAGGGGGTGGGAAGAAATACAGGGTAAGGGAAGGGGAATGGATTTATTAGAATAAATAGGCGAGGGGAAGAAAGGGTCGCCATGCCGCATGATACCTTTTATGTTTACATGATGACCAATAAGGGTCTGACAACACTATACATCGGTGTCACGAACAGTCTGCTTCGACGAGTATATCAACATCGTTCGGGTAAAATGGCCGGATTCACTGAACGGTATAATCTGAATCAGTTGGTGTATTTCGAACGATTCAACGATCCACTGGATGCGATTGCGCGCGAGAAGCAACTGAAACGCTGGAGCAGGAAAAAGAAAGAGTTCCTGATTGAGGACATGAATCCCTCATGGGTTGATTTGGCTGTGAGCGTGCTCGGGCTCGAGCCCTTGACATAAAAGGGAGCGAGAATACGAGAGGGATTTCTGTTTGTCATCTCGAGCGAAGTCGAGAGATCACAGCAGTCGACGGGACGTGCTGACAAGTCAGGGCGGATCCCTCGACTACGCTCGGGATGACAGAAGGAAAGACGGAATGACGGAAAAGAAAAGGGATGACAGGAGGAAAGAAGAGATGACCGAGTAGAAAGGGGATGACCGATCGCCGTTTCGGTCATCTCGAGCAGAGTCGCGCCGGTTATCCTAATACCGTCGCGGTCATCTCGAGCCCTTCGGCAAGCTCTGGGCAGGCAGCGTCGAGAGATCTCTCTTCCCCCTACGCGTACATTCGCCGATGCTTGAGGCACTCGTTGGCGACGAAGGACGTTTGTTCCATATTCAGGTGTGGATAGGCGGCCAGGCCGAAGAGGATATTATCTCCAGGCGCTGAATCGTGGAACATTTTAGCGATACTGGCGGAGATGGCGGGCCGATCCTCGAGACGGCCGTTCATTTGGACCAGGGCGGCCAGAATGGTGATCTTCGACCCCAATTGGGACCTGGCTTCCGCGATCGAATTGACATCGCCAATGTTTTTCAGACAGAGCGCGTCAACGGCATCCATCCGGGTTTGGCGGTAGAGATCGAGCAGATTATTAATGTGACCGCAGGAGTGGTGGGCATAGAAGGTGCCGAATTCATGGCAGGCGTCGGTAACCCGGTCGGTATAGCCCATGCAGAATTCCTCGAACATGTTCGGGCTGATGGTGGTGGTGGAGGTATCATCGGTGCCGTAGAGAACGTCGAAGCCCAGCGAGGCATACAGACGAAATTGACGCAGGTGGTTCTCTTCCATGACTTTGAAAAGCTGGTGTAATTCAGCGCGGTGGTCTGCCCAGAGATAGGCAATGGTTTCAACGCCGGTATAGACCCGGACCATCATTCCCAACGGGGTGCCGGGCATATAACAGCGGATCAGACCCTGGTCACCCACGAGCGCCTTGCGGTCACGGACATAATCGGCGGCATGGGCCTGGGGTTCGAATTCCTCATCCTCGAAAACTTCCGCCAACAACGGAAGGTCGGCGCCGGTTTTCACCAAATGTTCCTGGCAATAAGAGGTGCCGTCCTCGCGTACGCGCTTGTGGACTTCGCGCAATTCTCCGCGGGGCGTTTTGTAGATCGTGGTCCAGCCGTCACCCTGATCGATGGTCTCGACGGTGACTTTTCGACGTTTGTGGGTGATCGGCGGGCCGAAAAAATCCATAACATCGAGTCCGAGGTATTGGGAGAGAATGCGGGTACTGCCGTCGCCCCACTGGACCGTACCCAAGGCCTGAGCGAGTTTGGGCTCCATGCCGTCCCGGTTGGGTTGATTGTAAGGGTCGACATGGCAGGCGACGGGAATCCAGTCCGGTTTCTCATGACGGAAGACTTTAAGCAGACTTTCGCGGGGAGTGAGCATGGGGCTATTCCTTGAATTAATCATGCCGACGACGAACGGCGCTCGTGTGCGCCTACTACGAACGTCAGCCTTTCCGGTTTGTAGTAGCGCCGTGTGAGGCGCGTTTTATTGTAAGGCGAGAAGGGACTGGATGATTGGCCCACTGAATACTTTGTTCGAGGAGTTTCTCGCCCTCTTCTCGGGAGGAGCAATAGGTGGAGAGCATCATCCGGGAAGGGTCGAGTTCGCGGACCAGCGGTTCGATATTTTGCGAGGGGAGATCGACATGGAAAATCTTGCCCGCGGCCTGGATCGCCCGATACATGTCGAGGTGGCCGGGTCCGTTGGGCGGCTCATTGGGGGTGGGCGTGTATTGGATTACACGCAGATAAGGCAGGGAAAGGAGCCGCGGCAGATGTTGGCGCGCATCGCCGCCGTCGAGGTGATACCAGATGTTGCCCGTGGCCTGAGCCAGGAGATCGAGTTCCGGCAGGATAAAGCGGCCGTACAATTCAGGTGACATCATACAGGACACATCGGACTGGGTGCAGACAAAGGGTTCGGGTGCCCAGAATGGCATCCAGCCGGGGCATCCGTACCAGTAGTCGTTATAGGTTCGGGTAAGGTCCGCCAATTCCTGTTTAAGCTTGATTTGGTCGCGGCATCCATTGGTGATGGCATTCAACATCCAGTCGGGGTGATCCATCAATGCGATCAGAAAGGATTCGGCGCCCATATGCATGGAGAGAAGATCATTGGCCGGAAGGCCGCTAGCCTGACCGACGAGGAAATCATCGCGCCCCGCGAGGCGGCAGAGGGCGATATGGGCCGCCCGATGCTTCCGGGTCCAGGGGTTGTAGGGATCATGGCGGAAGGGCGAGGGTTTGGAGAAATCGACGTCCTGTGGATCGAACCAGATGGTTTCCGGGCTGAAGCGGGGAGTTCCGCCAAGGCAATTGACCCACCCGCTCATCAGGAGAACCGAGGGAACCGCTTCGCCGCCCCACCAGGTGTTTTCGAGATGGTTTTGAAAATGGGGAATCAGGTAATCGGGGTCGAGCCAGCGGGCTTCTTCATTCTTTGGCGTGGGCACGGGGGAGGCATTATCCACCGGTTGGTGAGCTTTGACGGAAATACAGGGACGGTCGATCATTTCTCCGTGCCAGAGGGCGGTTAATCGTTTTTGAGCGTCTGACCAATCGGCTTTATATTTCATGGGATGTTTTTCTCCGGATGCATGGGAAATGAATGATAGCGGGGTAGGGGATGAAGTCAAGACGGCTGTGTTTTCGGGCTCTTTCTGCATTAATGCGGGTTACTGGAACTCGAGCCCTTTCAAAGGAAACTGGGGACAGGTTAAGGGAAACACCACGCGCCTCTTGCGGCGCTACTACAAACCCGGGATCCTTACACTGTGGCGTTGGTAGTAGGCGCGCAAGAGCACCGTTCTGCACGGACACTGGCGGCCCTTGGGGACAGGTTATCTGCGGGAGTCAGATGGGGCATGGCGAGAATCGCCGGAGCGGAGTCCGGCTCCCACATTATTCAGATCTGGTTCAGGAGCTTTTCTAATAGCCTACAGCCTAATAACCTATAGCCTATGCATTCTAAGGGATGCAACTGAAACCAGCCTATTATCTCATCCACGCGGTGATCAGGCCATTCGGCGATTCATCGCCCGGCTGATAAGCGAGTTTGATGTGGGGCAGATCGGCGCCGAGTATTCGGGCCGCCTCGGATTCCGGTAGAACTTTTTTCCGGGCATCACACGGGTTGATGAGCAGGAACCGTTTATCGGTTCGTTGTCGGATCCAGTCGGGAATATCAAATTGTTGGAGCACGCCGGCGGGCATTTGGTAATGAGTCCACGCTGGCTGGGAATGGGTGGCCAGCAGTTCAAATGCGGCGGGGAACTGATTGAGTACAATATTTTTAATGGAGGGTGTCAGAAGTCCCGCCAGGAGAACCGGCAAAGCCGCCTCTCCTTGCCCATACAGGGTGATGTCGCCTGAACCCCCCACCAACTGGGTCCGTGCGCGCAGAACGGCTTGAAGATCGCCGACCTGTTGAGCCAGGGCCAATTCGCCATTCATTCCCAAAAGGTCGACCATCACGCGATCAATCCGGCACCAGGGATAGACTTCATAATCGGTGGGTTCCGGTTGTAATTCTCCGAACCCGCGCAAATCAGCACTGACCAGATGACAAGCGGAGAGCCCGAAGAATCCGGTAGCCCCCGCCACCAGGGAGATCTTTCCTTGATCGGTGCATCCGACCAGGATTTTGTCCACCGTGGTTTCCCGGCGAACGACGAGGGCCGGTATGGGAAGATCATCGGGGCGCTGGAGGATAAACCGGTGCAGATTGGGCGCGCCCCACTGGGTCAGAGGCGGGATGAACTCCACTTCAACGGGCTGGGGGGCGGGTGGTTGCAACCACCTGCCGATGGATTCGGCAGAAGAATCCGGTGCGCGTTTATCAGCGAGTTCTTTGCATTGGCGATCGATATAATCCTTCATTCCAAGCGTCAGTGAGGCCGTCTGGCAATTCAGGATCTTCTCGTCGAGGATTTCGGTGTCAGGGACGGGAAAAGGGGTTGGGTCATTTCGTAGCCAACGAAGCATCCATTCGACCGTTTGCGCGGCCATGCGCGGGGTATATTTGTGGGGGCACTCATCGAAGAAGAGGCGAATGCGATCCGGGCAACCTTCCCGCTGGTAAATACTTTCAAGGTCCTGGAAAGCAGATTGAATGGCGGGTTCTTTGAACAAGTCATCCTGGCGCCCGGCATTGACCAGGCAGGGCAGGGGACTATGAGCGGCGAGTACCAGATGTAAATCCATTCCGATGGCGATCTGGCTCCGGATATAATTTTCGACACAGCCGGTATAAAGACCTGAAATGAGGTGATCGCGGGCCGATACCACGCAACAGGTTGGGGCGATACAGCGAACCCGCGGGTCGAGGGCGGGAATGAACATCGTGCTCAGTCCGCCACCGGAGACACCGGTGACCCCGATGCCACGGCTGAAATCCATATCCGGGCGGGTTTCAAGGTAATCCGCCACCCGGATGAGATCGACGAGAAAAAAGAAATTGCTCCAGAGTCCGGTCATGGCCGCCTGCGTTCCCTGGAGGAAGTGATCATTATGATTTGCGCGTTCGCCGAACATGGGCATGTCGAACAAGGCGGCCGCAAAACCGGCTTTAGCTAAAACTTGGGGAGGCAATTGATGGTCGTCAAACCATTTAGGGCCGTGGCCGCAGGGGCAGAGAATGGGAGTGAGCGGGGCCGAGAAGTGGGCCGGACGATAGAGGTTCAGGCCGATGACCCATCCCTCAAAAGCCGTAAGCGCGAAATTTTCAATCGTGTAGCCGGGAAAGGAATGTTCGGCGACCTTGTTTATCTTCAAGGCACCCCGCCAGTTGGGCATGGGGGAAACGAAGGCGTCCTGAATGAGTTTTTTCCACTGGCGCTTGACAGATTGCCATTCGGCCGGAGGCAGGTCATGAATCCGGTGCTGAAACCCGGAAAGAGTATCGATTAAGCGCGATTGAATTTGATTTCGCCAGAGGAGTTCGGGGTGGAGCCCATTTTTTTTACTGCGAGTGAGCAGGTGCATATCAGATCTCGAATCCCTCGCCGTCATGGGCGATGGCGCACGGAAAGGGCAGTTCGGAAACGATATCGAGAAACCGTTTCTCCCCGTCGCCATGCCATTGATTTCCAACATGGTTGAAAATCATCCGTTTTACGTTGCACTTTTTAAGGATGTTCTGGACGATCCGGACATCAAAATGGGTACACTCACAAATGCAGGCATCGAAGGCTTCGTGTCGGGCCTCCTGGGGAAAATCGCTGAAGTCCCACTTGAGATCGCCGGTATGAAGAAACTTCTTCGCGCCGGCGGTCACCCGGTAGGCATAACTCGGGAAAGGTTTCTTTTCATTTTCGTAATGGGCGGTGGGAATCGCCGTCACGTTGATCTTTCCGTCCTGGTAGGTGGGTCCGGGAGTGGTTACGCCAAAGGACAGCAATTGAGGATTCCATTCACGGTGCATGGCCCCCATCCAGCCCAATAGGGCTCCGATGGCGGCCTCCTCCGGTAGTAAAAAAGTGGTGTGCTGGTCGGCCGCCGGATATTTGACCAGTGACTTAATCAGGCCGGACAGCCCGCCGACATGATCCTCGTGCAAATGCGTGATGAAGACCGCCTTGAGATTTTGAAGGGGTAGTTTATTCCGGATCATCAGGGCGTTTACAGGAGCTCCCGCATCAATGAGGTAGAGATGCTGATCCACTTCAAAAACGGTTGCCGAATTAAACCGGCTGTGGGTGGGATCCCCATGGCTGGTTCCCAACGTTATTATCTTCACCAACTTCCCCCAATGAATATTGGACGCACCGTTGGATTCTGCCGTTGTGATCGGGTGACATTCCAATCTCTTTCGATAGACTAACACAGCCCTTCCTCCCGGTCCACTGGTTTGGGTTGATCTTGACTCCCACAGTTCAAAACAACAGTATTCCGCGAACGGATCATGACCCGATCAATCATTCGGTTTAAAGAATAACGGAGGCGCACATGTCGGATTTGAAGTCATTCCCAGACCAAACCGGATCGACCGGAGGCGAAGGCCCCCGCATTGCCAAGGCGATCGATTTTGTGACTGCCCTGCTCGTTCCCGCAGAAACCATGGACGCCTATGCGGTCCAGCGTCGACTCTTTGCCTTGCTGCACCGCCGGAGTCTGGTCTTTGCCACGTCCGGTCGATTTATCGGCATGACGCGGGGGCTTCTGGGCGGATTCACGCCGCAGGATGCGCGATGGCAGGACGTGCAGGATGTCAGTATCCGAGTCGGCATCTTCGGGTCGGAACTGACCCTCAAGGCTTTTTCGGCCCCGGACCTCGCAACTTCCGGCGGCCTTCGAACGGTGGTGTTCGGGGGGTTGCGAAAAGAAGAGGCCCAGTCCGTATACCGGATTTGTCAGACGCAGGAACAGGCCTGGCGCGAAAAACGGCGTTTGCGCGAAATGGAAGAACTTCGCGCCAAATCGGGCGGCATCCATCTGGGGGCGTCGCAAGATCTCGCCGGTACGCCCCCGGCTCAAGCCGATCACCTCAATGCCACGGCGCGTCTTCAACGGGCAAAGGAGATGCTGGAGAAAGGGTTGATCAGCGACTCCGAATACGAAACCCTCAAGGCCCGGATTGTCGCCAGTCTGTAGTGTTGGGGTGGATCCGTGAAGCGGCGATTCGACGCGTTGCCACGCTAGGTTCTTCGCGTGTTCTGGACGGTTTCCACCAGGGCTCTGAAATTGGCCGGCGGGATGGGGGGATTGATTTCGCTTGAACTGGCGACGAAGAATCCGCCCGTCTCCAAGGCGTGGCTTTCCCGGATTTGGCGGGTAACCTCGGCTTTAACCTGGTCCGGTGTGCCCCGCTCTAATAAATCAACCCCGTCGATGCTTCCGGCCCAAACCAGTTCAGGCCATTGATTCTTGAGTTCCACGCCATCCATGCCGCAATTCTTTTCGAGACAATAAAAACCATCCACCCCGCACGCCTTGAGTTCAGGAATGACTTTTTTCCAGTTCCCATCGCTGTGATACAGAACCTTGATCCCCTGTTCGTGCCAGGCGTCCGTCAAGCGTTGAATGTAAGGGTAATGATGCACCTTTAAATAATCCGGCGCAAAAATCGGCCCTTGCTTGGTGGCGAAATCTTCGGGGATCAGAATGACGGGCGACAGGGAAGGATCGGCAACCGCATGCACGCGCCGGAGTTCGTTGGCCAGCGCGGTGTCCAGAAACTCTTTCAACACCTCCGGATAGGCGAGTTGAAAATAGGAATAAATTTCCAGTCCCATGCAGTCGAATGGATAACAAAACCAGGTTGCACTGAATTTAAGAATCACCGTGTCGCCGATTTTGGACTGCAACGAAAGCAGGGAGGTGCGGTACTCTTCGCGGGCGCGCTTGGGGTCCTCCCGGAAGTTGCCCAATTCCGCGGTTAAATTCTTCAGCCATTTCGCGGCCCCGTGCTCATCGGTAAAAGGCCGGCTGACATGCCACTGGGTCCAATTATCGTTTTGAATGACAAACCCATCATCCCTTTCGATTCGCGTTGTGCCGCGAGGGGCGATGGGCGGCATGGCGAGGTCGCAGGTTTGGCGAATGACCTCACAGATGTCGTTTACGGTGTAATCGAAACCGCGAATCGGTTTTTCGGTCCAGTCGGCAATAACCCCCGGATTATAGCTGACTTGCTCGAGCAGGGCGCAACGATCCACCGGCTGATGATTCAAGGTGGCCAGAACCCGTTCAAGTTTGGTCATGGCATTTGCGGGAGACTTTCGACAGTGAGATGTGTTGGCCGTAACTTTCTTTGCCAAATGAATGAATTGTTGAACTCGCAACAGGGGTGTGGAGGGGGTGATCGGGCTGGCGGTACTGAGGATGAAACCTCGGGCGGCGCGTCCGGCGTCCACCTGTCGCCGGATTTCGGATTCGAGATCCGCATCCGTCCCATTCTGAAGCACAGCGATGGGATCGATATTGCTGAACAGGGTCATCCGGTCGCCGATGCGGCGTGCAATCGATGCGGTGTCGTTGACAAATCCTTTCATACTGGCTTCGTAGGAAAGCCCGTCGGCTCCAGTCCGGGCGATAAGGTCCAGACGGTCCATGATGCCGCCGAAGTAAATCAGAATGGCCTTATGGCCCAATCGGTGGATCTCTTGAACCATCGCCTGCATGTAGGGCAGACTAAATCGCTCGTAAAGAGCGGGGGAGATCATGTCGCTGGTGGCGGTCGCATCGTCGATATAGATGGCGTCGCCACCCGCCGCGGCAAGACGTCGGATGCGGGCGAGGTTAAATTCGAGGATTCGTTCGCAGAGGCGGGTGATCAGGTCCGGTTGCTCGATTAACAGAGCGAACAGATGGGTCTGGCCCACATGCCCTCCGCAGGAATAAAGGGTGCCAATAACCCCCCCGGTGAGGATGAACTCCTGGTCCTTGAAAGCCGCGATAACCGCTTTGACGTAATCCAGTTCGCCGTCATCCGATTCCTTCAAGGTCTGGGGCAGAGGCAGACGCCGGTCGATATCCTCAGGGGTGAAAATGTATTGCGTTTCGTTGGCGTGATAGTCGGTGGCATGACCGCTATCGGAGAGGATATCCAGTTGTTCCCACTCGTTGGTTTCTCGGTCGTGGCGGAAGGCATGGCCCGTCTTCAAAACGAATTCCTGTCGTTCCCGCCAAACCCGATCGGAGGCGAGCTGAGGTTGAAGAATTTCGAAGGGCGCCGCGGCCTGAATGCGGCGATAGAGGTCCAGGTGTTGGGCAATGGGCAGGGTCAGCCATTCATGCCGGCGCCAGGCGGGAAGCCCCGTCAATTCTTCAAAGTGGTCCAGGTGATACAACTGGTTATACAGCGAGGTGACCGGCGGACGATCCACCGGCTTACCCTCAAGTGCGGCATGAATCCGTTGTTTATTAGTCATGACTAGCCTTTAATTGGGAGGCGATCAGATCCCGGTACCACCGCCCACTATCCTTGATTGTGCGGTTCAGGGTTTTATAATCCACATAAATCAGGCCAAAGCGCTGGCCCCAGCCCATGTCCCACTCGAGGTTATCCAACAGCGACCACGCACAATAACCCCGGACCTGGGCTCCATCTGCCAGGGCGAGGCCAATTTGTTCCAGATGTGATTTCAGGTACTCGCTCCGATAGGTGTCCTGTATGCGGCCATGGATATCCACCTGATCTTCCTGGGCAATCCCGTTTTCGGTGATGAGGATTTCCGGTGCGCCGTAATCCCGATGAACGGACAGAATGATTTCGCGCAAGCCTTCCGGATAGATCTCCCAGCCCATGGTGGTGTGCGGCGCACCTCGTTCAGCGGGACCCACCCAGCGCCAACTGATCGCTCCGTCGGGTTTGCGAAGGGGAGCGGCCACGACGCGGCTATAGTAATTGATCCCCATGAAATCCGGGCGCGTGCCGATGGTTGCCAGGTCGCCCTCCTGGATGGGGCGTTGAACCGGGGCATTGAGAATGTCCGTCGGATAACGACCGAGGTAAATCGGATCGAGAAAGGCCCGGTTGATGGCAACATCGGCCTGACGTGCAGCTTCAACGGCGTCTTCGGGCGTGAAATTCCCGGACCGTTCTCCGCTTGCTCCGGCAAATTGCAGCCGTTCGCCCGCTTTGGCAGTTATGGCTGTTGGGCCTGCTCCCAATAGGGCATGTGCGGGCCACAGGCAGGTGACCAGTCCGACTTTTAAGGCTGGGTCCGCGGCATGGATTGCTTGGACGCCCCGACCATGGGCGAGCAGGAGATGGTGTTGGACGGCGGCCATATCCTTTGGGTCGTCCGGCGCCGGCACAAAACCGTCGGCGATACAGATCGGCTCGTTCAAGGTCGCCCACCAGCGGACACGATCCCCATAACGGCGGGCCATCGCACCGGCATAATCGGCGAACCATTGGGTCATGTCTCGATTGATCCAGCCTCCTCGCTCAACCAAAGCCTGGGGAATGTCATAATGGCAGAGGGTGATCAGAGGGGTAATCCCCGCAAGAAGCAGGGCATCGATGAGTCGGTCATAAAATGCGAGTCCTTTTGGATTCCACGCGCCGGTTCCATGGGGTTGCACTCTCGACCAGGCGATGCCGAAACGGTAAGCATTGAGCCCGAGTTGTTGCATGAGGCTCACATCCTCGGTCCAGCGGTGATAGTGGTCAACGGCCACATCGCCCGTGGCCCCGCCTTTAACCTGGGAGGTGTGATGGGCGCGCCAGTCCCAGTTGGATTCGCCTTTACCATCCTCGTTCCAGGCGCCTTCAATTTGATAAGGCGCCGTGGCCGCACCCCAGAGAAAATGGGGGGGGAAAGCGGTTGTTGCGGTTGGTTTAGGATGGGTCATATTCGGTTTTCCGTCGGCCGCAGGGATGCCATGAGTTTCCCGTCGAGATAAGGCAGGTCCGCCGGGAAGAGCGAGAGGAGCTTTTGCCCTCTTGTTGATAGAGCTTCTGTTTCAGCAGCATGCCGATCTTGTAGTCGGTTGTGTCCATACCCCAGTACTCGATGTAGAGGTCGTGCTGCGGCAGATAGAAGTCAGGCCGGGTAGCAAATCCCTGGATGATCTGAAACTTGTCGTCATATCGGTAAGCGATCTTGTGAGTGCTTAGCCAATCGGCAATCTGGCGTTCACCCTTCGATTGCACGACCGTGCGATCGGTGGCCAGGATGGTCTTCTGGTTTTGAACCTTCATGTCAAAATGCCGTCGCTCAATAAAGACGGCATCGAAACATGCTGAACAATAGGCCCTTTGAAATTGGGTTTTCGAAAGTCGACGTTCCTCGCCTGTGGTCTGCCGACCGCAGCGGGAACAGGATGCTGGGGAGGATTCCTGACGTTTTCGTGCGACCATATCGATTTGTTCCATGGCCTTAAGTGCGGCCGCAATCACATAGTCGGGGCCGCTGGTCTGGTTCGCCCTGTCGCGCAGAACCGGTAGTGCCTCTTCATTTCCCATCTTACCAAGTGCCCAAAGGGCATACTGTCTTACTTGCGGATGTGGATCGCGAGCGAGCAGGCACAAGACGGGTATGGCCGTGTGAACTGCGTTATCGGTTGCCAGTTTGCCCAAGGCCGAAGCGGCGGCCCGACGGACGGTCGGACCAGGGTGACTGCACAGATCGATCAACTCATCGACCGCGGCTGTGTCGCCAGTTTCGCCCAACTGAACTGCCCGTTTCCGTGCCTGTTCCGAGGCGGCTTGCTGTTGTCGTCGGTTCATGTCCCATCCCCTTGTCCCCTGACTTGACTCGCCCAATTCGTCACGTCACACCTGTCTGACGAGATGACCTCCGGGAGTCAAGTCGGTGTTTCGGCTCCAACAACGCGGAGGGACGCCCCGGCCAGTTTAGCCCACGCGCGAAGCGCCCTTGCGTGGTGTCCGTATCCGATCATCCAATGATGGCCCAAGCCGGTTTCGTGAATCCAGGGAATAAGTTTTGCGACGGGCTGGCCGAAACGGACCCGGACGGGATTGCCGGGAAACACCATTTCCGTTGGCTCAGCGATGCCTTCCAATATGCCGCATAGATACGCATCCGGTTGGGGCGTGATGTTCACCAGCGTGACGGGCCCCGGCTTGGCGGTGAAGAGCGAACAAACACCCTGGCCCATCAGGCGCACGGAAGCCAGGCGGATGGTTTCCGGTTTTTCCGCCAGAGACCAGGAGCCGGAGCCGCAGTGGGTAAAGACCACGCTAGCTTCGTCGACGGGATCGAGCCAATCCGTGGAATGTCCCGGTTCACCGGAGAGGAGTTGCAACATCAGCAGCCCCAGGGCTCCATGGACATCGCCTTCGCAGGCGAAAGGAATCCCGTCATCGGCAAGCAGGCTGGCCGCCAGGCAAACCCGCCCCATGAGTTGCGGATAACAGCCCACAGTGACGGCATCCAACCCCTGTTGGAGGACCTGCTTTCGAAGGGCCTGGTAGACCTGCAGGGAATCGCGGCCCTCCGCTGATGTCACGTCGCATTGTCCGGCTTTCCGGGATAACACCTGCCATTGCGCCTCAAGCGGGGCGGTGGGAATATCCTTCGCCTGCTGAAGCAAACCGGGTAAATCTAGCCAGACCACGCGGGTACCGAATGATTTCTTCAGTAAAAATTCATGGGGTGCGGTGTGCGTCATTCCGGTTAAATGATGGCCGGCGATGCCGATGCGGGATCGCCGGAGCCGGGTTTGGAGTGCGGCGCCCTGACAGAAAGGTATGGATTGTGCCAGTACCGCGGGGTCATTCATCGGACCGAAGACGGACAGATAAGGATGGTCCAATGCCTTGAGGAAAGCCGTGGCCTGCTGACATCCGCAGAGGGCGCCGGTTTCCATCCCCGGCAAGGGACGGAGGAGAAGGGGACGGCGGCATTCTTCGAGCAGATCGAGGATGAGATAGTCTTCGAACCAACAGGCGGCGGCCAGGGCAATGGCATCCACCCGGGTCTCCGCCCAGCGCCGACCGGCGGTGACGGCCTGATCCGGCGAGCCGATCGGATCGCAAAAAACGATTTCACAGCCGGCCGCCTCCAGGTTGCGGGCCAAGTCTTGTGCCGATGGTAACGCCCGGTTGGCACCGACTTCCAGCGGACTCGATACGGCGCTGACCCCGATCCGGGGTTTGATGCACCGGGTAGTTGGACTCATGAGGTTCCTCGTTTATCGGCAGGTTTTCCAGGCCTCGATCAGCATTTCAATGCCGGCCCAGGGAGTATCGGGGAAAAGGGCATCGATCGGGTGCAAAATAAAGCGGTTCGTGGTGCCCAGAATTTTTACGGCGGACTGGACTTCGCGGCGAATCCGGTCGGCATTGCAAGTTTGAACCGACAGGGCATTCGTTCCCCCGACCAGCGTCATCCGGGAGCCGAGCAGGTCGCGGGCGCGTTCGAGGGGGATACGATCCTGGATGGGGTCGACAAAGTAGAGCACATCCACGCCGGCATCTGCGAGGCGGGGACCCAGGGTTTCGACCCCGGTGGTCATGACATAGCCGAATAGCTTGCCGTGACGATGGGCGGCGTGGGCCAGGGCTTGAATATGCGGGAAAAGGAATTGATCAAACAGAGCCGGCGACCAGAAATCCGTCGAAGAATACCAGCCCCGCTCACACACCAGGTCCACGCCGGGCGTGGTGGCGGCGAGTTCCACCCGGGCCAGATCACATTCGGTGATCAGGTCGATCAGGCCGCCGAAAGCCACCGGATCATCCATCGCCAGCAGAACGGCGCCTTCGGTGCCGCAAAACCAAACCACTGCGTCCATTCCGAATCCGGCCCAGGCCTGCACGGGAACGCCTTCCTTTTCGGCGAAAGAGTGTACGGTTTGCATGCGGGTCTGGAATGCGGCGATCCCCGCGGCATCCGGCTTGCGGTAAAGATGTTTTAAAGGACCCAGATCGGCGGCGCCGGTGACGATATGCCGGACGGCGCGGGGAATATTGTAATCCTCAATCAAGGGGACGCAGTCGGGTTGAATCACCCAGCCCGTGCCGGGATCCTCGCCGGTTTTCCGGACCGCATGTCTCACTGAACCCGACGGGGTTTGATAATCGCGGATCATGACGGGATATTGCGAATCCATTTTCCCCACACCAACGAGCGTGTCTTTCCACGTGACGTCCGGATCCCGGCCCCAGGGGACGGAGACATCGATGATATCGTCCACCCCGAGTTTGCGCCAGGCGAGGACGCGGCGGAAATCATCTTCGACCGTCCACGGCTGAGGAAGGGTATGCAGGTGTTCCAGGCGGCCCGAATACCAGAAGTTGCGGGGAACGCCATCGATTTCCCAGCGGAGTGAATCCGGGGCGGTCAGGCCGAAAGACCAGGTGGTCAGGGGGACATGATCGGCGGGTTTTCCCGTCCAAGCCGCCAGAATGCGTTCACGAGAGGTCATGCGAGTGCCTTTCTTAATATCGCGGGGGTGAATAGACGGTGATCAGGCGGACCGGGTCATCGGCGGGGTAGCCGCGGTGTACGGTTTGGCGTGGAACATAGAAGGAATCCCCGGGCCGGACGGTCAGAAGGGGGCGGCCTTTCAATTCAAGGCGAAGGGTTCCGCTGAGGACATAGCCGGCGACATCGCATTTCAGGCATTCGAAAGGGGGCGGCTTGGCGGTTGGAAATTGGGTTTCGTCGAGCATTTCGACCTGGACGTCCGTGTGTTTGGGGAAGACCAGCGTGTAACGGCGGGATTTATCGGCGATGAGCGGCATGGACTGGCGCGGATAGACGGGTCCCATTCCACTGGTCGGCGTTGTCGAAAAGAAGGCGCCGAGATCGGTTCCGAGGGCGGCGAGGATTTTGCGCAGAGTGGCGAGGCTGGGGGAATTGCGTCCGCGTTCGATGAAGGAGATCATACCGGCGGTGACGTCGGCCGCCGCCGCCAGCTTCCGGATGGAGAGACCGGATCGGGCGCGGAGCGCCTGGAGTCGGCGTCCAAGTTCCGGATCGCGGTTGGGGCTGACCGATGGCTGTTTCATAGGCGAGCAAATTATTATACAGGCGTATAATATGCAAGCGATTATTGGCCCGTCGGCGCGGCGGGCCAATAAAGGGGGGTCAGATGGTTTTCAGTTGGTAGGCTCGGGAGCCGAGGCCGATTTTTTCGGCGTGGGCAAACAGGGCTTCATAGCCGCGCTTGCCGATTTCCTGGACGAGGTCGCGGCCGGCCGCCTGGTTCAACAGGTCGATGGTGGCCTTGTCGATGGCGACGGGATCGTATGATGCCAGGATCCCGATGTCCGGGCAAACCGGCTTTTGCAGGAGGTCGAAGCAGTCGCATTCCGGGGTGAACTGCTGGCAGATATTGAGATAAAGAATCCGTTCCCCGATGCGTTCCTTGACGGCGGCGCAATATTCCACCAGGCGTTCCTGAAAGACCTCGCTGTTCGTTCCCCATTCGAATCCGATGGCGTCGAAGGCGCACATCGAAAGACACTGGCCGCAACCGATACATTTGGCCTGGGTCAGGGTAGCTTTCTTGCCGATCACGATGGCATCCACCGGACACCATTGGGCACACCGGCCGCAGGCGGTGCATTTCGCGGCATTGAATATCGGATGTCCGCCGAAGTGCATGGCCATTTTCCCTCCGCGATCCGCCAGTCCCATGGAGACGTTCTTGATGGTGGCGCCAAATCCGGCGGCGATGTGCCCGGTGGGGTGCGACACCACCAGGAGGCTGTCCATCATGCCCACGGCACTCCCGAGATAAGCCGTGCGGCAATGTTTTGCCCGGGGAACTTTCACCGCAATCCGGTCACCTCCGCGGAGACCGTCACTCATGATGATCGGGCACCCGATCGCCTCCGGCGTGAATCCATGTTCGTAGGCTTGCATCATATGGTCGACGGCATTGCTGCGGCGGCCTTTGTAGAGCGTGGCGCTGCCCGTGAGGAAGGGTTTGGCTTTGAGTGCGGTCAGTTTCGCAGCCAGTGCGCGGGTGATGGCGGGTTTGATATGGCCGATATTGCGACCTTCACCGACATGCTGAAGAATGCCCACGAGCCGGCCGTGTCCGGCGAGCGCCTTGAGCCCGGCAGCTTCCGCGAGTTTCAAGGCTGCCAAGGCCGTTGTTTCCGACGACTGTTTATCCTTCAGGGGCGTGAACCAAACTTTGGAGGGTGTATTCATAGGGTGCATCTTATCACCAAAGCAGTGAAACGCGTCAAGGCGGAACCCATGCCCTCAATCCTCGCGTAACCTCCGCGGTGCGGAGGTCCCCGACCTGGTCGGGCCGCGGGCAGACGCGCATCGCCCTCCAAACGTCAATCGATACAAGATGGATAGCTCGCCCCTGGATGCAAGACTCTGGCGATCCTGTGCATCCGGCAGTAAAGCCAGACCTATGGGCTGGCTTCCGGGAGAGCAGCCACGCGATGCGCTCTTAACCGGAACGATTCAGTGGCGATGATGAAACTGTAAACCACAATGCGATGAACCTCCTGACCGGCCATGGGGTATGAAGATCAAATCCATTTGCCCTGCAACTGAAAAGTCAGCCGCCGAAAGGTGATCGCTATTTCCGGGGTGGGCCGGGCGGTCCCTCGCACGGCCTTCTCGCTACGGCTACTGAACTGAATCGTTCCAGCCTAGGCGAGGATCGGGGCCTGCGGAATATCGGAAGGTCAAGAAACCCGAAGGATCAGGCCCTTGAGATACTCGCCTTCGGGAAAGTTGGGCAAGAGGGGGTGGTCCGGGCCATGTCCGGTTTCGGCAAGGATACGAACCTCACGGCGGGCATCGAGGGCGGCGCCGGCGATGACTTTCCGGAAAAGGTCGCGGGACACGACCCCGGTACAGGAAAAGGTCGCCAGCAGCCCTCCGGGCCGCAGCAATTTCAGGGCCAGCAGATTGAGATCCTTGTACCCCCGACAGGCGCCATCGACATGATCCTGGCCGGCGGCGAATTTCGGAGGATCGAGGACGATCAGATCGAATTGTCGCCGTTCATCGCGAAAGCGGCGAAACTGTTGAAAGGCATTGGCCTTGAGAATTTCCGCACGATCGGCGGTGCCGTTAAGTTCGTGATGGCGGAGCGCCATGTCCAGGGCGGGAGCCGATTCGTCCAGATGCAGGATGCGGGCGTGTGGGTGGGCGGCCGCCAGATAGACGCCAAAGGCGCCCGTATAAGAGAAAGCGTTCAGGATTGAAAATTCAGGGCTTTCCCAGTTTCGGGCAAAATCCGCGATCCGCCGCCGATTTCCCCGCTGGTCCAGATAATACCCGGTCTTTTGACCCTCCAGCAGATTGACCCGGAAGCGCAGTCCATTTTCACGGAACTCAATTTCCGGTTCGGGCAAGGCGCCATAGATCAGTCCTCCGGTGGGGGGAAGTCCTTCCCGTGCCCGGCTTTCGCTGTCACTCCGGTCAATAATGGCTGTGGGCTGGGCCACACGGACGAGGGCGTCCAATATTTCGGCCCGACGGGTTTCTACGCCGAGGGTTTGGAATTGGGTGACGCAAACCGATCCGAAGACGTCAACGATCAGTCCCGGAAAGCCGTCGGCTTCGGCGTTGATCCAACGAAAGGCGGTGGTGGCCTGGCGATTGGTGCCATCCGAAAAATCGAGGCCGGCCAGGTGACGGGTGCGCAGGGCATCGCGAAAGCGGTTTTCGAAAAAAGCGCCATCAACGGTTTCCTCCGGACGACGGGTCCAGATCCGGAGGGCGATTTGGGAGCGGGAATTAAAGTAACCGCGCGCGAGCCAGTCGCCACCGGTGGTCAACAGGTCGACGGTTGCGCCGTCAGGCAGCCCGGCGGGATTAACGAGAGCGCCGGAAAAGACCCAGGGATGACCCTGGGCGAAGATTTTTTCCCGGGCGGGGATGAGACGGACGGAATCGGACATGGGAACTCCTCGCAAATCAGTGAATGGGACGAATACCGAGCGAATAAAATATCATTTTATCAGTGCCGGACCAATAGAATTTGTAAAACGTATTCATCGCCCGCAAACCCCTGCAAAGGGTCGGGTGCTCTCGGCCTCTGGTTGGCCGTTCTTCTCTTCCTTGGTGTTAGTCCGTGTAGGCTCTGCACGCCGGATGCTTGTTTCGTTTGAACAGGCGGTCCATGAAGCCAAGCGCATGGCCGCAGTTCTCGCACTGCCCGGCGGCCTGGCGTTTGGCCTTGACCTCCTGCACTCGCGCTTCCTCCGCTTTGCGTGCTTCTTCCTTCCTTCGTTCCTCTGCTCGACGCGCATCTTCTTTCTTGCGCTCATCTTCGCGTCTCTCCCTCTCTCGTCGGGCGTTCTCTTCTTCACGTCGTCTTTGTTCTGCCGTCCGGTAAGGGGGCCGGGAGTACGGAAGATTCTCCGGGCTGTACTGAGGTTGCCCCGTTTTGACGGACACGGGGGGAGAAGTGTATAAATGGGATTGGGAGGAACGCCAATGCCTGAATTACACCAGCGATCATATGATGAGGAATTCAAGAGGAATGCCG
>CAIJXV010000051.1 GCA_903824675.1 uncultured bacterium
ATCCCCCTGTACAGCCGGGCATACCGCACGGCGTAAGCCAGCCCATAGGTCTGGCTTTACTTACGCTTCCCCGTACAGCCGGGCGTACCGCACGGCTGAAGCCAGTCCATAGGTCTGGCTTTACTTACGCATCCCCCTGTACAGCCGGGCATACCGCACGGCGTAAGCCAGCCCATAGGTCTGGCTTTACTTACGCTTCCCCGTACAGCCGGGCGTACCGCACGGCTGAAGCCAGTCCATAGGTCTGGCTTTACTTACGCTTCCCCGTACAGCCGGGCGTACCGCACGGCGTAAGCCAGTCCATAGGCCTGGCTCTACTTACGCTTCCCCCCGTACAGCCGGGCATACCGCACGGTTCAAACCAGAACCGGAAACCGCTAGAGCGGCTTCGGGGCCAGGGCGCTGACGGTCGAGCGCTGATGCAGATGCGCGATCGCGATCGCCAACGCATCACTGCTGTCTTCCTCCGGAGCCCGATCCAACCCCAGGATCGTCATCACCATCCGGCGGACCTGTTCCTTGTCCGCCGCGCCATACCCGACCACCGCCTGCTTGATCCGGCGGGGCGCCAGTTCATACACCGGCAGGGCGTGCGCGGCACAAGTGGCAATCGCCACACCGCGCGCCTCCCCCAACACGACCGCCGTCTTGACGTTCTTGCAGAAAAAGATTCCTTCAATCGCCACTTCGGTCGGCGCCGCCCGGACGATGACGTCGTTCAGGCCTTGCGCGAGATGACAGAGGCATTCGGAGTGCGGCGCCTGGGCGCCCCGACGGATCAGGCCATATTCCACGGCCCGCACACGGCTTCCCTGGGCCTCGATCACCGCGAACCCCGTGGTCCGAAGCGCCGTGTCGATCCCCAACACTCGCACGCTCGTTTCAGCCATGGCCTCCGCCTTCTTGCGCCACTCACTGAGGGGTGGCCCATCTCGAAGATGTCGGCCGGGCCTCTGCGCCCGGCGATCTTCCTACTCGAGCTTCGCCAGCAGGCTGTCGTCCATATCCATGTTGGTGTAAACGTCCTGCACGTCGTCGTTCTCTTCCAACGCCTCGACAAACCGCATGACGGCCTTGGCCACGGCCGGCTCGGTCACCGGAACGTAGGTATCGGGCACAAACCGGACTTCGGAATCCTCGGTCTTGAACCCGGCTTTTTCCAAGGCTTCCATCACCGTCGGGAAGACGCCCGGTTCGGTGAGGATTTCGAAATTATCGCCATCCTGGCGCATATCCTCGGCGCCGGCTTCCAGGGCCGTGTTCATCAACTTTTCTTCGTCCACACCCGCCACGGGCACATAAATCTGGCCCCGGCGCCGGAACCCGCGCGAAACCGCGCCCTGCGCGGCAAAGCTGGAATTATTGCGGGTGAACACATGCCGGATTTCGGCCGCCGCCCGGTTCTTGTTATCCGTCAGGATCTTCACCACCAGCCCGACGCCGCCTTCGGCAAACCCCTCGTAAATGATTTCTTCCAGGGTTGCGCCTTCCAGTTCGCCGGTCCCCTTCTTGATCGCCCGCTCGATGTTATCCATCGGCATGTTCGCCGCCCGCGCCTTGGCGATCGTCGTCCGCAAAGCGGCATTGGTGTCGGGAGTGCCTCCGCCCGCCTTGGCGAGCATCATCAATTCCTTGCTCATCCGGCTGAAGATCTTGCCCCGCTTGGCGTCCGCCGCGCCCTTTTTATGCTGAATCGTTTTCCACTTACTATGACCACTCATCTTGTCCTCGCTTGTCGTTTCTTTTGTGTATTAAACTCGTTCATCACCCGCCGGAAACCGGCGCCGATCCGGCAGGCCCCGCCGGCATCGTATGCCCCAGCAAACCGTCAGGCGGCGGGCCGCCGAATTCCTGAATCCAGCCCAGGGAAAAGCCCAGGGCCTCCATCGCTTCCGTGACCTGCCGATATTCCCGCATCGTGATTCCCCGATTCCAAGGCGGCATCGCGCACGCGCGGTACGCCGGTGTATACTGGGCCATCAGGCTGATCGCCAGATCCGTCCCGATCTCCCGTGCCACCCATTCCAACGACTCTACCGCTTCCCCGGCATGCCCCGGCAAAATCAGGATCCGGCAAATCGTGCCCCGTCGAGCCATCCCCGCCTCGTCCAGTTCCAACGGCCCCGCCTCGCGCCACATGGCTTTCAGCGCCATCCGGCTCACCGCCACATAATCCGCCGCATCCGAGGCCGCCCCGGCCGTCTCCGGTCGGGCATACCGCAAATCCGTCAGATACACCTCCACCGCACCGGCGAGCGCCGCCACCATCTCCGGCCGCTCATATCCGCTGGTGTTGCAGACCACCGGAATCCGTCCGCCCGCCCGGACCCGTTCCAACGCCGGCAGGATCGCCGGCCACCAGGGCGTCGGACTGACCAGGTTCCAATTGTGGCAACCCGTCTCCCGCAACCGGGTCAACTCGCGAACCAGGTCCTCTTCCGTCCACTCCGCCCCCTGCCCGTCCTGGCTCCAGGGGTGGTTCTGACAATAACAACACCGCAGGGTACACCGGCTGAAAAAAATCGTGCCGGAACCCCGCTCTCCCGAAATCGGGGGCTCCTCGCCGGCGTGCGGACCGGACCGGAAAACCTGCAACCAGTCGCCGGCTCCACAATAACCGACCCGACTTGCCGCCCGGTCCACCCCGCACTGACGCGGGCACAACCGGCACGGCGACCAGGTTCTGGGATCGACCAACCCGGTCATTCCTCCTCTTCCTGCTTGTGCTTGGCGGCTTCGGCAATAATCTTCTGGGCGATGTTGCTGGGCACAATGTCGTACCGGGCAAAGCTCATATCGAAGCTGCCTTTGCCGCCGGTCATACTCCGTAATTCGGCGCAATAGCGGAACATTTCAGCCTGGGGCGCTTCGGCCAGAATCACCTGATGCCCGTCGTCGCTCTCCATCCCGACCACGCGTCCCCGGCGATGGCTCAGATCGCCATTCACATCGCCCATGAATTGATCGGGCACGGTGATCCGCACGGTCATGATCGGCTCCAGCAGAACCGGCTTGGCCTTCATCATGCCGTCTTTCAACGCGCGTGCACCGGCGATTTTGAAGGCGATTTCAGAGGAATCGACATCATGGTAAGACCCGTCATAGACCGAGATCTTGACGTTGGTCACCGGGCAACCCGCCAGCGGGCCGCGGGTCATGCCTTCGACGAAGCCCTTCTGAATGGCCGGCATGAAGTTGCCGGGAATCACGCCGCCCACGACCGCATCCTCAAACCACTCGTCGTCGTCCGCCGGACGGGGCTGAATTCTCAGGTAAACTTCGCCGTACTGGCCCCGGCCGCCGGTCTGCTTCTTGTGCTTGTAATGGCCTTCGCCCCGGGCTGTGACGGTTTCCTTGTAGGGAACCTTGGGCGTGCTGAGCACCACTTCGACGTTGCTCCGCTTCTTCATCCGTTCCACCGCCACCGCCAATTGCACATCCCCGGCGCCCGACAAAATCGTCTCGTGGGTATCCGTGTTGCGCTCGACATGCAGGGTGGGATCGTCATCCGTGACGCGGGCCAGCGCCGTGCCGATCTTGTCCTCATCCGCCTGGGTTTTGCCCACCACCGACTGCCAGATCACCGGATGGGGGAACGCCAGCGGCGCAAAGGTCACCAGGGTTCCGGCCGCACATAACGCATCGCCCAATTTTGTGTTTTTCAACTTGGCCAGCGCCACGATATCGCCCGCCGTGGCCGTCTCCACCGCCGCCTGCTTGCGCCCATTGACGTCCAACGCGTTGGCCATCCGCTCCTTGCCTTCGCGCGTCACATTCACGGCTTCCAAATCGCTCCGCAGGGTGCCCCCGCAAACCCGGACAAACGTCAACTGGCCCATGAAGGGATCATTCACCGTCCGCCACACGTAACCGACAAACGGCGCCTCGGGTCCGGCCGCCACCGGCTTGCCTTCCGCATTGACCATCGGCCGATCCAACGGCGACGGAAAAATCCGCGTGATGCCATTCAGGAGTTCGGTAATCCCCAGATTTTTCGGCGCCGCACAGGCGAAAACCGGCACAAAGGAACATTTCAAAAAGGCCTTTTTAAGCCCGCTCGCCAACTCTTCCGCAGTCAGGAGCTCGCCGGCCAGGAATTTTTCGATCAGGGCATCGTCCGTTTCCGCCGCCACTTCCATCAGGCGGGTCCGCGCGTCCGCCGTATCGGCCGCGGCCACCGTGCCCAGAATGTCCGACACGCCCTTCAGATCCGCCTGCGGGATCGTCACCGGCAGACACTGCGGGCCCCAGGACGATTGAATCGCTTCCAGGGTTTTTTCAAAAGAGGCATTTTCACGATCCAAACCGGAGATCACAATCGCGCGCGGCATCTTCATCGCCTCGGTCTGTTTCCAGGACCGATGCGAACCGACCTGCAGACCGGAATGGGCATCCACCAGAACCACCGCCGACTCGACCGCCCGGGTGGCCAGGATCACCTGTCCAAAGAAATCCATGAATCCGGGAGTATCGCACATCACCATTCCGTGCTTGCGTCCGGCGGCACTGTAAACCCCGCTGAAGGACTTGGCATGAATGGTGATTTTGCGGCCTTTTTCCTCGTCCGTGTAATCCGCCATGCTCGATTCGGTATCCACGGATCCCTGTCGGTCATTGACCCCCATTTTATAGAGCAGGGCGTCAATCAAGGTGGTCTTGCCGCTGGCCGTATGTCCCAGCAAGGCGAAGGTTCTGACATCACTCACCGCTACATCTTTCATAATCAAGCCTCTCGATTACGGCGCGGGTCAGTCGCGCGTTAGGGTTTCCCCCACCCATCCGTCCGGCCGGCCACACCCCACGAAAGGTGGACAGGAAAATCCCCCGTTTGAACCCCCGGTTCAAACAGCGCCCTTATCGATGAGTGAAAACACGAATATTTATCAGATAAACCGGGGTCTGACAATGGTTTTTCAAAGAAAGTTATTGGTAAACCCGCACATAATCGACTTCCAGCCGGGCGGGAAACTCGGTCGCCGAAGGATCCCCTCCGGCAAACCCGCCCACCGCCAGATTTAAAATCAAATAGAGGGGCTCACGAAACGGATTTTTCCGCTCCGAATCCTGATTGACGGTTCCCCGCAGATAAATCCGGTTCAAGAGCTGATCATCCACATATAATTTGAGCTGTTGCCGGGTCCAATCCAGCCGCCAAACATGAAATTTAGACGCCCATTCCGGATCGGAAAACTGGGACAAGGCCTTTTTCACCACGCACCCGATCGGCGACCACCGAATCCCGCTGCCCCAATAGGCATTGGCCATCAGCATTCCCCGGGCAAACTCCATGATGTCAATCTCACCACAGGCGGGCCACTCTCCCTGGCCCCCCATCATCCAAAAGGCGGGCCAGATCCCCGCCCGCACATCCAGCCGCCCCCGCATTTCAAACCGGCCGTACACCCAGTCCTGCAAACCTTTGGTGACGAGGCAGGCCGACGTATAGTCGGCCTGCGGCCGGCTTTCCATCCAGTCGGCGCTACCGGATTTGTGGTTCGGATTCGGGCGCCGCTCACGGCGGGCTTCGATAATCAGGAGACTGTTTTCGCACCAGGCATTTTCGGGCTGATACCATTGCAGTTCTTGATTCCGGATAAACCCCTGCTCAAAGGTCCATTTCCGGGGATCCGGACGGCCAGGGGTGTCAAATTCATCCGCCCAAACTAATTCATAGCGTGCCATGGCGAATGATTCGCTCTATTCGTCCGCCGGCTTTTCGGCTTCTTTGGCTTCCTTGGCTTGTTTGGCCATTTCAGCCTGCATGGCCTGCATCATGGCGGCGCTGATTTTGGCGGCATCTTCAGGGGTGGTTTCGCCCTGGGACTTGCCGAATTCACGTTCCCACGAGCCGAACTGTCTCTGAGCCCGGTGGGCGGCAATCTGGCTGCAGGTGGACATCAGGGCCAAGATCGCCGTAATAATGCCGAATACCTGCCAGGCAGTCTTGGCCGCGATCTTGTGGACCTCCACGCTGGAGGTCACGAGCAGAAACAGCATCCACGCCAGCCCGATCAGGCTGCCCACGTACGGGATGATCCCCACCACCGCCATGATGGGGCTGACGGCGGCGGCGTATGCACTGCACCGATAGGCGGTTTCATAGGATTCGCTGGAGCCCATCAGCTTCCAGATCACGTACAGAATGGCCGCCCAAACGAAGCCAAAAATGAGCACGGCGACCGGCACGAAGATGATCGAGCCCAAGGCGACCATGGCGGAACCCACCATGCCCAGGTGAAACAAGCCCAGAACCGCCCGAATCACACCGGCAATGACACCCATGACGACCAGAAAAATCAGGGGATCTCCGAAGCCCCCGGTTTTTGCCATGCCCCGATAAAACTCCGCCGGCTTGGTGATAACCGCGATTGCGGAATCCAGGATGCTCTGCCACAGTTTCTTCGCTTGCGCTTCCGTCAAGGGTATATTGTCCATCGCGACCTCCTTATGGCGTATCACCGCCGTTTGTAAGGGGTAAGTTAGCGAGCCGAGCGCAGCGGGTCAATAAGAATGAGGCGGTAATGGTTTGGAGGTAGGGCGAGATCTCCGCCGGAACGATTCAGTGGCGACAATAAAACTGTAAAGACGACGAATATCCTGACCAGCCATGGGTTATGAAGATTAAATCCATCTGCCCTGCAGTTGAAAAGTCAGCCACCTAAAAGTACTCGCGATGTCCGTGGAGTTGGCATTTTGTCAACAAGGCCAACGCACGATAATACTTCGCCGTCAACCGAGCCGGCTCATAGCTCTTCCTGCTGTTGTGGGGGCGGACGGCGGCCGCCCTTCCCCACCGTATACCCCGCGTTTATCGTGGGGTTATTGCCGCCCCCGCTTGCACTTTCATTTGCGTCGCAATAAGAACGGGCACCGGACGCGTGATGCATCCCAGGCGGGACTCATCGCGCGGCTTTCTGTTCGGCCTCTGTCCCCCGCGACCTCCGCGCCTCCGCGTGAAAAACGGTCGGCTCTCTGCTCTTTGCTCTTAGCTCTCCGCTGGCGAGACTCTGGCGAGCCGCGAGGACAAGGGGTGACACGGTGGATTGATTATTACCAAATAAATCAGGGCGGGTTGCCGATCCTATCTGTAGCAACCCGTCCCTCTCAAACTCAGGCTTTTTCCTGACCTTCGTTGTAGTAGATGAAGAGGCCATCCTTGCCGGGAGCCACGATATCCAACCGCCCGGTCTTGCGCAGGTCGGCCACGGCAAAATGAATGCCGCATCCCTGGCCTTCGCCGATGGGACCGTAATCGATCACCTGCTTGGCAAAGGCATCTCCGGTCCATTTGAAATAATAGATTCCGAGATCATCCCATTCGCCCGCTTCATTCCCGCAATGCGCGCGATGCCGCTTGCCGGTCACCAATTCGCACTGGCCGTCGCCATCGATGTCCACCCACATCAGATCGTGATACTGGGCATTGAACGGATCAATGGCATGGGTTTTCCAACTGCGCTGGCCGTCCTTGCCCTTCACCTGCTCCATCCACCACAAGCCGTAGCCGTGCGCATTGCCGACGATCAGGTCGTTCAACCCGTCGCCATTCACATCCACCACCAGCATCGGCACGCTCGCCGCCCAACCCCAGGGCGGAGTCGGGAAGTCCTCATGCCAGAGCCACTGGCCCTTTAACGGGTCGGCCGGTGCTTCCAACCACCCTTTGCATAACACGATGTCTTTCCGCCCATTCCCGGCGATATCGCCACAACCCAACCCGTGCCCCTGCCCTTTGCCCTCCGGGAATTCGTATGCGGTGTGAGCCGTAAATTCGCCGGTCCCTTTCCCGTTCTTGTCGGTCTTTAATTTGTAAAATTTCACCGTCCGCGTAGGCGGGGTGTTCGGCACAATCTCAAGGATTCCATCGCCATCGATATCCCAACCCCGGGTGGTTTCGACATTACCGGTCTCGGCGGCCAGGATATGCTCCGGCCAGGGCTTGGTGGGATCGGCCGGGTTTTCGCGCCAGCGCAGGTTGTTGCCCCACCAGCCGCCGGTCACGTAATCCAACCTTCCGTTGCCCGTGATGTCCATCGCGATCGTCGAGAAATCATCGTAGTACTCGCCAAATTTCTTGACTTCGCCGATCTCGAATTTCTTGCGAAAATCAGGGCCTTTGTACCAAAAGGCGCCCGATACGATATCCAAAACCCCGTCGCCATCCACATCGAAGACCCCGGCCGATTCAAAAGTTTCATCCGACACCCACACGCGTTTCCATTTCAAGGGCATAGTCTTCTCCTTTTTCCAGTATTAAACCGAATGACAAACTTCGCGGATTTTTTCCGCCGCATATTTAAAATTCACCCACGACACATCCGGGGGAATCAGATGATCGAACGCCGGCAGATAACGCCCGTCCCGCACCATATCCCGGGCCCTCGCCACCTCCCGATCAATCGCTTCCGGTCCCTCCGCCAGGGCGCGTTTATCCAGGCCGCCGACGATCCCCAATTCGGGATATTGGCGACGATAGGCCCGGACATCATTTCCGGCCTGAACCTCGAAGGGGAAGAACATGTTGATCCCGTGTTTCATCATCAAGGGCACCAGCTCCGAACAATCCCCATCGGTATCCACCGAAACCAGCCGGACCCCGTGTTCCCGCGCGAACACCGCAATCCGATCATACGCCGGCATCATGAATTCCTCGGTCATGGCCGGCGACAACAACGACCCCTGCCGACCGGACATATCCTCCCAAATATGGATATGATCGATTTGGACTTCGCGACTGACCTGGTCATACACACTCAGCCAGACGGTGGCTAGATGATTGATGATCTCCCGAATCAGTTCGGGCGACTCGTAAAATCCAACCGACAGTTCCTCAACGCCCATGAGGTCGCGGGGAGTGCCAAAAAAACCGTAGGGGAACGTGCCGACCTGAACCGCCGCGCCCAGGGATTTGATCTGCTGGCGAAAGGCCGGCCAATCCGCTCCCTCCCACCGGGCGGGATCATCCGGGTTAAGCCGCGAGGCTTTCAATCGCGCCCAATCCGTGGCGCTGCAGACCGGGTACTCCATGAACTCGGGTATCGAGCCCCCGTCCTTGCGGCCGCGCATCAGGATCCCTCGCGAATCCCGATACACCACCAAGTCGCCTTCGTCGCGCACCACCTGGTGCTCAAAGGCCGGACAGAAACCGAGTTGGACCGGAGCGCCCATGAAGCTGGCCTCGAACCCCAGCTCCTGGGCGACATCCAGATCCGGCTTCCCGGTCTCCTCCCGCCAGCGATTCAGTGTTTCGCCCCACGGCGCCCATCCGATACCAATACCGAACGGAACATGATCCACCGGCTCGCCGATGAGACAGCGCACCACTCGTTCACCGGATGTAAGGGTCTTTTGCATGAATTTGGGCTTCAACCCTTACACACCCTTCCACGCCTTGAGATATTGCCGCGCCACCTTCAAATCTTCCATGGCTTCCTCGGCCTGGCACAGGGGCTTGATCTTCCCCTCGATCGCGGCCACGAAATTCATCGCCTGTTGACGCATGGCGTGAATCCAGGGCAACTGCGGAATCAACCGGATCGGCGTAACACCCGCCCCGGGATCTTTGTAGATTTCCACTTTTCCCGGACGGTTGCTGGCCAGGGGAGCCGGTAATTCAATTTTAATCCAGCCGCGTTCAAAGGCCACCAGCGCCGATTCCTGCCAATCCACGGAGGTCTGGTAGGGCGACATTTCGATGGTGCAGGCCACGCCGCTGACGCCCTGCCCCACCAGTAACACACCCGACGGATCGGCATGGGTCACCTTATACGACTCACCCAGCAGATGGCGCATCAGGTTCACCTGATGAATGTAGTAGTTCACAAAGGAGATGTATTGGTTGTAGGACTCCTTGTCCATCGTCTGGGTCGGCGGATCCCAGGTCAGATCCTTGACATACTCGCCGCCCGACAACAGATCGATGAACCCACTTGCAATCCAGTCGCCGGCGGGCATCAGGATCCGCACATATTTCATCTTGCCGAGTTCGCCGGACGCTTTCAGCTTGTCGATTTCCGCCTTGGCATACATCGTCGCCGGATCACTCCGCTTGTGATATCCGAGCATGTGCCACGTCCCGCTTTTCTTCAGGGCTTTCAGAATCTTCTGCCCCATCTCAATCGTCCCCGCCAGCGGCTTCTCGGTGAGGATCGGAATGCCGGCTTTTAACAATTCCGGCACCAGGGTGCCGTGCCGGGTAAACGGCTGGGAGGCCACCAACCCATCCAACTTTTCATTCGCCAGCATCGCCGCATGGTCTTTATACACCCGGGGAACATTATACTTGGCCGCCACCCGCCGACCCAAATCCTCGCGAACCTCGGCCAGTGCGACCACTTCGCAATTCGGCAGGGTCACATAATTTTTCAGATGCGCACATTGCCCCATTCCCCCCACGCCCACGAATCCAATCCGAACTTTCTTCTCGCTCATGCTTTGTTCCTTTCCGCCCGGTAATCCAGCCCTTTTCACGGGTTAGACCGGGCAACAAACATTATTCCGTATATTCAGAATCCCTCGACTACGCTCGGGATGACAGCCCAACAGAAAACGCGCCTCACACGGCGCTACTACGAACGGGAACGAAACGGCGCTTATGGAGCCGGGGTGAGGGAACCCCGACTCCAACTCAACACGGCGCAGAATCATTGACGACCTACCTGGTTTTTTGCGTCGCCAGTTTGCCGAACCGATTGGCCACCGCCAACGCCGGGTCAACGGGAACCGCCACCCCTTTGACCGATTTCGGCGTCTTGATCGCCGGACGATCCGCCGGCAGACGGCCCTTGAAGGACCCCAGCCATTGTTTCTCCGCCTGAAAGAGTTCGCGCGTCATCGCGCGGGCTTCCGCCAGCGTGCATACGGCCGAGGTCAGCGGATCCATCGCCACCGCCTGCATCGCGTATTCCGGATCCCCCGTCATCGCCGCTTCCACGGTCAGTTGCTGGACCGTCACGTTGCTCTGATTGAGAGCCGCGCATTGCAGGGGCAACGCCCCCACGCGAACCGGGTGAATTCCGCGCTTATCGACAAAGACCGGCACTTCCACGCAACTGCCCTGGGGCAGATTGGTGATGTAGCCGTCGTTCCGCACGTTCCCGTTCAGCTTGAACGGCCGGTCGGTCTCCGCCGCTTCGAGAATATAGGAACAATATTCGCAACTGCGTTTTTCAATCTTCGAGGCTTCCAGACTCAGGTAGTCGACCTTCTCGTACTTCTTCCCGATCATCACGCAATATTTGTAATAGGCGCCGCTCGCCCCCCCGAACCCGGGTTGGTCGCAATACAGATCCAGCGCTTTCTGGTTTTTGCGGAACCAGGGAAGGTATTCGGACAGATGGCCGGTACTCTCGGTCATGAAATAGCCGAAATGCCGCATCACTTCGCCACGGACCTTCTCGTTGATGTAAAACTCCGGCTTCTCGAAGTTCTTGCGCAAGGTCGGATACAGATCGCGCCCCGTCCGCTTATCTTTGAGCGATAGGAACCACGCCATGTGGTTAATGCCGGCGCACAGAAAATCCACCTGCTCCTTCGGCACGTTGACGTAGCCGCTGATCAGGTCCAGCGTCGTCTGAACCCCGTGGCACAAACCGATACTCTGAATCTGGGGAGCCCCACGGCCCAGGGCGTAACAGTTTGCGCCCATCGGATTGGCGTAATTCAACAGCAGGGCGTCCGGACACAACTCTTCCATGTCGCGGGTGATCTCCAGCAAAACCGGAATCGTCCGCAAGGCCCGAAAAATACCGCCGGGATTCAGCGAATCGCCGATGCACTGGTCCACCCCGTATTTCAGGGGGATTTCATAATCCATTTTGAAGGCGTCCGTGCCGCCCACCTGGATCATCACGATGACGTATTTGGCACCCTTCAAGGCCTCGCGCCGGTCCAGAGTGGCGGTCACCTTGGCGGGCATCCCGTTTTCGGTGATCATCCGTTGGACAAATTTCACCATGCGGTCCAGCTTGGGCCGGGTCCGATTCATCAGGCAGATTTCGCTGTCCTGCAGGGCCTCGGTGGCCAGGATGTCGGAGACCAGGGTTTTGCAGAAAATCAGACTCCCCGCACCGATCATTGCAATTTTCGCCATACCAACCTCCTTTTATCGTAAATTGCCGATTTAACAAAAAATCAGCAGACCGTATCCCACCGCCTTTATTCGCTGATATATCCCGTAAATGAGCGATAATCTACGCCTTTTGGGGCTTGACGTAAATGTCGGTTTTTGCTTTCTTTTAACCGTTATTGCCATGAACACCCATAACCTTAAAGTCTATTCCGTCGGCCATATCCTGCCGAATCCGACCTGGCGGATGAAGGCGCATTCCCACCCCTTTCATGAATTGATCGCGCCGGTCCGGGGGATCATCCATGTCATCATCCAGGGACGCGCCCACGCCTTCGGTCCGGGCACCATCCTGCTCTACCCGCCCGGAGTCACCCATGAAGAGTGGTCCGATCTCGATGCCCTGGAAAGTTATTTTGTTTCCTTCCGCTGGCCCCATCTCTGTGAAAATACACTTCTCAGCGCCGAGGACCCGGAGGGCCGTATCCGCCAATTACTCCGCTGGCTCTTCCAGGACCGGATGACGCTCAAACCGGGCGGAGAGGAAATCCGGCTGGATTTCGTTCGAATTATCCTGGCCCTTTTTCAGCAAAGCCGGCAACCGCTTGAAAACGAATGGGTTCAAAAGGTCCGGGATTATATCCGCCACCATCTTCAAAACCCCCTGACGCTCACCGAATTGGCCCAGGAAGCGGGATTGAGCCGGTTTCATTTCGTGCGGGAATACCAAAAGCTGACCGGACGGACGCCGATGGCCGATGCCCGTTTTATCCGGGCTGATTTTGCCCGGGAATTAATCCTGACCACCAATTTGCCCCTGAAAGAAATCGCCCCGGCCGCCGGGCTCGGCAACGAATATTCCCTGTCCCGCGTCTTCCGCCGTCTGTTCAAAATGCCACCCGGCGAATTCCGCCGCAATCGCAACCGCCGTGAAATGCGGGCCGCCGCAGGGGGAAAAAACAGCCTCCAGAGGTCATCGGAGGCGTTGGTAGTAGGCGCGCAAGAGCGCCGTTTTGCGAGTGATGGCCGAAAAAACCGGTCGGGTTGAGGGAATCACAACGCGCCTCTTGCGGCGCTACTACCAACTCCAGCCCGTTACGGACAACACTTGTCTCTTAATCGGAAAAAGTGTGCATGTACGCGGGAAATACATTAAAAGCCCCATGAACCTCGTCTTTCTACCCGCCACCGACCCGACGGATAAAACCTATGGTTCGATTCCCCTGCGAATCGAGGGGCACCCCGATGCCGCCATTTACCCCATCCGCTTTCCGCACCTGGTCTGGTACAACCCCACCGTGCGGAATGAAGCCATCCGGCAAATCAAGGCCCTGCCGATAGCCTCCTTTGTTCTGGTGGGATTCAGCAAGTCCGGTCTCGGGGCCTGGCACATCGCCTGCTCCTGTCCGGACCGGGTGGCTGCGACGGTGATTTTCGATGCCCCGGTCGCCCGCGAAACGATCCCGCCGTGGGAGACGGCGGACTTCTATCCCACGCCAGTATCCTGGCTGGCCGACCTCCCCGTCCGCCAAGTGGCGGATTTCAAAGCCGCCTTACCCCCCACGCACCGACTCATCCTGATTTCCGGCGCAAATTTCCCCGATGAAATGGCCGCATTGTCCCACGCCCTGATGGCCGCAAACGCGAAACACACCTTCCTGCCCCGCCCGCACCTGAAACACCACTGGAATTCAGGCTGGATCGAGGACGGGCTCGGGGTTCTGACTTCCCATCGCTAACCCGGTGCGATGGCAGACGGCCCGTTCCGCGCTTTGGGTGCGCCTCCTTGCTCCTCCCTCCCTCCGACGCGGGGGAGGGCTGGGGTGAGGGGGATCCGATTGGGGTGTCGCAGTTCTCCATTTCTCCTCCTCTCCCCAAAATCCGTGCATGAGAGCGCATCGCGTGGCGGCTCTCCCGCAAGCCAGCCCATAGGTCTGGCTTTACTGCCTGACGCACAGGATCGCCAGAGTCTCGCCCTCCAGGGGAGAGCTATCCATCTTGTATAGATTGACGTTTGGAGGGCGAGTGTCCCCGCGAGCCATCTGCCTGCGGCCCGAACATGGCGGGGACTGCCGCTTCGCGAAGATTACGCGAGGATCGAGGTCTCCGGCAATCCGTAGACAAATCAGGCTGAATGTTTTATTATCCATCTCCATTCAACGCAGCCCTTTTTTCTCAATCGCAGGAGCACGTATGGACGGACAGATCATCAAGGTCGGCATCGCGGGTCAAGGTCGCAGCGGATTCGATATTCACGCCCGCTGGTTACGCACCGTGCCCCATCAATTTCAAATCGTCGCGGTCGCCGATCTTCTCCCCGAACGGCGCAAGCAGGCCCAGCAGGAATTCGGGTGTCGGGTCTATAAGGATTACAAAGACCTGCTCCGGGCCGGAGGGTTCGATCTCTTCATCAATGCCCTGCCCAGTTATCTCCATCCCCTCGGCTCCATCCATGCCCTTAACGCCGGCTATCATACCGTCACCGAAAAACCCAGTGCGGTGAAAGTCGCCGACTTCGACAAAATGGTCGCCGCATCCCGTAAATCCGGCAAGCGCCTGATGCCTTTCCAAAACAGCCGCTTCCAACCGGCCTTCATCAAAATCCGGGAATTACTCGATTCCGGCCTGCTCGGCGATCTGATCCACGCCCGTCTCTCCTATAGCGGCTTCGCCCGGCGCTGGGATTGGCAAACCCGTCAGGATTTATGGGGCGGCAACCTGAACAATACCGGACCGCACCCGATGGATATGGCCATCATGCTGTTCGGCGAACGGTCCCCAAAGGTTTACGCGAAGTTGGTCTCCGGCCCCGGTTCGTTCGGCGATGCCGACGATTTCGCCCTGGTCGTCCTGCATGGTCCCAAGGCCCCCACCATCGAAGTGGCCGTCAGCAGCTATCTCGCCTATCCCCAAGGGGACTGCTTCTCAATCAACGGTTCGCGGGGTGGAATCGCCGGGAATTTCACGGCACTCAAGTGGCGCTATTACGATCCCGCCCAGGCGCCCAAGCAAAAACAGATGAAAAGCTGGTCCGATAAACGGACCTATTGCACTGAAAAACTTTCCTGGATTGAAGACACCTGGACCTGCGACATTCCCGATCTGTTCCAGAAACTCTCGGGCGCCTTCTATAACAATGTCCACGACGTCCTGGTTAACAAGGCCCAACCGGTTGTCACGCTCGCCCAGGTTCGTCGTCAAGTCGCCGCCTTGGAAGCCTGCCATCAACAGAATCCCTTGCCGAAACTGGCCGCCAAAAAGGCCTTGAAATAAATCCCCCCGGGGGATTGACGACGAAATACACGAACTCGTATGGAAGGAAATATACCGATGAGTGATGTTCGCTATGACACTTACATGGGGCACGGCCCCAAACGGATCGTCCACTGGGAACATTGGTCCAATCCCGACGCCGCCACCTATCTCAGCGGTATCGACTTCTACGAGCATCCCCGTCAATGCATGCTGAAACTCGACGAACTCTATCCCTTTATCGGCTTTGGCGCCCCTGCCACCGATGATCCCATCCCCCGCCTGGATGATCAGACAAACAAGGGCAAGGGCCGCTGGGGCCACAGTTATCGGGACCACTGGCAACAGGAGGAAGCGGGACACCGCTTCAAGAGTTTTGAGGACATGCTCAAGTTCAGTCCCCTCGCCCAGGGCGATTTTCGCGGATGGAAGGTGGTCGAAGACCTCGACTGCCGCACTGAAGACGCGCTTTACAAACACTACCGCGCCCAGTATCCCGCCGAGTGGGGGGATCAGGCCCCCGCCGGCAGTGCCGCCGGGGTGGGTTTCTACAACACCACATTCATGTGGCCCATGCTGGTCTTCGGGTATGAGAATTTTTTAAATATCTGCCTCGAACCGGAATTCGAACGCATCATGGATGAGTTCGCGGAAATCAATCGCCGGGTCTTTCGCACCTTTGCCCGACTCCCGATCAATTTCGTCACCTGCCACGACGACATTGTCCTCTCCAACGGTCCCGTCTGCAGTCCCGACTGGATGCGCAAATTCATCTTCCCCCGCTACGAAGAATATTGGGACATCCTCAAAAAAGCCGGCAAAGAAGTGCTCTTCATGGCCGACGGCAACATGGACGCCTTTGCCGATGACGTCATGGCCTGCGGGGCTCGCGGCATCATCAGCGAACCGTTTACCGATTACAAAAAACTCGCCCGCAAATATCAAAATTGCTTCATCGCGGGAGAAGGCGATAACCGCATCCTCATGCGCAATAATCCCGCTGAAATCAAGGCCATGGTATTATCCATGGTCGAAACCGCCAAGATGTCCGGCGGTTACATGATGTGCATCGGCAATCACATCCCCTTCAATGTCCCGGGCGAAGCCTTGAAACGCTATTTCGGCCTATCGGCTGAATTGGGCTATCGGTAAATACGGCGCGAGGTTAAGGCGGGCGACACCTTGATACGGCGCGGGACAGCCTCGCCCTCCATGAAAACCACCTATTCCATTTCTGGAGGGCGAATTTCGCGCCTGCGGAATGAGTTGTTTTGTTCTAACGGGGAGCTTCGCTCCTAACCCCCAAAAAAAGAAAATCACCGGCGGGTATTCTCCTCCCTCCCCCCGGCGCGGCATACGCGTCAAGCTAAGCGATATTACTTTTTGGGGCGGAATGAGTTATGCGGTTTTACTCTTTTGATGATAAACGTATTGCGATCCTCGATTAGCCACTCCAATTCTTCCCCCTTTTGCAT
>CAIJXV010000052.1 GCA_903824675.1 uncultured bacterium
CCCAGTACAGACACCCGTATCGGGTGGCTGATCTCCTCCCCGAAGCCAGCCCATAGGTCTGGCTTTACTTCAACGTCCCCCAGTACAGCCACCCGTATCGGGTGGCTGATCTCCTCCCCGAAGCCAGCCCATAGGTCTGGCTTTACTTCAACGTCCCCCAGTACAGACACCCGTATCGGGTGACTGATTTCCTCGCGAGCCAACCCGAAAGGGCTCTACACACACGCCGCGTGGATTGCCTTTAAGATGGCCGGGACATCATAGGTCAGGCGCCAACCAGGGTAGTGCGCCTTGAATTTCTCAACACTGCTCACCCACCAGATGTGATCACCAATCCGAGCCTGATCCATATACCGGACGTTCATCTTGCGGCCGGAAATCGACTCGCACCAGGCGATCGCCTCCTGCATCGAACAATTGCTGAAGCGGCTGCCGCCCATGTTGTACACTTCACCCGGACGGGGCGCCTGGTAAAAGGCATCAAAAGCCCGGATCAGATCGGCGCTGTGAATATTGTCCCGGACCTGTTTCCCCTTATACCCGTAAATCTCGTATTCCCGTCCACTCACCGCGCACTTCATCAGATACGATAAAAATCCGTGCAGACGGGTTCCCGAATGACCCGGCCCCGTTAAACAGCCGCCCCGAAAAACCGCCGTCTTCATCCCGAAATACCGTCCATATTCCTGCACCAGCACATCCGCCGCAACCTTGGATGCGCCAAATAGGCTGTGCTTGGTTTGATCGATGCTCATCGTCTCATCGATCCCATCCCGAGCATACGGATGCGCGGGATCCAGTTCCCAACGGGTCTCCAACTCGATCAGCGGCAGCGAGTTCGGCGTATCCCCATACACCTTGTTGGTCGAAGTAAAAATGAAGACCGCCTCCGGCGCCGTTTTACGCACCGTCTCCAGTATCACCAGGGTCCCGTTGGCGTTGACCGTAAAATCCATGAAGGGATCCGATGCCGCCTAGTCATGCGACGGCTGGGCCGCCGTGTGAATGACCAGCCGGATGTCCGAGGAATAGGTTTTAAAAATCCGCTCCATCGCGTCCGGCGACCGGATATCCTCATCGCAGTGAACATAATTCGCAAATTGTTCTTTCAGCGTATCCCGTTGCCAGCGGGTGGAGGCCTCTGCGCCAAAAAAACGGGCGCGCATGTCATTGTCGATCCCGACCACCCGATAGCCCTGTTGCAGATAAAAACGGGCGGCCTCCGCCCCCACCAACCCTGCCGATCCGGTCACAATTACGGTTTTCATCTCGTCGTCTCCTCTGCTGTTCAGCCCCCAAATACGGGACGCAACAGCGTCTCGTGATCCCGCATCCACTTCGCCGTATCCCCAATCAGGGTTTCCAAATTGCGCCCGGGCCGCCACTCGAAGTCCGCCATCACCCGGCGTCGGTCGGTCAGATAAAACGGCACATCACTCGCCCGAATTTGGGGATCTTCCCCCAGCGGGATCTGACGCCCCACGATATTCGAAACGCAGCGGGTTAATTCCCGCAATGAGAAACTGATCTCACGTCCGCCGCCCACGTTGTAGATGCGGCCGTCCCAAAAAGCGTCGCGGCGAATCTGGCGGATCACCAGGTCGGCAAAATCGTCGATGTGCAATACGTCGCGGACCTGTTTCCCGCCATACCCGATATAGGACAGGGGCCGCCCATAATGATGCGCCGCCACCCAGAGCGCGGTAACCCCTTGATCGACCCGCCCCATCTGCCACGGACCGGCCAGCACGCCGCATCGGTTGATCAATACCTTCAGTCCCCATTGGGCCGCATATTCCTGGGCCATGATTTCCGAGGCAAACTTGGTCGCCCCATACAGGGTCCGCGCGCCACCCACCGGAAATTCCTCCGCAATCCCGTGCGCCGAAAGCCCGGGCATCCCGGGATTCGCCGCGATTTCAAATCGGGTTTCCGTTTCCACCAGGGGAATCGCGCGCAAGGCCGCCAAAGGATAAATCCGGCTGGTTGAAATAAACAGCACCCGCGCATTCCAACCCCGGGCCGCCTCCAACAGGTTCAAGGTTCCGCCCAGATTCGTATCGAGCACGTATCGGACGTCGCCGGAAGCGCCGGCCAACACCGACGGCTCCGCCGCGGCATCGATCACTAAATCATACGGCTCACGCCCGAACGACCCCGCCTCGCGGACATCCCCGGTCTGAACCGTCACCCCGCCCTTTTCCAGCCGGCCCACATTCAGCTCGGAGCCCTTGCGATAAAAGTTATCCAGCGCGACCACCGCGCACGCCGGCCATTCGGCGCGCAACCGCAAAGCCAGATTCGATCCCACAAATCCCGCCCCGCCGGTGATCAGGATGCGCTTCATGCGCGAACCCCTTTTTTTGCGAACCGGATCGGCGCAAAATACTCCGGCTGATGGAAGCTCAAGACCTCCTCGATCGGCGACCAGCATCCCCAGTGAGGCTGTGACGTGTGCGAGGCGATTTTATAAAAATTCGCGCGCCAGGCGTGCCCTTCCACCGGCCCCAGCGGACCTAGAAAATCTTCCAATACAGCGAAAGGAATCGTCGCCTGAACCCACCAGGTCAGCGGCTTTCGGATTTCAATCGGGATGAATTTCGGCAGGGACGTCCGGATCGATAGGCGTTCCAACTGAGCCGAAGTCAGCGGCGTGACCTGCCGGGCATCGCCCTCCTTTTTCGGATAACGGACAAAAAACATCAGCGGAGTGCCTCCGCAATTGATTTCCAGGTTGAAATAACCGGGACGCCCTTCGGGTTCGAAGAAAAACTCAACACAGCTATCCTTACACACCGGCCCCTGGGGACGGGTGTTAACGGCACGGACAAAACGATCCCGAACCCGGAAAAAAAGGTGAAGCCCCCGGTCATCATAAGCAAGTTTCGCCTCGGTCAGCGGCCGATGTTCCTTACTGGCGGCATGAAACGCTGCAACCCGCAAAACAGGAACGCTCGCCCACGGCGCTTCATTCCAAGCCCGGCCAAACGCCGCCCGGTCCAACCGGGCCATTTGATATCCGCATGTCTGATCTGTTTTCATAACCCATCTATATTACCGTCCGCCATTTCAGTCCGCCACTATTTTCTACGAAATCCGGTAAAAATCGAGCTCGAACGTAGGCTTGGCAGTTCCGATCGGAAGAAGGTTGAAGCACCCGTTTCGCCATTTCCATTACAGCCAAGGGTACGTCTTGACGTTTGGGATCCGTTGCGTTACGCCCGACGGTCTTTCGTCAATTCCAGAATCAAGCCATCATTGCCAGGCACATGGCCTGTCCAGGTTCCGGCCGGGTTCACGGATTTGATCTCCGGCTTGCCGCCCCGGTTCCGGATCACCCGCCGGATATTCCAACCCTTGGCCAACCCTAATTCGACATCGCAGCCGTCGGGCTGATAATTGATCGCCACCGCAATCCGGTGCCGGGAATCGACCGGATGTTCGGTCACCCCGAGCTGTGCCGCGGTCCGGGATTGGATCACCCGCCCGTGCAGGGCTTTCTTCGCCACCTGCCGGTAAAGATTCCAAACCGGCGCCGCCTCGGGCGCGAAAGCACCGGGGCGCCCCAACAGGGCCTTCTCCGGTGAGCCGGCCAGAAAATAAACCCAGCCGCGGCCCAACGCCGCCCGAGTGAACAATGGATTGCCGTCGGATTCCGCCGCCAGAACTTCTGCGCGCGTCGCTCGCAAGGTCAGACGGAACGGGGTCGACAGGGGGATTTCCGGCAGATCTTCCCCCGTCAAGTTCAGCGCCCCCTCCCGACGGGAGCGATGAATCACTTCGACTCCCGCCAGCGCCTCAAGGCCGTCCGGCAGTCCGTCGTCCAACGAAAGATACAGCGTGGCCCCGGCGCGAACCCGGTCCAGTATCGCCTGGAAGCGCCGCCGGGGAATCGGCCGATGTCCCCGCAGGGACGGCACGAGATAGAGTTCCGCATCCGGCGCAGGCTGATGGGGGGCTACAAAGGTCAATTCGAATCCCGCCAACTTGGCCAGCACAAACGTCATATAGGCGGTACCCCATTGATCCTGGTCGCGGGTGAGCACGCAAACGGCCTCGCGGCGGCGGGGCGGCAACGGCCCCATCGATAATTTCTCCAAAAAACGGCGGAACGATTGAAATTCGTGGATCACCGGTTTGGGTTCGCGCCGGGCCGTGCATAACCCCAATTCGCGCTCCACGGTGAACCAATCATAGGGTGCCGCATCGAGATGCGACTGGTCATACGCACACCACCAGATAAAGGCCCGATGATCATGTGCCCAGGCCGACCATAGGCCGGAACGGCTAAAGCTGGCGGCCACCTGGCGATCCGCAAACATCGGCCCCAACGTCCCCACTTCCTCCACTAAACAAGGCTTGCCCCCGATATCTGAATACAGGGTTGATTCCGCCGTCGCATGCAGAATCGAGCGGACGGTATTGACGGGATCCACATCGCAATGGGGCGTAAAAGGCGGATAGGGATGCGTCGTCAGGAAGTCGGTCAATTCCCCCTGATCCTCCAGGTTCCAGGCGGCCCAGGGATCCGCCGACAGGGAGTGCATCCCCGAAATCACCGGGCGGGTGGGATCGATGGAGCGGATCGTACTCACCACCCCGGCCGTCCAAACCCAGGACTGCTCGGCCGTCGCATGGCCCATGCAATTGCATTCGTTCCCCAGATCCCAGGCTAGAATCGCCGGGTGATCCTTGAATTCCTTCACGAATTCCCGCACAAACCGCAACTGCCACTGGACGACCATGGGATTCGTGATGGGATCCAACCCGTCGAACGCCGGGGGAACGAATAGTCGCCCGCTCATCCAGCCGGTGATCAGGCCGATCACCAGGTGCAGGTCCTGTTCCGCCGCACAGTCGGCCAGAAAGCGAAAATGTTCCATCGCGGATCGCGACACACCGGCCCGGCCCCATTCGTCATCGGGCAGGGGTTCTTCGCCAAACCGAAATTCAACGGGGGTCGCCCGCGCCGTCCGCAGGAGCGTCAGCGGCTGGAAATCGGGCCACATCGGAAAAACCCGGAGAACCTGCAACCCCTGGCGTGCCAGGCTGGCCAGATCCTTTTGAACTTCCCGGGGTTGCCAATCGGACCACATGGCCGTTCCCGCATGCGAGGCCCAATAGTTACACCCCACGGATAACTGGCCTGACGCGAAAACCGAAGCTGTTTTTTTCATCTCACTTCTCCGTCGCGATGGCATATTCCAGCGTCACGACGGCCTTGGCGGTCTTCTTGATCGTGGTCGTATCGTATAATCCATAACCGGACGTATCGGTGGAATTCTGGCGGGTGATTTGAAAAACCCCCTGCTGGGCGGAAACCAACGAACCGACCTTGCCCTTGCTATTCCGGGCCAACGCCTCGGCGCGCTCATAGCCATCCTCCGTCGCACGGGACAACAGGGCCACCTTGACGTCCTTCAGGTCGGACACATAAAACTCGGGGTCGAAAACCCGCAGATCAATACCTTCCCGAATCAGTTCGTTGATCGCAATCGCAGCGTCCCGAATCCGTTCGACATCGCCGGATTCGACGACCAGGTTCTGTGTTCCGTCGTAAAACTCGACTTCATTCATTTCACGGCCCTGATCATCCCGTCGGGCCACTTTCAAAACCTCCACCGGTTCCGTCGAAATCTCCCCGGGTTTGAACCCGCGTTGGGCCAGGTAAACCTGAACCCGGCTGCGCCCAGCCTGAAGACCTTCATACGCCTCCTTCAATCCGGCCCCTCGGAATTGGATCCGGCAGGTAAACCGGCCGATATCGGAGATCACATTCGTTTCCGAAAAACCTTTGACCTCCAGCGTTTTCTCATGCCGGATCCGCACAAAGAATTTCGAGAGAACCGCCGCCGAAAAAAACATGCCCACCGCCAAAATCACCGCTGCCAGCGCCATCTTGATGTTGATATTCATGGTTAACCGGATTCTTTCGTGTTGTGGAATAACGCCGTCATCCTAGCGACCGGAACTCCGCATGGCAACCTCGAAACAGAACCTGTTGTCGCGGCGGAGAGATGGATGGACAGCAGGGAATTCACCCCCTCGCGAACCAAGTGAGCGCCACGGCCTGGCTCCGGCTAAAATCACTGCTAAATTCCCTTGAATAGTGCTGGATTAAGCGTATAAGCGATTCCGTTTGACCGGTTTCATAGGCCCATCCCAAAGGATGTCGGTCGGCCGGTCTCAACCGGGTGGTGCGATCCAGCATGAAAAAACTAAACGTCGGGATTATCGGTTGCGGGAACATCAGCGGGATTTATTTTAAAACCTGCCAGAAATTGGACACGACCCAAATCACCGCCTGTGCCGATCTGCTCCTCGATCGCGCCCAGGCCAAGGCCAAGGAATTCGATATTCCCAAGGCGTGCACGGTGGATGAAATCCTCCAGGATCCGGCGATCGATATCATTCTCAATCTCACCATTCCCAAAGCCCATACCGAAGTCGCCCTGGCCGCCCTCAAGGCCGGCAAGCATGTCTATGGCGAAAAACCGCTCGCCATCAATCGCGCCGACGGCCTGAAAATTCTCGAGGCCGCCAAACGCAAAAAACTCCGTGTGGGCTCGGCGCCGGACACCTTCCTCGGCGCCGGCATCCAAACCTGCCGCAAGCTGATCGAGGACGGCTGGATCGGCCAACCCATCGCCGCCACTGCCTTCATGACCTGCCACGGCCACGAAGGCTGGCACCCTGATCCCGAGTTCTACTATAAAGTCGGCGGCGGCCCCATGCTCGATATGGGCCCTTACTATCTCACCGCGCTGGTCAACCTCATGGGTCCTGTCAAGCGCGTCAGCGGCGCCACCCGGGCCACCTTCCCGGAACGACTCATCACCAGCCAGCCCAAGTATGGCACCACGATCAAGGTCGACACCCCGACCCACATCGCCGGCACCCTCGAATTCGCCACCGGCGCCATCGGCACCATCATCACCAGTTTCGATGTCTGGGCGGCCAACCTGCCCCGAATCGAAATCTTCGGCACGGCGGGAACCCTGTCCGTCCCCGATCCCAACGGGTTCGGCGGTCCCATCAAACTGTTCCGCCCCGGCCAGCCGGATTGGGTGGAAATGCCCCTGGCCTTCGGTTACGCGGAAAACAGCCGGGGCCTCGGGGTCGCCGACATGGCCGCCGCCATCCAGACGGGCCGCCCCCATCGCGCCAGCGGCGAACTGGCCTATCACGTCCTGGATGTCATGCTGTCCTTTGAGGACGCCTGCACCGCCGGCAAGTATGCCGAAATCAAAAGCACCTGCAAACAACCGGCCCTCTTCCCCCTGGGACTGCGGCCCGGTTCGGTCGACGCTTAATCCATACATATTCAAACACAGGAGGTTCTGATTCATGAAAAAAGCACTGATGGTTTGGGGCGGTTGGGACGGGCATGAGCCCCGTCAATGCGTCGAATTGCTCGCGCCGGTTTTGAAGAACGAGGGATTCGAGGTGGAGATCGTGACCTCGCTTGATTCTTATCTCGACGCCGCCAAGATGAAATCGTTAAGCCTGATCGTTCCCTGCTGGACGATGGGCGCGATTACCGGCGAACAGGAAAAGGGCCTGATGGAAGCCGTCAAAGACGGCGTCGGCCTGGCCGGCTGGCATGGCGGGATGTGCGATGCCTATCGCCAGAACACCTCCTACCAGTTCATGACCGGCGGACAATGGGTCGCCCACCCCGGCGGCATCGTGGACTACACCGTTAACATCACGAATAAAACCGACCCCATCACCAAGGGCCTGAAGGATTTCGCCATGAAATCCGAGCAGTATTACCTGCATACGGATCCGGGCAATGAAGTGCTCGCCCACACGACCTTCACCAACGGCTACGATGCGCCTTGGATCGCCGGCACCGTCATGCCCCAGGTATGGAAACGGAAATGGGGCCAGGGCCGCGTCTTTTACTCGGCGTTGGGCCATGTGGCCAAAGATTTTGAGGTTCCCGAAGTCAAGGAAATCATGCGCCGCGGCATGCTTTGGGCCGCACGTTAAAGCCAGCGGGGATGTCTTTATATGAAATATAAAAAACCGGCAGATATCAAAGTCGGGGTGATCGGCTACGGCGGCGCCTTTAACATGGGGCGCAGCCATCTCAATGAGATGAAACAGGCGGGCATGACCCCCACGGCCGTGGTGGAAATCGACCCTACCCGCCTCGCGGCGGCCACCCAGGACTTTCCCGGCATCGAAACCTATGCCTCGGTCGCCCAGATGCTGAAGCAGTCGGACGTCGATCTCCTGGCCATCATCACTCCCCACAACACCCACGCCAAGCTCGCCTTGCAATGTCTCAATGCCGGGCGGCATGTCGTTTGCGAAAAACCGCTGGCCATCACCACCGCCGAATGCGATGCCATGATCGCCGCCGCCAAACGCAAAAAAGTCGTCCTCTCCACCTATCATAACCGCCATTGGGATGGGTGTATTCTTCAGGCGGTCGATCTGATCTGCCGGAAGAAAGCGATTGGCGACGTCTTTCGGATCGACGCCCATATGGGCGGCTGGGGACAACCCGGCGACTGGTGGCGGACGAGCAAGGCCATTTCCGGTGGCATCCTCTATGATTGGGGCGTTCACCTGCTCGAATACGCCCTGCAAATCATGCAGGCGGACATCGTCGAAGTTTCCGGCTTTGCGAAGAATGGCATCTGGGCTTCCAAAACCAAGTGGAAAAAAGATACCAACGAGGACGAAGGCTGTGCCGTGATCCGCTTCCATAACGGCGGATGGGTGAACCTGTTGATTTCGTCCGTCGATTCACGCCCCAAACCCGGCTGGCTTGAATTTACGGGGACCAAGGGGACCTACGCGATGGATTGGGGCGGCTGGGAAGTCATCACCCACAAAGGGAACCAGACGCTGACCACCAAGGGGCCCAATCCGGAATCCACCGGCTGGAAACTTTACCAGAACATCGCCGATCATCTGACGAAGGGCGAGAAGATGATCATCACCCCGGAATGGGCGCGGCGGCCCATCCATATTCTGGACCTGGCCAACCGAAGCGCCAAAATCGGCCGCGCCCTGCCGGCCCAGTACAAGTAAGCCAATGACGGAAGGCCCCTGAGGGACAGGGGCCGCCGGAGAGCCCCTGCGGCTACGGTACCTGTTCTGTCCGTGGCGGCGATGCACGCATCTCACCCCATATATCCCCCCGCGCCTTTTGCGGCGCGACAACCCATCTGATTGTAAACCCTAAACACGGGGTCGACACCCCTCAATGAGGAATTCAACATGACGTCTTCCCGCACTGCTCCCAAAACCGTCGCCATCATCGGCGCCGGCGGACGTGGATTCGGATTCGGTGAATTGATCCGCCAATACAACCATCTGGGCCAGGTGGTCGCCGTCGCCGAGCCCCGCGACACCTACCGAACCGGCTTCGTGGACCGCCACCAAATCCCCCCCGAGCGCGTTTTTAAGAGCTGGCAGGAATTCTGTGCCCAACCCCGCCTGTGCGATGCCGTCGTCATCAGCACCATGGATCGCGATCATGTCGGCCCGGCCATCGCCTGCTTGAAAAAGAAATACGATGTCCTGCTCGAAAAGCCCATGGCCACCTCCCTCGCCGACTGCCAGGCCATCGAAAAAGCCCAACGCCAATCCGGGCGGATCATGGGCGTCTGCCATTCGCTCCGTTACAACAAGTGCTTCCGCCGCGTGAAGGAATTGCTCGATGAAGGGGTCATCGGTCGCATTCAGACGATCGACCAGTTGGAACAGGTGGCGTTCTGGCATCAGGCCCACAGCTTCGTCCGCGGCAATTGGGGCAACGAAGACCGGTCCACTTTCATGCTGCTCGCCAAAAGCTGTCACGACATCGATTATATCGCCTACCTGACGGGCGTCCCGTGCCTTCGGGTCAGTTCGTTCGGCCATCTTTCCCACTTCACCCGCGCCAATGCCCCCAAGGGCAGTACCGCCCGATGCACCGACGGATGCGCCGTCGAAGCCCAATGCCCCTATTCGGCTTTCCGGCAGTATGTCTACACCAATCGTCAAACCTGGCCGGCGGATGTCGTCAGCTACGATCACAGCATCGACGCCCATCTCGAAGCCATCCGCACCGGCCCTTATGGGCGCTGTGTCTACCGCGTGGACAACAACGTCGTCGATCACCAGGTCGTGCTCATGGAATTCGCCAATGATATCACCGCCACCTTCACGATGACCGCCTTCACCCAGGGCGGGGGACGCAAGGTCCGGATCCACGGCGACAAGGGCGAATTGGAAGTCTTTGAACACCAGATCATCATCCGGACGTTCGCCGATTTGAATACCACCACGCTGGACATCGGCCCGGAAACGGGCGGGCATAACGGGGGAGACAACCGGGTCGTCCGGGAATGGCTGAACGCCCTGCACACGCGAAAAGACTCCGGAATCGTGGCTAACGCCCAGGAATCATTGCGCAGTCACACCATCGTCTTCGCGGCCGAAAAATCGCGCCGCGAACAACGCATGGTCGAAATCCGGGAACTCTCACGGTAAGGAATAACGCCCGCAGAACTGAACCGTTTCGGCGCGGATCGCTTCCAGGCGATCCGGCGCCTGGGTCGCCTTCAGCGCCGCCATAATCCAGGCCCCGATCTGGCGCATCTCGTCTTCCCGCATACCCCGGCTGGTGACCGACGGCGTCCCGATACGGATTCCCGAAGTGACCAACGGGGGCTTGGTATCGAAGGGAATCGAATTCTTATTGACGATGATCCCGGCTTTTTCCAAAGCCTCTGAACCCTCCCGGCCGGTGAGTTGAATGGACGTCAGATCCGCCAGGAACAAGTGATTGTCAGTCCCGCCGGACACGATCCGCACTCCCGCATCGGACAGAATCCCGGCCAGGCATTGGGCGTTTTTCACGGTTTGTGCCTGGTACGCCCGGAAGATCGGTTGCAGGGCTTCCAGGAAACACACCGCCTTGGCCGCGATGGTGTGCATTAACGGACCGCCCTGCAGCCCCGGGAACACCTGGCGATCGATATCCGCCGCGTATTTTTCACGGCAGAGAATCATCCCGCTCCGCGGGCCGCGCAACGTCTTATGGGTGGTGGTCGTCACGAAATCACTATACGGCACCGGACTCGGATGAACCCCCCCCGCTACCAGCCCGGCGATGTGGGCCATGTCCACCATCAACAGCGCCCCGACCGAGTCGGCAATCTGGCGCAACCGGGGAAAATCAAGAACCCGCGGATAGGCGCTGGCTCCGGCCACGATCAACTTCGGACGGTGACTCTCCGCCAGCCGGGCCACATCGTCATAATCGATCCGTTCGGTCTCGCGGTTAACCCCGTAGGGCACCACATTGAATAGCCGCCCGGAAAAATTCACCTTGCTCCCGTGCGTCAGATGGCCGCCATGGGCCAGGCTCATCGCCAAAATGGTGTCGCCCGGCTGAAGCATCGCGAAATACACCGCCATATTCGCGGCACTGCCGCAATGGGGTTGGACGTTGGCATGTTCAGCACCGAACAACTTGCACGCCCGCTGGATGGCCAGGCGTTCGGCCACATCCACGAATTCACATCCGTTATACCACCGCTTGCCGGGATATCCCTCGGCATACTTGTTGGTCATCAACGACCCCTGCGCCACCCGAACCGCCCGGCTGGCGTAATTTTCGGAGGCGATCAGATTGATCGTCATCCGCTCCCGGGCCTCTTCATGACCCAACGCTTCGGCCAGTTCCGGATCCACCGCACCGATCGCGGTTTCATCCAACGCCTCGTCGCTCATCTGGCGGATCTTGGCAACCCGCCGGGCATGCCGCTCGGTCCCTTCAAAGGCAGCGTCAAACCAGGCGTCCAGGATCTCCCGCACCGTGTCCTGATCGGTTTCTGCCGTGCCCAGCACGAGGACATTGGCGTTGTTATGTAACCGCGCCATCCGCGCCATTTGCGGCGTCATGCACAAGGCCGCGCGAACTTGGGGAAATTTATTGGCTGCGATGCTCATCCCAATCCCCGTGGTGCAAACCAGGAGACCTTGATCCACCGTCCCGCTCGCCACTTGCTGCGCCACCAGGTGGGCATAATCGGGATAATCGACCGACTGTTTATCAAAACAGCCCACATCCGTAACCTCCATCCCACGCTGGATCAGAATCTGAATGATTCCGGTTTTGGAATCGAATCCGCCGTGGTCGGCACCAATTGCAATTTTCATGATTTTCCTCGTTTTTCCCGCCGCGCAGCGCCGAACTGCTGGTGAAGATAAAGCACCAAATCCGGCAACAGGGCGTCGATCTCATCGTAAGTGCGCTGATAGGCGCTCAATGATCCCCCCATCGGATCCTCGATATCGCGAAGACCTCCGGAGCGCGGACCAAAAGCCGTCAGAACCTGCACCTGTTTCAAAGCCCCCGGAAACCGTTGGCCGATGACGTCCCGGTGCATTTCGGTCATTACCACAATCAGCCGGGCGCGGTCAATCTCTTCGCTCGTCAAACACCGGCTTCGGTGTCCGCTCAGATCGATCCCGTGCCGGGCCAACAACTCGATCGCCAACGAACTGGCGGGCATGCCCGGGTGGGCGGCAATCCCCGCCGAAGCAACCTCCCAACCGCTGTCCTCGCCCAGCCATTGACGGCAAAGATATTCGGCCATCGGGCTCCGACACGTATTCCCGGTACAGACAAACAACAGGGTGTTCGGGATCACTGGATGGCTTCGATGTCCGCCCACGGCACCACTCCTTCTCGTAGAAGAATCCATCGGTCCTCTGCCGCCTTCACCACCGTACTGGCCTGATTCCAACGGCAAGCACCCGCATCGAGAATTAAATCGACCCGGCCCCCCAAGGCTACTTCGGCCTGGGCCGCGGTCACCGCCGGCGGAGCGCCACTGAGATTCGCGCTGGTCACCCGCAGAACACCCCCGGCCGCCGCCGCCACCGCCCGGGCCACCGCATGATCGGGAACCCGGAATCCCTCCCACCGGTCACCCACCGGCAATACCAGGGTCAAGGCACCAGGCCAGTAAAGCTCCGCCACGCGCCGGGCCCGGGGCGTGAACCGCGCGCCAAACCGCACCACGGCGTCGATATCGGCGGCCAGCAGGGGAATCGGCTTGCGGGGATCCCGCCCCTTGGCCGTGTAAATGGCCTCCTCCGCATCGGGCCGGTCAGCCGAGGCGGCCAACCCATAGACCGTTTCCGTCGGCACAATGATCAACCCGCCCGTCCCCAGCACCCGGGCGGCCTCACGGATCGAGCCTGGATCGGGATGGTCGGCATCAATTATGATTCGCGCCGATGGTTGCATGGTCCCCCGTTTCCAATGCCTTCAGCCCCAGTAATAGATCGATGGCCCGCCGCAGAATGAGATCATTCCCTATTCGCGCATCCAGACGATCATCGGCCGCCGTTTCAACCGAACCCGCACGCCCGCGGGCATCTTGTTCCAGGGCGACCTCCGGCTTCGGCCGTTCACCCCCCAACCGCGCGAAGGCGACATCGATATCCGGCGTCACACCGCGCCCATGATAATCCGGACCGGCCAAAGGCATCAGCCGATACCGGGCGAAATCCAGAACGTGTCCGTCGGGCAAGGGCATCAAGTCGCGCAAATAGGCCTCGCCGCCGGTCGGCACCCCAATGAGCATCACCCGGGATTGACCCCGGCATAACGCCGCCAATAACTCGGCCGCTTCACGGGTCTGCCCATCGGTTAAAATCATCAGCGGATGCCGGAAGGACGAATGCACGGCATTGGTCAGCCGGTGAATTTCCTGGCCGGCGCGGTTTTGAACCGCCGCCAATTCATTGGAAGTGGAAAACCAGCCCGCCACCGCCGCCACCGATTCCAGACCCCCCCCCCGGCGCCCCGTAAATCCAGGATCACTCCATAAACCGCCGCGGTATTCAATCCCGTTAATACCGCCCCGAAGGCCGACGCAGAACCGGGATAAAACGAATCCACTTTCAGGTAGGCGACTTCACGGGGCCAATATTCAACCGGTCGAAACGCCGGCAGGTGCAAAAGGTCTTCCCCGGATTCAACCGGATGGGTGGACAACGAGGACGGGGCACTGGCCACCCCCTGCCGTTGTCGGTCAATCCCCCCGGCCTCCGCGGCCGTGAGAACCCGACTCTGGCGGTCGACCGCCCGAAACAACGCCTCGGCAACGGATTCCTGAAGGACGGGCTCGGCGAAATCAACCCCTTCCCGCCGCAACAGGTCCAGCGCGTCTTCAGGCGGGAAGGCCGCAGCCATCAAGGGTAAAAGCAACAACCACGCCATGACGGGGAATCGCAAACCGGGCCTCGTTACTTGTAAAGTTTCGCTAATTCGGTCTGAACCCGTTCGTTCCCCTTCGCCACCTTGTCGCACAACTCTTGTTTATGAGCGGCAAGTCGATCCGCCAGGGCCGCATCATTCAAGGCCAGGATCTGTACCGCCAGAAGCGCGGCATTCACCGCGCCCGAACGGCCCAAGGCCACGGTCGCCACCGGGATTCCGGCCGGCATCTGCACGGTTGACAGCAGGGCGTCCAACCCATCCAATGCGCCCCCCTTAACCGGAATGCCGATCACCGGCAAGAGGGTATGGGCGGCGATCACGCCCGCCAAATGCGCCGCACCCCCGGCGGCCGCAATCAAAACCTTCAAGCCTCTATCCCGCGCCGACAGGGCATACTCCGCCGCCCGTTCCGGAGTCCGATGGGCGGACAGAACGCGAACTTCGAAGTGAATGCCAAATTCCTTGAGCGTCTTGGCCGTATCCTCCATCAGCGGCCAATCCGAATCGCTTCCCATGACGACACCCACGGTCACTTTATGATTTAGTTGCTTGGCCATCGTGTTTCCTTACAGGATTATTCCCCAATCTCAAGTTTTCAGTTTCGTCGGCCACCCAGTTCGTGGCTCTCTATTTCCCATTCATCCGTTTCAACGCCCTCGCCGCAATATCGTGCCGACATTGCATCCCCTCAAACTGAATCAGCCCCACCGCCTCATAAACCCGCTGTACGGTCTGGGGCAGACCCGCCACCCGGGCGGTCACTCCCAAAACCCGGCCGCCCGCGGTGACCACTTGGTCCCCCTCCTTCCGGGTCCCGGCATGAAAGGCCACCACGCCGGGCAGGGCGTTCGCCGCCGCCAACCCGCGAATGGCATCGCCTTTCCGAATCGTTCCCGGATATCCCGCCGCCGCCAATACCACGCAAACACACGGGTCGGTACTCCATCGCACCATCTCCGGCCGCAAGGTACCGTCGATACAGGCATTCAAGATGGGAATCAAATCCCCTTCCAACCGGGGCAAAATCACCTGGGTTTCCGGATCGCCGAACCGACAGTTGAATTCCAGTACCTGGGGACCGTTTGCGGTCATCATGATCCCCGCATACAGGACGCCGTGATACTCGATCTTCCGCCGGCGTAATTCGGCCAGGGTTCGATCAAACACCTCCCGCTGGATCAGTTCCAAACGAGCGGAAGTCATCACCGGAGCCGGTGAATAGGCGCCCATTCCACCGGTATTGGGTCCCTGGTCACAGTCGAAAATTCGTTTATGATCCTGGGCCGAGGCCATCAGCACGGCCTGTTTCCCATCGACAAAAGCCAGGACCGAGGCCTCCTCGCCTTCCAAATATTCCTCCACCAGCACGCGCTTCCCGGCCGCCCCGAAAACACCCTCGACCAGACATTCCCGGACCGCCTGCTCGGCCTCGCCCAGACTCATACAAACCGCCACGCCTTTGCCGGACGCCAACCCTTCGGCCTTGATGACCAACGGCGCGCCCATGGACTGAATCCCTTTCAGCGCCGCTTCAGCCGTCGTGTAAACCGCCGAACGGGCGGTCGGCACTCCTGCGGCCTGCATGATCTCCTTGGAAAAAACCTTGCTCCCCTCCAGTTCAGCCGCCGCCTGACAAGGCCCAAACACCCGCAGCCCATTCTCCATCAGACGGTCGACCAATCCCGCGCAAAGAGGTACTTCGGGGCCGACCACGGTGAGATCCGGACGCTCGCGCTGAGCCCACGTCAGGAGCCCATCCAAATCCTCTGCCGCAATCGGCAGGTTGACCGCCAGAGAAGCCGTCCCGGCATTGCCAGGCGCACAATAAATCGTAGGCCGGACAGAGTCCTGCGCCAGTTTCCAAACCAATGCGTGTTCGCGTCCGCCGCCGCCAATAACCAGAACTTTCATGCCCTCTAGGATACCCAAATCCCCTGCGGAGTCAAAATTTTTCAAAAGACGCCATCGGGGGTTCCTGCCATATCTGACTTGTTTTCAGGGCTATTTTCGGTCATTCTATCGCTCATTCGAATGAATTTTTCACCGTCCGGAGGAAACCGCGTTGATCCATCTTGGGCGTTTGATATCTGGTCTACTGAGTCTAATGGTGATCGCGGCAACTTACCTACCGGCGCTATCGGCCCAGGCACAAGTTATCCCCGCCAGCCGGGACTTTTCCAGCGGCTGGCGACACGCCGGCATCGAAGGCGATATCCCCACACCCAACCGCATCATCAGTGTCCGCAACTATGGTGTCTTGGGGCTGGGCCTGACCAACGAACAAACGGGGATCCAGAATGCCATCAATGCCCTTGGGGGCACGGGTGGCGTGGTTTATTTTCCCGCCGGCTCCTATATCATCAACAGCTCGCTCACCATCAAATCCAATGTCGTACTCCGGGGCGAACGCAGTTTTAATACCCAAATCGTCATCACGAATGTGCCCGCAGGGGAAGTGCATGGCATCAATATTATCCAGAACTCCCAGACTGGAAAGTGGATCGATATGGCATCAATATTATCCAGAACTCCCAGACTGGAAAGTGGATCGATATCGAATCCGGCTACGACCTTCATTCGTCAATTCTCACACTCACCAATGTCTCCTCCTTCGCCGCCGGTTGCTGGGTTGAGATCCACGAAGGCACCAACTCGGCCTGGAAAATGTCCAGTTGGCCAGACATGATCGGCCAGATCGTCCAAGTGACGGAAGTAACCTCCACCACGCCCCCCGCCGGCACGGTGCGCCTGGCATCGCCGCTCCGCATTCAATGTGAACCCAGCCTTCCGCTGTACGGAGTGCTCATTCCGCCACAGATCCGCCGAATCGTCCCGATCGAGAATGCCGGTTTAGAAAATCTCCACATCACGCGCACGGTCGCCGGCACAGCAGATACCCGGGACAATACTTACTCGGTCGGGTTCCGATTTGCGGTTCATTGCTGGGTCCGCGGCTGCGAGTTCAGCAATTCCTTCGGCGCAGCCCTCGGCCTCGATTATAGCGCCAACTGCGAATTCACCGGCAATTACATTCACGACGCTTATGAATTCGACGGCGGAGGTTCGGGCTATGGTGTCTGTTTTACCTACCGGACCAGTGAAATCCTGACCGAGAACAACATCTTTAAACGGCTTCGTCACTCCATGTTGGTGCAAGGGGGGTCCAACGGAAACGTGTTGGGCTATAACTATTCGCGGGAGCAGTATAAGTATGAATACTATATAGGCTCGACACTGGTTGCCGACATGGTCTGTCACGGAAATTATACCTATGCCAATTTATTCGAGGGCAACTGCGCCGCTTATGCCGATGTCGACACATCGCATGGAATGAACGGACCGTATAACACCTTTTTCCGTAACCGCGCACGAGGAGCATCAACACAGGCAATGGTTGTTAATGACACACTTTGCAGCAACCAGACTTTCGTGGGGAATGAATGTGTCGGGGCCTACAGCCTCGGCAGTAAAGGCCCCTTCGCCCATGGGAATAACGACGACGGCACAATCAAACCCACCGGCACCACCAACCTCCCGGACTATTCCTATTACCTGGGCACCAACGTCACCTCCATGCCGCCCAAACCCAGTTGGTGGAACATTCCGGGCTTTATTCCCACCTACGGACCCACCAGCAACGGAACCGTTCCGCCTATCGGGACGGAGCGCGACATTCCCGCACGAGTGCGTTGGAATGCCGGCGCCCCTTATACCTACGGTCCGCCCAGTATCGCCGCTCAACCGACCAATTGCGGAGTCAATGCCGGTCAAGCCGCAGCCTTTACGGTGACGGCCACCGGCACTCCGCGAGCCATCTTCCAATGGTACAAGGACGGCCTGGCGATTCCGAGCGGCACAAATGCGGTGCTGTCTTTGGCGCCAGCCGCCATGAGCGATGCCGGGACCTACCGTGCACTGGTAACGGATTCGAACGGTTTGATGTGGAGCGCCAATGCCACACTGATCGTGAATCAGGTCTTCGTCCAACTCATCACGTCCGGCTCGCCTCAACCCCGGGGAACCCCCCTGCCCTACGGTTATGGCACCCAGAACGTGTCCGCCGCGACCTGGGTCACCAACACCATCGATCCCGAAATCTATGCGGGAACCGAAACGCGTCATGTCTGCACGGGCTGGGTCGGATCGGGCAGCATTCCGGTCGCGGGAAATTCAAATACGGTGACGGCACAGATCGTCAGCGCCTCATCGCTGACCTGGCGCTGGATGACACAATTCCATCTGGTGACAGAGGTGGAGGGGCACGGCACGGTTTCAGATGGCGGGTGGGTTGGATCCGGCTCCCGGGTGACGATCACCGCCCTTCCGCAAGCGCCGCGGATATTCGTGGAATGGTCCGGCGATGTGCCGGAGCAGGACCGGCATCGGAATCCCCTGGAACTACTCATGGACCAACCTCGCGCCATCCGGGCGCATTTCGCACCGGCGCACGAGACCGGGGCCCTGATGCTGTGGTATGGGGGGGAATAATTTTCATTTCCAGGGGCACCCCCGCGGGTCAGGCACCCGGCGAGCGGCGGAGAGTCCGACGTCCTGGACCCTCGCGGGTCCCACCGGGCGCTGTTAGCCGGCCGTTTGTACCCGTTGATGCCTCGGCAGTTTCGAAGCGACCAGCAGGCCGACGGCGGCAATGGCGGATCCGGCGAGAAAGGCTGCGCGGAAGCCGACATATTTCCACAAGAACGCACCGGCCAGGGGCACCAGGACCGCCGCCACATGATTCATCGCCACCCCCATGCTCAGCGTCGGCGTATGCTCGGAGGGCGGCGCAATTTTATGGACATAGGTGGTCAAGGCCATGCCCAGCGAGAATAAGACATTATCGACGACGAACAGTCCCCACAAAACGGAACGGTTGGGGATGAACGCATAGCCGATAAAGAAAATAATCATGCAGCCCGAATAGAACATCAGCACCCAGCGTTCGCCAATCCGGTCGATGAGCCGTCCGATCGGGGGGGATACCAGCCAACAGATCACCTGTACAGCGGCCATCAACAGGATCATATCCTTGAGCGGGGTATCATATTTTTTGACCAGGAGGAATCCGGCAAAAGCCAGGAAGATCTGCTTGCGCGAGCCTTCCAGAAAACAAAGCATGTAATACAGGCTGTATTTTCGATGAAAGACAAATCGGGGGCCGGGCGTCTTGATATCGCGGGGAATGGCCAGACAGGCGAAGGCGCCGACCAGGGCGACGAGGCCCGCCACGACATAAATGGGCCGCAACGGAACATGGACCACGCACAGGATCCAGCACACCACGAGGGCCGCGCCACTGGCAATCGATCCGACCGCCTGTAATTGGCCCAAGCGGTACCCCGTCCGGCCGGGCTCGGCAAGGGAGAGCATCATCGAGTTGGGCAGAGGCATCCAGACATGGAGCCCTTGCGACCAGATCACACTCAGGATCACCACCCAAAAATAGTGATACACTCCGTAGTAGGCGCCCAATCCGACCGCGAACACGGCGATCGATAGAAACCCGATAATCCGCTCCGTCATTCCCGCCAGGACGGCCAGGATCACCAGGGCGGTGATCCCGCAGGTCTCCCGAATCGCCTCCACCAATCCTTTTTGAAACCCATCAATTCCCAATCCTCCAAGCGAGGGCGGATTGGCCAGAAAGTTTTCATTGAGGCCCATCTGCACCATGATGGCGAAACTGACCGCCGCCACGGCGGCAGACACAAAGAAAATGCCCTGGCGGCGCTTGGCGGCCAGATGGGGAGAAGGGGAATCAAAGGGTCGGTGTTCCTCTATATGCATGACCCGATAGAATAGAGAAGGAGAACGGAATTAACAAGAGCGGAAGGAACCTGAAAGAGATGATCTGCTGGTCTAAAAATCCCCCCCCCCGGCCCCGTGAGCCATCGGTGCTTATACGAGACTGGCCAGGAATCCATCAGGCAGCCGCGCGGCGAAGACTTGCGGGACGCCGCCGGGATCGGCATTGTAAATTACGTACCGGTTGTCGGTCGTCAGGTAGGGATGCGTATGGGTGCACTGGTTCCCCCCTCCGGAAGCGCCGCTATCCTCAACCAACACCCGGTACTTGCCGGTATCCAGATTGCCGATCACCAGGGAGGCACGCTGGATAGCCCCCTGCATGAACCCGCGTCCATTGGGAATCGAATCGGCCACAAAGTGTCTCCCATCCCGGGCCGCGCTGACATGGTTGAAGAGATGCTCGGGTGCGGGAAAACAGACCGGCTTCATATCGCCGGGCACGCCGGTAAACAGGTTCCCCCGCGGATGACGGGCATGATGCCGCCAATCAGCAGGACTGCGCGCATCCCATCCCACCGAACACAAGATCCGTCCGGTATTCCCCGCGAAACACTCATGGCCGGTCCCTCCGGCGGTCATCGGCGGACCGACGGGCACCGACCGCTGGTTCCGGCCATTTTGATCGATCACGAAGAGCTTGCAGTCGGGGGTCCGGCGACACTCCAGAGTGCCATCCCGACGCAACCGGAGGCCCTGGTTGTGCTGGACCAGGATGTGTTTCCCGGTTATGGGATTAAACTGCAAGTGCGGGTTGGAAATCTCCGGGTGTTCAAAAATCACTTCGCGAATTTTCTTTTTCAAGTCCAGCCGGACAATCTGAAACACCGGCGCACCGGGGCCTTTCAACCGGGGGACCATGCTGATGAGGTAGCGCTGATCCGGCGAAACCGAAGCGCTGGGCACCGGGGCATTGCCGAATCTCTGCAGGTAATCCACGGGGGTTTCGAGCGCCAGATCATCCCCCTCATCCTCGGCATAAACTTCTTTCTGTTCCAACGTCATCAGCGACAACTGCATCAGTTTCCGATCCGGAGTCCAAAAATAAACCAACCCGCTCCAGGCGCTGTTGAAAATTCCCCGGGCCCGCTGGACGGTGCAAGGAATCCGGGTGATCCGCAGGGTATCCAGTTCGTGGACCAACAGCGACCCGGTCTCATCCCAGCAGAAGTCCTGACAGCGGGCGAGGACAATCCGCCGGCCGTCGGGTGAGCAGTAAGGTTGCTCCCCGTAAATATTATTGCTGATGGCAACCGCACTGGTCAGCTGGATAATCCGTGCGCCACTGACCGGGTCATCCCGCAGATCGCAACTTTCCTGCGCCCATTGAAGGGACCCGACTGTTTTTTTCGAATGACGCGGGCCCGGGCGGTTCATATAAGGACTCTCTTTCATAAATAATAACGTTAACAGAACACGCGTCGGCTGTGCAATCTTCGAGTGGCCGCGCCGCAGGGGCGCATCTGCGATTTGGTGCACAGAAACCGCCTAATGGGCGTTTACCCCAACCGTTTTCAATCGATGTCGGCCCGCCCTTCTGTGGCGGGCGTCTGGAGAAGGCAGGGGCTGGATCCGCGGACGCCGGGCGCAGAGGCCCGGCCTACATCAACGGGGAATCGGGTTATGCGCGAAGCTCCACCTGGGCGGTTTATCAAGGAAATAGGCGAATTTGCACCGAATCATAGATGGGCCCACCGTGGGATCTATATTTACTCTTGCGTCCCCTGCCATTTATCGTGACACTTAAACCACACCATTGGAGATATTGTCATGGACCCTCATCAACCCGTCCTTCGGCGCAATGTCAATTGGATCCGCGACCCGCGCAACCCCATTCTCCCTCCCGGCCCGGCCGGATCGTTCGATTCCATCCGCACGATGAATCCCTGGGTCATCCGCAGGGACGATGAATATCACCTCTATTATTCCGGCGGGGATGCCGATGGCCGCCAACGGATCTGCCTGGCCACCGCCCCGGTGTCCGACCTCAGCCGTTGGCACCGCCAGGGAACCCTTTTCGATAACGGCCCCGCCGGCGCCTTCGATCATCGCTGGTGTGTCCTGCCCCACGTCGTGCAATTGGCCCCCGACCGCTGGCATCTTTATTACACCGGGAATTCCGGAGAGGGATCCGGCTTGAGCGCCTTCCCGGGGCTCGGCGTCGCCATTTCCCATGACGGCAAGCATTGGTCCAAATTCCAGGGCAACCCCATTCTGGCCCGGACCGGTCGGGAGGGTGACCCGGACGCCCAGGGCATCGCCGGCGGATCCGTCGTCTCCGTCCGGCTTCCGGAAGGGCACACCGAATGGCGCTTCTATTACACCGCGTGCCCGACTCTGGGAAATGACGTTTTTTTGAATCAGCAGAAAATCATCTGCCTGGCCACTTCGGCAGACGGCCTGCATTGGACCAAAAAAGGCGCCGTCCTCTGGCGTGATCCCGAGCGCGATTACGCTAATGTCGCCGTCGCCACTCCCGTTGTTCACCAACTCCCTGATGGCTCTTTCCAAATGTGGTTCTCTCAAATCGGAACCCGCTGGGGTTTTTATTCCATCGGATATGCCGAATCCAACGACGGCCTCACCTGGCGCCGGGGCAATCATTACGGCGATGAACTACAACTCGGCCCCGGCACCGGCTGGGATGCCCAGATGGTCGAATATCCCTCGGTGGTCACCGAAAATAACCGACAGCGTCTCTTCTTCTGTGGCAACGGGTACGGGGGAAGTGGCATCGGCACCGCGCTTTCGACCCCTCTCCGGGCCACTGCGGTCAAGGGCCCCTGCCTGGTCCACCTCACCTCGGATTGGCTCGACGCCCAATGGATCCTGCGCATCCCCGAAGGGCTTCTGTGCGACGAAGGGCTTTTTAAAATCCACAGTCATCCGGTGCTGGATTGGCATGGACCCGATGCGAACGGCATGATCTGGCATGAATGGGAAGCGCTCGAAGCCGACGTGGAAACCATGCGCACGGGACACCCGGCAGCGGTTCGGGAAAAAGTTCATGTCCTCGCCGGTATTCGCTATCGGGTCATCCTCAAGCCTGATTTGAACGGATTGAACCTGCGGTTGACGGTCATCAACCAAAGCCCAACCCCCTTCCATAACGTCACCGGGTTCCCCTGCCTGAGCGCCCAATCGGAATCTTTCCACGATCCCACCCTCTCCCGAACCTGGATCCAAACCGCCACCGGCTTGACTCCGTTGGATCGAACGGGACGGGGAACCATTGACCCCAACCGGACGCATTACCAGATTAAAGGCGCTACGCCGATCAAGCATTATGGAGAATCCTTCTGGGGCCAACCCAGTTCGACCCTCGCCACCAGCGGGGTGATCCTTCGGTCCTCCCGGGACGGGCGATTTACCATCGGAATGAGTTGGGATTCCGTGTCCCAGATTTTCCAAAACGAAGATACCCATCACTGCCTGCATTCCCTGCCCGCCTTCGGCGATCTGCTTCCCGGTCAAACCCAAACCGTCTGCGGACGGATTGTGCTGGCCGAGGGCGGACCGGAAGAGGCGCTGGCTCTGTTGGGATAAAAATATTACGTCTTCGTCGCCGCCTCACCCCGGGGGGGGGACCGAGTCGCGGCCGGGTGCGGAAATACCGCATCGTTCAAGGAGTGACCCCTCGCACCGGTAAAGATCGATGAAAGACTTCAGGTAATTTACGACCACTTCGATCTATCGGATTTGGCTGACGAGCAGATCGCGCTGGGTTTGCGCGACCAAAAGCGTGGTGGACTTGCCGACCCTGAACTTCTCCCTTTCGGCATTCACGATCTCCTCCCGTTGCTTGACCAGCACGGCGATGGAGACGGATTCTTCACCCGCGCGCTTCATCTCAAGACAGGCCAACCGTACATCCATTTCTGCGAGTTGTTGCATATTGGCCAGAACCTCCGCGGCTTGATCGCAACTCAAAGTCGCCCGTTGGTACTGGGCATGCGCGCTCTGGTTGCCCAGCGGATAGGCGAATGGGATGCCGGCCATCGCATCGTAGAAATCCCCGCTCACGCGACCCGCGGAACTGTGAAAGGAATCGGCATATCCAGAACTGCCCAAGCGAGCGAAAAGGTCCAGCCGGGTCTCATTCAAGTCGGGTCGCATGCGCAGGGCCACGGACACATGGTTTGACACGTCATCCCAAATGACCTGCGGCATCATCAGTGGATCGCGCAAAGCAATTTCCTGTTGAAAGACATGGGCCCTATAGGGATTCAGCAGGTTCAAAAATAGAATCCGTGTCTTGTCGAGATCGCTCCGGGCATTGATAAGTCCTGTTTCCCGGGAGGACACTTCGGCCGCGGCGGCGAAAAGATCGAATTCGGCTGTCTTCCCGACGGCAATGCGATCCCGGGTTTCGGCCAATTGATCAGCGGCGAGTTTCAGGAAATCGGTGTAGATCTCGATTTGACGTTGAGCCAGCGCGTAATCCCAATAGGTGCTCTCGATTTTGGCGACCAAGTCCTCTGAGAATCCCCGCAAATGATATTCGGGCGAGCGCGTGTCGAGCTGGGCCTGATGCAGGCTGGCTAGATTGACGGCAAGGCCTCGGGCTTGCAATAACGCCTGGGTGATCAAGACGCCCCTCGCGTTGTAGAAAAGGGGTCGGAATCGGACGAGGTGTCCTCGTTCAGGGTCGTCCCATCCAGTGATATTTTTGTGCCGGTGGCAAAGGATTGGGCCAGGCTGGCGGAACCAGAGATCGTACTATCTTCAATATTGGTCAGCTCCGTTCCCCCGCTGACCGGTTGTTGGGCATGGCGGTGGCGGAGCCCTCCTTCTCCAGCACCGTCGCCACGGCCGACGCCATCGTTATCGGGCTGGCTCCGGGCAGATTGGCGCTTACGACGATGGTCGGGAAATCGACGCTGGTCAGGTCGCTCACCGGCAGCAGGCGACAACCGATGAACCCGCAGAGGAGGATGATGACCATCACCAGCACGGTCACAATCGCACGGAGCGGCACCACCGTGGCGTTGCGCTGAACCGTCAACACTAGGTGAACGAGTACGTACCGCCCCGGCAAAGGCGCTCATCCGGATTTTGAAAAGTCGCACCGAATGTGAAGTGTGGTCATGTTTTTTATTTCTGAAATGCCCGGCGGCCATCGGTTGCCGATTCTGACGCAAACAAGCGAAACAAAATGCGCATCGCCGCCCCCACCGTCGCACATTGACGACCATTGAGTTGGGATAACTTGCGGGCGAGCGCGGCCTGGGTCAAATCGTGGGCCGTCTCCCATAGCGCCTGGCCGCGAGGGACGATTTCCAGCGTGATCCGACGCCGGTCAACGGGATCTCCCTTCCGGACCACCAGCTTGCGGAGGACCAATCCATCAATCATCCGCGACATGGCGGGCAAGGTCACCCCGACCTGTTCAGTCACCGCAAATGGCGACGGACGAACCCGAGCGCGCGGAATTGGGGCACCGAAAGACCCAGTGCGCGGTGGCTGCGCATCTCGGCGCGGATGGCCCGCATCACTTGGGGCAGCACGTCCAACAACACCCCGATCGTTTTTCGGGAGGACTCCGACATATTGATTGCCAAGGAGAGGGGCGATCCAAAATTAATATTTTTTCGAGCCCCCGCTGCGCGCGATAAACGGATCAGGGGGATTTCTTAAAGGTTAGGCAGACGGACAGGCACCCGGGAACCGGGCAACGAATCAGACGCGGGCAACGGAGCCGCCGAGGGCGGGGGAAGCGGGGTAATCCACGCCCCATCCGGGAGTCGGATCTCGTCCGCCGACCCCGCCGCATCAGGCGTCGCTTTTTCGCCGGAATCTCCTTCGCCCTGCAGATCCTTGATACTGCCCGTCAACAGGGCATTATCGATCTCCAGGGAGGTGATCATCTCTTTTAACCGCTGAATCTCCGCCTGCTGGTCGCCGATCGTTTCGGCCGTCTGACCGCGGATCTGGTCGTTCCGAATTTTTTCCGCTTCCACGATCTTTTGCAGATTGGTGGCCGCGACGGCGACGGACTGGACTCTTTGACGCTCGAGAATCATCCGCCGTTCCAAATTCGACGCCGTCATCGAAACCTTGCCGACCTGCTCCGCCTGTTCCGTGGCCAGTTGCGACGCCTTGACCTGGGTGACCTGCAAATCGCGGCGGGTCTGCCGGACGGACCGATCGATTCCCCAAGCCACAACTCCCATGATGCCCAAAACAATCAGTCCCCCGACCGTCATCAACCGGATCATGCGGCGACGGGTCCGGCGGCGTTCCTCCTCCAAAAATTGGCGGAAAGCATCCAATACCGGAAGCGAGTCGGCACTCAGGGAGGGATCCGATGCCAGCACCGGCAACTGGCTTTCGTTGGCGGGCCCGGCCTTGACGGGAATCGGCCAGGTTTGCACCGGCGGTTTCTCCGCACCGAAATTCCGGTCTCCACCCGAAGGCCCTCCCGGCGCGGAAGCCGTGCCGGAAATTTGTTGCGACAATCGGGACAACTCCTCAGCCTGTCGCTGAAGCAGTTGGGAAATATCCGTCATTCCACCCGCCGTTGAATCGGTTTTAGAATCTGTTTTCATCCGTCACGTGAAATCCATTTTTTCAGGCGGCCGATGGTGCCGGGATCGGCTTGGGCCCGTTGCTTTTGCCAGTTATGCAGATCGGCACGCGCCTGTTTTTCCAATCCGGCGAGCACCGCCTTCGGATCCCTCAACGGCACATTCGGCGCCAGTTTTTTGGGGGAGGTTTCCGAAGCTATCGGCGGCAACACCTCGGGTTCTACCGGAACCTCGGACACCCGGCTGGCAGAGGACGGCACCTGTCCCCCCGCTCCGGCCCGTCGCAATTGCCGCAATTCACCTTCGCGTTTTTCCAACTCCTCCATCGATTGGCTCACCAACCGGGAAGACATCTCCAAATCGCGCTTCAATTGATCCACCAAAGCCGTTAATTCAGCCTCCCGATTGGCTCCGCGACGGATTAAATCATGGTACATCTGGCGTTGTTTTGCCAGTTCTTTTTCGGCCTGGAGCAACACCTTCACCGCGCCTTGGATGCGCAGGGCGACCGGGGTGATCGCGGTCATCAGGGGCGATGGTACCGCGGGCGACGAAGGGGCGGAGGGGCGGGGATTGATCCAATCGATCACCTGTGGCGAAGCGGAGGATGCGGCCGGCGCCGCCGGAGCCGCGGGTGCCATCGCCGGGACTTGATCGAGCAACTCCGCCAGGTGGGCACATTCCTGCGCCAGCAGTTCCGACTCATCCAGTAAAACCGTATCCATCGGTCCGGGGGTCAGGTCGGCCGGGGCCTGCTGACTCTGGGCCAACGCTTCCGCCAACCGCGTACTCGACTGGGTCTGCTGGGCCAATTGCTCCCGCAACTCATCGGCGATCCGGGTTTGGGCTTCGGTTTCCGTATGGGCCTGCTCGACCACCCGCAACTGGTCCGCTTCAGCGGCTTCGTACTCAGCCAGTTCGACCCGCAGGGAAGCTTCCCGGCCGCGGGCGGCGTCCAGATCCCCCCGTAAAGCCGTCCGCTCCTGATCGGCACTGTCCAGGGAGGCCGTTAATAAGTCACGGGATTGGAGGGCTTCGTCCCGGGCCTTCTGAAGGGCGGCGGTGTCATCCTGATACCGCCGTTCCAAGTCAGCCAACTTCTGTCGTTCGACTCCCTGGGAGGCGCGGAATTGGTCCAGACTTCGCAACGCGGCTTCCTGCGCGGCTTCCAACTGGTCCAGCCGGGATTTGCTTTTATCCAGTTCGGCAATCAGTCCCTGGCGGACTTGGGTGAATTCCACGCGTTCCCGCTCCAGTTGAAGCGTTAATCGCCGGCCTTCCTCTTCCGCGTTTTTAACACTCGCGTCCAGGCGGGATTGAACATCAGCCAGCGCCTCTTCCAGGCGGCGTTGATTCACCACGGCCTCATCCAGATCGGCCGTCCATTGGACCTGCTCGGCCTGCCAGGCTTGCTCCGCTTCTTTCCATTGGGCTTGCTCAGCCTGCCATTGGGCCTTTTCCGCCTGCCAGGCTTGCTCTGTCTTCTTCCATCGCGCCTGTTCGGCCTGCGAATAGAGCTCACCCGCTTTGTAGCGGGCCAGTTCCGTCAGCCGGGATTGTTCGGACGCCTTCCATTCGGCCTGTTCCGCCTGCCATTGGGCCTTTTCCGCCTGCCAGGCTTGCTCTGTCTTCTTCCATCGCGCTTGCTCGGCCAGGCGGGATTGCTCCGTCGCTTTTAACCGGGCTTCCGCATCGGCGCGGATCGAGGGAATCCACTGTTCATGGATCTGGCGCAGGAGCCGGGTCTCTTCTTCTGCCGCTCCGCCCAAATTCTCGCGCGCCTCCTGCAACAGCAGGGCAAAAAAATGATGATCAATGGTCGTCCGCAGGTTGCGCGGGGCACAGACCAGTTCCGCGCCCAACGGAATGGTTCCTTCCCGGACCAGGTCGCCGATCGCCAACAGATGGAGCGGCCCGATTTTTTCTTCGGGCCCAATCTCCACCGTCCACTCCATGCGCAGGCGGGGAATGGTTTCGGCAGGCGCCCAAATAACGCCATCCCGGGAAACTTGACAACCCGGTACAATCCGGGCTTCAGCCGCCCAGCCGACCAGTTCCAAAGGCGAGGCCGGCCCGTACGTCGCCCCGTCCAGGGTTCGGACATACCACTTTTCTGCGCTGAATTGAACGGTTTCCTGATCCATAAGATCGAGCAGTCTACCCCCAAAAAGGCCCTCGATCAAGTCTGCTCTTTTTCTGCTTCTTTCTGCTCTGATTGATCGTCAAGCGACCCTCGGGAATACCCCACAGCCGGGTCCCTGTCTTTGGGATTGTCTCTCTCCCGGTTTGGCGTAGTATAGCATTTATGGATGCGCATGGTCACCACTCCCCAACAGCCCGTTCGTTTCAAACCGCCTTTCAAATCGGCATCGCGCTCAACCTGGGTTTTGTGCTGATTGAGGCCAGCGCGGGAATCAAGGCCCATTCCCTGGCCCTGCTCGCCGATGCCGGTCATAACCTGGTCGATGTGCTCGGTTTAATCCTCGCCTGGTCGGCAACCGTGCTGGCCCGCCGCCGGACCACACCCACCCGGACCTACGGTTGGCGCCGATCCTCCATCCTCGCCGCCTGGATCAATGCCCTGTTGATCAGTTTCGCGCTCGGGGCTATCGCCTGGGAGGCGGCTCATCGTCTCTTTCAGCCCCAACCCATCGTCACTGGCCTCATGATGGGGGTCGCCGGAGCCGGGATCCTCGTCAACGGAATCACCGCGTTTCTATTCCATCGCGGAAGTCGCCACGACCTTAATATCCGCGGCGCATTCCTCCATATGACCGCCGATACCGCCATCTCCGCCGGTGTCCTCGTCGCCGCGGTCGCCATTACGCTCACGGGCTGGGTTCAACTCGATGCCCTCCTCAGCCTCCTGATCTGCTTGATCATCGGCATCGGAACCTGGAGTCTCCTCCGTGATTCCACTAATCTGGCGCTCGATGCAGTGCCCCCCCATATCGACCGTAAAGGAATCGTCGCCTTCCTCAGCCAAGCCCCGGGCGTCGTCGATCTCCACGATCTGCATATCTGGGCCATGAGCACCACCGAAACCGCCCTCACCGCCCATCTCGTCGTTCCCGAATCTGATTCTAACGATACGCTCCTCGCCAACTTGGAATCCGCTTTGCACAAACAATTCCAAATTAACCATGCCACGCTACAGATCGAACATTCGCTCCAGCACCCCGCCTGCCGTCTCGATCATCCGCACCCTTCACATCCCGAACATCCCCATGACTAAATCCCGATGGATGATGGGCCACCTCAACCCTGGCTGTCGAAATAATCTTGATGTGTTGGGGTTCAGAATGGGGGCGGTCCTGTTGGTCGCACTCCTGTCCCTGGGGCTCCCCGCAGCAACTCCAGCGGCAGAATCCTCGTCCGCACCGGATCCCATCCTACCCGAGGAATCCGCCGCCATCCGTCTTCACTTCGGAATCGATCGTCCGTGGGACAACCTGATGGATGCCCCCGAACAGGTTCGTCGACACCGGGGGTTTGTCGCCCTGCTGATGGCCGGAACCGAACCCGCCACCGCGCCGCTTGAGCCACTCCCCCTCCCTCCTCTTGCCCGGTCGGAGGCCACCCTCCGGGCCCTTTTCCAAGGGCGCGATCTACTCAAGGAAAAACGCAATGAATTCGGCTGGGCCTATTACAGCCCGACGGATGGATCCGGACAACCCCTCGTTCTCCGGGTTCCACACGATTACAATCCCCGGGTGTCCTATCCCCTGATCGTCATTCTTCATGGCTTGGGACAACGCCCCCTGCCCGATCCAAACCTGACCGCCCGCGAACCCGTCATTCTGGCCTGGCCCTGGGGCCGCGGTGACACCGCTTACCGAGGGTTGGGCGGCCAGGATGTCTGGGAGGCGATGGAGGCCATCCAATCCTGGTATTCCGTCGATCCCCGTCGCATTTCCCTGATGGGTTTTTCCATGGGCGGATATGGGGCCTGGTCCCTCGCCGCGCGGCGACCCAACCTGTTCTCAGCCGTCGCCCCCGTCAGCGGCTGGCCTCAGCCCGATTTTCTCGTCAATCTCTGTCAGGTGCCGCTGTTCGTCCGGCATGGCTCCGCCGATGTCACCGTTCCGACGATCTTTAGCCGGTACGCGTATGCCGTCCTCGCTCACAATTACAGCCCCATCGACTTTCAGGAAATCCCGGGAGCCGGGCATGGACTCGGATCGCCGGTATTTAATCAGGTTCAAAAGTGGATCCTATCCCAACCTCCCTCGGGCGGGAAGATTTTGCATTTCAAACTCGAAAACCCCACCGATCTCCAACTCCCCGGCTTGTCCGGAATCGCCTTCGAGAAACCCCACCAGCCGGCCTGGATTCACATTGAACCCGCTTCCACCGAATATCCAGTGCCCCGAATCACCAGCGAAAACCTCCTTAAAATTCGTCTGAATTCCTCCTCATCCGCCTTTCTTTTCGATGGGCAAAGCCTCGGATCAACCTCAGCCGTCCCCCCAATTTGGATCCGACTAGACGCTCATTGGATGCCAGAACACGCCGTTTCCGTTTCGCCCCGTGATTATCGCGCAGGTGCCGCAGCCAATCTCTTTGATGGGGAACCCCTGCTGATCGTCATCCCCTCCGACGGCCCCCCCGCCCAAAACCAAAAACTGGCCGCGTATGCCAAAACCCTCGCCCGCTTCGCCGGCGACGGAAAACCCATGGTGGTCGGTGGAATCTCCATCCGAACGGATCGCGAACTCACCGCAGCCGAACGCGAGCACTGTAATCTGATTCTCATCGGCTCCCCTCGCTATCACTCCGAAATCCGGCGACTCCTCCCCCTTCTGCCCCTTCGACTGTCAAACCGCGACGAATGGCTCACGGGGGAAACTCCGCCCCTGTCCCGCAGCGAAAATGGTTTGCTCTGTTTTTATCTCAATCCCCTCCAACCCGGTCGTTGGATTTATCTCATCCTCCCTCCCTCCCAACCGGCCCTCGCGGATCGATGGCTCCGCAATCCCGCCCATCTGCTCACAGGCGCCGATGGACTCAACCGCCTCGGACAGCCGGACCTGGTCATCACTTCACCCGAACACGGCGATCGATTGTGGCGACAATTCGACCGGGACTGGAGTTGGCGCAACCTTCCAGCCAATACCAACCGCTTGTCGGCAACCCATACGGTCCAGGACTGGGCGCTCTGCCGGGCGGCCGATGCGCTCTTTAAATCAAATCAGGCCGACGGTCTGCTCCTCGGCACATCCGAAAAGGTCGAAGTTCGGCACATCGATCCCGACTATTTCACCGAAGCCTCCGCGGCCGCCGGTCAACCCGATATCCGCTTGTCCCGCGTGCGCATTTCCCGGCGGACACTGGATAAGATTCTTGCCAAATCCCGGGGATTCCGGTTATATCCCGCCCCTTCGTCCTCTGGTTCCCCGGAGTCGGAAACCTTTCGCCTGCTGGTTCCTTTCGATCTGTTATGGACTGCGGCAGGGATCCTGCCGGAGTTACCGAAGGACTTCACGCTGGAACCGATCGAAACGCCATGAGATATTTGGACCGACCTACTCTGCGCCAGATACTGATCCTATTGGCCCTGATGTTACTCCATGCCACTGTCGACACCTATCCCGGCATGCTCCCCGTTCTGCTCCCCCTGCTCCGCGCCCACTTCAAACTCTCCCTGGCCCAGGGGGTGATGTTGATCAGCGTCATGAATCTCACCGCCAATGTTGTCCAGATCCTTACCGGCCACCTGCGCGCCCGTCAGCATAAACCCTTCTTCATCCTCATCGGCGCCTGGCTGGCCGCCGTCCTGATCCTGATCCCGCTCATCCCCGTCTCCGCAGCCGGATGCTGGATGCTGGCCGGCCTGATGTTGATCTCGGGCTGCGGGGTCGCCGTCGTGCATCCCGAAGGACTGCGCGCCGTTCATGCCATCGAACGGATCCCCTCCGCCTTTTGCACCTCGTTTTTTTTGATGGGTGGATTTGTCGGTTTTTCGGCCGGCGCTTGGCTGGCGACTATGCTGGTTGAGCAATGGGGCTTGTCCGGCCTTTACGGACTGGGCCTGATTTCCCTGTTTTCTTTCCTGCTGATCTGGGTTCTGCGGGTGCCCATCGCCGTCGAACCGGAGATCTCCGATGCTCCGCAACCGGAACCGACCGGCCCGGCTTTCCTCCCCATCTTTCTCGCCACGATTCCAGTGGCCATTGGCTCCACCCTGTTGTGCGGGTTCTTCCCCACCCGCCTGAATGAAATCGGATTCCCGCTTACATATGGCGGATTGGCGGCGCTGCTCTTCGGATGCGGCAGTGTCGTCGGGTCCCTCACCTGGGCCCTACTCGCCCGGCGCCTGGGAGAATTGCGATGCGCCATGTGGGCCATGCTGGCCGGCGGCCCCTCGGTTCTGATTTTCCTGCTTACCCTTCATTCCCGCTGGGCGCTCGTCGCCCTGATGCTCGCGGGTGCCACCGGCGGATCGGCCTTCGCCCTGATGGTGTCCCAAGCCCGCCACGCCCGCGGAAATGTCCTGGGCCAGCGCATGGCCTGGATGGTCGGCGGATCCTGGGGCATCTCCAGCATCCTGCTCATGCTCCTCGGCAAAGTCGCAGAATGGACCGGAACCCAGACGGTTTTGCACCTGACGTGGATTGCCTATCTCACCGGCGCCCTCTTGGTCTGGAATCTCCGACGTCAAACCGTCAAAGAGTGATCGCTTGCATAACCACGGATCGCACATACATCGAATGAGTCGACCGGAATGGTGCCACGGCTGGGTCCTGATCTTGATCCTGAACGTATGTCAGGCGGCGGACTTTGTGGTTGCTCCGAACGGGCGCGATACCAACCCGGGCACTGAAGACCAGCCCTTGGCTAGCCTGGCAGGCGCTCGGGATGCGGTGCGACACAAGCTGGCCGCCGGCGGGAGCAACGATATCACGGTGCTTTTCCGAGGGGGTCTCTATCCCCTTCCAGCCCCCGTCGTTTTTGATTGGCACGACTCCGCCTCAGGGAACGCCACCATCACCTATGCCGCCTGGCCAAAAGAAGTTCCCGTGTTTTCCGGGGGTCGCCTCATTAGCGGATGGAAGAAGACTAACGATTCGGTATGGATCGCAACCATACCCGAAGCGCGGAATAGCCAATGGCCCTTCCGTTGCCTTTATATTGGCGACCAACCCCGAACCCTGGCACGCACGCCGAATAACGGCAACTATTTCCGAATGGTGGGTCCCGACCCGAATGCGCCAGACCGGGCTTTTGAGTTCGGGATAAACGATATGCGGATTTGGGCAAAGGTCACTGAGGCGAATGTGGTGGCCCTGATCAATTGGGAAAGTTGTTCCCTGCCGATCGCCCAGGTGAACCCCGAATCTTCCATCGTCACGCTGACCGGCCCCCTGAAATGCCCGCCGCGTCGATTCGAAAACGGCCTGCGTTATTTCGTGGAAAACCTGCCCGAGGCGCTCGACGCCCCCGGCGAATGGTATCTCGATCGGTTGGCCGGTCTGCTTTTCTATCGAGCGTTGCCCGGCGAAAATCCCCATCACCTCCAGGTGGTTGCGCCACGCCTGACGCAATTCCTCACGATCCGGGGAAACATCCCCAAACCCCTCCGCGGGCTAAAATTCAAGGGGCTCCATTTCCGCCATGCCGATTACCTTCTAGAGCCAACAGGACACAGTGATGGCCAAGCGGCAGAGAGTGTCCCGGCGGCGGTAACCTTTGCTCAGGCCGAAGATTGTTCCTTCGAGCAGGGCGAAATCTCCGCCATCGGCGGCTATGCCATTGAGGTCGCCCGGGGTTGCAGAGGGATCCGGATCGAGCAGAATGAGTTGCGAAACTTGGGCGCAGGGGGCGTCAAAGTCCGTGGCGGATCCAAGGCGACAACGATCCACAACAATTTCATCCATGACGGAGGCAGCGTCTTCTTTGGCGGCACCCCCATTCTGGTCCAGAATAGCGGCGAGAATATCATCACTCACAACGAGGTGTGCGATTTCAACTGGATGGGCATTTGCGTGGGCTGGAGCTGGGGATTTCAGCCCACCGAATGCCACAATAACCGGATCGAATACAATCATCTCCACCACCTCGGACGCGGAGTGTTGACCGACATCGGCGCCATCTACACCCTGGGCATTTCCACCGGGACGGTGATCCGTAACAATCTCATCCACCACGTCTGGGATTGTCCCGAGGGCTACCTGGCGTGCGGAATCTATCCGGACGAGGGCAGTACCGGTTTGCTGATCGAGAGCAACATCGTCTATCAGACGTCCTGGGGTGGATTCCATGTTCATTACGGGCGGGACAATATCATCCGCAACAACATCTTTGCCTTGGGGCGTTCCGCCCAGATCCACATGGGCCGGGCAAAGTCGCCCGACGATGGTGCCAACTGGTGCGATGTCACCAACTCAAGCATGACCTTCGAACGCAATCTTATCCTCTACGAACGTGGCGATCTCTATAAACGGAACAGCGAACTCTGGGCCGATTCCAACTTGTATTGGAACACCGCCGGTCCGGTGATTTTTCAAGCGGGCATGGACCTGGCCGCATGGCAGGCCAAGGGACGAGATATCCATGGAGCCGTTGTGGATCCCCGCTTTAAGGATGCCGACAACGGCGATTTCCGTCTCGAGCCGGATTCGCCGGCCTTCGCTCTGGGCTTCAATCCCATCGACATCCGAACCGTCGGCCTGGTCGGCGATTCGGACTGGGTGGCCAAACCCGGTAAAATTCGGCGGCCTCCCGTCGTCATTCCCCCTTTCAAGCCCCTGAATCAGATCGATAACCTTGACGAAAAATTCGAAACCACCCGACTTGGGAATCCGCCACGCCAGGCCCAGGTGTATGGCGCTAACGCCAAAGCCTGGATACGCGTCACCGATGAAACCGCAGCCGGCGGCAAGCAGGCGCTCAAATTTCAGGATGACTCCTCTGTCAACAACGCCTGGGACCCGCACCTGTACTACACGATGGATGTCGTCGGGGGCGCTGTCAAAGAAGGCTTCGATATCCGGATCGAGAAAGGGGCCGTTCTTTCTCATGAATGGCGCGATTGGAGTAACAATCCTTATCGGGTCGGGCCGTCCCTCCTCATCAATGCAGATGGATCCCTGCTGGCGAATGGGAAACTCATCATGGTATTACCGCAGGGACAATGGATTCACGTCGGGATCGAATACCTGCTGGGCGAACAAACCGACGGAACTTACACCTTAACCCTGACCTTGCCGGGTCAGGCGGCAAAAACCTTTAAACACCTGGCTTGCAACCAGCGTCTGGCCCGGATTACCTGGCTGGGATTCTGCAGTCTGGCAAAAGACCTACAGGTGTTCTATCTCGACAACCTGACCCTGAGCCGTATTAACAACAAATAACGATGGGATCAGCCGTGCAGAGACGCCCAGCTGTACTGGGAAGAGAAGTCGAGCTGGACCTCCACGACAATTCCGTGCGCTGAAATCGACATCTCTTTTCTGCTTGCCACGCAGCCGTCCTTACGGCTCAATAGCCCCATGTACGTAATCGATATCAACACGTCCATCGGCAAACGGGTCGATGAGGATCCCCGGCATTCGCCCGCCGCCCTGCGCGCGGAACTCGATGCCCACCAAGTCGCCGCCGCTTTAACTTATTCCCAGCGGGGCGTTGACTACGATTACCGGACCGCAAATCGGGAAGTCACCGCCCTTCATCAGACCCACCCCTGGATCCTGCCGGTTGGCATTCTCGATCCCCGGGATCCCCAAGGGTGGACCGACGACTGGGCGTATTGCCGCGGGCAGGGCGTCAAAGCCATCCGTTTTTTCCAGGTCGCTCAACGCTGGTCAACGCAATCCGCACTATTCCAAAAACTCTTGAAACAATTCCAGGGTCATCAAATCGCCCTGATGTTTTCATCCATTGATTCCTACACCGGTTGGGACGGCCCCCTGCGGGTGGCTCAAATGACCGCCGATCTCGGTGTGCCGGTTATTTTCATGGATACCTATTACGCCAATTTGGTCGAGGTCCTCGAGGTGATGCAGACGTTCCCCCACGTTTATCTGGAAACGCACTGGCTGGCCGAGGTGGACGCGGTGGAACGCGTGGTGGGCGAAGTAGGCGCAGATCGGGTGTTGTATGGTTCGGGACATCCGGCCCGTTCTATGCAAAAAGCGTTGAACCAAGTGCTTGAAGCCAACATTACCCCGGCCGAAAAAGAAGCGATCCTGGGCCGGAACGCCCAACGCCTGTTTTCGCTCGCGCCTGAAGTATGGAATGGCCGACCGGAATTGACGGATTATGAACCGCTCCGATTCGACGAAGAGATTCTGGATATTCACACCCATCTCGGATTCTGGCTTCGGCAGCCGCACGAGGAGTACGACCCCACCCGGATGATCGCGCGCATGAAACGCTACAACATTCGGTGCAGTGTCGTTTCCGCCGCCGAAAGCATGCGCTATGACACGGCTGCCGGCAATGCGGCCATCGCACAAGTGGTCGCCCGCCATCCGGAATTAAAGGGATACGTGGAACTGAATCCCCTGCAATATGAGTTATCCTGCGCCGACATGAAACGATATCTCAACCGGCCGGAATTCGCGGGTGTGGAAATCGAGTTAACCCATATCCCCTGTGCCACCGGGGGGCCCCAAGTGCGCGCCCTGATGGCCGAAATCGCGCGATACGGCAAGCCGGTTCTATTTATGCCGGCTACAGGCGGTGATGCGGAAGCTGAGCGCGACTTGGCCCGTTCGTATCCCGCCGTTCAAATCGTGCATGCCCATGGGTTTGATCCGGCCTGGGCTAAAATCGTCGCCGACACGCCGAATATCAACGTTGAATTCTGCTTGAGCGCCGCCAACCATCATCATCTGCGGGAGGCGCTGGATATCCTGGGTCCGAAGCGGGTGCTGTTCGGAACCGATCAAGCCCTGCTGGGCGTGGGCGGCCAGATTGGACTCTACCTCGATGCGCGTATGAACGCCACCGAACGACAACTGGTTTTACGGGACAATGCCCGCCGGTTGTATAAAATTCCCGGATAACGATGGCCAGCCGGTGGCAGCCCATCTCCTTCCGCCGTCTTATCCACGCAAACTGTGGGGGCGGCTGGTGGCCGCCCGTCCCCGCTCCCCGCTGTCCTCCCGCGGCCAACGGCCGCAGCTACAACAGATTCAGTGTCTAGGACTGGATCCCCTCAAAAAAAAACGTGCCATTTCGTCGTATAAACGAAATGGCACGTCTGTGCATCCAACCATAACCAACTTAGCCCAGGCGGGCTTTCAATTCGTCCAACTGACCCCGCATCGCGGCCGGCAGGTGGGCTCCGAATTTATCGTAGTTGGACCCGATGTCGGCAATTTCTTTTTTCCAACCTTCGGCATCCACCCGTAGCAATTCCTTGATGTCCGCGGCGGTCACCATCGATCCGCTCAAGTCGATCGCATCTTCGGCCGGTAAATAGCCGATCGGCGTTTTGACCGCCTTGCCGCCCCCTTCAACTCGTTCGCAGATCCACTTTAACACGCGGCTGTTGTCGCCAAAGCCCGGCCACAGCCATTTGCCTTCGGCGCTTTTCCGGAACCAGTTGACAAAGAAGATCTTCGGCAATTTGCTCCGGTCGGTGCGTCCGGCCAGGGATAGCCAGTGTTTGAAATAATCGCCCATGTTATAGCCGCAGAAGGGCAGCATGGCGAACGGATCGCGGCGCAGAACGCCGGATTGACCGATATTCGCGGCCGTGGTCTCGGAGCCGGCAGCCGATCCCATGAACACGCCGTGTTCCCAGTTGAACGCTTCGTTCACCAGCGGAATCGTCGACGGACGCCGCCCGCCGAACAGGAAAGCCGCAATCGGTACGCCCGCGGGATTTTCCCATTCGGGATCGATCACGGGGCATTGTCCCGCCGGAGCCGTGAACCGCGCATTGGCATGAGCCGCTTTGCGCCCGCAATCCGGGGTCCAGTCCTTCCCTTCCCAATCGATCGCTTTCGCCGGAGCGGGAACTCCCATATCCTCCCACCACACATCTCCATCCGGGGTCAACGCCACGTTGGTGAAGATCGAATTGCTTTGGAGCGTATCCAAGGCGTTCGGATTTGAACTCCGCGAAGTGCCCGGCGCGACGCCGAAAAAGCCAAATTCGGGATTGATCGCGTACAGGCGGCCATCCTCGCCAATGCGGATCCAGGCGATGTCATCCCCGACGCAGCGGACTTTCCAGCCCGGCAGGGTCGGCAGCATCATGGCCAGGTTGGTCTTGCCACAGGCGCTCGGGAACGCGGCGCAGACGTAGTGCGTCTTCCCTTGCGGCGAGGTCAATCCCAGGATCAGCATATGCTCCGCCATCCAGCCTTCGTTGCGGGCGATCACAGAGGCGATTCGCAGGGCGAAGCACTTTTTGCCCAGCAAGGCGTTCCCGCCGTAACCCGAGCCATAGGACCAGATCGAATAATCATCGGGGAAATGCACGATGTATTTCTTGGCCGGATCCGGCTCGCAGGGCCAGGTGGTATCCTTCTGACCCGGATTGAGCGGCGCGCCCACCGAATGCATGCAGGAAACAAATTCACCATTACCCAAAGCCTTTAACACGGCGGCACCCATGCGGGTCATGATCCGCATATTCACCACCACATAAGGGGAATCGGTAATCTCGATCCCGATCTTGGCCACCGGCGAACCCAGCGGACCCATCGAGAACGGAATCACGTAAAGCGTCCGGCCGGCCATGCAACCTTTGAACATCGCCAGCAACTTGGCCTTCATCTCGACGGGCTCGGTCCAATTATTGGTTGGCCCGGCTTCTTCCTTGGTTTTGGCGCAAATGTAGGTGCGATCTTCCACCCGGGCCACGTCGCTGACATGCGAACGCGCGAGGAAGCAATTCGGTTTCAGTTTCGGATTGAGCGGAGTAAACACCCCAGCCGTCACCATCTGGTCGCACAGGGATTTGTATTCCGCCTCGGACCCGTCACACCAATGCACCTGGGCCGGGGTGCAGAGTTTCGTCATCTCATCCACCCATGCCAGTAATTTTTTATTTGTCGTCGGGGCCATGTTCATCGTTAGCTCCTTGTCTGGTTTTTGCTTTGAATTCGGCTCGCCGAACGCAGGCTCGGCTCACGGATAGCCGTGCGTTTTACAGAAACCGTTTTACGAATGCAAGTTCAATTATTTGCGCACTTGGAGACACACCAACCGCGTTAAATCGCGGGCGATCAGAAAACCGTCCGCAAGGGCGAGGGGCCCCCACGCATCGGACCCGTCCAGAATCCGCGTCTCAAATAACAATTCAAATCGGTCCGGGGTCGCCCGGATCACCCGTAAGATTCCGGTATCGCTCAAAACCCAGATCCGGCGATCGGCTAAAATATAGGGCCCCAACCCAAACCGGTTCGACGGACCACTGGTCCATCGGACCGTCCCATCCAGATCCAGACAAACCAGTTCGCCGCCCGGCCGGACCCCATAGATCTGCCCCTGCCAGGTCAACGGCGTTTGCTGATCGGTCCCAAAAAGGAGCGGTGCCAGTCGTTTTTCCAGACGCGGGATCCAGACCTCACCCTCCCGGGTCACGCGCAAAAAAGCAGATCCGGCATTGTAACCGCCGGAAAGAAATATCCGGCCGTCGGCCAGTTGAATCGGCGTGGGGATCGTGGCAATGCTGATTTTCCAATCGGCGGTCCGCCACATCAGAGCTCCGTCGTTCGCGGACACACCAGCAACCCCGCCCACCCCGGTATAGATATATTGCCGAACCCCGTCGACTTCGGCCAAAAGAATCGACGCATGACTCATCGCCCATTGCGCCGGATTGGGCGTTTCCCAAATCGTCGCCCCCGTCGCCACCTCCAAGGCCGTCATCAGGCAATTCGTTCCGGCGGGCGCCACAATCACCCGATTTCCATCGATTCGGGGACATTGTCCCGCATACCAGGGAGGGATTGTCGTCCCATAGACCGCCGGCAGATCACGCATCCATTGCAAAGCGCCGGTCTCCCGATCCAGGCACACCAAATGGCCCTTGGGCCCGAGCGTAACGACGTACTTTCCAGCCACCGCCGGTACGGTTCGGGACATCCCATGGTTGCGCTTGATCGGCACCGGATAGGCATAGGACCAGATCTCCTGTCCATCGGCCAGACTAAGACAGCGAACCACATCCGCCTGGGCCGCCCGATCATAATCCAGCAAATAAACCGCCCCTTGCGAAATAGCCACCCCGGCGTGACCTTCGCCCACCTCACGCGACCAGACCACCGGGTAAGCCCCGGTGGCGGGATGTTCGGTCAAGGCAACCGGGTCGGACGAAATTCCATCGCGCAGAAGTCCGCGAAAACCCGGCCAGGAACCGGACAACGGCGCCGGTTTCCCGGGACCGGGGGTCAGGGTTCCCTTCCACGGCGAAATACGGGGGCCGGCCGTAACGGACGGGCGGCCGTCGTTTCCCGGCAAACGCAACTCAAAGGAAGGCGGAGGCAAAGTCAGCCAGGCTTGAAATGCCCAGACGAGCGCAATCATCACGCCCAGGGGAATCAACCAAACTACGGGACCTTTCGATATCGGTTGGCGCATGTCCCTTATCTACCCTACCCGCCCTGCTGAATCAATGTCGAAGCTCAAAAGATTTGAGGGCCGGCTAGCCGAAGGAAGGCAAAGGCTTCGTTACAACACCGTAATAGGATGTTGAAAGGGAGGGCGACACCTTCCAGTCTTCGTAGTCACGCCTTGCCGTGACGTACCCCGGGGGAACCGTCGGGCCTGATCCCCGGCTCACTCGGAGAGTTCACCCTCCAACGCAGTGTCGCTCCTGTTCGGAGTAGCGCCGTGTGCGGCGCGTTTTTCCATAGGGCTGTCATTTCGAGTCCTTCGGTAAACTCAGGGCAGGCGGCGGCGAGGGATCGGTGTCGCATAGTAAACGATGAGATCTCTCGACGACGCTCGAGATGACAGGGATGAAAAGGTCAATCAGACGGATCAACCACGAACGACGCAAAAGTCGTAAAAGAAATAGCCCGCACTCAAATAACCCCCGCTTCATTCCCGGCTTTGGGTGTAGCCGCGCTCCTGTCCTGAGCCCGTCGAAGAGCTATGAACGCCTCCCTCGATGCGGGTCGTCTTGAACGGAAGTTGTTCAATCCAACCCGCGTGTTTATAGGAGAATACAGAGGTCACTGAACAGAATTCTTCCTGTGGCCTCCTGCTCCATCCCTTAACCAACACGGGCCGAGTAGGCACGCCGGGTGCAAAGGCGAATCGTATCTGCGGTTTCCGGGCCATCCCCTCAGTGCCTCGGTGCCTCAGGGTTAATTCGGGTAATGCCCTCTGGATGTAAAGCCAGACCTATGGGCTGGCTTCTCCTCTTTTGTGGGGGTGGACGTCGGCTACTCTTTTCCAGCACACGAATCCGGGTTTGTAGTAGCGCCGCTAGAGGCGCGTAGTGTTCCCCTTAATCTGTCCCAGGAACCGACAGATAACCCAAGACGAAAACGGCGGGGACCGCCGTCTCCAACCAGCCATCCCGAATAATGTGGGAGCCGGACTCCGTTCCGGCGATTCTTCACCACGGAGGCACCAAGGCACGGAGGGAGATCATCTCGCCTCCCCCGATGCACGCCCGATCGGATGAGATCTCTCGACTTCGCCTTGAAGTATGCGCTTCACTTCAGGGCTTCGCTCGAGATGATAGAAGAGAAGGACAGGTCCTTCGGCTCGGGTAACCGGAGAAAAAGCAGCGGTGCTCATAGAGCGCGGCTACACCGGAATGTGAAATGGCGTCTTTGCGGCCTACCGTCGCGGACGGGAAGGTTGCGGACGGGCGTGTTGCGGGCGCGAAGACGAACGCGAGTCCGAACGACGCTGGGATCCGCGAACCGATGCGGACCGGGCTTCGGCCCCGACAGCCCGGCTCGCCGCCTCGGAGTGGTAGGCATGATTGGTGTCAACCGGGATCGTCTTGCGGATCAGCCGTTCAATGCTCGACAGCATCGCGCGTTCACCGGCGCTACAGAATGAAATGGCATCCCCTTCGGCCCCGGCCCGCGCGGTCCGCCCGATCCGATGCACATAGGTTTCCGCCTCCAGCGGCAGATCGTAATTGATCACATGCGTGATCCCGTCCACATCAATCCCGCGGGCGGCGATATCCGTGGCCACCATCACACGGACCCGGCCATCCTTGAAATCGGTCAGGGCTTTGCTCCGGGCACTCTGGCTCTTATTGCCGTGAATGGCAGCTGACGTGATCCCGGACCGCTCCAGGCGTTCGGCCACCCGGTTGGCCCCATACTTCATGCGCGTAAAAATCAGGACGCGATTAATTTTGGAATTACTCAGCAACTGCACCAGTAACTGCGGCTTGGATCCCTGATCGACAAACATCACCTTTTGCACGATCCGTTCGACCGTCGGCTGTTGCGGCGTGATCGTGATATGCACCGGATTGCGCACCAACGTATTGGCAAGACCAATGACCGCGGGTTCAAGCGTTGCGGAGAAGAAAAGCGACTGGCGCTTGGCCGGAAGGCGGGCGATGATCCGGCGGATATCCGGGAGAAACCCCATGTCGAGCATGCGGTCGGCTTCATCCAGCACAAACACTTCAATCGCTTCCAGGCGGACATGTCCTTGATTCATCAGATCCAGCAACCGACCCGGCGTGGCCACGACGATCTCGACCCCTTTCCGAAGGGCCTGGACCTGCGGGTGTTGCCCCACCCCGCCGAAGATGACGGTTTGTGAGAAAGGAACATGGCGACCGTAAGCGCTCAGACTGTCCCCAATCTGCGCCGCCAGTTCGCGGGTGGGCGCCAGGATGAGCGCGCGGGGCCGGTAAGGCGTCCGGGGCTGGGGATTCTGCGTGATATACTGCAACAGGGGCAGGACAAAGGCGGCGGTCTTGCCCGTGCCGGTCTGGGCGCACCCGAGCAGATCGCGTCCTTGCAGAACGTAGGGAATGGCGCCTTCCTGGATCGAGGTCGGGAGGGTATAGCCCTCTTCCGCAACCGCGCGTTGCAAAGCCGGCAGAAGCGTGCTGAAAACGCCGGCGGATTCGGAGGATTTGGCAGCGGGAACGGTCGGGGGAACGGCTGGAGCGGCGTGAGGCTTCGGATGGGCGTGGGCCTCATGAGGCACGGCGGATGTGGGAGTCTTGGGATGGTTCTCGAGCGGACGTTGACTATGCATGCGTTTCTTTCCTAGCAGACCTGTTCCCCAGAGAAATGGACAGTCCACCAAGAAAGTCCTGCCGAAATTGCGGCATTGGCTGGAGATGAGGGGAAGCGGGATAGCCCGATTCCCATCCCGTCCAATTCAGAACGGCCGCGACTGCGAAAGCAGTCGGGATCAGATTGCAGGCGATAAGATACCATGACTGCATCCCTGCTGGCAATCCGCAATTGCCCCAATTGCCCCGGAAGGCGCGATGAACTACGAAATCCACGAATAACGCTCGATTTCGCACCAGATATTGGTTTCTTCCTCCCGCCTGATGTGAAGAAATGTTGTCTCACGGTGGAGGCGCGAAGGTCGCGACTGTGAATCAGACCGTAAAGCCAGACCTATGGGATGGCTGGTGGAAGTGCCGCCGCGCGCGGTCTCGGTTACACGGGCGGATCTGCGATTCGATGCCCATTCGCCTATTTCCTTGATAAACCGCGCTAGGTGGGGCTTCGCCCACAACCCGATTCCCCGTTGTTGGCCGGGCCTCTGCGCCCCGGCGTCCGCGGATCCAGCCCCCTCCCTCTCCAGACGCCCGCCACAGGGCGGGCCGACATCGATTGAAAACGGTTGGTGTAACCGCCCCTTAGGCGGTTTCTGGGCACCGAATCGCCCTCGCGCACGGTTACACCGCACTTGCATTTTTCAACCCGATGCCGTATGTTTTTACACCTATATTATTGATTGCTAATCCGTCTTCCAGAGAAACATTTTAGAAAATGCTACAGATCGTTAAGCGGCCTCCGGTTCGGTTGTTCCTAACCAAGACCCACAGGTTGCCCCTCTTGATCGGGATATTGCTGTGCATGCTCGTGATCCTGGTCGGGATGCGACTTCTTAAACGGGAGCAAACCCATCTGCAACTCAAGGTCAATTCCACGGCTGAATCGCTGACCACCCAAATCCAGAGCGATCTATCCACCCGCATTCCCGCATTGCACCGAATGGCCCAAAGGTGGTCGAAGCGGGGCGGAACGCCCCAGGAAGAGTTCATCGACGATGCCCTCCATAATCTGTCCGATGATCCCGGATTACAAGCCCTGGAGTGGATCGACAAAGACTACTATGCGAGATGGGTTATCCCCCTCGAAGGCAATGAGTCGGTGCTGAACCAGAATCTCACATCCGATCCCAAACGCCAAGCCGCCATCGATGCGGCCAAGGCAACCCGGCAACCCGTTATGACCTCGCCGGTCGGTTTGCGGCAAGGAGGAAAAGGGCTGCTGGTCTATTTCCCCATTTACATTCAAAATGAATTCGATGGTTTTGTTCTGGCGGTCTGCGATACCCAGAAATGGTTGAATCATGTCGTCGGCGTCAATGCATCCTCGACGGAAGTGACCCCCACCGATGACTTCTCCATCTACATCTTTTGTGACAATGCCCCCATCTACCGGAAAGCCGGCGGGGAGCTGCAAGACGCGGATCTGCACGCGGTGGCCCGGACCACGTTCATGGATCATGAATTTTCAATCCATATCTGTGCATCGAAGGCCTTTGTCGCCCAAAACCGAAGCCTGCTGCCTTACCTGGCCGTTTTCATCGGCATCCTGCTGTCGCTCTTAGCCGGAACGATTCAGTTGATTCGTGATTTTCATGCGTGTTTGCCTCTTTATGCGCGTAAGTTTTCAACTGCATTGCAGTACAGATTGAACGGCGGCAGAGGGCATTTAAGCTTGTCGATGATATCGAGCCACCAGGAGCGCCAAGCCGCTGGTACGGCCAATCGCAGGGTAGCCTGTCCTTGAGCTCGACTCCATACGCCCGCTCGCAAAAACAGCTTCATTCGAAGAGTTGCCAGTTCACCTTTCTCTGTCTTTCCCAGTTCCCGTTGGAGCAGCACAACCAGATTATGAGCGACAATCGCCAACAGATGAGCGGCTTCAGTTGCCCAGAAACGCTGGCAGCACAGGCCTCGAATGCCAAACTGTCGTCCGAGTTCTTTAAGACGGTTTTCGCTATCCGCCCGACCATTGTATCGTCGCCAGACGTCCACCGGTCGGAACGAATCCGGCAGATCTGTAACCAGGGCCTGAAACCGATACCCCGGAATATCCAGTAGAGTCTTCCCGCCCGCTTCAGGCCGTTGGGCTACCCGCTGACGGATCACTACCAGCCGTTCTCCCACCGCCGTCCAGGGGACTTCTTGAATCTCCAGACCTTCGATCTCTGTCGGTTGCCAAAAGGAGTCATCGTGTCGGCACAACCGCTGAACGGGTTCGTTCAATCGGGCCACCAAAATGTAGTGCGCCCCTCGCTGTCGAATCGCTTCTTTCACCCGAGCCGCGCAAAAACCGGAATCTCCCCGGACCAGTCCCACCCGAATATGTGCCGGCAACTGATCGATGCTTTGGCTTACAAAATCCGCCGCGCCATTCGCGCAGGCACTATCGCCCCGCCTCAACCAGTATTTAACCACCATCTTCATTTCGGCGATCACTCCCACCAGCGGCCGGTGGCACGGTTTGAGCCCGGTCCGCGTATAACCGATCTGCACCCCTTCCTGGTGGCCATCCTCATGCAGCAGGGCCCACGAGTCCACATCCAAGGTATAGCCCTCTCTTCCCGCACTGGGCCAGTGACCGGCCATCCAACGGTTCATCCGGTTCAGGCCGTCGTTGCTCGCCTGACTGAACCCCCGGAAGAAACGGGTCAAGGTCGACTGACTCGGAATCGCTTCGATCCCCAGCACCTCGGCGACCGCCACATCCTGAGCCAGCCACCCCACCCGCGACAGCTTGTCGGCCCCGCACAGGATCCCCCCGATGAACCCCAGTCCAAGGTCGGTCGGATCATACGCATTCGGGCTCGTCGGCTTCTGGGGCAACGCCTCCGCCAACCGTTCCCGAAATCCCGTCTTATGCAAAAACTGACTCAAAACCGCCAGCCCTCCATAGGCCGTTACCCGTTGATCCGTGAATCCCAGCCGAAGAGTCTCGTTGCCTTTTCGCGTGCTGATGTTTACAGTCACCAGTTGGTGAGTGCCGTCGGTGTCTTGATGTGTATGGTTATTCATAGTTCCCATTACACAAGCCCACGGCCTCACCTTTTGTCAACTGAATCGTTCCGGCTTAGTGGCCTATATCATCATACTGCTCCAAAAAGCGAAACAGACCGCGGTTGAACTGGCCTATAAGACCATGATTCAGAACGCCCAATCGAATACCTCGTCTGAGGGGATGCTGGCGGTCAATCAGGCGGGCCAGATCCTTTCCTTTAACAAGCGTTTCGGCGAAATGTGGCGGATCCCCCAACCGATTCTGGATTCAAGAGACAATCAGAAACTGCTGGATTTCATCTCGAGCCAATTGAAGTATCCGGAAGAATTCAAACGCAGTGTCCTGTACCTATACCAGCACCCCGAGAAAAAAAGCGAAGATGAAATCGAATTGCTCGACGAACGACATTTTGAACAATATTCATCGCCCTTGACCGGCGAGCAAGGTGACTATTTGGGACGTATCTGGTTCTTTGAAGACATGACGTTAAGACGGATTCTATTAACAAAGGTCGTTGAGAGTGAAGAACAGGTTCGCCATCTGCTCAACTCGACCGCTGAAGCGATCTATGGCATCAACGCGCAGGGCAACTGCACCTTTGTCAATCCCGCCTGTCTTCAAATATTGGGTTACGCCACGGCCCAGCCATTGATCGGCCGGAACATGCATTCCCTCATCCATCACACCCATGCCGATGGCCGGCCCATGCCGGAGGCCGAATGCCAGATTTTCAAGGCCGTGCGAGATGGGCGTGAAACGCATCAGGACACTGAAATTTTCTGGAAAGCCGATGGCACCAGCTTCGCCGCTGAATATTGGGCGCATCCCCAGACCGTGGATGGCCAACTGGTCGGCGCGGTCATTACGTTCTTCGATATCACGAACCGCAAACGCGTGGAGATGGCGCTTCGCGTGAGCGAGGAACGCTACCGTCAGTTGGCCGATCAAAGCCGAACCGTTGTCTGGGAGGTCGACCCCACCGGCCTCTATACCTACGTCAGCGATGCGGCTACAAAGATTTGGGGCTACCGGCCCCACGAACTGGTCGGATATCTGCATTTCTACGACTTGCATCCCGAAGAAGGCCGGGCGGAATTCAAGGCGGCGGCGTTCGAGATCTTCAGTCAAAAGGGATCTTTTTATAACCTGGAAAACGCCATGGACACCCTCGATGGCCGCCGAATATGGGTTTCCACCAACGGACTTCCCCGGCTCGGACCGGATGGGGAATTACTGGGTTATCGCGGCGCGGATACCGATATCACGGAGCGAAAGCAGATCGAGTCTTTGCTGGTTGTGGAGCGGCGCCGGATTTCAGACATTCTGGAAAGCACCCATGTGGGAACCTGGGAATGGCAGGTCCAAACCGGCGAAACCGTATTCAACGAACGGTGGGCGGAAATCATCGGCTATACCCTCGCCGAACTCGACCCGACGGAGATCGACACCTGGGCCCGATTTGTTCATCCGGACGACCTGAACGAGTCTAATGCGTTGCTTCAAAAAAACCTCCGCAAGGAAACGCCCTATTACGAATGTGACGTTCGCATGCGGCATAAAACCGGGAAGTGGGTATGGGTCCACGTCCGGGGTAAAACGGTAACCTGGTCCCCGGATGGGCGGCCCCTGCTGATCTGCGGAACCCACCAGGATATCACCGATCGAAAACTGGCCGAAGAGCAGATCCGCCACATGGCGACCCACGACGGGTTGACCGACCTGCCCAGCCTGAAATTGGCCGAAGACCGTTTGGCCATGGCCGTAAGCACCGCCCACCGGAACCATAAAATGGCGGCCGCCCTGTTTATCGATCTGGATGGATTCAAGGCGGTGAATGACACCTTTGGCCATGAAGCCGGAGACCTGGTACTCAAGGAAGTGGCCCGACGCCTGCGGACCCGTGTGCGCGAAACCGATACAGTCGCCCGAATCGGAGGCGATGAGTTTCTCGTCATTCTACCCGATCTCCAAACCCGGGAAAACGCGTCCGCCGTTGCGGAAACGATTATCCGGCTCTTGTCCCAGCCCATCCTGATCAATGAACGTCCGGTCACCATTGGCGCGAGTATCGGCATCGCGCTTTACCCCGTCGACGCCCAGGACGTCCAAAGTCTGATCAAACTGGCCGATAACGCCATGTATCAAATTAAAAATTCTGGCAAAAACGGGTATGCCTTCGTTCAAATCGCACCCTGATTCGGGTTCGGAACGGGGTTGCGATCGCACCGGCACGCAGAGAGGGACGAAGGGGAGACGGGGTATGCCTACCGTCTTGAGCTGACCGATGGGCGAATTGTCGGCTTTCCAGAACTTAAAAATGCGCCACCTTTGGGGCCGTTCACAAAGCCCCTAAGATCGCAAGACGGCCAACGAACAACGGCTGAGGCGCGTGGTGTTTCCCTTAATCTCTCTTTAGGAACCGCCAGATAACCCAAGGCAAAAACGGCGGGGACCGCCGTGTCCAGCCAGCCATCCCAAATAATGTGGGAGCCGGACTCCGCTCCGGCGATTCTTCTGTCCCCCCCCATCAAAGAACGGCGCTCTTGCGCGCCTACTACCAAAGCATAAGTGTTCAGGATCCCGGGCTTGTAGTAGCGCCGCGTGAGGCGCGTGGTGTTTTTTCTTATCCGTGCCCTGGAGGGCGAGGCTGCGACGAGCCGTCTTAGCGGAGAGTTTTGCAAGAGGCCCAAGAGAGAACAAATCCGGCCGGATCTTCACCACCGGGGTAAGGATCCCCCTCACCCCACCCCTCCTCTGGCCTGCGAAGCCACTCAGGCGAAGAAGGCCCCCGCACCGGAGGGAGGGAGTAGCCCTTTATGGATTGCGGCAGTGCACTGCCGCCTTTCCCGGGGCGCAGTGCACTGCGCCCTCCATCAAAGCGGGACAGAAGTCCCGCAGTCCAAAATGATGAGGGGGAACCTTGGCGATGGGCTAGATACTGAGATCACTGGACGAATTCTTCCCGTGTCCTCCCAGCTCCATCCATAAACCAACGCGGGCCGAGTTTGCACGTCGCGTGCAAAGGCGGCCCGTATCCATGCCATCCGTACCATCCGTGGCTAATCTCTTTCGCGCCTTCCGCGTGTTTCGTAGTTAATCGCTTCCATCCGTGGTTCATCCGTACCATCCGTCCCATCCGTGGTTAGGTCCCCAAGCCTCCACAAAAAACTGGCCCTCCACCCCCCTTTCAGGCACTCTGGCAATCATGAAAGCGGCTAATCAACCCATTCCCGCCCCGACGGACGCCGATGCGCCTCGCCGCGAGTTCTGGTCCCTCCTGATCGCCCGCCTGCTTTTGTTCCTCATGCCGATCGCCACCGGCTGCTATGCCTTGTGGATCGGTCAGGATGTGAGTTGGGATCTGCGCAATTATCATTTCTATAACCCCTTCGCCTTCCTCACCGGCCGCATGGGACAGGATGTCGCCGTCGCTCATGTCGCCACCTATTATAATCCCCTCATGCACCTGCCGTTCTACTGGGCGGTGACCTCCCTGCCGCCCAAAGCCGTGGGCTTCCTGCTCGGACTGATGTCGGGCTTCAATGGCTGGGCGCTCTATGGAATTGCCCGGCAGACGATTCAGCTCGAACGACGGACCCTGACCGTCTGGGTCTGCCTGGCGACGGCCTGGGTCGGCCTGCTCGGCGCCATGAATCTGGCCGAGATCGGCACCAGCTATGGCGACAATCTCCTGAGCCTGCCGGTCCTGGCCGCGATCTGGCTGATCCTGCGCTATCGCGACCGGCTCAGCGCCTCCCTGCGATCCGCTTGGCCCATTGTCGCGACGGCCGGATTTCTGACCGGCGCCGTCGTGGGCCTGAAATTACCCATGGCGGTCTACGCCGTGGCGTTCTGTGTGGCGTTTTTAGGGTTAAACCTGCCCTTCCAGCGCCGGTGCCAACTGGCCTTCATCTTTGGGCTGGGAGTTTTAGCCGGAATGGCCCTGACCGGCGGCTTCTGGATGCTGGAGATGTGGCACCGTTTCCGCAATCCGCTCTTTCCCTATTTCAACCAATATTTCCAATCGCCCTGGGGCGCCATCGGCTCCTATCGCGATGAACGCTTTATTCCCATCGGTTGGAAACAGGAATGGCTGTTCCCCATCGCGTTCAATCTCAATCCACTGCAAGTCGGCGAAGTGGTGTTCCGGGATCTGCGATTGCCGCTGCTCTACCTTCTTTTGCTGGTCCTGCTCGGCCAGGTTCTCTGTCAGCAATTGAAGCGACGTAAAAACGCATCGGCGACCGAGAGTGGGCCGCCCTTGACCGGATTCTTTGTCATCTTCCTGGTCGTCGCATTCGTCCTCTGGATGAAGATGTTCGCCGTCTATCGCTACGCGATGATCTGCGACTTCCTTGCGCCCCTGACGATCGTCCTGGTCCTGGGCACCCTCGTGCGCGACCCGCGCAGGCAATTGCTGTTTGCGTTGATCGGCCTGGTTTGCCTGGTGGTCACCGTCCAGCCCGGCAACTGGGGCCGACGCGCCTGGTCGAAAGATTACTTTGATGTGCACGTACCGGCGATCCCGGATCCCCAGCACACGATAATTCTCGTGGCAGGCCATGACTCAATGGCCTACATGATCCCCTTTTTCCCGCCGCAAGTGCGCTTCCTGCGCATCCAGGGATATTCGACCGGACCGTCACCGACGCCGAACGAAACCGATCGGCACATGATGCGGATCCTGGCCGGACATAAAGGCCCGATATTGATCCTCTACCGGAGTTACGAAGAATGGAACGCCCTCAACGCGTTGAAGTTTCATGGATTAAAACTGGACCCAACGAATCGCCAGCGCTTCGCACCAGGAATCGAGCCCCAGCCAGAACACCCCTATTTCCTCTGCCCGGTAAAGGACGGGGTGGCACCCGTCCCTCCCTTGTATTAAACAGATGGGTTATCTCCGAAATTGGGAGGGTCGGGTGACACCCCGACCGCCTTCAGGCAATTCTTTCACAGCTTCTATGGGCTGGCCTCCAAGGGGATTATGGATTGCGGCAGTTCAAGGATCCGGGTTTGTAGTAGCGCCGCATGAGGCGCGTGGTGTTCCCCTTAGAATATCAATTATCAAGGGTTGACCCTGAATCCCCCCGTCACGAGAAAAAGCGGCAGTGAACTGCCGCACTCCAAGGTGAATACCAATACCATGGCCCTCGTTTCCTTCTGCCAGTAAAGCCAGACCTATGGGCTGGCTTCCAAGAGGATTATGGATTGCGGCAGTTCACTGCCGCTTTTTCCACGGCGCAGTGCAAGGATCCGGGTTTGTAGTAGCGCCGCAAGAGGCGCGTGATGTTTCCCCGTATTCTATCCGTGTCATCAGTACCATCTGCGGCGCATGTAGGGTTATACCCCATCGCAGATGGCCAAGCCATTTCGTATTCTGCACTCAAGAAGAACATCTAGAAAAAGGAGAACGACCATGAGTGTTGGAACGATTCTATTGATTGTGCTTATTCTCTTCCTCGTGGGCGCATTACCCACCTGGCCTCACAGCAAAAATTGGGGTTACTATCCAAGCGGCGGGTTGGGCCTTGTGGTTCTGATCCTGGTCATATTGCTTCTTTTGGGTCGGATTTAACGGGCAAACGCAACGAACCGCCGGTTTGGAGTAGACCACGGCCGGCAAGAATAAGAATCGGGATGGGTTATGAATACGAGAAGATATCTGCGCACGACAATGATGCTGTTACTCTTGGTCTCAGCCTGCCTGCTGCTTTCGGGATGTGTGATCTTTGGCGGGGACCACTTTCTGTGGTTCGGCTAGGGTTTCACTTCGGAGTCAAGCATCGGCCCATCGCGTAGAGATGGGGATGACAGGCATTTTACAAAACACGGAGTCGAAATCATGAAGGGTTCAACAGAGGTAGTGAAGGGTCGCCTGGAGGAAGCGGCGGGCGCTCTGACAGGAAACAACAAGTTGCGCGCCAAGGGGCAGACGCATCAGGCCGTTGGCCACCTCAAGCAAGCGGTCGAAACGGGTGTCCGGCAGATCAAAGAGGCCGCCCGGAGGATCAGGGACAACGCCTAAGTGTTCAGGATCCAGGCTTGTAGTAGCGCCGCATGAGGCGCGTGGTGTTTTTTCTTATCCGTGCCATGGAGGGCGAGGCTGCGATGAGCCGTCTGAGTGGGCGCCGTTCACTGCAGCACGAGAAAAAGCGGCAGTGAACTGCCGCACTCCAAGGTGAATACCAATACCATGGCTCTCGTTCTTTTCTGCAAGTAAAGCCAGACCTATGGGCTGGCTTACGGAAAGCAGCCACGCGATACGCGTGGCTGTACTGGGGATATCCGTGTCATCCGCGGCTGCCCCGCTCCAGAGCGGGGTTAACTCAGTTGGCGGGCGGGATCTTCGATTGAAGCAGTTTGTTGGCTTTCAGGAAATCCACCATGGCGTCGGCGACCAGCTTATTGGCTTCCGGGGTCAGGTGCACGCCGTCTTTGTTCATGATGCCTTCCTTCTTCTTTTTCTGGATCTGCTTCCTCAGAAACTGGTCCAGGTCGAATAAGGGACATCCGAGGCGTTTTGCCACTTCGCGCGTTTTCTTCCGATAGCCTTCGACAAACTTGTCGGTTCCGCCCAGTTTTTTATAGTATGAGGTTGCCCCGTTTTGACGGACACGGGGGGAGAAGTGTATAAATGGGATTGGGAGGAACGCCAATGCCTGAATTACACCAGCGATCATATGATGAGGAATTCAAGAGGAATGCCGTGGAGATGTGGGCCAGTTCCGGGA
>CAIJXV010000053.1 GCA_903824675.1 uncultured bacterium
TCGGATACCCGCCCGTCGAAAGTCTGGTACGTCGCCCGGATCGTCTCGCGGCGCTCCACGCAACCCGCCAGTTGCGCCCACACTTCGGGATCAATGCGCACTCGGTCCTCGGGCAGGATCCCCACATGTTCGCTGAGCCAGCCGGGTTCGATGGTGATAAGCTATTGAACTGGCATCGCGAAAAGGCGGGAACGGTCGAGCATGTTCACGACGAAATCAAGAATGCGTTAGGGGGAGGCCATATGCCCAGTCAACGCTTTGCGGTTAATGCGGCTTGGTTTAAGTTCGCTGTGATCAGCTACAATTTGGCCAGTGCGATCAAAGGCTTATGTTTTAGCCCTGAAGAGCGCACGGTTCGCTTCAAAAAGTACCGGTTGCTATTGGTTCACCTGTCTGGAGGGATGAACCGCAACAACTGCATCACGGGCTTGCACCTCTGTGCTCCGGCTGAAGCGATCAAGCGGATGCTGAAAGTCTGGGCCTTCTTTCCGCTGACGACTCACGCCACCTCCGTCAAAGCCTTGGGCCGCCCGGTTCCATAGAGACGGGAGATCCCCGCTCTATAGGATGGAGAAGACAGTCGAATACTGCCCAAAATCGGTCCGCCGATCCACCTCCGCTTCAAGACCTCTCGCAAACCCAATAGATACATCCTCTTTTGATGCATCACGAGGAGATCCCCAGAGGACTTCAAGAATTACGGCGCCCAAAACTCAGAAAATCAGAGATTAGGCGAGGATTTGGGGCAGGCCTGTCCGTCATCGCCCGTTCCCACCCCGAGGCCGCCCGCCGGGAGGATAAACCAGAAGGTACTGCCCTGGCCGGGGGCGCTCTCGAGCCCGATGGTTCCGCCCTGGGCAGTCACCGCCATTTTGCAAAAGGCCAGCCCCAGCCCGGACGACTTAGCCTGCGGGCCCTGGGGATGCTCGGCCATGCCAAACTTCTCAAAAATGCGTTGGTGATACTGGGGCGAAATTCCGGGACCTGTGTCACGCACCCAGAGACGCACCCCCCCCGGATCGGGCTCGGCCCCGAGTTCGATTTCGCTGCTGTCGGGCGCATACTTCAGCGCATTGGCAAGGAGGTTGGCAACGATGCGGGTACTGAGATCCACATCGCACAGCACGGCGGGGCAGGCCTCGGCAATCCGTTGGGAAACGTGGCCCCGTCGGTCGAAATCTACCGCCTGCGACAAAGCGGCCTCAAAAAGTTCACGCGCCGAAACGGCCACGCGCCGCAGCGGGATATCCACGGATTCCAACCGACTGACGTCGATCACCGTGGACACCATCCGCGCGAGCACTTTCGCACCGTGGATGGCGACGCGCAGGCTTTGGAGATCACCCGCGCCCATTTTTTGGGAACCGTACGCTTCGATCATTTCCAGATGCCCCAACAGGACGAACAAAGGGCTGCGCATGTCGTGTATCAGCATATGCACGAGGGTGTCGCGATGGCGCTCGAGGATGCGCAACTGCGCATGCTGTTCAGCTAGTTGGGTGTACGCCCTAAGCATGGCGACATGGGTGCGCACACGGGCCAGCACCTCGGGTTCGCGAAAAGGCTTGGCAATGTAGTCCACCCCGCCGCACTCGAAACCCCGGGCAATGTCTTCGGTTGCCGAGAGGGCGCTGATGAAAATGATGGGGATCCGGCAAAGAGTCTCATCCGCCTTGAAGCGGCTGCAGACTTCGTAGCCGTCCATCTCCGGCATGCAGACATCCAACAATACCAGATCGGGTGGTTCAGCCTGCGCCGCGGCGACGGCCATCGCACCGCGCGGGAACACGACGACCCGATAGCCGGCCCGGGCAAGCGAAGCGTCCAGCACATTCAGGTTATCCGGCTCATCATCGACAATCATAATGGTGGCAGGGACGGAATCGGCATTCATTCGGTTTTTCCTTTCGGGTGATCAAGTAGACGGCGCAGGCCCTCATAGTCGTAGGCATTGACGAGCACGCCGAGCCCGGCGGCCAGCCCGGCCTGTTCGCGCGCTATCTCCGCGATCGTGGCGCGTAACTGCCGGATGTCGCCGCGGCGCAGGGCTTGGTCCAGGAGTTGGCGCTGCTCCTCCGGCAACTGCGCCAGCGCGGCGGAATCCAGAGAGGCCGCGTTTGCGGCGGGCGACAGCACTGTATACTGGTAGCACACGCCGGTAAGCCGGCCAATCTCCTCCAATAGCTGTTCCCGCAAAATCGGTTTGAGAACGCACCCATTCGCGCCGGCAGCCAGCGACTGCTCCCGTTCATCGAAAGAACCGGAAGCCGTCACCACCAGCACCGGGAGTTTGCGCCCCTCAGGCAGTGCGCGAATGCGAGCGATGGCCTCGTACCCATCCATCCCCGGCATGTTCTTGTCCATCAGCACCAAATCCACGGCATCCGCCCCCTGGCTCAGCCGCTGCAGGGCTTGCGCGGCATCGGGCATCGTTTCCACCACAAAGCCGACCGCGGTCAGCATGCCGCTGAGCATGTCGCTGTTGGCGTAATCGTCGTCGACCACCCACAGGCGATACGCACGCTGGTCCGGAACGAGCCGCTCAATGATCCGGCGGAGGGCTACACCCCACACCCCGTTCGCGACCTGCGCACAGAAGGTGAATCGGAAGCAGCAGCCCACTCCCGGGCGGCTGCGCACGGCGATGTCGCCGCCCAGGGCACGGGCGAAGCGCTGGCTCAAGGGCAATCCCAGCCCCGTGCCATGGCCGGGCTTCTGGATGTTTCGGGTCACATAGAAAAGATCAAAAATGCCGCCCAGTTCGTCCTCCTGAATGCCGCAGCCCGTATCCTCGACCTCCACGGCCAGTTGGATATCGCCCGACTTGCCGCCGGAGACGAGAGAAGCCGATAGGCGCACCCCGCCTTTTTTCGTGAACTTGACGGCGTTCCCGACCAAGTTCACGAGAATCTGGCGAACCTTGACGGGGTCGGCGAAGATGAACTGCGGCACATCCGGGGTGTGCGACACGTCCAGCGCCAACCCGTGCGCCTCCGGGCGATGTTGAAACATGAGGAGCACATCGTCCAGCGCCTGATGAAAATCAAATTTCTTCGGCGCAAGTGAAACCGTCTGGGCATCGTCACGCACCAGCACCAACAGGTCGGTGATCAGGGACAGGAGGTACTCGCCGCTACGGGTGATCGCATTCAAGTGGAGCCCCGGCGGGCAGGCCTGTGCCCAACACTGGTGTCCCATGATCTGGGCGTAGCCGAGGATGGCATTGAGGGGCGTCCGGATTTCGTGTGACATGTTGGCCAGAAACAGGCTCTTAGACCGGGCCGCCGCTTGGGCCTCGTCGCGGGCCTTGGTCAGACTGAGCTGGAGCTCTCGGGTTTCGTGTTCCGTGGCGAGACGGGCTCGGAAATGCGCGTAGAGCTCGGCCAGCACCCGCAGGATGTCTATCTCCTCTTTCGTCCAGATCCGTTCACCCCGGACAGCATCGAAACCCACGAACCCCAGACAATCACCGCCCTGCATCAGCGGCAGGGTAACGAGCGAGCGAATGCCCTGCGGTTCGAGCACGGCCCTCAAATTGCTGTCCGCCGGCAGCGCGGCCACACTGGGGATCGACAGAAGGTTGCCGTGGGTGTGTGTCTCCACCCATTCCGGAACCATGGCGGTAGGCACCGCCTGCAGATTGCCGATCTCCGGCGGGATACCGGGCCTGCACCACTCGTGGGTGTTGCAGATGATCCCGGCCCCGAAATCATAGGCGAACAGATAGGCACGATCCGCGTCGATCAGATGCCCCATGATCGCCAACGATTCGTTGATGGTCGCATCCTGACGCTCCAGTGGCACGTTGACAAAATCCGTGGCCAGATGCATCAACTCGCGCTGAATGGCGGCAAGCCGGAGCATTTGCCGGTCGAGGCGATTGCGCTCGGTGATGTCGATCATCACGGTCAGGAGATACTGCTGCCCCTGAATATCAATCAATTCACCCGAGAAAAGACCATCGAGGAGCACCCCGTCTTGGCGTCGGATCTGCATTTCGGCGTCGGCAATGTTCCCATCCGCCAGCAGTTGCGTCGCCTCCGCGGCCTGTTGCTCCGGGTTTGGGAACAAGCCGATCTCGGCGGAAGTTTTGCCGATGATTTCAGCCCACGCATAGCCAAGCGTCTCCAGAAAGACGTCGTTGACGTCCGTGAACCGGCGATCTGGCAGAGCCGAAAGCGCCATCAGGCTGGGGTTCTTCCGGAAGAGGCGCTCGAAGCGCTCCTGCGCTTCCTGCACGGCGCTCAGATCCTTGCAGATGCCGAAGAGGCACTCCGCACCATTCCACTTGCCGAAACAGACGCGGGTCTCGACCGGAACGAGGCGGCCGTCCTTGCTCGCCAACGGCAGGGGAGAGCTTACCTGCTCGCGCCGGAACATGGCGGCGAATATTTTTTGGGCCTCCGCATGTTTGTCTGCCGGATGCAAGTCCAGGATGTGCAGGGCGGTGAGTTCTTCGGCGCTGTAACCCAGCTTGCGCGTGACGGCGGCGTTGGTGTAGATCAATCGGCCGTCCGGCTTGGCCACCAGGATCAGGTCGGCCAGAGACTCAAAAAACGTGCGGAAGTTGGCCTCGCTCTCCTGCAGCGCCAGCTCCGCCTGCTTCTGGGCGGTGATCTCCCAGTTTGTGCCGATCATGCGCAACGGCCGGCCGGAGTCGTCGCGCTGCACGGAGGCGCTGGCACGGATGTAGTGAGTCGTGCCATCCGGCCACATCACCCTGAATTCGGTGTCGAATTTTTTTTCGCCCCGCAGCGCCAGCTGGATTTCCTCGTGACCGCGTTGCCGGTCGACCGGGTCCAGGCCCGCCTGCCAGGCCTCGTAAGCCCCGCCGAATTGAGCCTGCGTGATTCCATAGAGACGAAACATCTGTTCGTCCCAAACCAGATGGTTGTTGACCACATCATAGTCCCAGACGCCCACGCCGCCCGCGCGGGCGGCCAAATCCAGGCGGTCGGCCACCTGGCCCAGCGCCTCCGCCAGTCGATGGCGCTCGGTGCTGTCGCGGCACAGCGATATGATGCGCAACGTCTCGCCCTCACGCTCCAAAGTCGCATTCATCTCCACGAAGGTGATCTTGCCACTCCCGTCCACGTATTCGGTGGCGAAGTCCCGGATCAGGCCGTTTTTCACGCACTGGGTCAAGGCCGCTAGCGTCCGGGACTGGGCGGCCTCCGCCGTCCACTCGAGGACGTTCTTGCCCAGGATGTCGCGAAGTTCGCCCCGTCCGCTCAGACGCGCATATTCCCGGTTCGCATCCAGCACGCGGCCATGCGCATCCAGGATCAGGAACCCGGTGCCCGTCAACTCAATGAGGCTGCGGTACTTGTGTTCGCTGGCGCGGGTGGCGGCTTCCATCCGCAAGCGCTTGGTGATATCGCGGGCGACGGCGAGAACGCCGATGACCTGGCCTTGCTCATTCCAGCAAACGGAGGCGTTGTAGAGCACATCGGAACCGGCACCGGATGGCGAACAAAACGCAAGGGGGTAGTCAATGAGGCGCCCCTTGGCAAGTACCTCCAAGTATCCCGCCCGCGCTTTTTCGGGCTCGGTAAAGTGAATCGCGAAATCACTGCCAATGAGCCTTTCCCGGCTCTGGCCGGTAATCGTCTCGGTGGCGGCATTGACGTCCGTAATTAACCCTTGCGGACTGATAATGACCAAGGGGTCGGGGCTGGCTTCGATGAGCTGGCGCGCATAGAACGCATCGACCTTGTGTTTTTGGGTCAGCAATTCATTCGCGCGCAGCAATTCCTCCGCCCGCTTACGCTCGGTGATGTCGCGAATGTTGAACTGGATCACCATCTTATCGCCAGACAGGTAGGTGTTGCTGATGACGTCCACGACTAGCGCGGTGCCGTCCTGTTTCTCCAGCGGCAGGTTGTCGTACGCGATGTGTCTCTTCTGCCGCAATTCCAGGAAGTTATCCCGGTTGGCGATGGGATCCTTCAGGAACCTCAGTTCCCATATGGCCTTCCCCAGAAACTGATCCCGCGTAAAACCCAGGATTTCGGGCAGGGACGGATTCACATCCATGACCCTCCCGGTCTCGGCATCGACGATCAGGATGCCGTCCTTCGATGCTTCAAAGAGCCGGCGGTAACAGGTCTCCGACACCCTAAACTGGGCGGTTCTCTCGCGGACTATTTCTTCGAGTGATTCGTTGGTTTTCCGCAATTTGTCACGGGCCGCCGCAAGCTCCCGGTTCTGCTGGATCGCGATGTCGTAGGTGGACAGAAGGAAGGGTATTGACTGTTGGACGCTAGCCTCGATCAGGTAGGCTTCCCCGTTCAGATGCACTGTGAATCCGTCCTGGGTCTGGGCGGACAACGGTTGGCGCTTGTCCAGAATCAACTCGATTTTGGGGATCAGCACATCATGATCCCACTGCTTCAGGAAAAAGTAGTCGGCCCGACTGTTAATCGTGTCAATGATATCGCGTGATTGCGACAGCGAGGTGAGCAGCACCACCGGAATATCCTGCAAGTCCGGGTCTATTTTGAGCGCTTTCGAAAGGGCATACCCGTCCATTTTGGGCATACGGATGTCACTGATCACAATATCCGGCTTGCTGAGGCGGACCAGGTCCAACGCCTCGACCCCGTTGCCGGCCACCCGGACGCGCCAACCGTGCGTTTCCAGGGCGAGTTTAAGCACCCTGGCCTGCGTCGCACTGTCTTCGACAATCAGCACATCCTTGGGCCGGGGCGGTGCGTTCGTTGCTTGTTTCTGTATGGCGTTATCCTCTCCGGGCGTGGCCTTCGCCGGTTTTTTCCATGACGGCTTCATTGTTTAGCGGACAGCCATTTCAGCGTGGTTACGATCTCCGCCGGAGACTGAGCTTCCCCCCATCCATTGGACAGGTATCGGGTTAAATTAAGCTATAGGTTTTAGGTTGTCCATCTCCGTTTTTCAGAGTGTGCTTTGGGTTTGGGAGTCTGGGAGGAGCCCCCCCCCCTTCTCAGATTCGAGAATGGGCATTAAAGCTCGTCGGAGGATCGGAGAGGGGGGGGCACCTCCTCTTCAGCTTGCGAATTGGAGGGTTGGGTGTGCTTCCTCTGGCGTCCGGCGCTCCTGGGCCGCCGTGGGGCAGCTTAAATACACTTCCCGGGGTATTCGCTGGTCCAATACCTGGTGTCGCCGTTCGTTGTTGTAGAACCCGAAGTATTTTTCCAGTCGCTGGTGCGCGACATGCCCATCGGCATAATCCGAAGGATACACTTCCTCGTATTTGACGGACCACCACAGCCGTTCGATAAAAACGTTGTCCAGCGCCCGGCCCCGGCCATCCATTCTGATCGCGATCCCCCCGCCTTCAGCCGTCCCGCGTACGCTTCGCTGGTGAACTGGGCCCCTTGATCCGTATTCGAGATCTCCGGGTCCCCCGCATCAGCGCCCGATTCAACGGCTGAAGACAGAACGCCGTTTCCATCGAATTCGACAACTCCCACGCCAGCACATAGCGGCTGAACCAGTCCATGATCGCCACCAAATACAGATATCCCAGCGGCAAGGGAATATAGGTAATATCCGCGCACCAAACCTGATTCGGAGCCCATATTACAAGGTCGCGCAACAGGTATGGGTATTTGATGTGATCCGGGTGCGGGTGGCTGGTGTTCGGCCCAGGCAAGATGGAGTGGATCCCCCATCAGGCGCATTAAACGCGCCACCCGATGATTCGGGGAGAACCGTAGAAAGGCCGTTTCAGATACAAGCGGTCGATCTGCTTCATCAAAGCGCAATTGGCCGCGCTTTCCATGGGCAGAGGCACATGATAGAAGCTCGAACGTGGCAAGTCCGCCAAGGGGCATTGCCGCGTCACTGAGACGTATCCTTGTTCCGGAGCGATCCACTGTCTGCGGTCCTCCCTCGCTGCCGTCATAGCTTTTTTTAAGCCCATCCAATTCCACTTTCAACCGGCCGATTTCTTCATAGAGAGGGGCGGTCAACTGCTCTTCCGTGCGCCCCCCGCCTGAACTCCGGAAAAAAACCTCTGCCGCTCCATTGAGCAAGTGCCGCTTCCAGTTCGCGATCACCGTCGGGTGTATTCCGTGGGTTGTGCTCAGTTCGCTGATCGTTTTGATTCCCTTGATAGCATCCAGGGCCACTCGGGCCTTGAATTCATCCGTGTGCTGTCTCCGTTTTCCACTCACATTTCGCCTCCGCTTTTCGGTTCAGAGCTTACCCAATCTTGGCTTAGCTACCTGTCCAAAAAACGAGGGGAACCGCAGTCGTCACCGAAGGCGGTGTGGTCGAAATATCCAGCCCTCCCGGAATCGTCGCATGGTCAACCACAACGCGATAGACGCCATACGTTAAATTGCAAAACAGGTATCGTCCACGAAGCCCGCCGATCGTCGTCGTCCGGATTTCGTCCACAAAAATCGCGATATTATTTCGATCCGGAAGAGTTGAACCCGCACATTATTCAAACCGCGAAGAGCCAGATTCTCGTCCGGCAAGCCGTTTAAATTATCGTCCACCCAGACCGCATTTCCGAGGCAGGTCATTTGTGACGAAAAAATCGCCTGATTGGTTTGGACTGGCGCGATCGGCTGATTGGTGGCCGCCAGCGGCGCCATAATCACGAAATTGGTGTGCGGCAGGCCGAAGGTATTGTTGACCATGGTGAATCGGACCCAAATCGTGGTTGATGCCCCGGGATTGATCGGAACCACGTTGGACCAGATCGTCAGCGTGGTTGACCCCGTTCAAGGTCAGGCTTCCAATACCCGTAATAGACGGGGTCGGATAAGTCCCGATATCCCCGGTAATCGTGGTGGGACCGGTGATGGTAATCCCGGCTCCCGCCAACACCGCAAAGGATTGCGCCGCTCCCAATTCCACCACGGCCTGGGTTTGCGCCCCGGCCTCCCATTGCGCCAGCATCACCGCGACGGCAACGAAAAATCCCATTCGAAAATGTTTTGAGACACGGGGTTTGAAGTCTAGCGGATGATATTTTTGCATGATGATCTCCTATATCTAGACTTACAAAATACAGGTTCGCCAACAATGGGGTGAAACCCTACTCCCAACTAACCCTCTAGCAGAGCGATAAAATGATTCTGCAACGTGTTGAGTTGGAGCCGGGATGCCCCCATAGCTGTTAAGCGAAGACTATGAAAACGCCCCCGTTTGTCGCTCTATCTTTGGCGGCGGCGTTGGATTCCTCCCTCCCCCCGGCGCGGGGGAGGGCGGGGTGAGGGGGATCCTTATTCTTGCGGGAATAATCAGTGGGGTCATCATCCGCAGAATAATTTATAAGGTGTTTTACAATAAATTCAAATGGAGGCAGGAAATATACAAGGCCCCCTCACCCTACCCTCCCCCACGCCGGGGGGAGGAAAAAATCGGCATCGCTTAATCGCAGATGCTCTTTCGGCTATACGGCCCCTTGAAAAAGGGGGACGGTAAGCCATTTTTGAGTTATTTTTTGATCTTAGTTTAACACGTATGGGGTGCCCCCACTCCGCAATCTCCCCAGAACAGTGCGGGATGAGGGCACCCCGGCTCCACACCATCCTCTTGTTGCAGAGCTTTTCTGCCGCAGTACTAGCCCCAAGCCCCCGGCCCCATCAGGGCACCACGAATCCCCCCTGTCGCACCACGTCCCGTCCTTCGTCGGACAGCACGAAAAGAATGAAATTCCCCGCTTTGGCCGGAACCACCTCCCGCGTCACCATTAAAATGGGATGGGCTAACTGATACTGTCGGGCCGCAATCCGGTCCTCGGTACAATCTTCCCCGTCAATGCTCACCGCCCGAACCCGCCGGGTCAGGGATCCCCGGCTGATATACCCGATCGCCTGAGCGTCATTCGCCACCATCTCCCGAACCGCCCCGTTAGAATCGGAAATCACCACATTCCCCTCGGAGACATTGATCCCCAAACGATCCTCAAAAATAAGCCGGGTTCCGGATCCCTGTTCCCGAAGCATCCGGTTGATCGCTGAATCGCGCCCCCCGACCTCCGCCCAATTCTTGATGCGGCCGGCGAAAATATCGCGCACTTGAGCGGAAGTCAACCCGATCACCGGATTGTCCGGATGGACAATCACGGCGATGGCGTCCCAAGCGACCACCGTTCCGACCAGGCCGGTGGGCATCCCGCCTCCGCCTTCAGAGTCGATCATCCCGATATCCGCCGTACCGGCCAGAACCGCTTCCCGCCCGGCGGCCGAACCGATCGCCTCGGCGGTCACCGTTACTTCCGGATGGTTCCCGGAATAACGATTAGCCAACTCCACGGCGGTGGCCTGAAAAGCGGTGGAACCTGCCACGGTCAGAATGTGTTGTTTTCCGCCACATCCAATCCCCAGTCCCATCAGGATCAACCCCAACCCGATTCCCATTCCAAACCGCATCCGATATTGACATCGCATGGCAAATTCTCCATCAGATTCCGATAAACCACTTTCAGCAACAGGCGCCCTTTATGGGGGGACAGAACGCCCGGCGAGGGCCTGCTGCAGAACCTGCGCCAAGTCGGCTAATTTGTAAGGTTTCTGAATATATCCAGCCAACCCTTCATCCAGCAAGCCCTGAATCTGGGCATCCAAACGCATTCCGGAAAACAACACGACGCACGCCCGGGGATCGTAAGCCCGTAAGGCCCGGAAACAGGCCTGCCCATCAATGTCGGGCATCGACATGTCCACCAACGCCAGATTGATGCCCCCCTGGGCGGCGCGATACACATTCAATCCTTCCACGGCGGAAGAGGCGGTAATGGCCGTATACCCTAGTTCCTGCAGAAGTCGGGAGGAAAGCGCCCGAATCATCTCATCGTCATCGATCACTAAAACCCGACCCTGCCCCCGGGGGACCGCTATTTCCTCCCCGGCCGCCGGTTCGGTGGCGACGGGATTCGTCTGCAAGGGCAGATAGATCCGAAAGGTCGTTCCTTTGCCCTCAGCGCTTTCCAACTGGATGAACCCTCCATGGTTTTTGACAATGGAATAAACCATGGCTAACCCCATCCCGGTTCCCTTGCCGGCTTCTTTCGTGGTGAAAAACGGCTCAAAAATGCGTTGTTGAATACCCCAGGGGATGCCCTGCCCGGTATCCGTCAGGGCAAACAGAAGATAGCGGCCGGGTTGAATCCCCGGTTGCAAACGAACGAAGGCCTCATCCAGTTGTTTTTCCTCGGTCGAGAAGGTCAATTCACCGCCATGGGGCATGGCATCGCGCGCATTGACCGTCAAGTTCAACACCACCTGTTGCAATTGCGAGGGATCCCCCAGGATGGTGGAGTTTGGAGTTTGCAATCGTTGAATAATCCGGATGTTCAAATCGAAAGTGCGGGCCAGCAATGCGATGACCTCATGAATCACCGCATGAAAGTCGACCGGGATATTCTGTAGTTTTCCCTGTCGCGCAAAACCCAGCAATTGCTTGGTCAGTTCGGCCGCCCGTTCAGCCGCTTTCTCAATCGTCTCCCCGGCCAGGCGCACCGGGCTCCCGGGTTCCGTCTTGCGGATGACCAGATGCGCATACCCCAGGATCCCCGTCAGGATATTATTAAAATCGTGCGCCACACCCCCCGCGAGTTTGCCGATGGCTTCCATTTTCTGTGAGCGAAGCAGTTGCTGTTCGGCCTTCTGCCGGTCAGTGATATCGGTGGAAATGCCGGTGGTCCCCATCACCTGGCCGTCCGCGGTCTGAATCGGGGTGAAAATGGTTTCGAACGTCCGGTCACGAATTTCATGGGTTCCGGCAAAGGCCGCGCCCTCCAGGGCCCGGTGGATATCGCCCAAAAATTGGGGCGCATCCCGAAAATAATCGAAGAGGTTTCGCCCCACCAATTCGTCCGCCTTCAAGTTTAACAACGACAACCCCTTGCCGTCGGACAGGGTGCAAATCCCGTCGGAATCGATGGCAAACAGGATGATCGGCGCGCCGGCAACCACCCTTCGCAATCGTTCCTCACTGGCCTGCAATGCATCCAATGCCTGTTTGCGCTCGGTCGTGTTGCGCCCGATCCCCACCAGGCCGATGATTTGCCCGTCTTGTCCCCGCAACGGCAATTTACTGGTCATGAACCATAAATCTTCGCCCGACGCGGACCGGACCAATTCTTCGCGATTCATCAACGGCCGGCCGGTCCGGATCACTTCCCGGTCGTCCCGCGCATTCCGTTCCGCCAATTCCCGCGGAAGAAAATCGGTGTCGGACCGGCCAATCAAATAGGCGTGGTGCTCCACTCCCAGCAATTGCGCAAGCGCCTGATTCCCGGCCAAAAACCGGCCGCCGGGATCCTTGATGTAAATCAGATCGGGCAGATTGTCGATCAGCGTGCGCAACAGATTGCGCTCGTCGCGCAACCGGCCTTCCGTCGATTTGCGGTCGCTGATATCCCGGAAAAACGCGCACAGAAATTCCCGTCCGTTGTATTCCAAATAACTGGAGGTCACCTCTACAGGATAAACGCGCCCCGTACGGGACCGATGTTCCGATTCCAGGCCGACCGCCGTCTTCCGCCGCAATTTCCCCCAAAGGTCCTTCAGACTCTCTGGAGTAACCTTCAGGTCGAAATCGAACACCGTTTTTTTCGATAGATCTTCCGCCGAGTACTCCAGCGCGTGACACGCGGCCGCATTCGCATACGTCACCCGGCCCTGGGCATCCATCCAAATCACGCCCATCGCGGAATGATCGACGGCGAACTGGGTGAATCGCAAGGTTTCCTCGGTCGCCTTCCGCTCCGTAATGTCGATATTGAATTCCGCCACCAGCCATTCGCCTTGGGCTGTCTGGAAGGGAATGGTATGCACTTCCACCCGCCGGTTGTTTTCCCGCGGCAACACCTCCTCCGTCACGCTGGGCTGCCGGGTCTCCAGGGCGCGAACCACTCCGCACACCCGGCACGCCTCGCTCCGGCCCATGAAATACTCATAACATTTGCGCCCGTGATAATCGCCGTAGATTTTCTGCCAGGCCGGATCGACATATTGCACGGTGAAGTTGGTGTCGATGATGTCCAGGCCGGTATGCGTCACGCCCAGAATGAATTCGAAGCGCTTTTCACTTTCTTTGAGCGATCGCTCAACCCGCTTGTTCCAGACGATGGTCCAGCCCAAAATCGCCACCAGGATCGTCAGGATCGCGATCACCCCGGTCACCGCCCAAACCAAAACATGGTAGGTGGCATAAAAAGAGAAGGGCCGGTTGATCACCACCAGATCCCGGGTGAGTAATTGGGGGTTCAGTCCCCATCGTTGAAATTCCGGATAATCCACCACGAACCGCGCAAAATGACTGTGCTGAACCGGCAGACTCTCCGGATCTTCCCCATTCAGAATGCGCAGGGCCAGTGCCGCCGCCGCCATCCCCTGCTGTCGCCCGCTGTAAAGGTCCCCTCCCACCGACCCTTCGCCCAACGTGGGAGAGCAAATATGATAAATCGGAACGTCCGCATACCGGCGAATGAGCTGGACCTGCCGATCAATCTCCGATTTTTCGACCGGGGTGTTGCGCAGCGAATTAATCAGGAAAATCACTTCCGGATTCGGGTTGAACGCTGGGTTCCCCAGGGCCGCTTCAAATTCCGGGTACGCCATCAAGGTGAAGATAACGCCCCCATCCCGGGAGGCCGGCCCGAAAAGATCCGGACGGAAGCGCGCCTCATCCGGCGGGGCCAGAGAATCGTAAATCACCAGCGCCCGGCGAAACCGGGGATGAAAATGCCGGATGACTTTTAAGGCCGCCGTAGGATCGCGGGTTTCGACCACACCGGTGACTTTTCGCTGGCCTTCCAAAAAGGCGGGCAATTCACCGTGTAATCCGGAAAAAACGATCGCCGCCTCCGGGAATAATTCGTTGCGGTATTCAACCGCAAATCTCAAGGCCGGCTCGTCGGTGGTCAACACCACGGCCACTGACTCATGCGCATACTTGACCCGTAACAAATTCAGCAAGTGTACCCGGTGCTCGGGACTGTCGTGCCTTAGTAAATCGAGGAATTCGCGACGGGGTTCGGTCGACGGGGCCACCTGGTCCATGACCAAACGAATCCCGTCCGCCTGGTCATCGGTCCACCAATAACCCGAGTGATAGGAATGAAGCACCACCAAAGTGCCGGCGGCATTCAGCGAACTGATCCCGAACCAGCCCCAACCCAGAATCAGCAGTCTGAAAAAAAAACGGCTCAAATGGCGTCTATAACCGCCAACAGTGGGGAGTAAAGCATCCATAACCGGCCAGTTATTTAACGTTTACCAGCCTTAAATGCAACCATCATATTTCAAAGGCCCCCCCACGGGCGCATGGCAGTTCCGTGGGTGCTGGTCTTGGGCTAGCAAAAAGGCGAAGTGAAAGCTTTTTAGCACAATAGAAGCAAGGGTGGAATCACAACGAGGAGACCAGAAAACATTATTTCACGCAAAGCCGCAGAGCACGCCAAGATCCTGAAAGTCGCGCGACGAGTCCCGCCTGGAGGGCGGGATGCCTCGCGCGGCTACTACTCTTGAAAGATCCTCCGAAACGGGAACCGGACGCGCGGTGCACGATCACGTCCCGTGAGCGCTCACCGCACGGCCAGGCTCCTCTTCCCCGCTCAACTCCGCGACCTTGGCGCCTCCGCGTGAGACCTCCCTTTTGCTGGTGCGGAAGGAACCCGTAGAAGGTGTGAAAAAATTGGCCAGAAGCGGTCGGGGTGGCACCCGACCCTCCCAATTCCTAAGAATATCCGCCGGTTTTTACACGGGAGGGACGGCTGCCACGCCGTCCGTCGATTTTTTTACACCTTCGTACCGGGTGCGAAATCAAAGA
>CAIJXV010000054.1 GCA_903824675.1 uncultured bacterium
ACTGAGATCACAGAGAAATTCGACGGTGATGTAGCTCCTGTGCACTCCTGCTCCTTCAAGACCCAACGCGGACTGGATTGGCGCGCCTCGCGCAAAGACAGGCCGCTTTTACTGGGCCCCCTCCGTGCCTTCGTGCCTCCGGGGTGAATCCCTCGCAAATATCAGGTCATGAACTTATACCCCACCCGGTGGACGGTCACAATGTGGCGGGGCGTCTGTGGCGCTTTTTCGATCTTTCCCCGCAAGATCGCCACAAACGTATCCAAAGACCGTTGAGTCCCGTAATTCTCTGTTCCCCACACATCCTTCAGCAATTGATCCCGACTCAAGGCCTGTCCGGCGTGCGCCAGAAAATAGGCCAGCAGATCGAATTCTGTCCGGGTCAATGGAATTTCCCGCTCTTTCCGGGTCAATGTGTGAGCCGCTGTGTCCAAAAGGAAATCGTCGAACCGGTATTTTTCCTTGAGCGGCTCGGTCCGCTCCTCACGCGCCAGCATGGCTTTGATCCGGGCGAGCAACTCCCGTACGCTGAAGGGCTTGGTCACGTAGTCGTCCGCCCCCATTTCGAAACCCATCAGCTTGTCGATCTCCTCCTGTCGCGCCGTCAACAGCAGGATCGGGAACCGCATGCCCTCCGCTCGCAGAGCTTTGCAGACCTCAAACCCATTCAACCGGGGCAACATCAGGTCCAGTATCATCAAGTCCAGCCGGCGCTCCCGGGCCAGTTTGAGCCCGGCAGCCCCATCCGCCGCCGTCAAAACCCGATACCCGGCCGCCGTCAGGTTTTCCTCCAACCCTAACAGCAGGGTCTGATCGTCCTCGACCACTAATACGGTATATTGTCGATTCATAGTTCTCCTTGGGAGTATTTAAACGAAGAGGCTCGACGCAGAGAGCAAAGGGTAAAGAGCAGAGTGCAGAGAACGGGGCGCAGAGGGGAGATGTGAGAGAGGGCAGGGATCTTCAGGATTGACGTAGAGTTACTTTGAAATTCTGAATCTTTCGGCATAAATGATCCAATGACATCAACAGAGCTTCCTGTTGTTGACTCTGAAGCAAGCCGCGTTTTTTAAATACAATGATCATATTTGCATCTTCAAAACAAGATCGTTTTGCAATGTTAAGAAATTGGGCACATTCTGCATTACAGTGGGTTATTTCTGTTTTTCGGTAAGAAAGGGAATTTCACGCGGAGCTCGCAAAGACGCAGAGAGGAAACAGGGCCGCGCGACGAGCGCTCCCGCAACGGGATCGTGCCTCGCGCGTCCGGTTCTCCGGTGAAGAAGAAAGCCAAGCATACTGGCAAACGGTCGGCGCGAAACCCCGGCCCGTTGCGGGACGGCTCTTCGCGGCGACCCGGACCTTGGCGGGCTCTGCCTGCCCTGCAAAGCCATCAGGGCGTAGGAGGGCGGCTTTGCGTGAGACGTCTCTTTCCCACCTTTCGACGACTTTGAAACACTCACGAACCTCAACGACCCACACTGATCCAGATTGGGCACATTCTGCATTACTGTGGGTTATTGCTGTTTTTCCGGTAAGAAAGGGAATTTCACGCGGAGCTCGCAAAGACGCGGAGTGGAAACAGGGCCGCGCGACGAGCGCTCTCGCAACGGGATCGTGCCTCGCGCGTCCGGTTCTCCGGTGAAGAAGAAAGCCAAGCATAATGGCAAACGGTCGGCGCGAAACCCCGGCCCGTTGCGGGACGGCTCTTCGCGGCGACCCGGACCTTGGCGGGCTCTGCGGCTTTGCGTGAGACGTCTCTTTCCCCTCTGCTCTACGCCCTCCGCATCCCCATCATTTCCACCACAAACCGGCTCCCGCCCCCTTCCGGGGTCTCCACCCAAATCCGCCCGCCATGCGCCCGGACGATCTCCCGACATAACGCCAGGCCCAATCCGCTGCCCGCCACCCGACCGACCCGCGGATCGCCTCCCCGTTCAAACCGAGAAAAAATTCGACGCCGCTCCCCCCCCCCGATTCCAATCCCGTAATCCCGGATCGAAATCTCCATCCGTCCCCGGGGCGCCGTGGCGACCTGTACCTCAATCCGTTTCCGATCCGGCGAAAATTTGAAGGCATTATCGCACAAGTTGAAAAAGAGTTGCCGCAAGGCGTTGGGATCCGCCCAGACCGGTCCCGCCGCCGGATCCACCGTCAACTGAATTTCCACCGATTCCTCCGGATGGTACCGCCGAAAGGTCTCCACGGTTTCCTGCAGAAGCGCCCCGACATCGCATTCGGTGCGATGAATCCGCAAGGCCTCCTGTCCGCACCGCATGAAAAAAAGGGCGCGTTCGGTCAATTCTCCCAACCGGTCGCACTCTTTTAAAATGGTTGCCAAAAAACGATCGCGCTTCTCGCTTTCGCGGACAGTTCCCAGCGCCAGGGTTTCGGCCAGCATCCGGATGGCCGCCAACGGGGTGCGCAAATCATGTGAGACACCCGCCAATAACTCCGCCCGGGCCGCCTCGCGCCGGATCCAGCGCATGCCCAGCGACCAGGCCAGCCACCCCCCGGCCAGGATCGAACTCAACAATAACGCCAGACTGAACACGGTCGCCTTATTCGACAAACCGCCCTCCTGGGGATGGGGAGATCCCTCCATCCAGCGCACCCCGAAAATCAATCCCGTCAAAGGGGGCATGCCTTCTCCCTGCGCCAACCGCCGGGCCTCATCCCCTGCCGGTAATCGAATATCCGGGAAACCCGGTACAGCCACCACTTCGGGGATCAAGCGCTCGGACCGGAATCCGGAAAGTTGCTGCTCTAAGTGCCGTTCGAATTCCCGTGGAATCGGCCGAATCGCCACCTGCAACCGGGTTTCCCCCCGCCTCAACCAGAGCGGCCCGGTCGGAGTCTGGCTCACCCGCCAGTTCCCCGGTTCGACTTTTTCCAAAACCTCCCAACCGGCACGAACGATAGGATCCCGATCGAGCCGGGAAATCTGGAGTCGTTGTTTTTCGAGCAATACCCGATGCCTGGCCATCAAGGCGGAATCCTTAGCCCACTGCTCCCGTACGGTTTCCAGAAAATCCAAAAGTCCGTCCCGTTGCAATGGATGAATCCGTTCAAAACGAACTTCCAATCGGGTCATTAAGGCGGTGAGTTCCTCCCAGGCACGTTCGGTTTGCCCCATCTCCAACCGTAAACCGATCGATTCTTTCAGACGGATCAATACATATTCATATCCTTCCATATCGCGGAGATCCGGCCATCCGCGAAGACTGACCGCCAGTTCGTCAAGCAGAGCCAGAGCCGCTTCGGGTTGGCGGTTTTTCCGGCAGGCGCGAACCCAGCCGAGCGTCGCCTCGGCTCGCAGCGCGGGATTGGGTGCTGCGCGACTGAGCAGTTCGCGATACGCCGCGGCGGCGGCTGTCGGTGATTGAAGTTCAAGTCGGCGAATTCGCTGAAGGGTTTCGATATCGGCAACCGGATTCAGGCGCGTGGTTTCGGATGGCACGGTTTCCAGGGGCGGGGGGAACCGACGCTCGCCAACCGGATCCCAAATCGCAATATCGCCGGCCCAGGGAGTCGCGGCACGCCAATCGGCAACCGCCGCCAACCATTCATTCTCCGGGCGCGCGGCAACGGATTGCTCCAACCGGTCAACTTCCACATCGAGTTGCTTGACCAGATCACGCCGAACCCGGAGGAGCAGCTCATCGGCGGCCGAGCGCCATTGGCGATCGATCAGGGTATTCCAATTACTCAACGTCCGCGCGGCCAGGAGGCCAAGAATTGCGGTCGGTAACGCGATTAGCAAGATCGCGGTCAGTAAGATTAACCATTCACGACGCATGTTTTTTGGGGGGAAGGGGAAGTTGTTGGTTGGGGAGTCGGCGCGACGGAGCGCGCCTCCCACATTGAAGAACAGAATTCCGTCTATAAATCCCTGCAAATAGGAGAATGTGGGAGGCGCGCTCCGTCGCGCCAATTCCCCAACCGACAACCCAGCAACTCAACAGTTAACAACTGATTCCGGGCGGCTAGGCACGAACATCAGTCCAACCCCATCTCCAATTCGTTGATCCAGGCCCGAACCTGATCGGCATCGCGCACCTTGGGATTCAACTCCAGGTATTTGCGAAAATGTTCCACCGCTGCGGAGGAGGAATGCAAGCCCTCCTGGTAAAGTATCCCCAAATTGAAATGAATGGCCGCTGAATTCGGGGCCCGAGATAGTGCCTGTAAGTACAGCTTTTCCGCATCCCGGTATTTCCCCCGTTGGGCCAACCGCAATGCTTTAGCGGTCAGATCGTCTGTCCCCGGCGAAATCCCATCGGCCGCCTGTAACAACGCCACCTCCGGCGACGGTGTCACCGCCCGGGTGGGAGGTGGAGGCGCAACCTTGACCATTTTCAATTCCTGCTCGATCTCCGCCACTCGCGCTCGTAAAATCTTGGCTTCCTTTTCCGCAACCTGAGCCTGTCGTTCGCTCGCCCCCTTACCCTCCTGTAATTGCTCCAGACGGGTCTGCAATTCCGCCTTCTCTTTGCCCGATTGCTCGACCAGCGAACCCTGTTCGCGTTTCAAATTCTCCAGTTGGTTCCGGGCCTCTTCAGCTTCCCGGGCCGACTGTTTCAAGGTGGCCAATTCAACCTTTAGTTCCAGATTCTCGCGCTCTATTTTTTTGAACAGATCTGAACCGGCTGCCGGTTCCTGTCGGGGCGGGGGTGGGGTCGCGGGGGTCGCCACCGACTCCACGCGCTGTTTGAGCAGATCGTTCTCACGGGCCAGAGTATCGCGGTCGGCGCGAATCCGGGCCAACTCGGCCAGAACTTCGTCCGCCGTGCGAACTTCGCGCAGAGAGGCTGCCAATGCGGCGCGTTTTTGATCCAGATCGCGCACCTGAACCTCCAGCGCCGCCTGCGCCTGCCGGCTCTCGTGCAGTTGCCGCAATGCACGCTCCACCTCGCGACGTAAAACCACATTTTCCCGCACCACTCCCTCAAAGGCCGCCGTATAGCCCGCCGCATCCTGAGCGCGGGGAGTACTCGTCTCCGGTGTCAGCCTGGCCGCAACCTCTTTCTGCCAGGCCCATTGAAACGGTCCCGGCTCGACTTGAATCACCCGATTCGTATCGGCTGCATCGGCATCCCAAGCCCATGCCGGCCGGGTTGCCTGGGCGAAGGCGACGGGCGCCGGAAGACAAAAGAGGGGGGTCAGGAGACAGAAGAGAAACGGATGAAAACGGGAGACGGAATCCATTCGGGAAGGTGGCAGGCGCGCTCCGTCGCACCGATCCTTCATCTGAGAAAAACGGGAAGGTCGGACTTCACCAAGGTTTCTGAGCGCGGGTAACTTGAGTTTCATTTCCAAAATTCCAGTCTTCTCGCTCCGCCCTATGCTTTTTGCGCCCACCCGGCTCGTTCGTCCCGCAGGCGCGGGATCGCCCTACCCAAGATGCGACGTTATTGCGTCGCATCTTTTCGTAAGCGGTGCAGGTTTTTCCCTCCCCCCGGCGCGGGGGGGGGCCCGGGGAGAGGGGGATCCGCCGAAACGCGACCCGAATTCCCATCGATCCCCTCACCCTACCCTCCCCCGCGCCGGGGGGAGGGAGGAGCGAAAAGCCTCCGTTAAAGAGAGAACACGGGTTCAGCATTACCTATTCCCTATCCGTGTGATCCATGTCATCCGCTCACTTCTCTCCGGCCGTCGCAGTGCGCTTCAGCTCCTTCAAATCCTTGCCCCGCAGATAGGGCTCGGCGCCGGTCACGATCTTGGGGGTCAGGAAGACGATCATCTCGGAATTTTCAGACGAAGTAACCTTTGATCGGAAGAGTGCGCCCAGCAGGGGGATCCGGCACAAAACAGGGAGCCCCACAACCGTCTCCCGCTTATCTTCCTTGATCATTCCAGCGATGATAATCGTCACTCCGTCCTTCACCTGAACCCGGGTCTCGGCAAAAGCCTTCTGGACCACCGGCACCCCGAATCGCGGGTCGGTGCTGTCATACACATCGACCACATCGCTGATCTCGGGCTTCACGCTCATCTGGATGAATTTCTCGTCATTGATCTTGGGGGTCACGGTCAGCGTCACGCCGACCGGAATGAATTTATAGGTTTTACCGACCACATTGGTGGTTCCGCTTTCAAACATCAGCTCCGCATAGGGCTTGTCGGTCACCACCTTGATCGTCGCCTCCTCGCCATTCATCACGGCGATGTGGGGATTCGAAAGCAATTTGGTGTCGCCCATCGTTTCCAAAGCACTGATCAAGACATTTAAATCACCATCGCCCGTCACCGTACGATAGGAGAGGGATCCCATTCCCTGATCACCCGCCGTGACCGGAAACGGGGAGGCGATGGATAGCGCGGCCCGGGGATTGATGTAATTGATGACGTTATCCCAGTTCACACCGAGCTTGAATCCCTTGGTCAACGAGACCTGGACGATCTTGGCCTCGATGAAAACCTGACGAGGCGTGGTGTCGAAAAGCGCGATGACTTGGGAGGCCTTTTCCAGGTTATGGGGCAGATCGGTAATGACGATGGTCTGGGTCCGTTTATCCACCCGCATCTTACCGATGTCCCGGGTCAGGATCGGCAGAATTTCGCCCTGGATATCCTCAACCTTGGCGTACTGCAGGGTAAAAGCGCGGGTTTCAGTCGGCAACACTCGCTCCACCGTGGCGATATCGGCGCGGGCGATGACGGCCTCCATGGCCAGGATTTGCTCGGGTGTATCGATCAGGATCAACGTCCCCGTCCCATCATCGAATACCACTTTGCCATTACTGCCCTTGACTTCCGCCAGGAGAGGGGCAACCCGGCTCGGCAGGGCATACCGTAATTCGACAACCTTGACCTTCTTCTGCTCATAAAAGCCCTGGCCGTAAAGATCGCGAAATTCCTTGTCGCTCATGATCTTGAGAATGTTGTTCTTGACTTCCCAAGCCAGTCCATTGGCGGCCAACACGATATCCAAGGCATCACCCAAGGTCACTTCTTTCAACATCAACTTGGTGGAGCCGGTCACATCCCGACCGAAGATGACATTCAGATTCCCCTTGACCGTTAAAAACTTGATCAAATCCACCACTTCCATCGGTTGAATCAGATCGATCGATATTTTAGTGTCCATCCCGGGCAAGCCCGATTCGGAGATGGAACGGGCAGAGTTGACGGCGGTCGCCGGGTTGTTTTCCTGACCACGAACGGACCCGCTCAATAAGCTCAGCCCGATGGCCAGGCCGGCACAGATGCAGAGTTTTAATTTCACCGGAGTTCCAGCTCCCCTCTTTGGGTTTTTAGTATCACCGATTCAGCCCGAATTGGGCCCAACATGAAATCAGAGTCGGCCAGGCGTTGCCCGGTTTTTAAGAAATAAGTATTGCCCGAGGTTTGATCGCGGATAATCGCCATGGATTCTTCCGGTTGCTTATTATCCAGGGAAACGCCCATCAGCTTGAAGTTCGCGGTCGGTTTCTCCACTTTATTGGACTTATCGGGGTGGTCCGTTTTATTATCCACCAACTTGGGGGGCAGAGTGAAGAGGTTTCGATCGCCAATTTTTTGCATCAGGGTGTCCAGGGACGGCAGGGATTCCGGTTGGGGGAATTTCTCCACCAGCGCGGCCTCGCCTGCAAAAGACAGGTGCTCAGCGGGACGATCCGCCCAAAGATCGTAAGCCACCACCAGGATTCCCACCACCACGGCGGCGAACAAAATGCGATTCACACCGCGTAAACCCAGGAATACGCCCCGCTCCGGAGCCGGAGCAACGGGCGCGGCCGACTCGACCTTATCGGCCGACTCGATCCGTTCAGTCTTATCCGTCTTGTCCGCGGACGCCAGTTTCAGCTTGGCCGCAACGGGTTCAGCAACCGGGGTTGCCGGCTTGGGGGCCGGTTTCTCGGCCGCGGGCGGCACCGGAGCCGGTGCGACGACGGCGGGGACCGGTTTCTCGGTCTTATTTTCAGCAACCGGAACCGTTGCGACGGCAGGGGCTGCCTTGCCTTGTTGAATCACTTTCAGCAAGCGCTCTTCCGGGGAAAGTTCTTCAGGCTTGGACGACATCCGGGACTCCCTTGATGAAATTATCCTCTTCTTCAACCCGGCGTAAATCCCGGGCAATCAGGTCGCGTACTAATTGTTCGTCGACCACTTTTCGGTCCTGCATCACCAGCGCCTCCAAAGAGTTATGGCACAACAACGACAATCGCCGCGGATATCCCTGGGTGTTCGCGTGGATAGCCTCGATCGCCGCCCCCGAAAAAAAGAGATGGTCGGGTGCACCCGCCTGACGCAGGCGAAATTCGATCATCTCTCTCGTTTCAGCCAAATCCAACGGTTTCAGCATACACTTCAGGGCAATCCGATCCCAAAAGTTTGCTAGCCGACTGATCCGGGGCACTAATTCCAATTGCCCCAAAAGGATCAATTGCAGGATTTTGTACTCGTTCGTTTCATAATTAAGGAGAATTCGGAGAATTTCAAGAACATAATCAGGTAAAAGCTGAGCCTCATCGATCAGGAGGACTACTGTTTTGCGTTCCTCTACCCCTTTTTTAAAGAGAAACTGCTCAATGGCCTCGATACAATCGAGCCCGGAATCGTGCTTGGGGGAGACATCCACATGAAAAATGGAAGCCAGCCGGGTCAAAAATTGTTTTTGGCTTTTGAAATAGGGATTCAGAATCATGTAGAGGGCGGTATCGGGTTCCTCGCGCAGGACTTGGGAAAGCTTCCGGCTCAGCGTGGTTTTGCCGGTCCCGACATCACCGACCACCACACACATGCCGCGTTTGAGGCCGAGTGCAATTCGCAACCGGTAGAGGGCGGCCTTATGCCCCTTCGAAAGATAAAAAAAGGCCGGATCCGGGCTGGTTGAAAACGGCTCGGCAGTCAATCCTAATGCCTGATAATAGCTCATGCCGCGATTCCACTGTTAAGAAACTGTTAAATTACCTTTTTTGGCGGATAAAGTCAAGTTAAGGCAAAGAGGAAATGCCCGGGAGACAAATGCTATTATTTGCAGTTAAGCGAGTTGCTGACAGGAAATGTGGGAGACCGAGACACACTCGCAGAGTCCCTCTCTGAACCCCGCGCAACTCTGCGTGCAATATCTCCCGCTTCCTCTTTACTATAGATCCCTCGACTTCGCCTGCCCTGAGTTTGTCGAAGGGCTCGGGATGACACCCTTTTCCGTCATTCCGAGCGGAGCATAGCGGAGTCGAGGAATCTCGTGTTTCAGTTGATACGTTATGGCAACAACAGGCAGGTCTCAATGTGGGAGGTGCGCTCCGTCGCGCCGATTCCCCTCCGCGTTTCCTCGTGCGACAATCCACTCCCCGATTTTCTCACGCAAAGATAGTATGAGAAGGCGAGTCTCCTTCGGGAACGTGATATAAATCACGCAGGTAAAAACGCAGTCGCACTGAAGCGCTGCACCGAAAGGAGACTCGCATGAAGAAGGTAATCGGTTTGGACTTGGGTGACAA
>CAIJXV010000055.1 GCA_903824675.1 uncultured bacterium
AGGCTGGGCAGATCCGCAAGGCCCGATCCTGGACCTCTCCACAAGTCCGCAAACAACCGATGCGGATGGTGTCATGATTATGACGCATTACCCCTGGCGGAGGCTCATGTCTTCGGTGTCATTTGTATTTGACGCAACGGGGGTAGGGGCATAGACGGTTAGTCTATTAGGTCGAATTCGAAAAGCCAACCACGGCCACCACGGATTACACGGATGGCACGGATGAAGAGGTTAATGCCTTTCAAACCGACCCCGTTCGCACGATTCCCCGTTGTTGTAGGCCGGGCCTCTGCGCCCGGCGTCCGCGGATCCAGCCCGCGTCTTCTCCAGACGCCCGCCACCGAGGGCGGGCCGACATCGATTGAAAACGGTTGGTGTAACCACCCTTTAGGGGCGTAGGCGGAAGGCTGTTAGGTCGAATTCGAAAAGCCAACCACGGATTATACGGATGGCGCGGATGAAGAGGTTGATGCCTTTCAAACCGACCCCGTTCGCACGATTCCCCGTTGTTGTAGGCCGGGCCTCAGCGCCCGGCGTCCGCGGATCCAGCCCGCTCCCCCTCTAGACGCCCGCCACCGAGGGCGGGCCGACATCAATTGAAAACGGTTGGTGTAACCGCCCGTTAGGGGCGTAGGGGTCTATCGGAGACTGGGCTTCCAATACGTCTCGCGCCTGATTATTTACCGATGGGCGTCGTAGATCTGCTTGCCTTCGCTATCGGACAACGCGCGATTGAACCCCATGACCTCATCCGCAACCCCTTCAAAGCTGTCACATTCCAATGCGATCCAGTTCGCTCAGGACATTTCCGGCGGCCGTCTCATCCGGACAGTAAACGCACAGGTAAATCCGGTCCCGGGCGAGTTTGTCCAGCAACGGCTTCACCTGCTGCGGCGAGCAGTAGACGATCACCTTTTTGCCGCCGTTCTGGATTTTTCGGAAGAGGTCGATCCAGTTGAGGGGGTTAGTGAAGTCGGGGTTGCCCATCTTGGTACCGGCTACCCACTGTATCAGGTCGAGTTTTTTAATTTTCAATAATTCATCCACGTGACGGATTGCATCGGGCCCGTCGAGATGGTAGATGCCATAGTCGAGATGGTTATAGAGATCGGTCAACTCAGGTACCACGAAATCCCGGAACATGTCGGGAGAGATCATGGCGCACATATCGCATTGGGACGACACCACGCGGCCCGGTGCCCACAGGCTCATCCAATCGATGGCGCCCTCCTGCCGGCCCTGAAATATCGCAAATCCAGCATCGAAGGTCTGCCGCGACCAAACCGACATTCGATCCCGTACGGCGTGTATGATCTCCGGGTGTTCGATCATGGCTTCGAGCGTCGGCTCAATCCCCAGCACACCGGCAATGACATCCATCACGGCCATGATTTCGCCGTTCCATTGGGTCAGATATCGGCCCTGGGCGCGATCCAGGGAGAGTTGCGTCATGCGGAGGGTTGCCTGCCACCAGGGATGATCGGGGTCGAACCTCAGAGCTTGCAGATCCTCCAGATTCCGGCAACAGGGCTCGTACCACGTGGTCGCTTCTGTGAAAACCGGTGCCGCACCGAAATAGGCGGTGCAAAACAGGGGACCGAAATAGACGAAGTGCGAGGGAAACGCCTCTCCGCCCCAGTAGGTTCGTTCAAGGTTGTATTCCAAATTATTGAAGACCGTTTCCGGGTCGGTATACTTCTCCGGTGCCGTGTCAATATGCGCGGTCGCACGCGGATGGACCGGTTGGTGCGGCGCAAAAACGGAGGCGGGTACCCGATCGACTCGGCGGCCTTGCCACCAAGCCGTCATCCGATCCTGTGCCTCTTTCCAGTCCTTTTTAAAACCGCGCATCGGGTCTTGCATGCTCTTGCACAGCTCCTGATTCATGTGATCCGTGGCTTGGGGGTCATAAATCGTGTTCGGGTATCGCCTTTGGTGAGGTTAAGGGGTCGGCGGTCCCGCGGCCGGAGGGATCAGGTCCTGACGGGTTTCATACAGGCGATCCGCAATCGTTTTGGCGATGAGCCGCATGCCATCCTCGGTGGGATGAATGGTGTCGAAGAACAATTCAGGATGGTTGCGGAGGGCGGTGTGGAGATCGATGGTGTTGAGGTGTTCCTCTGCCGCAATTTTCTTGAGCGCGGGAATAACCGAGTTCTGAATGGTTTTTTCATTGATGCCGTATTTGTTACTGTACGCGGGCGGGGGCAGGCACAGGTAGATTTCGACGCCCGGGCTCAGCCTGCGCACTTCGCTGATAAGCCATTTCACATCGGCGGAATACTGTTCCGAAAACTTCGGCCAGGTTTTGTCATTGGAACAGTTGGTGCCAAAAGCGAGGGTCACCACGTTTGGCTTCCAAGTCTGAAAGTAGGCGATCCAGGCGGTTTTTTCAAAAGGGTGGTCCGCCTGGCGGAAATAGGTCGTCCCGCCTGCGCCATAGACCTTGACCACCGCCTGGGTGCCCAACAGGGCTCCGAGTTTAGCGGGATAGCCCAGCTTGTTCATCGCCTGTTTGCCCTCTGCGTCGACCAAACCAAAGCCTTGCGTGATGCTGTCACCGAGGCAGACGATACGGAGCGGGCCATTACGTGTTGCGGCAGGGGGTGGGGCGGACGCGGAGGATGCGAGGCCCGGGGATGCCGCCAAAGCGGCGAGCAACACCGCAATACCCATCCATTGGACGAATTCTTTTCCCCGACCGGCTCCCTGCTTTATCCGATTCGACATCATCGGCGTCTCCTTTAAATCCCGGACCTTTCGCAGCAGAATACGCTCCCGTGGGGTGGGGTGCAAGGTTGTTCCCGGTCGATTTTAAAATTATATTTGGTTTGAGGTGGAAAGGGTGGTAAAAACCCACGTTATTCAAATGACGGTGAGTTAACAGAAAACGGGTCTGACACGCGGTACCCGGTCGGGAGACATTTTATGAAATTTCGCCTGGGGTGGGGAGTGGCTATCCTGTTGGGTTTGAGTGGGACGTTGTGTTCCGGAACAAAAACCCCGGACGGGTGGTGGACCCCGACGGAATCGGCGGCGTTTCCCGGGGGCGCGGCCTTGGGCCCGGTACTGGGCGCCGAATGGGAAAAGGCCTGGTCCCCGCTTTCGGGCGTGGTGTCCGGGCTGACCGACAAGGCCTTGAGTGGGCCCGGTGCGGTGATTTTGGGTCCTCAGAGTCTGATTTTGCAGGGACGGACTTTGTGGCCCAGCAACATGAGCTTCCAACTGACCGTCCGCTACCGAACCGATGTGTTTGCCAAACCCGCCCTGTCGCTGGGCTTTGGATCCGGCGATCCCAAGGCGCCGGGCTTCCGATTTTCCGTGGGTGCGTCGCGTGGGTCAGAGACCCTGAATGCCGCTGCCACCTTGAACGGGCAGGGCTGGTCCGATTCCATCGTGTACGGAACCAACCGGTATTGGACGCCGGATGCGGCCTCGCGGCTGGCTTACCAGGTCAAGTCCTATCTCCAGGTGATGCCGGGCTGGCCTGAAAATTATAGGGTCCAGATTGAAAAAGACATGGTTGAACTGGACGGGGTTTCGGCCAAATGGGTGGATGTGCGGATTGACAATCTGGCCGATGAAATTCGATTCTGGGTGGATGACCGCCTGGTGGGGCGCAAGTCAAAGTCGGATGAGGGCGTTCCGCGGGAGGGATTCCTGCGGATCGAGATGACGCCGGGGATGGAATGGTCCGGATTGACCGTGCGGGTGGTCCAGCCCACACCCGGATTTATTCCATTACAACTGAAGGGTTATGCCAATGCGCGCGGACTGACCGGGGGGCGTGGGGTACAGGCTGAGACCTTGCCACCCGCCGGACAGGCCGTCCGCGTGGCGGGAATTCCATTCATTTTTACCGGAATGAATTCGGAAGGATGGGATCATCTCGATCTCGGGCGCAGTTTTCTGCGGCAGGGGAATGAACGCGGTTACCTACCGGCTAATGGCCCGCGCTGGATCGGGGCCGCCCTGCGGGATCCGGCCCGCATCCAGATGCGCATTCCCAACGGCGATTACAAAGCCTTTCATATCATCGCCGCTTCCGACGGCGATAAAGACAGCCTGCCGGTTTTTAGCGTGATGTTTTACCGGCCCCAGGCGGGGTTCGCCGAAACCTTCAAATCGGGAGAGGTTCCCTTGCTGACCGCACGGCCGCAGGAGGTCAAGCCGTTGGGGGTCCGACTGGAAAATGGGCGGTCCGTAAATCTCTGGCGGGTGACGGTTCCCTTGGATCCGGGCCGGCTGTCGGCGTTTGGCGACCTGGACATCGTCGAAGTGGAACTGACCAAAGAGGTCTATCTTTATCGATCGTATCCGGATCCGATTTCCTACGGCTGGCATCCCGGCGGCCTGCCTTCGGGAGTGCATATTTACGCTGCGACCCTGGAGGAAACCCCGGTGCGATTGGCGGTGACACCCGATCAATTCGGTTTTGTCTGGACCGCGCCGGAAGTGCCCTCCTGCACCGTGCGGGTGACCAACCGGACCGGTTCCAATCTAACGGGGCGGGTGGTGACCGTGACCCGGAGTTATGATGGAACGGAGACCAACCGGGTGGTGAGTCCTGTCCAAATTCAAGTGGCGCGGGGTTTGTCGGTGGCGTTGCCCGTTAGACTGCCGGTGAAATTGAACGGCTATCACGATCTAACGGTAACCTTTGAAGGGGCGGGAATAACGTGGGTCGAAAAGCGATCATTGGTGCGTCTGGCGCCCGACACGCGGCCGGCGAAGTGGACCGAGGGGAATGGACCCTTGTTCGGGTATTGGAGTTACGGGGGCGGCCATTACACGCCCTCTGGGGATCTGATTGCTGAAGTCATGATCAAGGCCGGGGGACGGGCCAGCATGGGCCCGATGAATTCGACGAATTCCCTCGTGCGCAAGCATTGGTCAAGCAACCAGGCGGGAGCCTGGGAGATCACGCCTCAAAAATGGGCCGCATCCGAACCCGTCGATCCAGCCCAGTATGCCGCCTATCAAACCCAGGCGGTTGCGCAGATTTCCAAATCCCGGGCTAAATATCCAGCCGACCAACTGCCCGACCATGTCTATTTCTTCCCAGAGCCGTCGATCAGTCACCGGCTGACAGACGGCAATCCGCCGGAATACGCGAACGACCAGCCGTACGTGCTGACATCGGAAGAAGAACAACGACTCCGCATGTTCAAGGTGACGACCGAATGCGCGGCCGAAGGCGTTCGGAAGAATTGGCCGGGGCTGAAAATCCTGGTGCCCTGGGGCGATCCCTTGTTCGTGGTGCCATTGTTGCGGTCGGGGCTGGGCAAGGATTCTGTGGCCGGCAGTGGGCTGGATATTTGCGGCTTCGAGCGTCTGCCCGAACAGCAATTGACCCAGATTAGTTTAAATCGCCTCTATGTGTTGAAAAAAGAGTTTGCCAAAGCCGGGATTCCCAACCCCCGCCTGCAATTTTGCGAGGGGATTTTCGTGCCGACCGAACCCGGAGCGGTTTCCTGGCGGGAACAGATGGATATCTACAACCGGTGGTCGCTGATCAGTTTGGCCTACGGAGTGGATCGATTTTATTCCGGTTGGTTCGCTTTCGATTGCGGGAGTTATTATGGGGCAGAGCATTACGGGGGGTGCGGTATACAGCGACGGATTCCCTATTGTGATCCCAAGCCCGGATATGCCGCGTTTGCCACCCTGACCGAAAAACTGGCGGGTGCCCGGTTTGTCGACTGGTTGCCGACCGGCTCTCTGAACACCTACTGCCTGCACTTCCAAGGACCCCAGGGCCATATCTATACCTTGTGGACTCTGCGCGGGCGTCGACCGGCGACCCTGAATCTGTCCGCCGACGGTCCCCTGGGGGTGACCGATGCGATGAACAACACCCGGATGGTCAAGAGTGCCGGGAAATCGGCCACCGTCACCTTGGATTCATCCGTGCTCTATGTGACGTCGACCGAGCCGCTGTCGGGAGTGCGTGCCGGTCCGGCGACGCAGGGCGATGCCGCCCCGGCGCCCACCGCCCAATTCGTGGCGGATCTGTCGGATGGAAGTTGGAACTATGCCCACCAGGCGTTACCCACCTATGAATCGAATACCTTGGGAATCGTCCGGTATCACGGACAATTATCGGCCTCCTTTACCAACGATCCAGACCAGGGCAAGGCATTGGTCTCGACGTTGGACTCGAATAATATCGACCGGGCTTTGATGCCCCTATACGACACCCTGGTTCCGGCGCATCCCCTTCCTCTGGGGGGGGCGCCCTCGGCCCTCGGGTTATGGGTGCGGGGCGCGGGGGATTGGGGCCGGGTGGTATACGTGTTGCGCGATGCCAAGGGTGAACGCTGGATCAGCATCGGTTCGCCGAACGATTACAATTGCGACGACATTCATTCGTGGAGCGCCTTCAATTTCGACGGCTGGCGTTATCTCCGATTCGAACTTCCGGGCCATCTCGGTTACGATTCCTTTCGGCGACACGGCACCACCTGGTGGCGGTCCGATGGCGGGGATGACATTGTGGATCTGCCGTTGCACCTCGAGTCGATCCTGGTTGAACAACGCCAGCGGATCCTCTACGTGAATGATATTCAGCCGGTGACCGATCCCACCGTGGCGTTCGGCAAGCTCTATGTTGAATATGAACAGCCCGAGGATGCGACGGAAGAAGCGGTTCGGCGCAGTGCCCTGCGCATGCCGACTCCCACCGAGCCGCCTCCATTGCCCAATCCGATAGCGAATCGAGCCCAACTCGGCGCGCTGGAGCCTTCCGAAATCCTGAAATTGACCCCACCGGAATATCAGAATGATGGGACGCGGACCTTGGTGACCTTTAAAACCATACCCCAGGCAGTCAAATACCAGATTTGGGTGGCTGCCTATCCGGATGGCCGCGGAGCGGTGAATATGACCCCCGCGGGGGCGATCAGCGGTCAGTTATTGACCGGCCTGCGGCCGGGGATTCCCTTCTATTTCTGGGTGGTCTGGGAGGATGCGGTCGGAAAATTGTCGAAGTTATCCAAGGTTCAAAAAGAAATTCTGGTCGATCGCTTCAAGGAAAAGTAATGAAATCGATACGTCATTTATCCCGCGAGGATTGGGTTCGGGAGGGTGAGCGCTTTCGCCGTCCCTACCAGTCTGCCTATTATGCGATGTATTCCAGTCTTTGGGAGGGGATCGTGACCGATCCGCTTCTAATGATGGTCCCGGCGGATGATCATGTGGTTCACCGGGGCGACGGGGTGTTTGAGGCGGTCAAGTGCACCGGCGGGGCGCTCTACAACCTCACGGCCCATCTGGATCGACTCCAGGCGTCGTCAGATCGGTTGAGCCTGGTCTGGCCCTGGTCTCGCGGCGAGATGACCGACCGAATCCTCGCGACCCTGAGCGCCGGCGACCACCCCGAGGCGATGGTCCGGATCTTCGTCACCCGGGGTCCCGGTGGGTTTGCGGTGAATCCCTATGAATGTCCGTGCCCCCAGATGTATTGCGTGGTGACCTCTCTGTCCCAGCCGTTCATGGTCAACCACCCCGCGGGAGCGCGGGTCCGCACGAGCGGGTTACCGGCCAAGGCGGCCTTCATGGCGACCGTTAAGAATTGCAACTACGTGCCCAATATGTTGATGAAAAAAGAGGCGGTCGATGCCGGGGTGGATTTTGTGGCCGGCTATGATGAACATGGGTTTTTGACCGAAGGGGCCACCGAAAACCTGGGGTTGGTGACGACCGATCGGCGGCTTATTTTTCCGCAGTTGGGCGGGATCTTGCCGGGAACCACCATGTTGCGCGTCATGGAATTAGCCCGGGGGTTGATCGGCAAGGGGCTCCTGAACGCCGTCGAAACCGCCAACCTGACCCGGGATGACGTGATGGCGTCAGCGGAACTGTTAATCACCGGAACCACGGTTAATGTGACGGCCGGTATCGAATATGACGGGCGGCCCATCGGGGCGGGTGTTCCCGGTCCGGTCCAACAGGCGTTGGATGCCCAGTTGAAGGTCGATATGCGGACCAATCCGGCGGTGCGGACCGTGGTTTTTATCTGATCTTGTTGCGAACACAACAGGGGTCAGCGCATGAGATTGCGGGCCTACGCATCCCGCTATTAGTACGTATGACAATGCTGTGTAGGTCGGGCATTCTTGCCCGACTCTGAGAAGAGCGGGGGAGTGTCAGGCAGTTCGGTTGTTACCGGGTTCTCCGACTGTTGCCTGGCAGAGGTCCTGACCGGCGCTGACGGCGCAGCGCCCTCCAGCGGAATCCTCTCGCTTGTCTCGATGTCGTCTTTTGGAGGGCGGCGCGCTGTCGCCGCCGTGTCCATGCGGCGGCCATTGACCTGTCCGCGGAAGGTCCGGAGGCTTAGGTGAGGATTTGGGTCGCGCCCCAAATCCTCGCCTAAGAGTGCATCTGCGAATGGCTACCACAAGTGTCACCCCTTGCCCTCGCGGCTCGCCAGAGTCTCGCCCTCCAGGGGAGAGCTATCCATCGTATATAGATTGATGTTTGGAGGGCGAGAGTCCCCGCGAGCCGTCTGCCTGCGGCCCGAACCTGTCGTAGACTGCCGCTACGCGGAGTTTACGCGAGGATCGGGCTCGCGCCATCGGCTTTCTCCATTGAATCTTTAAGCGAATGCATACTCAGCATGAAAATGTGGACAAAATCGTAAAACCAAGCATACTTTGAGAGTTCAGTGTGAAACTCACAATGCTTAAGGGATTTCTTATGGCGACAAAAAACAAATCCGTTCCGTTCGATGTCGGGAAACTGCCGAAGGGTAACACCGAGTGGTTTAAGCACGATCGGTTCGGGATGTTCATTCACTGGGGATTGTACTCTCAGGCGGCTCGTCACGAATGGGTCATGAATAACGAGAATATCCCCGTTGAGGAGTATGAGCGCCGGTATTTCAAGCGGTTCGACCCCGACCTGTATGATCCCGAGATTTGGGCCGCCGCCGCCGCGAATGCGGGCATGAAATATTTCGTTATCACCTCCAAACACCATGAGGGGTTTTGCCTGTGGGATTCCAAGCATACCGATTATAAAGCGACGAATACGGCGGCCCGCCGGGATTTGATCAAGCCCATGGTTCAGGCGTTTCGGAGCCAGGGGATCCGCGCCGGTTTATATTATTCGCTGATCGACTGGCATCATCCCCATTTCGTACTCGACAGCCAGATCGGACCCTATCGCGGGTTGTCGGACGCCGAGCGCGCCGCGAAAAACAAGGGGCGCCGGATGGACCTGTATGCCGAATACATGCGCAAGCAGGTCACGGAATTATTGACCCAGTATGGCGATATCGATGTTCTCTGGTTCGATTTCTCCTATCCCGCCGCCGATGCGACCCAAGCCGGCGATTTCACCCAAGGCAAGGGCCGGTTAGCCTGGGAATCGGAGAAGCTTTACAAGCTGGTCCGCAAACTCCGGCCCGACATCATTGTGGACGATCGTCTGGATCTGCCGGGCGCGTGGGATATCAAGACGCCCGAACAATGTCAGCCTCGCGAATGGGTGACCTTTGAGGGGCAGAAAGTCACCTGGGAAGCCTGCCAGACCTTCAGCGGGTCCTGGGGCTATCACCGGGATGAGTCGAGCTGGCGCAGTGTCGATGAATTGGTTCGCACCCTGATCGATTGCGTGAGCAAGGGGGGGAACCTGTTGATGAACGTCGGGCCGACCGGTCGTGGGGAATTCGATGCCCGTGCCTTGGATCGGTTGCAGGGGATCGGCACTTGGATGAAGCGGCACAGTCGATCGATCTATGGTTGCACCGCGGCTCCGGCCGATATCCCGACGCCGGAGCATTGTCGGCTGACCTGGAATCCCCAGACGAAACGCCTCTACGTGCATATTTTTGCGTGGCCATTTTCCTATCTGCACCTGGATAACCTGGCGGATAAGGTGGAATACATCCAACTTCTCAATGATGCATCAGAAATCCGACCGATGGGCGGGTGGCATGCGAAACAAATCCTCAACAAGGCCAATACGCTATCGCTCAATTTGCCGGCGCAAAAGCCCGATGTGGCCGTGCCGGTCCTTGAGTTATTTATGAAATAGGCGACTCGTTTCCAGACCCGGACACGAATCCTTTGATGGCAAAATAGACCGGGGCCGGTGCGGGATTTGGGCTTCATCATTTTTAACACGGCTTTGTGAGGGTGCATCTGCGATTCGATGCATAGAAACACTCACTAAAGGCGCTACTAGAAAAGTTTTCAATCGATGTCGGCCCGCCCTTCTCAGTGGCGGGCACCTGATGATGGAGGGGGGCGATCCGCGGACGCCGGGCGCAGAGGCCCGGCCCACAACAACGGGGAATTGGGTTGTGGGCGAAGCACCACCTTGGGCGGTGTATCAAGCAAATAGGCGAATTTGCACTGAATCGCCGATGCGCTCTTTTTGTGGTTTGTGGTTTACATCCCATTCTTCATCTGCTAATTTAAGGCTATCGAATTAGTGGAGATTAACGTCGTATGAAAATGTCAACTAAGGGACGGTATGGAATCCGATTCATGCTTGATTTGGTAGAGCATTATAGCCAAGGGCCGATTCCACTCAAGGATGTCGCCGAGCGACAGGATATCTCGGAAAAGTATCTCTGGCAGGTCATCAATCCGCTCAAGGCGGCAGGGTTGATCATTCCCATCCGGGGGGCGCATGGCGGCTATGTTCTGGCGCGAAAGCCTCGGGAGATTTCGGTTCGCGATATCATCATCGTTTTGGAAGGACCGTTGGCCCTGGTTGAGTGTATGGAAAAGAAAAGTCGGTGCCGACGCATTCCCGACTGTATGGCCCACGACATGTGGGTGGAAATCGGCGAAAAACTGGATCAGACCCTCCGCGAAATCACCCTTGCGGATATCGTCGAACGGTTCCATGCGCGGCGACTTTCCGATCCGGTCAATTATTCGATTTAATCCTCAGCTTTTAATAACATGAAAATTTACCTGAATGGCGAAAAATTCGAAGGGTCGGAAAACCTGACGTTGGCTGATTTGGTTGCCCGGCAGGCCCCATCGGATCGGCGGGTGGCGGTATTACACAATGGGCAAGTGATCACGGCTGATCGGCTGGATTCGGTTCACCTGGCGCCGGATGACCGGGTTGAACTGGTGACGTTGGCGCCGGGAGGGTGAAGATGCGCGACGATTTTCAGGAGCGCTTTGCCCGGCAAATTTCCCTGCCGGATATCGGTGAAGACGGGCAACGCCGCTTGGGCCGCGCGACGGTCGCAGTGGTGGGACTGGGTGGCCTGGGTTCGCCGGTCGCGCTTTACCTGGCCGCCGCGGGAGTCGGGACGCTGGTCTTGATCGATGGCGATCGGCTTGAAGTCAGCAACCTGCAACGGCAGGTTTTATATGTCGCAGATGAAGTCGGCCAGTTCAAGGCCGAGTGTGCGGACCGCCGGTTACACGCCTTATGGCCGGGATTGAAAACGCGCGTCGAACCCCAGCCTCTCGCAGTGGATACTGCGTCGGGATCCTTGGCGGGGGTGGACGTGATCGTGGAGGCTACGGATCGGGTGGCGGCGAAACTGATGACGGCCCGGGTGGCCCATCAGTTGGGAAAACCCTGTGTCCATGGCGGGATCATCGGGTTCGAAGGTCAGATTCTGACGGTACAGCCGGGCCGGACGGCCTGTTACGGATGCCTTTGGAGCGGCTTGGAAAATGAACCGGCCCGCACGCCACGGGGACCTTTGGGGGCGGTTCCGGGCGTCATTGGAAGCTTGCAGGCGGCAGAGGCGATCAAGGTGATTTTGGGAATCGGGCGGTCTTTGACGGATCGCCTGTTGATTTGCAATCTGTTGACGATGGACTGGCGGACGGTGGATGTCCGGCAAAACGCCGGATGTGCCATTTGTGGAACTTTGCACAAGATATAAACCAGGAGAACAACGATGACGAAACAAGGGTTGGCGACGATCACCTTACATGCCGGGCAGAAACCCGATCCGACCACCGGTGCACGGGCGGTGCCGATTTACCAGACGACCTCCTATGTTTTTAAAAGCACCGAGCATGCCGCGAATTTATTCGGGCTGAAGGAATTCGGCAATATTTACACCCGCCTGATGAATCCGACAACGGATGTGTTTGAACAACGGATGGCGGCGATCGAAGGGGGAACCGGAGGACTTGCCGTGGCCTCGGGGCAGGCGGCCATCACGAATTCCTTACTGGCGATAACCCGGGTGGGCGATGAAATCGTGGCCGCTAATAATCTGTATGGCGGGACCTACCAGCTTTTGCATTACACGTTCCCCAAGTTGGGGCGGACGGTGAAATTCGTCAATTCACAGGATATCGAAGCCTTTCGTCGGGCGATCACGCCCAAAACGCGGGCGATCTATGCCGAGACCGTCGGCAATCCCAAGCTGGATGTGCCGGATTTTGAGGCGATCGCCAAGATCGCCCATGAAAACGGACTGCCGTTGGTGGTCGACAATACGGTGGGCGTCGGCCTGGTGCGGCCGATCGAGTATGGTGCGGATATTATTGCCAGTTCCGCCACGAAATACATCGGCGGACATGGAACGTCTCTGGGCGGCATCATTGTCGATTCGGGGAACTTTAAATGGAATAATGGTAAATTCCCCGAATTCACCGAGCCCGATCCCAGCTATCACGGCCTGGTCTATTGGGATGCCCTCAGCAATGTGCCCGGCATGGGCAATGTCGCTTTTATTCTTAAAGTCCGGCTGACCCTGTTGCGGGATCTGGGGGCGACGTTGAGTCCCTTCAACTCCTTCCAATTTTTGCAGGGATTGGAAACGTTGACCTTGCGCCAGGCGAAACATTCGCAAAATGCCTTGGAGATCGCGCACTATTTGAAGAAGCACCCCCGCGTAGCCTGGGTGAATTATCCGGGTTTGGCGGAACATCCCAGTCACGCCAACGCCAGCAAATATCTGAAAAATGGATTTGGCGGCCTGCTGGGATTCGGAGTCAAAGGCGGCTTGGAGGCTGGGAAAAAATTCATTAATTCCGTGCAACTGATCTCGCATCTGGCCAACATCGGGGATGCCAAGACGCTGGTGATTCATCCGGCGTCCACGACGCATCAACAGTTGACCGAAGCGGAGCAGGCGGCGACCGGAGTGACGGCTGACTACATCCGGTTATCCGTGGGATTGGAAGATGTCGCCGACATCCAGGCGGACATGGACCAGGCCTTGGCCAAAACCTGTTGAGCGGGATGGCCGAGAATAGAGAACGGGTGCCCGATTTTGACGTTGGAACAAAATCGGACGCCTTCTTTTTGCTTCTGAATTCAGTTGCCGGTGTTGTGGGTGCCGGGTGGGGTGGGAATTGCTGTTTCAGGTTCAACCCCCCCATGACCTAATGCGGCAGGGTCATCCGGACCCGGGCGGAGGAGTTGAGCCGATCAGATTTTCAAGCTGATGCCGGCGATAAACGAAAGGTCATTGCTTTCCAGATCTTGGCCGGGGTCGCTGTCGTATTTATCCTGGAGCACCAGTCGCAGGCTGAGCCGATTATTAACAGCGGCTTCGATGCCGAGTTCCGCATTGAGCAAATAACGGGTGACGTCATCGACTTGCGGGAGATACTCGACCGATTCCCAGATTTTGGATTTGTTTGTGAACCGCATTTCGCCATTTTCCCCGATTCGTAATGCCAGATATTCATCCTGAACATCGGCCTTGTCCTCGGACACAAAGGTCGGACCGGTTTCAAACGAGAGTTTGTTGTCATCGGTCTTAACCAGGAACAACCCGACACCGGGGCCGGCGGTCAGCCGGTAATTCAGATCGGCGATCTCATCGTGGTCCAGTGTGAGGTCGAAGTAGGCGAATGTTTTCTCGGAGAGGGTTTTTTTGACGTTGGCGAATCCTTTGGCATTATTGACCGTGGTATCCTTAACGTTATCCTTTTCGCTTTGGCCGTATTTTGCATCGGCGCCAACCTTGAAGGACCCGAGTTTGTCGCGTTCGCCTTCCGTAACGAGGCGGATATTGCCCTGCTGAGTTTTAGTGTTGCCGTCGGTTAGGCTGGCACCGGCGGATAGGGAGGTTTCAAGGCGATTCGTGCTGGCGGAGGCGGTCAGGCCCAAACTTAAGCCGGCTAAAATAAGCAGGGATTTTGAAATATTCATCGGAGTGTTTCCTTTGAGATAGAATTGAGTCGGACAGGATTGGCAGGTCTTGAATCGGTCAAGCTTTGGGTGCGGATTTATCGCGTCGCAGGTAATTCATGCCCTTGATCAGCATGAAAATTGCCCAAGCCACGATTAGAAAATCCACAAAAGATTGAATGAACAGGCCGTATTTGAGCAAAACGGCGGGTGCTTCACCAACGGCCGGCTTAAGGGTGAGGGCCAACTCTGAGAAATTCATGCCCCCGATCAGCAAACCGATGGGCGGCATCAGCACATCATTGACCAGCGAAGTGACAATTTTACCGAATGCGCCGCCGATGATGATTCCAACGGCCATATCGACCACATTACCCTTGCTGGCGAACTCCTGAAATTCCTTGGCGATGCTCATGACTGTTTCTCCTGTTAATGACTTTATTTTATACGTTGTTGGAGCGATGATATGCAAGATTTTAAAAATATGATTTTTTTAACCACCCGGCTCATCCGGCGTAAGGACGGTGACTGACGCGCCTCTCGCGGCGCAACTACAAGCTGGAGAGCGCGGTTGGTAGTAGGCGCGCGTGAGCGCTGTTCGGGAATCCGGCAATAACGCCAGACCGATGGGCTGGCTCGGAGGGCGATTGCCTTAAACCGCGAAGACGATGATCAGAACTCCGGCCAAAATAATCGCCAGTCCGACGGCTTTTCGGGCTTGGTTTTTCTCCTGAAATAACAGGCCGCCCACGCCGAAGGAGATCAGGACATTGCTTCGGCGGACGGCGGAGAGGATGGAGATCAGGGCGGCCGGGTCGCGCAAGGCTTGAAAATAGAGGAAATCAGCGATTCCCAGGCTCAAGCCGATCAGGGGCAGGGTCGGTCGCCAAACGAAGGGTGTGGTGTTGCGTCGATTCGGCCACCAGGCGAACAGGACGACGGGGAACAGGATCAGGACCAGGTAAAACGAGAACCAGGGCTGAACCATACCGGTCGGATAACGGTGGAGCAGAAATTTGTCATACAAGGCACTGATGGCGCCGAGCAGGGTGCCGATGGCCATTGCGCCGACCCAACGGTCGCGGTGAAAAAAAATTCCTTCACGCTGACCGGCCAGTGACAGGATGAAATAGCCGCCCAGCGTCAGGGCCAGTCCCGCCCATTGGGGGAGGGACGGCATTTCCCCCATCAGCGTGACGGCACCCAGCAAGGTCCAGAGCGGCGCCGAGGCGCGGATGGGGGAGGCGATGGAAATCGGCAGATGTTTCATCCCGAAATAGACGAATACCCAGGAGAGTGAGACGATCAGGGATTTGAGAAAAATCAAACCATGCTCGATCGGCGACATCGGGGGCGAAAAGAACGGGGTGGCGGCCAGCCATTCCGGTTGAATCCGGGAAATAAGCACCAGGGGAATCCAGGGCAAGGCTCCGAAAAGGGTGGAAATCAGCAGGACGGGAAACACGGCATTGCGATTGAGCGCCGCCTTTTTACTGATGTCGTAAATGCCTAGAAAGAGAGCTGAAATGATGCCGTACAAAATCCACATATCAGGTCAGGCTTTCGCGTTGGGCGGGCGAGGGTGATGGGGGTGGGTGCGGAGGGTGGTCGCCCCGGCCCATCCGGCCGCCAGGAAACACCCCAGTGCACACAGGCCCAGTCCGGCATCCCAGCCCGGGGGGTGGTAGGTCAGGTCGATTGCGCGGGCTCCGGGCGAAACGAGAATTTTTGTCCAAGGCCCTTCCCCCGCGCACACGGTTTGTGGTCGGCCGCGGTCATCGAGGGCTGACCAGCCGCGGATGAAAGTCTGGCGGATCAGCAGGCTTTCGACTCCGTCCGGAACCCGGATGAAAGCCCGGTGGGGGTTGATTTTACAGAAGGAGACGGAGGTCGTGAATCCCGGAGGATTGGCTTCACAGAGGGGGCGCGGGTGCAGGCGGAGCAGTGTGAGTTCTCCATCGGCGCCCCAATTTCGGGCGATTTCCGGGTTCAGTCCTGCCTGCGTGAAAAGTTCGACGCGTATTTTTTCGGTCAGGAGCCACTCGACCGCGGCTTCGCGGCAAAAAGCGGGGAGCGATCGTTCAGAGGAAAGAGGGATGGTGCGCGGCGAGTTTTTAAATTTTTCAAAAGAAGCGACGGCCAATGGCGAGAATCCACCGGCGGTGGGGATATTCCAAAGACGGGGGGCATTGAATCCCAGCAGTTCGCGATAGAGAACGGCATCCTTTTCGCTGGGACGTAAACTTTGGAAGAAGGAGGGGAGGGGCGCTTTGATCAGGTCGGGATCCGTGAGATAGCGGGCTTCAGGCGTTTTCAAGGCTTGGAGCGTTTGGGCGACGAGGGGGGGATCGAGGGGGCGAAACGCGGTGGTCAGCGGTTTTTCGATGAACCAGGCCAGTGCCAATTCGGTGGCGAGGAGGATGACGAGGGCGGCGGAGGAACTGGCTGGACGTTTGCGAAATAGGAAAAGAATGGCGGCCAACCCGATCCAGGGAATTAGGGACATGAGGGCACGGAGTGACACGAAGTGAAATGATGCGGGGGGGAAATAGCGGGCGACCGTTCCGGCGAGAATGAGCAGGATTGCGATTTCGGCGGCCAGGAGGAGGACGGTCAGGCGGATCTGGAAAGGGTTGAAACGAGCCCGGAAGACGGGTGCCCGTCCTGCCGCCCAACGCCGCTGGGCGCCGAATCCGGCGAGGATGACACCAAAGAAGAGGACCCAGAGCAGATGCTTTTCGGGGTATCGAAAACTGCCGATTAGGGGAAGGCGGGTGAGATATTCGAGGCCGGGGCAATGGCGCCCCAAGCTCAGGATGAGAAATCCAACGGCGAACGCGAACGGTGCGCCCGCCCGGAAATCATTTCGGCGGCGCAGTGTGTTCCAGCCGGCCCACCAAAGGGCGATCAGGCCGAAGTGGAGCGAGGCCGTCCACGGTTGCTCAAAAGGCGCCTGGGATCCGTTCAGGAGATGGCCCCACCATAGATCGCGTCCACCGAAAGCGTGGGGGATGAAGAATTCGAGCAGGCGTCCGGGATGAAGCGAACGGGTCAGCGCATCGCCCAATCCCGAAGCCCGTAGGCTTTCAGGGAAATAACAGAGAGTGGTGAGCCATTGGGGGGCCGTCCAGAGGAGGCAGAATACGGCGGCGATGGCCAGGATGGAGAGTCGGAGGCGGCGGTCGGGCCGGGTGGCGGCCCAGAGCGCGGCGACGGGCCACCAGATCAGGGCGGTCTGGATGTCGCCGCCCAGAATGAGGAGGGAGACAGCGAGGGCGGTGAGGAGGGCGGGAGGAAGCCAGGAGCGTTGTGCGGAGGAGAAGAGCGCGGCGAAGGCGAGTGGGATCCAGGGGAGGGCTATAAAATTATGGGTATCCCACATGCTATGCGCATAGCCTCCGAAGGCGTAGGCGAGGGCTCCGACGAGTGCGGCGGCCGGGTGGACCCGGAAGACGCGTAGACAGAGGAAGAGGCCGACGCCGGCGAATAGAACGTGAAACACGAGGAAGAGTTGATAGCCCCAAGGGAAGGGGAGTAAATGGATCAGCAGAGCCGGGGGGTAAAGGACGCCGGCATTGGGATTGGCCAGCAGGGGAACACCGCATTGGAAGGCGTCGGACCAGAAAGGGATATGGCCCGCCAACCATTGACCCCGGATCTCGAGGGCCATGGGCCAGTTGTAGACAAGGGTGTCCCAGCGAAAGAGGAAATGACCGGGAAGGAGGGCCGGCAGGCAGAGAAGCGCGGTGAAGGCCAGGAGCGCAACAGCCCAGAGGAAGCGTGGCCCGAGGTAGGTGGATTTCCAAGACATGCGGTACTTTAAGAGCCGCATAGCGGTCCGTCCAGCGTGAAAGGGGGCGTCATCCGGCTTCCCACGGATTCAGGAACAGGACACCCGTCGAGTGGATGTCGGCCGTGTTGCGCGTGACGACCGTCATGCCGTGCATCAGGGCTGTGGCGGCAATCAGTCCGTCGAGAACAGGGATGCTCACCCCGCGCTTGGCGGCATTCCCCGTCACCAGCCCCCAGCGTTCGGCGACGTCTTCGTTCACGGTCAGCCATCGTCCCGCAAACCGCAACTTAAGATCACGGTCCAGCCAATTTTCGAGGCTGACTTGCTTATGCCCATCGGGCAGGCGTTGAATTCCTTTCCGCAATTCACCCAGTGTCAGCACGCTCAGGAAAAGGTGTTCTTCCTGCTGGGCTTGCACCCAGGAGACCACAGATGGATCCGGTTTGGGGCGGACAAGTTCTGAAACAACACAGGTATCCAGCAGGTACTTCACAAGGCCACCTCACGCCCTTTGTCGCGGTCCCGCGTCAGCCATTCGGGTTTCAGTTCGGCCAGGGGTGAGTGGGCAAAGAAACCCACCAAGTCATCCGCCCCGCCGCGCCGTGTCAGTTGCCGAAACTGTTCGGCGGACACGATCACGACGGCCTCCTCCCCATGACGGGTCACAATTTGTGGACCGTCCCGCCGTGCGCGCTCGACCACCTCACTGAAATGTCCTTTTGCATCCTGCAGTGCCCAACTTGCCATAGTATTTCCCTTTAAACTAGTCAGTCTAGTCTGATATCTATGGTGGGCAATGTCAAGTTCCTATCCAGCAACTTGGGTGAAAAGTTGTTTGTGTCATAATGCATTTATGAGTAACCTCTTGCGGTTTGCCACTAGTTTGATTCACAAGCGGGTGGACTTTGGCCTCGCCAAAGTCAGCCCGGTTGTTAAGATGGTTGGATTGGCTGGGAACGGCCAAGGGAGTTTACGATTATGCAATGGCTGTTGAATAAAATATTCGGTTCTAAAAACGAACGTGACATCAAGGTGATCCGTCCGTTCGTCGCAAAAATCAACGAAGCCGAACGTTCGTTGCAGGCGCTTTCCGAGGAGCAGTTGAAGGCCAAAACCGGCGAATTCCGGGCGCGACTGAAACAGGGCGAGACCTTGGACGACCTGATGGTGGAGGCCTTTGCCGTGGTGAAGAATGCCTGCCGTCGCCTGCAGGGAACGAAAGCCCAGGTTTGCGGCCATGAACTGTCCTGGGAAATGGTGCCGTTCGATGTCCAATTGATGGGCGGAATGGTTTTGCACCAGGGCAAGATCGCGGAGATGGCGACCGGCGAAGGCAAGACGTTGGTGGCAACGCTGCCGCTCTATTTGAATGCGTTGAGCGGTGAAAATGTCCACCTCGTCACCGTCAATGACTACCTGGCCCGTCGTGATGCCCAGTGGATGGGTCACTTACTGACGTATCTCGGGTTGACCGTGGGGTGTATCCAGAACTCAATGGGGTCGACCGAACGGCGGCAGCAGTATGCCTGCGATATTACCTATGGGACCAACAGCGAATTCGGTTTCGATTATTTGCGCGACAACGGCATGGCCTGGCGGTCTGAAGAACAGGTCCAACGCGGGCATTATTTTGCCATCGTCGATGAAATCGACAGCATTCTGATCGACGAGGCTCGGACTCCGCTGATCATTTCCGGCCCGGTTCCGATATCGACCCACCAGTATGCCGGGCTGAAGGCCCCGGTGGAGCGCTTGGTCCGTCGCCAGATGGAGCAGTGCAACGGGTTGATTACCGACGTCAAAAATCTATTGGAAAAAGGCAATGAGGAGGAGGCGATGTACCGCCTCTACCAGGTGCGGCACGGGATGCCGAAGAACAAGCAGTTGATGCACCTGATGGAGGATCCGGTGGTCCGCAAACTGATCGAGAAGGTCGATAACATCATGCTGACGGACATGCGCAAGGAACAGGCGCGTGAGTTGCGGGAAGAGCTGTTCTTTAATATCGACGAAAAGGGACACGACGCCAACCTGACGGAGAAGGGGTGCGCCGAATTGAATCCCGACGATCCCGAGATGTTTGTTTTGCCGGATCTGGTATCGATGATCGGCGACTTGGAGGCGACACCGGGTTTGAGCGATGCCGAGCGGGTGGTGAAGCGTCAGGAGTTGCAGGATAAGTTTTTCGAGCGGAGCGAACGCATTCACAATGTCGACCAATTAATCCGCGCCTACTGCATTTACGAGCGGGACGTAGAGTATGTGGTCCAGGATAATCAGGTTTTGATTGTCGACGAATACACCGGGCGCATTCTGCCCGGCCGGCGCTGGAGCGATGGGTTGCACCAGGCCGTTGAGGCCAAGGAAGGCGTCAAGATCGAGCAGGAAACACAGACCCTGGCGACGATCACGATTCAGAACTACTTCCGGATGTATAAGAAACTGGCCGGGATGACCGGTACGGCGGAGACCGAGGCGGACGAATTCCACCAGATCTACAAGCTGGATGTGGTGGTCATGCCCACCAATCGCCCGGTGCGCCGGGTGGATTGCAACGACCTGGTCTACAAGACGCACCGGGAGAAATTCAAGGCCATCATCGATGAGATTATGGATTGTCATACTCGTGGCCAGCCGGTCCTGGTCGGCACCATTTCGGTGGAAACCTCGGAATTGTTAAGCCGCATGTTGAATCGGGTCAAGATTCCACACAACGTCCTGAACGCCAAGCACCATGAGCGGGAGGCGGATATTGTCGCCCGCGCGGGACAGGCAGGGGCCGTGACGATTGCCACCAACATGGCCGGGCGCGGTACCGATATCAAACTGGGGGAAGGCGTCATCCACCTCCCGCGCGAGATGATTCTTTCGGGAACCCGCCTGGATGACAAAGTGGACGGAAAAACCGTGCGCCAGACGCTTTTGGATAAGCCTTGCGGTTTACATGTGATCGGCACCTAACGACACGAGTCGCGCCGGATCGACCGCCAGTTGCGCGGGCGTTGCGCCCGGCAGGGCGACCCGGGTTCCTCCCGGTTCTATGTGTCGCTCGAAGACGACCTGATGCGGTTGTTCGGGTCGGATCGGATTGCCCGGGTGATGGAGCGGTTCGGGTTGGAGGAGGGTGAGGTGTTGGAACACCGGTTTTTGAACCGGTCGATCGAAACCGCCCAGCGCCGGGTGGAACAACAGAATTTTTCAATCCGGAAGCGCACCCTTGAATACGACGATGTGATGAATAAACAGCGGGAAATTGTTTATGGATTACGCGGCGACATCGTGCGGGCTGAGCGGGTGCGGGAAAAGGTGTACGACATTTTATTCGAGACGATTAACGGGCGGGCCGAGGAGATGCTGGCCGACGGGAAGCCTGACGGGATTCTGGCCTTCACGGATTGGATCCGGTCCTCCTTCCCGATTGGGTTGAAAGAGCAGGATATCCAGATCGAGAAGCACAATTATGCGCCGGTGGTGGATCGGGTCTTCCAGAGCGTCAAGGACGCCTATGAGCTGAAATTGCAGCTTGAAAATCCAGGCACCGTGGATTCGATGGAACGGTTCGTGATTTTGCAATGCATCGATTCGCAATGGCAGGAGTATTTGCGGAGCATGGATGGTTTGCGCCAGGGGGTGGGTTTGCGCGCTTACGGTCAGCGGGATCCGCTCGTTGAATACAAACGCGAGGCGTTCGAAATGTTCGGAACCCTGATGGGGACCATTTACCAGGAGATCGCCAGCCGCCTGTTCCGATCCTCGACCACGGCGGCGTCCGCCGAACGGTATGTCCGACCGGTTCAACAACGGCTGGTGCATGACGAGGTGGCGTTGTTTGGACGGGGTGCAGCGCCGGTTGCGGATGCGTCGGCTCCGCCGCCCGATCCCGCCCAAGCGGCCGTGGCCGATGCCTTGAAGGCCGCTGCCCGCCCTATTCAACGGGAGACGGCCAAGGTCGGACGCAATGATGTCTGCCCCTGCAGGAGTGGCAAGAAGTATAAAAAATGCTGTGGTGCTGGAGTGATTTGATGCGTTGGGACCTCATGAAATCCTGGTTGTTTTGGGTCGGTTGCCTGGCGGTGGTGGCCAGTGGTTTGTTATTGGTGGCGATCTTCCCGCCCTACGGACGGGTGAGTCTGGCCTGGATGGCGCTGGTTCCCTTGCTCCTGGTGGTTTTGCGGGTTTCGTCGGGCTGGGCCTTTCGGGCCGGTTGGTTGACCGGTTTCGTTTTTTGGCTGGGCACGCTCCGCTGGTTATTGAAATTGGGCGACACCTCGCCCGTTCCGCTTGTTTTGTATATCTTTGCTTGGGTTGCCTTGTCGGCCTGCCTGGCGCTGTATTTGGGCGGTTTTGCCTGGATGGTGCGACGCCTGGCCGGTTTGTTGGATAGGAAGCGGTTGTGGGCGTCGACGCTGTTGACCCTGTTGATCCCGCTGGTATGGGTGGGCTGGGAATACCTGCGCGCGATCCTGTTTTCAGGGTTCCCCTGGAATCCGCTGGGCGTCAGCCAATACCGCCAGCTGGGGGTGATTCAGATCGCGGAATATGGCGGTGTGTATGCGATTTCGGCGCTGGTGGCCTTGATGAATGCAGGACTGGCTCTGACCCTCGATCGCTATCTCCCTCCGGGAAAAGATCGGCGATACCGGCCGCATATCGAGTTGTTCCTGTCGGTGGCGCTGGTTCTGTTTTGTGTTTTTCAGGTCGGGCCCCGATTGATCCGCCAGCAGACCAGCCGCCAATTCCAGTTTCGGGTGGCCGTGATTCAACCCGCCATTCCCCAGTTGAAAAAATGGGAGCCGGCGGATGAAGAGAAGATTTTGGATCGGCTCGACCGCCTGACTCGGGACGTCGTGCCGCTCAGCCCTGACCTGGTGGTTTGGCCCGAAACCGCCATGCCTGAACCGTTGCAGAACTGGGCTCAAGATACCAATGCCACGCCCGCCTGGCAACGGGTGGGGAAACTGTTGACCCCGGATAGCTCGCTACTGATCGGCGCGATGGTGTTGGAAGGGCGCGAACCCCGACCTCAACTCTATAATGCCGCCGTGCTGGTCAATGCGACCGATGGTCTTCAGGCCGCCTATGCCAAGCAACACCTGGTACCTTTCGGTGAGTATATCCCCCTGGAACAGTGGTTCCCCAAGCTGGGCGATCTCTCGCCGCTGGGGTGGAGTTGTGCGCCGGGTCGCCGTCCCTTGGTTTTCGAAATGGATGGGGGGCGTACTTTTTCAACCATGATCTGCTTTGAGGATGTATTTCCCCACCTGGTCCGGAAATTTGTCCGCAACGGCGCCCACCTGTTGATCAACCTGACGAATGACGCGTGGTTTGACGGGACCGCGGCATCGGTTCAGCACTTGAGCCATAGTGTCCTGCGGGCAGTGGAAAACCGGGTGCCGGTCGTGCGTGCGGCCAATACCGGCGTCAGTTGTTTCATCGACCGGTCGGGCCGGATTTATGCTCAGATTGCCGAGGGGTCGAATGGGGTGCCGGTGGAAGCAACCCTGGTTTCGGGCGTGGAATTTCCACCCCTCGACCAGCCTCAGACCTTGTATACCCGATGGGGGGATTGGGTGTTGGCCCTTCCCTGCGGGATAGCGGTGGGGGTGGGGGTACTTCTGGCCTTGATTGTGTGGCGCCGAAAAGGTACAACTTCGCCACTTGAAAAATAACCCCCGGCGGCAATATCCGGACGCCTTAACGGCCCCGGTAGCGAGGTCGCCGGATTCCGGAATGGAAACACAGGATGATTGAGGATTCAAAACGCCAGACCGACCGGCTCCTCGACCACCTCGCGGAAATGCGAGGTTATCTTTGACGTCGAAAACCGCCGCCGTAAATTAACCGATCTCGAACACCGCACCTCGGCTCCCGGATTCTGGAATGATCAAAATGCCGCCAAGGCGATTTTGGCCGAAGTCACCCAGCAGAAACAGGTTTTGGAACCCTTTGACCAACTCCACGGGGTGATCGAGGATACCCAAGTCTTGCTGGAACTCGCGGAGGTTGAGGAAAACCCAACCATCCGGGCCCAGGTCGCCGCTGAAATCGAGCAGGATCTGACGAGGGCGCAAGCGCTTTTTGAAAAGCTCGAATTGCAATCCCTGCTCAGCGAGCGCTTCGATTTCAATAACGCATTCGTGACGTTGCATGCCGGGGCGGGGGGGACGGAATCCTGTGATTGGGCGAGCATGTTGTTGCGCCTGTTCCGGCGGTATTGCGAACGACAGGGATTTGAAGTGGAGATGCTTGACCTGCAGCCGGGCGACGAAGCAGGTGTGAAAAGCGCCCAGTTCCTCGTCACCGGTCCCTATGCTTACGGCCATTTGAAATCCGAGCGGGGTGTGCATCGTCTCGTTCGGATCAGCCCCTTTGATTCCAACAAACGCCGCCATACGTCATTTGCCTCGCTGGACTTGGTGGCCGAGTTGACGGAAGATGTTGAAGTGGAGATCGATGAAAAAGATTTACGGGTTGATACCTTCCGGTCGAGTGGGGCGGGGGGACAGCATGTCAATAAGACTGATTCGGCGATCCGGCTCACCCATTTGCCAACGGGCATCGTGGTGTCCTGTCAGGCCGAGCGTTCCCAGCACAATAATCGGGCCAAGGCGATGAGGATGTTGACGTCGCGGCTCTACGAACTGCAACAAGACCAAAAGCGCCAGGAGATGGAGCGGTTTTACGGCAACAAGGGAGAAATCGCCTGGGGCAGTCAGATCCGGTCCTATGTTTTACAACCCTACACGATGGTCAAGGATCACCGGACGGGCGAGCAGACTTCGAATGTCCAGGCGGTTCTCGACGGGGAAATTGAGCCGTTTGTGCAAGCGTTCTTGAAAGACCGCAAGAAAGCCGGGGTTGCATCCGGTTCCGGTGGCGGATCGGCTTCCGCCGGACTGGATCTGCCGGACGATCTGTGATCGGCAACAAAACCCTTCGCCGCTAAGTCTCGCAGATGCCCCCGCAGCTCTGGACCTGTCCATGAAAATTGACCTGCACGTTCACTCCCTGGAACGATCTCCGTGTGGTAAAGCCTCGGCGATAGCACAAATTAATGCGGCGATTGAGGTCGGCTTGGATGCCATTGTATTTACCGATCACCGTCGTTTATTTCCAGCTGAGATTCTGGCACAACTGAATGACACGTATGCCCCTTTTTGCATCTTAGGCGGCATCGAAATCACGATCGAGGGCGAAGATCTCCTGGTGCTGGGCATTCAGGATCCGGCACTTGAGGCATCTCTCTGGACGTATCCCGATTTGCATGCGTATGTCCGGGAGCGCGACGGGTTTCTCGCGCTCGCGCACCCCTTTCGGTATTGTCCGGAGATCCAGTTGCCTTTGAAGCAATTCCCCCCGGACGCGCTGGAAGTCTATTCCTGTAATACCCCGCTTGCCGCCGCAGGTCGCATTATTGAGTTAGCCCAACTTTGGGATCTGCCTCCGCTGTGTAATTCGGATGCGCATGCGGTCCAGTCGTTGGGTAAACACTACAACCTTCTCGATCAGCGTCCGCGCGATGAGAAGGAATTAATTCAAATGCTGACGGCGGGTATGTTTACCGCGGTCCGGCAGGGATCCGGCGATACCTGCACGGAACGGCTTCGGCGCAGTCATCCGCCGGCTTGATGTTCCCGTTACCCCAATACCAGACCCGGAGAGGTTCGTCTCCTCCGGATGGGGCTGGGGTCCGCTGATCCAGCTCGCTCCATCTCCCGACGCCCGCCACAGAAGGGCGGGCCGACATCGATTGAAAACGGTTGGTGTAAACGACCTTTAGGCGGTTTCTGTGCACCGAATCGCAGATGCGTCGCTTTTGCAGTGCCGGGTGAAAAGCAAATTGTTATTTCGGGTCATTTGGGGTTAAATGACCTGATGAATTCATCTGCTCCGGCGCCGGTTATGCCACGCGGTGTGACCAATGCCTATCTGTTTCAGATTTTTAATTCGTCATCCTGGTCCTTCATCCTGGGCACTCCCATGCTCCTGTTTCTCAAGAGCATGGATGCCTCGGCGACAACCCTGGGCGTGATGGTCGCCATGACCCCGCTGTTTGCGGCGCTCCAGATACCGGCGGCCAATTTTGTGGAAAAAGTCGGGTATAAGAACTTCGTCGTCCGGGGTTGGGCATCCCGCAGTATCTTCATCCTCGGCATTGCCATTGTCGCCCTGCTGCCGGACCATGTATCTCCCACTCTCCGGATTTCACTGACCCTTTTGATGCTGGCCTGTTTTGCGGCGGCCCGGGGGGTTTCGGTTTGCGGGTTGATGCCGTGGATGACGCAACTCATTCCCGAGCCCCTCCGCGGCACCTTCATTTCCCGCGATGTCATGTGCATGAACCTGGCCCTGACCGGCACCATGCTGGTATCCAGTGCCTGGGTTGGCATCTTTCCCACAACCCGCACGTTTGCCGCCCTCTTTCTGTTCAGTTACCTTTCCGCGCTGGTCAGCGTGGTGTTTTTACGCCGGATTCCCGATGTTCAGTGTGTCAAACCGCGCGAAAATCGACTCCGTCCGCCTTGGAAAGAGATGCTCCTCTTTCCGCCTTTTCGGAAATATGTCCTCTACACGGTGGGATTCAACTTTTTCGTTTCCTCACTGGGCGTCATCTGGGTGCCGTTCATGAAGGACGGTTTGCATGCGTCCGGAAGCCTGATCCTGGGGCTTTCGGCCTATGCCAGTATTATTTGCGCCCTGGTCTCGCGATTGATCGGTCCGGTCATTGACCGCACCGGCAGCCGCCCCCTCATGGCGTTCTCCAGCGCCTTGATCCTGATTTCCCAGACAGTCTGGATGCTGATCGCCGCAGGGCTGCTCCCCGGCGATACCTGGGTCCTGTTACTGCTCGTTCCCATCGGTGCCGCCGGTTACACGATTCTCGGCCTCTCCAGCACCCGTTTGTTAATGGCGTTGACGCCCGTGATGGGACGCAGCCATTTCTTTGCCATCTCCAGTGTGGCCGTCAGCCTCACGATGGGGTTGATGCCCATTGTCTGGGGTTTCACGCTGGACGGCCTGACCCGCCATCTCGGGGGTGGTTTTGCTTTTTTGCCCGGATGGACCTGGACACCCTACAGTCTCTTTTATGCGCTGGTGATCAGCGGCACGCTGGCCGCTCAATTTTTACGCCGCCGACTCGATGAACCCCGGGCCATGTCCACCGAAGAATTTCTGCGCATCCTTCTCATTCAGTCCCCGGCCCGCCTGACGACCTGGGTCTTATCTCCGTTGCGCAATTTTCAACTGCCCGGCGGGGGATGAGGGGGGGTGTAAGACAAATTCCGGAGAAATAGGGAATCGTCTTCTGATGCGGCTTGCGCCTATATGCCAGAGAAGCCGTGCGATACGCCCGGCTGTACTGAGAGGCAGAGGCCCGTAGAGCCAGACCTATGGGATGGCTTCGGGGCGCATTGGGAGTGGGGCTTGGTTTATCGATATATCGTTCCGCGCAAACAAAAAACGAGCCTTTCTTTTATTTCTCCGAAATTTGTCTTATACCCGATGAGGGACTGGCGCGAATAACGGGCTTGTGTTTAGGGCCCTGTTCAGGCAACATTTTCGCAAGGAATTGGAGACCGGCTTATGAATGTTGACCCCTTGGCGCCCCGTAGCCCGCATGAAACCGCATTAACCCTGACCCAACTGATGCAGCCTGAGCACTCCAACAGCCTGGGCAACGTGCATGGCGGTGTAGTCCTTAAACTCTGCGACGAATGTGGCGGGATCATCGCGACCCGCCACGCCCGCCGTCCGGCGGTGACCGTCACCGTGGATAGCGTGAACTTTCTTCAGCCCGTATTGCTGGGGCGGTTGGTATTGGTGCATGGCCGCATCACCTGGGTCGGCAATACCAGCATTGAGGTCGAGTTGCAAGTGGAGACCGAACATCTGCTCACCGGCGAACGGGTGCTCACCAATCGCGCCTATTTTGTCTATGTGGCGCTGGATGAATTCCATCGACCGGTGCGCGTTCCACGCCTGTTGCTCGCCGACGAGGAGGCCCGGCGCCATTTTGCGGAGGGTGAGGTTCGCAAGCAGCGGCGCCTGGCCGCCGCGGTTCCCAAAGGCGCATGACGAACCCGATTACCATCCGTCCGTACCGATCGGCTGACCGCCCGGCGGTGCGCCACATCGCCTGCGAAACGGCAGACCGGGGTCAGCCCGTCGAAAATCTCTATTCCGACCGCGAATTGATTGCCGATCTGGTCACTCGTTACTCTACCGATTTTGAGCCTGAAACCAGCTGGGTTGCGGAAGCCGACGGAACCGTCATCGGCTACCTTACAGCCGCGGTGAACTCGCATCGTCACCACCGCATCATGGTTTGGCGGGTTGCGCCGCCCGCGATTGGTCGGGCCCTCCTGCACGGCGCCCTGGGTCGGCGGGAGACGTGGCGGATGTTGGCGGTTCTTCGCCGTAATCTTCGGAAATATGCCCAGCGTCGGCACGTTTCTCTGGACGGTTATCCGGCCCATCTGCACATCAATCTTCTACCCGGGTTTCGCGGCCAGCAGATTGGCGAACGGCTCATGCAGGTTTTTGGGGCGCGAATGGAGGCCCGGCAGATCCCCGGCGTGCAGGCTGCGGTGCGGGCGGATAACCCGGCCGGCTGCGCGTTTTTTGAACGCATGGGATTCCGGCCGGTCGCTGACTACGAGGCCATTCTGCCCACCCGCGGGGGCGTACAAAACGTAAGGACCCTTCTGTATGGCCGAAGCCGCAGTGCGAGCCCGTCTGCCGATCTCCCGCGAGGTCGCCATGCCTGATCGCTCGACCGTGATCAGCCTGCTGCAGACCTTGCGTCGCTATCTGACTGTGGGCGTCGGGAGCGCGATTACCGATCTGGGGCTCTACGCTCTTCTGACCCATGGGGCGGGGATGGATCCGGTGTTTGCCAACTTGATCAGCCGGCCTTGTGGGGGGCTTTTCAGTTTTACCGTAAACAAACTGTGGACGTTTAACCGGCGCGAATTGCGGGGAACCTCATCGGAGTTTCTCCGGTTTTGCCTGGTCTGGTTGGCCGCCTATACGCTATCCGAAAGCCTGATCTGGCTTTTTACCCGCCAGTGTCATTGGGGACCCTTGCACGCCAAGATCCCGGCCGAGGTCGTGACCGGTATTTTCAGCTTCATCTTCCTGCGCTTCTGGACCTTCCGCAAGTAATTCAGGAACTCTGCAACTACGGAATTCGCGAAATACCTGAAGGGACAGCGGGGGCCCTTATTTCTGTGTCGCGCAGAATTCAATCAGACAATCATAGACCAACCCGGCGTTCTTGGCTGCGCTTGAGGGGGTCTCACTACAGGCCAGCCAGTCGGCGTAGCGCCGCTTCAGATGTTGCGCCCAGGGAATCAGGGATGGATTGGCCTGGCCGTTGAAAATCAGGCCGGCCAACCACGCGTGTTGGACTTGGAAATAGCCCGCGGATAGCCAGGGTTCGATGTATTCAAACCCCCGGGGAGCGGTTTGGAGGAATGCGGCGAGTTCGGCCAGAGCGGGAGGAAATGATCGGGCGATCTGACGGTGTTGCTCGCGCAGGTCGGCGAGCTCAGCCGGGTTCTCGTGTTCCAGGGTGGTGATTCGCTGGGCGATATAGTTCGGGGGCGCCGGGAGAGAGTCTTTCCCCCGCGACCACTGGATGCCCGTGGTGCCGGAGCCTGCGCCTGCGAATCCTTTGCCCAGCGCCAAAGTCGCCTGGATGAAAGGGGCTGGATCGATTCCGAAGAGGTCGGATCCGATTTCGGCTAGCAGGGTGGGGACCGGTTTTTCCGGATGGCGGAGGGCTTGGGGTGCCAGTCGCAGAATCAAGTCCTGGGTTTCCATCGGATTCAGCCGGACAGCCCAACTGGTCACACACTGACCGAGCAACCCCGCCCGGGCCGTTTTACGCGCAACTCCCGCCACATTTTGATAATGAACTTCGAAATCGGGACAGAACACACTATCGCCATGCGAGCGGGCGGAGGAGCAGAGGATGACGTCGAATCCCGCGTTCTTGAGAAAATCGGCGGTATAGAAAGGAACGAGATCACCGGCGGCGTCGACAATGGAGGGGTAGGCGGCCCGGATTTTTGGGGTGAGTTGATCCTTGTTGATGACCCCCTGGTTCCAGACTCGCGTTCGGGTATTGGGCTGGTCGAAGCTCCAATAATTCCAGTCCCAGATAACGAAATCCTTTGGGATGTGATTCATTTCGGCGGGATAATGGAGCACCATATCGCACCAGATACCGGGGCGGACACCCCGGGCGAGAATGGGGCCGGCGAGATCCCGGATATGTTCGGCATAGAGCTGGTTGCGACTGTGCGCTTCGGCCTGGCGGACACACTCTGGGCAGGTGGCAAAAGCATAGGCTTCGTCGCCGCCGAGATGGAAATAGCGGATGTTTCCAAAAAGATCCAGGTATTCCTCGATCCATTTCTTAAGGAAGGTCCGCACTTCAGGACGGGAAGTGCAGTAGCAAGTGTGTTCATCCGATCGTTCGCGGAAAGAATGGTATTTTTCCTGGAGAAGCACGTATTCCCCATGCCCGATGGTTTGGAGGAGAGGAATGGATTCCAGCCCCAGACTGGAGGCAAAATCTAGAATTTCCCGAAACTCCGATTTCGACAGGGCTTCCGGCCACACGCATTCCGGACAGGTCGACCAGCGGATCTTGTCTTCAAGTTCCCACAAGATGCCGGTATAACCCATTCCGGCAAGTTTCTTGAGCCACCCGCGGATATAGGGTGCGGGCAGGCAGGTGAAATTGAAATCCATGTGGAAGAGGGTCAGGGGAGAGGATTTGACGGGCATTCGGGTCTCCTTGGAATAAACATAGTCATTGCGGTTACTGACGGCCAACAATGCATATTCTTAACCTATCAGGGGACGATACGCACGCGTTTTTGTTCGTGGGTGTAAGACAAATTTCGGAGAAATAGGGAATTGTCTTCTGATGCGGCTTGCGCCTATATGCCAGAGAAGCCGTGCGATACGCCCGGCTGTACTGAGAGGCAGAGGCCCGTAGAGCCAGACCTATGGGATGGCTTCGGGGCGCATTGCGAGTGGGGCTTGGGTTATCGATATATCGTTCCGCGCAAACAAAAAACGAGGCTTTCTTTTATTTCTCCGAAATTTGTCTTACACCCCTCCGCGTTTTTTGTTCGTTTTACACCTTGTTGAGCAGGCGTTTTGGGTGTATTATTACCCAAATTAGGCGGAAATCTAATAGGAAACATTACTATGAACTACTGTTCCCTTCGATCCTTCATCCGTGCCGGATGGTTCGTGTGGTTTTTCATCCTGTTCTCCCTATGTGCCACGGTTGCCACCGCACAGGAGAATTTTACGACTTGGAATAAGCGGATGTCGATCACCCTCTCGGGTTACACTCCCCCGGCGGTCGCTGAAACCCTGACTAATTTTCCCGTTCTGGTGGTCTTGAGCAATACTCCGGCCGGATCCGGTTTCAGCTATGCCGACTTTCTCACTCCGCCCTATGGGGATCTGCGTTTTTCCACCACGACCAATGGCACCCCATTGAATTACGAGGTGGAGACGTGGAATACGAATGGCAATTCCTTCATCTGGGTCCAGGTGCCGGCGGTGACCGATGCGACCACCACGATTTGGGCCTTTTGGGGCAAAGGCGCAACTCTGCCGGTCTCGGCCACAAATGGCGCGACTTGGTCTAATGCCTACCTGGGCGTCTGGCACATGGCGACCAATACGTCGGCCATGACCGATTCCAGTACGAATCGACGCGGCAGTGCCGTTTCCGGGACCATTGCGACGGTTCCAGGCATGGGGGGAAATGCCTGCGATTTTACGCCCACCGCCTATTTTTCGGCCTCCAATAATTTTCCGGCCTTGGCGACGTCTTACACGGTTAGCGCGTGGATCAATATGGATGCCAATGCGAGCAACTTCATGGGAATTGTCGGTGCTTACAATAACAACAATTTTATTTTAGCGCTAACGGGCACCGTTCGGTATCTCTCCTTTTTTGACACCGCCTGGCGAACCAGCAGTAACACCCTCCCGAGCGGCGCCTGGAAACACGTCGGTTATACCCGCAGTTCAACCACGGGTGTGTTTTATGTGAATGGCACCCGAGTCTTTGCCGTTACCAATGCCGTTGCAAGTGCCTTGGGCGGTTTATTGCAAATCGGGAACGCCGGATCAACGTGGATTAATCCGTTTGACGGACGAATCGATGAAGTGCAGGTGTCGAGTGTAGACCGAAGCTCGAACTGGATGTCCGCCGCCTATCTGAGTCTGGCAAACAGTGCCTTTGTGACTTATGGCAATTCGGATAATGGCGGCCGGCCGGTGGTTTCCAATGACACAGCGGTAAGCGATATGTCCGGTGTGGCAACCGTGAATGGTATATTGGCTTCGACCGGATCGGGGACCGACACCAAGGTATTCCTTCTCTGGGGGACGACCGATGGCGGGCCGACCTTTGGCGCCTGGGCCAACACGAATCAATTGGCGGACGGCACGCCGGTGGGGCCGATCAGTTGCGGGGTGACCGGGGTGATCGGGGCCACCTATTACTATCGTTACTATGCCACCAATTCGATCGGCGATACATGGGCGACTCCGGCGCTGACCTTTTCGGTCGGCCTGTTGCCGGTGACTAAAACCTGGAGCGCCACGGCTGGATCGGACAGCAATTGGTTTGTCGGGTCGAACTGGACGCCAGCAGGCGTGCCTACGACTGGCGACGTGGTCCTCATCGATTCCTCGATGTCCACCATTACCAATATTTCCCTGACCAATTCGACGGATATGCTGGGGGCGCTGATCATTTCGAATCGGTATCTGACCTGCTCTAACTGGACGACAACGATCAATGCGACGAATATTATCATTCGCAGCGGGGGAGTCATGCGGCTTCCCGGTCCTTCCATCACGAATGCGATGACCAACATTATTCACCTCGTGTGTTCCAATTTAACGATCGACGCCGGTGGGTTTATCAATGCCGATTATGGCGGTTACTGGGCCAGCCAGGGGCCGGGCAAAGGGAATGGTGCCAATGGAACAGCATCCGGCGGTGGACATGGCGGCAAAGGGGTGGATACGGGGACAAGTGCCGGTGGCGTGACGAACGATGTGCCAGATGCGCCCACATTGCCGGGGAGTGGCGGAGCCAAATACCTCACCGAAACCAATGGGCATGGCGGAGGAGTGATTCGGATCGAGGCGACCAATATTGTCGTCAATGGAACCGTTTCTGCCGATGGTCAGGGAGGTGGACAATATTCGGGCGGTGGTGCGGGCGGATCCATCTTTATTACTTGCAAAACATTTGGTGGCGGAACGAGCGGGGTCATTCGGGCGCGCGGCGGATATGGAGGATATGGCAATCAAAATTCCGGCGGAGGCGGTGGTCGGATCGCCATTATCTACGCCGTGCCACCGGTGAATGTGGGAGTGCAATACTTCGCCGCACCCGGAACGAAATATGCGGGGGGAGGATTTGGGACACTCTATCTTCCAGACACCACTCTGGTGCGTTCCCCATTAACTACCTTTCAATCGGTGCGACTCGTGATTCCCAATTTCAATTCCTGGGTCTCCGATTCACTGGTCGTCAGCAACTGTATGGTGTCGTTCGGCGACGGTGATTTCACGCTCACAGTTTCCAATAACCTGACGATCTGGAGCAATTCCTGTCTTGCCTTGGGTGGAGTGGCCTTGAGTGGAACGCAAGCCCTGGCCGGCGTTACAGCGACCGCCACCAACCCGATCATCAATATCGGAGGGAGTGCCTATTTGGCGGGCGGGATGACGGTCGGAGGAGCAGGCCAGATTAACCGTATGGAAATGTCCATTGAATCAAACCTGACGATAGCGGGGGGTGCCTTGGTGATCGGCGGCAGTCTCCAGACCAAGGATTCCATCTTGAACGTCACGGGGAATTTGACTTTGACCAACGCAGGATATCTGACCGCCTGGAGCGGTCGAACGAATTTATTCCCGAGTTACGGCGGACGGGTTGGGGTTTCCGGGTTGACGTCGATCGCGACCAATTCCTGGATCATTTCTGGATCTCATCCTACCAATGGGGCGACGGTTTTGTTTGATTTAAAAGATCTGATCATTCAACCAGGGGGTGGCTTTGACGCCACCGCGAAGGGGTTTGCTTGGAATGGGGTTGTTTGCAACGGTCCGGGGAAGGGCAATACAACGGGCGGTGCTCGTGGCTCGGGTGGCGGTTATGGCGGGCTCGGCGGATCGAATGGGGTTTCTGGCGGGATCACCTATGGAGTGTCGAATGCCCCGCTTACGCCGGGAAGTCCGGGAGGCTATGGTCATGTAACCGGCATCGCACAGCCAGGTGGAGGGGCAATCCGGATCAATGCGGGCATGCTGACTCTTAATGGTACGATTATGTCGACGGGCGGGTCGGGTGGGGGATATGGCGGGGGAGGATCGGGCGGCGGCATTTTCATTACCTGCACCAATATCAGCGGCGCAGGGGTTGTGACTGCCATTGGAGGAAGTAGTTTGGGACAAGGGGGCACCCCGGCGGGTGGAGGAGGTGGGGGTAGAATCTCAATTGGCGTAGGATTATCGGATGCCGCTATCTCCAACTTGATCGTTGGTTCAGCGGTCAGCGGATTGGTCAATTACCGGACGGATTCGCGATTTTTGGGGACACTCTCTGCCTCGAATGGGCTTCCAACCGTGAGTGGCTTTCCCGGCGCGACCGGGACCTTTCAGATTGTTGCAGTCAATTCCTCATCATTGACGATCAACGGGTTCCCCAGCCCCTTTGGCCATCCACACCCTGATGCCTATGGAACGGTATTCACCTATGGGCAGGACTCTTGGGTGACCAATACGGTTTACAGTCCGGATGATGAGGCTAACGGGATCCGTCACGCCTGCCTCGGTTGGGAACTCAGGACCATCGGTGGCGCGTTATCCAACAGCCTGGCCACGACCCAGGCGGTATTCAAGTTGACTGAAAATCTGATTCTGAATTGGTATTGGACCAATCAATACAGCCTGGCCATTGCAGCGGGACCCAACGGCTCGGTCAACTCGGGCACGATTAATAACTGGTACACCAATGCCTTTGTCGTAACCGGCATCCTCGCCACCGCCGATTCGGGCTATAAGTTCGATCAATGGACAGGCAGTGCGGTGCCCGCAGGGCAGGAGACCAATAATCCGCTGACGGTCACGATGGATCGGGTGCGAACCAATATCCTGGCCAACTTTGCCGTCCTTGGCGGTACTACAAAGACCTGGACTGGAGCTGGTGTTTGGGAAAGTCCGACGAATTGGACCCCTTCGGGCATGCCGGGCATTGACGACACGGTGATTATCCAATCGGGTACCAGCATTCTTTCCAGCGCCCGGCAGTTTGCTTACGTGACCGTGAGCAATGGCGCAACGCTGATGTTCACGAACTGGAACACGTCGCTGACCGCCAGCAATATAACCGTACTGCCCACCGGTACAATCACCTTGCCGTTGGCGTTTTCAAACAACGTCATGTCAAATCGGGTCTATCTGATCTGCACCAATTTTATTTTGGAGGCGGGCGGCCAGATTCTGGCGGATGGGCGCGGGTATGCGGCCGGACAGGGACCCAGTGCCGGTACGGCACCCGGTAGCCGCGGCAGTGGAGGCGGGCATGGGGGGCGCGGCGGCGACAGTTATGGTACGGGTGGAGTGACGAATGACTCGTCCATCGCGCCCGAGGCTCCTGGCAGTGGCGGCGGGTATTTTGACGCTACGGGCGGCGCGGGTGGCGGCGCGGTGCGGATCAACGCATCCGGGAACGCCGTGATCAACGGTAATATCTTTGCCAGCGGGCAGGATTCTGTCAGCTATGGCGGCGGCGGTGCGGGTGGGGCGGTCTGGATCAGTTGCACCACGTTTTCCGGGACGACGGGAGTTATCCGGGTCAACGGGGGCAAGGGTGGGATCTATTCCCCATCGGCGGCGGGTGGGGGTGGCAGGATTTCGATTGTTTACGGCAGTCTCGCCGGGACAGTAGGTGTTCAATTCTCCGCTCTTGCGAGTTCTGAATACTATACGTCTGTTGCCCTGCCGGCCGGCATGGGCACCTTATATTTGCCGGACACTGCCCTCCTCGCGAACGGAGTGGGCTTGTTTAATGGACTCCGGCTGAACATTCCGGGTTTCAATTCGTGGAATATGGATAGCCTGACGTTGAACAACCGTTCGCTTTCGTTTGCGGATGGGGATTTCCGGCTCACCATAACGAATAATCTAACCCTTCAAAATAATGCATGGCTGGCCTTGGGCGGGATCGCTTTAAGCACCGGCTATTGTGATGCCGCCACCTCATCCCAGACGACTTCGCTAGTCATCTCGGTGGGCGGAAATGTCGTACTCGACGGGAGCATGCTAACCATGGGAGGCAATGCGTCTACGTCGCTGTCGACGATGGCGGTTGGCAGCAATCTGACGCTGATGAATGGCGGGCAATTGTTTGTCTACAGCGGAACGACCAACAATACTCGCGATTACGGGGCGCTGGTCAACATTGCCGGCAGTCTGACCATGACACCCACAAACTCCTGGATTTTCCCCTTTGCCCAACCAACAAATGGCGGCGCGCCCCTGTTCAAGGCCCGCACCCTGGTGGTGTCCTCGAATACGGGATTTAATGCCGATTTCATAGGCTTTAAGACTCATCGTGGCCCAGGAGTGGGCGGCGGGTCCGGCAGTGGCTCCGGCGGTGGAGGCGGGTATGGAGGGCAAGGAGGGCATGGTTCCGGATTGAATGGCGGACCTGCTAATGGCTCGACGAATATTCCGATTCGACCGGGTAGTGGGGGTGGCGGTACCTATGATGAATTCGGCGGTAACGGAGGAGGGGCCATTCGTCTGGAACTGACCGATACCGTGACTTTGAATGGGACATTGACGGCGAACGGACAGAATGGCGGAACCTATAACGGCGGCGGATCCGGCGGCGCCATTTTTATCATGTGTGGCGGCACTTTTGTGGGCGGCACCTCAGCGGTGCTGCGCGCCAATGGGGGGAACGGCGGCTCTGGGTATACCAACCTCGGAGGGGGTGGGGGTGGCCGGATTTCCATCGTGACGGGCGTACCCGAAGAGACCCGGATTGCATTTTCAACCGGTAGTAATACTCAATTGGTTGTCTCCCAGGCCCAAATCAAGACCTACCTGGGGTCCACCAACGTAGTGGGTGGCACGAATGTTCTCTTGGCCGCCTTTGGGCAGACCGGCACCATGGTGTTCTTCAAATACAATCCGTCTCCGGGCACGATTTTCATTTTGCAATAGACCGTGAGTCATCGTCGCTGGATGGGACCCGAGAGCCCGCAGAGGTTTGGGGCTGAGGATTCCGGGATACAGAATTCAAGTCGGAGTCCCCGGATCAGAATCCCCGGTATTGATTGGTATTCTTGCGACCGGTCATTTTTCGCCGGATGTCTTCTAAGGCTATGGGCTGCGGCGTCGGGAGCCCATTAATGGAACCAAAGGTGTTCGATCAGGATTTTTAAGCCGATTCCGATGAGGGTTAGCCCACCGATGATTTCTATTTTCTTTTCGAAGAAGTGGCCGCAATAATCGCCGATATAGACGCCCAGGATGGAGAGCGCGAAGGTGACGGCGCCGATGAAGAGAACTGAGAAGACGATGGCGACTTTGAGCAGGGCGAAGGTAATCCCGACTGCCAGAGCGTCGATACTGGTGGCGATGGCCATGACCAATAAGACCAGGACATTGAGGGGGTTATCAGGCTTCTCGGCCTTCTCGAACTTAAGCGCCTCGTAGATCATTTTTGCGCCGATGACGGTCAGGAGAACAAAGGCGACCCAGTGGTCGACCCCCTGAACAACAGAGCGGAAGGTCAGCCCGGCGAGCCAACCCAGCGTGGGCATGAGGGCCTGAAATCCGCCGAAGAAGGCCGCGATGAGCAGCGCATGGCCGACCTTGAGATTTTTAATGGCCAACCCGCTGGCCACGGCCACCGCGAAGGCATCCATCGACAAGCCGATGGCGATCAGGGTCAGATTAAGAAGGCTCATGGAGAGTACGCGACTGTAGGTTTTTAGACTTTAGGCTTTAAGAAAAAAAGGGCGGGATCGTTTAGGATCCCGCCCGGATTGGCTTAGCTGTCGCCGTGATCAATTAGCCGTGCGGCCGCCGACGCCCTTGGCGTTTTTGGCGATGACGCGTGTGCCGCTACCCGCGGGGCGGAGGGCGCGGACGGCTTTGCCCGCGCTCCACATCTCGGATTTGGCAATGGCGCCGAGCTCTTTTTCGAGCATGCTTTGGTAATTCTTGGCGCCGCAGACTTTGAGCACCCGGCGGGTTTCAGCACCGGACTTGACGGCCTTGTACAGGGTCTTGAAGACCGGGAGGGCCGCCTTCTTGAACCGGGGGCACCAGTCGAGGGCGCCGCGCTGGGCAGTGGCGGAGCAATTCCGGAACATCCAGTCCATGCCGTTTTCATCGACCAGGCGGATCAGGCTCTGGGTCAGTTCCTCGACGGTTTCATTGAAGGCTTCGCTGGGCGAATGACCGTTGGCGCGGAGCACGTCGTACTGGGCTTCCATCACACCGGCCAGGCAACCCATCAGCACGCCGCGTTCGCCGGTCAGGTCGCTATACACTTCCTGCTTGAAGGTGGTGGGGAACAAATAGCCGGAGCCGATACCGATCCCGACGGCCATGCAACGTTCCGCGGCACGGCCAGTGGCGTCCTGCTCGACGGCGAAGCTGGAATTGATCCCGGCGCCGGTAAGGAAGTTGCGACGGACCGAGGTACCCGAGCCCTTGGGGGCGACCATGATGACATCGATATCGCGGGGGGGGATGATGCCGGTTTGATCCCGATAGACGATCGAGAACCCGTGGGAGAAATAGATGGCATCGCCGGGCTTCAGGTTTTTCTTGATCCGGGGCCAGACCACGCGCTGTGCGGCGTCAGAGGTCAGGATCTGGATGATGGTTCCGCGTTGGACGGCTTCCTCGATGGGGAAGAGGGTTTTGCCGGGAATCCAGCCATCCTTGATGGCGCGATCCCAGTCGCGTTTGAACTCAGGAGCCTGGCCGATGATGACCTTGAAGCCATTGTCCTTGAGGTTCAGGGCCTGGGCAGGACCTTGAACGCCGTACCCGATGACGGCGATAACTTCATTTTTCAAGACCTTCCGCGCCTTGGACATGGGGAATTCCTTGCGCGTGATCACGGTTTCTTTTGTACCACCAAAATCAATCAAAGCCATAGCGACACTCCTTGCTGTTTGAACTGTGAAATGTAATAAAATACTCTTTTTCAGGGGCGGGTCAATCCAAAAAACCACGAGAATTGTAATGTGAAATGCCGCTTTATAACTGCGAGCTGTGAGCCCTCTTATATTCAGCTCCGGCTCGCTCGGGCCTACTCCGTCACGCCAAGGCGTGACGACGAAGGCTGGAAGAGCTCGCCCTACCCATTATCATCCCGAGTCCTTCGGTCCTCAGGGCAGGCGAAGTCGAGGGATCTCATGTTGTTGTAGGCCGGGCCTCTGCGCCCGGCGTCCGCTGATCCAATCCCCTCCATCACCAGACGCCCGCCACCGAGGGCGGGCCGACATCGAGTGAAAACGGTCGGAGATCAGGGAAAACTTGTGCGGCAGTTAACTTTACCATCCACCTGATCCAAAAAACCAGCGGAAAGCTTTTGACGGTTGGCTCGCGCGGGTATACTTTATCCCCCGACGGCAAGAAGGAGGAATGGCGATGATTTTAAGTCCGATGTGTTTCCCGTTGGCGAGCGTGGCCACGACCGTGGTCTATGCCTTCACAACCTCGGATGGGTTTGGTAAGACGATTGTTCTCTTGTTGTTACTCGGCTCGGTATTAGCCTGGTCGGTCATGTTGACCAAGATGCGCGAATTCAATCAGGCGATGTCCGATGGACGGCGTTTCCTGTCCGCCTACCGGCGCGAGGCTAATCCCTTGATGCTGTTTTCGCAAAAACGGATTTACAATGGGCCGCTGGCACGGATTTACCAGCAGGCGTGCCAGGCGGTTGCCGGGGAACTGGTGGGCCCCAATGATGCCCCCGAGCTGTTTGCCGCTCGCCTGGCCGGGAACCGGCCCCTGCGGTTGACTTCGGTGGACTATACCAATGCCTGCAAAGTGGCGGAACGGACGATGGTTGACCAGAGCGTTCAATTGGAAGCCAATATGAGTTTCCTGGCGACGACGGTCACGGCGGCGCCCTTCCTGGGGTTGCTCGGGACAGTGTGGGGCGTGATGGACGCCTTTCGGGCGATGGCGCAAACGGGGTCGGTACTCCTGTCCGAGGTGGCACCGGGGATTTCAGGCGCTTTGCTGACCACCGTTGTCGGTCTGTTGGTGGCCCTGCCCTCGCTGGTCGGCTACAACCTGTTGAACGGCCGGATGCAGCAACTCGGATTGGAGATGGAAAACTTTTCAGATGAGTTTACGCATGATCTGGCGCGTCATTTCCTCGATGCCCAACAGCAGGAGAAATGATCGTGGCTCGTCGTACTGTTTTCCGCCGGCATCAGTCGATCAGTGAAATCAATCTGACCCCTCTGATTGATTTGACGTTTTTGCTGCTCATCACCTTTGTGATCACATTCCCCCTGGTTCAGCAGGGGATTCCCCTGAAACTGCCCAAAGGCGCGGCGGCGGAATTGCCTGCCAATCAGAAACAGACCATCAGTATTGACCGGGAGGGGCGCATTTATTTAAATGACCTGCTGGCGTCCTTCGCTGAAATGGAAACCCGCATGGTGGCCCTGGGCCGCAACCAGCCCGATACGGTGATTCTGGTTCGGGCGGATGAAGGGGTTTCGTACGGGCACGTGGCCCAAATTCTGCGAGTTCTCTACAAGGCCCGGTTGACCCGGATGGCATTGGTGACACAGGCTGACAGCCGTTAGCACGCCGGCGCGTGCCGGGAGGCCGGAAGCGCGCGGAGTCCGAGGCAAACCGGATATGAAATCGAAATCGGGATTCACTTTAAACTTGGCGATCGTCGCCGTATTCCATGGCGTGCTGATTGCCGCCCTGATATTCTTTCCGTCGATTCCAGGGTGCGAACAGGAACATGAGCGGCCGATCGTGCCGGTGGATTTGGTGGTCGAGGTTCCCCCCGGAGATGAATCCGGGGAGGAGACGAGTCCTGATAAATGGATCCCTCCTGATCCTGAACCGGAAGCCCAATCCTCCGCTCCGGAACCTGAACCCGAGGAGATGCCGTTGACCTCCTCCAAGTTATCACCCAAGACCCCCCCAAAAAAACAGGTCCAGTCACAAAAAAAAACGACGACCGTTGCCGCCCCGCAAACGGGGGCAAACGCATCGTCCAAAACCTCGAAAGGCAAGATTCAGGTCAGCCGCAAGAAGGTCAAGAATCCCTATGGGTCTTCGAAATCCACCCGCATGCCGACGAAACTATTGTCCGCCGCCGAGATTCGGAAACGATTGGCTGCCGGTTCCCAGATCGGAGATCACACGTCGGAGGTGGATGATAACTATTTATATCTGGAGATTGTGCGCCGGACCTTTTACCAGGCCTGGACCCAGCCGTCATCAATCCCGATTGACGGGATGGCGGTTAAAGTGGATATTGAGCTGGGTCTGAATGGGGCGGTTCTCGATAGCCGGCTCGCATCGAGTTCCGGTAATTCGGTGATGGATGAATCGGTTCTGCGGGCGGTGAAGGCGGTCCGGCGCATTCCGGGACTTTCCGCTGAATTCATCCGTCAGCACCGACGGATGCCGGTGGTGTTTGAGTTGACCGGGGAACGCTGATTTTTGAGGAGTGGTTGTGATGATGAAATGGATGACGGCGGGATGTCTGGCGGCGGTCTGTCTCTGGAGTTTTTCCGGGATGGCCCAGGATGTGATTATCCGTAAAACCACGGCGTCGAAACTGACCGTCGATCTGACGGAGTTGCGCGCCGGTGGATCGGGCGGGACGGTTTTTTTGCGGACGGTGGATGAGGATTTACGGCGGTCCGGTTGGGTTGTTCCGGTTCGGACCGGGGCCGGTTATAGTGCAGGGGGAACCTTGGCGGCGGCAGGCAATGGTTTGCGGGTGCCCTTGGTGATCCAAAACAGCGAAACGCGCCAGACCCTCTTCAATCAGAATGTGGGCATTGACAATGCCGATCCCAAGCGGATGGGGCATCGCGTGTCGGATGCGATCTTAAAGGCGGTCACCGGACGGCGGGGGATGTCCGGCTGCCGGCTGGTGTTGATCGGCGCCTCCGCCCGGGGCAAGGAACTCTTTGTCTGCGATGCGGATGGGGGCAACTTGTCGCCCCTGACCTCGGATGGGTCGATTGTACTGGCGCCGACTTGGGGGCCCCGCGGCGATCAGATTCTCTATACCTCTTTTCGGCGGGGCTTTGCCGATTGTTATTTGCTGGATCTCCGGAGTGGTAAGACGCATCAGGTGGCCCAGTATTCCGGGATGAATATGGCGGGTGACATTTCGCCGAACGGGCAGGATGCGGCGCTGGTGCTGTCCAAGGATGGGAACCCCGAACTCTACATCAAGAGTCTGTCTTCCGGCGCCCTGACGCGGATGACCCAAACCCGGAGTGTGGGCGAGGCGAGTCCCTCCTGGTCGCCCGATGGATCCCAGATCGTTTACGTGTCGGATGCGGCCGGGGTGTCTTCGCCGCAATTATATCTGATTAGTCGGGGGGGTGGTTCCCGGCGGCTGACCACCCGTGGCAGTCAAAACGTAAACCCGGATTGGGGGGCGAATAATCTGATTGCCTATTCAAGCCGGCAGGGGGGGCGATTTGCGCTGATGGTATACGACCCGGCGCTTCAGGAGCACCGGGTGATTGCGCAGGACGGAGCAGATTATGAAGATCCCTCCTGGGCCCCGGATGGCCGGCATATTTTTTGCACCCGGTCTGAAGGATACCGGAGTACCATCTACCTGCTTGACATTATGGGCGATCCTCCCCTAAAGTTGGCGCTACCCGTGGGTAATTGGCGTTCACCGACCTGTTCCCCGTAATTTGTTTTGTTTATGGACTGAAACACAAGGAGTCGACGATGATGATGAATAAACGGTTGATGGTTTCCATGCTTATGATTTGCGCCGTGGCGATGGTTTTCCCTGGATGCCGCCGGAAACGCGCGCCTGGAGCCATCAGTCTCGATTCCAACCAACCCTCGATCGTTCAGCCGCTGGATGGCATGGGTACCGAGGGGAGTGGGGCTGCTGGGAGTGGATCGCTCGCGCCGCGCGCCGATGTGTTTACCAGCGGTCAGGCGGTCAGTGCCAATCTGACGGCCATTCTCTTTGATTTCGACAGCGCCCAGGTGGCTGATCCGGAACGGTCCAAAGCCGAGGCGGTTGCCCAATACCTGAAGAGCAACGCGGATTGCGTGGCGGTGCTGGAAGGGAATTGTGACGAACGCGGGAGCGCTGAATACAACATGTCGTTGGGTGAACGCCGCGCGTTGGCCGTTCGCGCCTACCTGGTGACCTTGGGCGTCGAGCCGGCCCGCCTGCAGACCCGCAGTTTCGGCGCCGAAAAGCCCATCCAGATGGGGCATGACGAAGAAGCCTGGCGCATGAATCGCCGGGTTGAATTTGCCGTGATGAAGTAATCACCGCTGACGGCGGTAGGATGATCGACCCCGGCGGGAATCCGCCGGGGTTTTTGTTTGGAGGGCGGGATGATCGAGATCGCTTTCCTGGGGGGCACTATCGGCCCGATGGAACTGATGGTGGTATTGACCGCCGTCCTTTTGCTTTTTGGATCCGACCGCCTGCCCGACCTCGCGCGGCGCATCGGTCGTTTCATGAGCCAGCTTCATGAAGCCTCGGATGAAGTTCGGCGTCAGGTTTTGAACCCGCCGGAAAACCATCTGCCGGGCCCCACTTCGAAATTGCCCGCTCAACCCGGGCCGGCGGATACTACCCCGGAGGCGCCCCATGATCGGGTGGGATAAAGACGGGGGACCGGTCAAGACCTTCCTGGCCCATCTGGATGATCTCCGCCGTTTATTGCTGGGGTGCTTGGTGGCCTGGGCCGTGGGGATGGCGGTGGCCGCGCATGAGGCGCCGCGGATTATGAAAGTCCTGGTGTTGCCGCTTGAAAAGGCGGGTCGATCGCCGGCCGACTTTCTGCAGACGTTCGAAGTGATGGGGGGAATGAATCTGGCGATGACGATCGCCATCTGGGGCGGCCTCCTGCTGGCCTTGCCGATCATGGTGGGATTGATCGGCAACTTCATTCTTCCAGCCCTGACGATCCGCGAACGGCGGACGGTGCTGGCGGGGGGAGGGCTGGCGGTGATTCTTTTTGTAATGGGGGCATCGATTGCCTACTTCGGCATGTTGACGCCGGCTTTGCGCGTCATGCTTTGGTTTAACGAATGGATGGGCATTCGCGTTGAATTTTTCCGGGTGACCGACTATGTGCGGTTTGTATTGATCATGATGGCGGCCTTTGGAATTTGTTTTGAATTGCCCGTGGTCCTCCTGGGGCTGGGACGGCTGGGCATTATCACATCCGATCAATTGCGGCGGAGTCGCCGGGTGGCCGTGGTGGTGTTGTTGATCGTGGCGATGATCGTGACCCCGACGACGGATCCCTTTTCACAACTGGTCTTGGCCGTCCCCTTGGTGCTGTTATATGAAGCCTGTATCTGGGCAATTTGGCTGATGGAACGCCGGAGGCGGGAAGAGGGGTTGAAAGGGAGTTGATATCCAACCCGTTCGTTCGGGAGGATTCCTTTTTCTGTCATTCCGAGTGGAGCAGGGACGGGGTCGAGGAATCTGGTGTTTCAGTTGATACGTTGGTGAACGTATGACGGGAGTACTTAGGGCTAATGACTCACGGATAAGGACGTTTCATGAATAAACAGAAGCTGCTTATGGCCGGTGCGGCCGAGATTGACATTACACCTGCCTTGGGCACCCAGATCGCCGGCAACATTGGGGTGCGCCGTCCCGCCAAAATCATCGAACAGCGTTTGTTTGCGAAGGCTTTGGTCCTCCAACAGGGGGATTCCCGGGTGTGCTATTTTTCCTCGGATATCCTGGCCATCCGCACCGATTTCGCCCTGGCCATTCGGCAAGGAGCCCTGCTTCGATTCCAATTGGCCGCCGAGGAATTAATCGTCAATTGTACCCAGAATCACTCGTCTCCGTCGGTTGGCCACTGTTTCTGTCTGGACGAATCCTTCTGGCGGCAGTGGATCAAGACGCCGGATCTCGAATGGGTTCTCGGCGGAGATCCCCAATATACCGATAGTTTCGTGGAAAAAGCGTTGACGGTGATTGGTCAGGCCCTGGGACGCCTGGAACCGGTCACTGCCCAGGTCGGGCGGGGAATCGAAGGTCGCATCGCGTTCAACCGCCGAACCATCATGCGGGATGGAACGGCGCAAATGCATGCGGCCGCCGGGGACTCGAATGTATTGCAAATCGAAGGACCCGCCGATCCCGAGGTGGGCGTGCTGGTGCTCAAGGGCAAGAGGGGGAACACCGTTGCCGCGCTGTTGCATTTCACTTCCCATCCCTGTCATGGCGTCGATTCCCTGACGATCGCCGGGGGCTGGTCAGGGGCTTGGTGTGAGGGCGTTAAACCGCTTCTCGGAGGCGGAGTGCCCCTGGTGGTCAATGGATGTTGCGGCAATGTGCATCCCCGGAATCCCCTGGTTCCGGCGGAGACGAAGACCTATCAGGAGATGGGGGCAATCCTGGCGGCCGACACGGAAAAAATCATGAGCCGGTTGGTTCCGGTTGACGGTCCTTTATTACACCAGGTCCGGCGGATACCCATTCCCTTGCGCGATCTGGATGTGCTGAAAGTGCGTAACGCCGAACGCCTGCTGGAAGCCCATCCCGAGCCGATATGGGTCGGGCGGGGTAACGATCAGATCGATTGGCAATGGATTTATGCCATCAGCATTCTGGATTTGGCCCGTTACAAGGAGACGCATTCCCATTTCGATTACGAAGTTCAGGGTGTGCGGTTGGGGGATGTGCAGTTGCTGGCGTTGACCGGCGAACCCTTTGTCGAAGCCCAATTAAAAATCAAATTACAGTCTCCATCGCCGTTTACCTGGATCGCCCACATGTCCAATGGCTATGTGGGATATATTCCGACGCCCGAGGCGATCCGGCGAGGGGGGTATGAAACCGACACCTGTCATTGGTCCAAACTGGCACCCCACGCGTTAGACCTGATTACCACCACCTCGATCGAGGTGGTGCGCGAATTAGCCGATGCGTAACGGTTCGAAAGACACCGTGTTTGTAAGAAAGTGTTGAGAATGAACCCGTTATCGTATGCGAGCGGAAGCGAACCCACCCCGGTCGAAGTTGATCAGGCCGTTCGTCTGACCTATGTCCAGATGATGTTGACCGCCATTTTCGGCGCCAGCACCGGGGGGATGTTTTTGATCGGATTTGCCCTGGATCTGGGGGCAACGGATTTTCTGCTGGGGTTGATGGCCTCCGTTCCGATGTTTTTCGTGGTGTTTCAAGTGGTGGCGGCCTGGATTATTGAGCGGGGTTTCAGCCCTAAGCGGTTGGCCGTGTGGTTTGGATTCATCACACCCTTGTGCTGGTTATTCATTGCGACCCTTCCGTTTTTTTCCGCAGTTTTATCGCCGCCCAATCGTTTGGCCATTCTGGTGGCGGTGCTGGCATTGGTGACCATTGCCGGACAATTTTCGGGGAATGCCCGCGCGGTCTGGGTGGGCGATTTGATTCCCGCCAACCGACGGGGTGCGTTTTTCGGAGCGTGCGCACTGTTCAGTGGTATTGTAGGGACTTTTTTTGCGATCGGGGAGGGGCGATTCCTGGATTTCATACGCATGAAGGGACTGCTGGCCTTCACGTCTCTCTTCCTCTTTGGGGCCATCTTTGGACTGATTGCCGCTGCCTTGAATATTCCCCAGGTCGCGGGGAAACGGCTGGCGCCTGAATCCCCGCCCACTTTGCAGGGATTGTTCAAGGCGACCTGGAAAAATCGCCCGTTGTTAATCCTGGCTGGTGTTCATGCGGTATTGGCGATGGGGAGTATTGCCAATCCGTTCGTTAACGCCTATTGCCTTCGGGATTTAAAGATGAGTTTTTTCGGAGTTGGGTGCGTGAATGCCGTGGCGACCGTTTCCAGCCTGATCTTTGCTCCCATGTGGGGCAAGGCGGTGGATCGGTATGGGGGGCGCCCGGTATTGAATTTCAGCCTGTGGGTCTTGCTTCCCTGTGGATTTATTTGGTTTTTTATCCCGCCCGGGCGTGGGGATCTGGCTTATCGCTTCATGCCTTGGGTGAATTTTGTTTCGGGATTTGCAACCAGTGCGTTGGGGGTATCCGTCGCTTCCCTGATGTATAAGATGACCTCCAGTAATGGGCGCTCCTTCCAATTCGCCTGTTATAATATTTTCGTATTGCTGGTGGCGGCGCCGATGCCGCTGATTGGGGGCTGGCTGGTTTCGTCGCTCCAGTCCCATGGATGGGCGATTGATTTGCGCGTGACCTTTTATCTGTGGATCGTGTTTACCTTCGCCGCCGCGATCTGTGCCCGCTGGGTGCGTGAACCGGATTCGTCCTCCACGCAGCGGATTGTTTTCGAATACCTACCGGAACGTTTTTTGGGGGCGCCGGGGTTGATATGGTCGGGCCTGATCACCGGCTTGTCGTTTTTTAAGATTCGGGGGCCGGTATCGATAACCAAGCCGCGCTCTTCAGAAGATCCAGAGGATTCCCCATGAGGCCCTTGCCAGATGCCTACGAGTTGACGTCCGGTTCCCTGATCAAGGGATTGATGCGGCTCAGCGGCCCCTTATTATTGAGCGCATTGCTTCAGAATGCGCAAAGCCTGATCGATCTGTTCTGGGTGGGTCGTCTGGGTTCGATAGCGGTCGCCGGAGTGGCGTTGTCGGCCACGGTCTTTATGCTCTTATTTCCCATGATCATGGGATTAACGGCGGGAACCGTGGCTATGGTCGCGCGCATGACGGGCGCAGGCGACGGGGAAGGCGCCAATCGGGCAGCCGGCCAATCCCTGATGTTGTCCCTGATTTTAGGGGGAATTACCGGTATGGTTTGCAGTTTGTTTTCAGAACCGGTCCTTCGGCTCCTGGGCGCGGATGCCCAGGTGGTTCGTATGGGGGCGCCGTATTTGCGGATCCTGTTGTTGGGTTCTTTTTCCGTCTTCCTGTTGTTTACCGCCAATGCCGCGTTACAGGCGGTCGGCGATACTGTCCGGCCGATGTGGAGCATGATCCTGGCGAATGTCCTGAACCTGATTCTCGATCCCCTTCTGATTTTCGGGTTCGGTCCTTTTCCGGAAATGGGCATCGAGGGGGCGGCCTGGGCAACTGTGTTTTCGCAAGTCGTCGCCTGTGCGGTCTCCATCCACCTGATGAAAACCGGAAAGAGCCGCTTAAAAGTGCAGGCCCATCATTGGAAACTGGATTGGGCTCTATCGTGGCGTATCCTGCGGATCGGGGTGCCGGGATCCGGCCAGATGCTGTCGCGCGGTCTCATGGCGGCGGCTTTTATGCGAATTGTGGCGCAATACGGGACCGTGGCACTGGCCGCGTATGGAATTGGAATGCGGTTTCACATGATTCTATTGATGCCTGCGTTTGCCTTTGGAAATGCGGCGGCCACCTTGGTCGGGCAAAACATGGGAGCCGGCCAACTCGACCGGGCCCGGGCGGCGGCCTGGCTGGCAACGGCAATCGACGCGGGCCTGATGATCCTCTGTTCAATTGCCGTGGCGATTTGGGCGGGACCGTTGGTCTCCTTTTTCAGTTCCGATCCCGCGGTCATTGCCGTCGGTGTGAAATTTTTGCGGATTGTCACCCCTTTTGCCGTATTTGCCACCCTGGGAATTGTATTGGGGCGCGCCATGAACGGGGCGGGGGAAACCCTGATGCCGATGATCCTGACGGTGGTGAGCTTGTGGGGTTTGCAAGTTCCGCTGGGGTTATGGTTACCCCATCATTGGCATCCGGCCACGAGCGGAATCTGGTGGGCGAATGCGCTGGCCATGATGGCCCACGGGATATTAATCATGCTTTGGTTTTTAAAGGGACACTGGCAACGTCAACGGGTGTGACGAGTCCCCGGGGGGCCTGTGTCAGGGCGTGGCGGTCGGTCCTCCCAGGGTTGCCACTGCCGATCCCGTGGCCACCAACGCGATGCCGCACCACTGGAGCAGGGTCAATCGCGAATGAAATAACCGGGCGAGCAGGAGTTGACTACCGATGAATCCTCCGCTGCCGGCGAGGACGGCGGCCAGGTTGCTATTGGCCGGCATGAGTCCGTAGATTTTCATCAGGAAATAAATGCTGGGAGCCCCCACCGCATTCCCGACCACGAATCCCGTCCACCAGCGCCGCCGACTGCCGGTTCCGTCAGTGCCCCACTTGAAAGCCACATTGGCAAAAATCTGCATGGACCAGAAAAGAATCAGCAACAGAATCAAGTTCATAGCGCCGTCTCCCGGGGCACTGCCCCCTGGGGCGTTTCCCTTTCGATTTTCAAGGAGGCCAGAACGGTGCCAATCCCGACCATGGCAATGCCGGCGACCTGGAGACCGGTGAGCCGCGTGTGGTAGACCCACCAGAAGGTTCCTTGTTGGAGCAGGAAGGTTCCGCTCGTGGCCAGAACCATGGCCAGGTTGATATTCATCCGGGCATAGACACCCATGAGCAGAATCGTGCTGGTGATCCCGAAAATATTCCCGACGACAAAATAGAAAAGCCCGTGTGCGGTGTTTGTTCCGCCCTCTTTAAAACAAAAATTGGCAACCAGCCAAACGGCATAATTTCCGGCCAGTAATGCGGACGTAATGCCCACCCGGCGTCGACGTGCGCTACGGTCTTGTTGGGTGATCTCCATTTGCCATCATTACCAGAACAGGGATACAGACACAAGCGGTTCTGTTTATCCGGCGGGTTGTTCCAGAGGACGATAATGCCGTTGACAAGAGTAAGCAGAGGGCCTAACTTTCGATCCGGATTATTAAAACGAGTTTCCTGCACGGACCGCCTTTTGTTCGTGAAGCTGAACACCCGCCGGGAATGAGTCATCATGCGCGACCGACATCCTGATCAATACCATGCAATTCCTCTTTTGGGAGGGGTGATCGTGGCTCTCCTATCCGGTCTGATATGCGGCGCCGAACCCGGTCCGGTACCGGTCGAAAGGCCGGTGGTGGTCAGTGTGCAGGGCGTCTATTTGGGACCGGCCGATTTTAGCAGAGGGGGCCAGGTGTCTCTCTGGGAAGGCGATCTGGGGGTGGATCTGCCGTTGAGCCCGACGACCGGAACCATGGGGCGCTTGAGCTTCCATTCGGATGTGATGGAGGTGGATACCCGTGGGGCCGTGGGGCGGATGGCTGATTTAGAGCTGGATCCCCTGTTGACCACGACGGTGGGATATTTGTTGGCGATACCGGGGACCGACGGCTGGTCCTCATTTTTCAGAGGGGGGATAAGCGACTCGGGCGAAAGCGGGGCGCCGGCAGAGGATTCCCTGCTTTACAATGGAATGGGCGGCGCGGAATATGCCATCAATCAAAAACTGAGTATTCAGATGAGCCTATTGGCTACGACCCGCCTGGAGGAGGATCCGCTGGTGTTGCCTTTGGTGGGATTCCGCTGGCGACCTGCGCCAGCCTGGCTGGTGGCGACTGAAGGGGCGGGCTTGAAAATCACGGGACCCCTTCAACGGGATCTGCAATTCACGGTCAATGCCGGCTGGATGACACGGGCCTGGCGGTTGGATGACGATGCCCCGACACCCCAGGGAATTTTGGCGATGGAAGCGATTCGATTCGAAACCGGGCTTCGCTGGAAATGCGGGAAGGCCTGGCAATTTGAGACCCGAATAGGATGGGAGCCATCCCGGACCTATCATTTGCTTGACGAGGAGGGGCAATCATCGGGGATTCGGACATCGGATGGCGCGCCCTTGGCGGTTTTGTCCGCGACGTATCCGTTTTAAGGTCAGGGAAAACAATGAGGGGGGAGACCCGGTGTGACGCTGTTGCCGATTATTGAAAATATTGGACTGATGGCTTTTGCCATGTCAGGGATCATCGAAGCCCGGCGCAAGCGGTTTGACTTGGTCGGGGTCTATGCGGTGGCGCTGTGCACCGCGTTTGGGGGCGGCACCTTGCGGGATTTGTTGCTGGATCGCAAGCCGATTTTATGGGTCAACGATCCGGTTTATGCCTTGGCCATCTTCGGGCTGGCCGTGGGCGCTATTTTTCTGCCCGCTTTTGCCCGGCTACGCGAGCGCTATCTGCAGTTGCCGGACGCGATCGGCTTGGGGTTGTTCAGCATTACGGGGACCGGCTATGCGTTGGAGGGCGGGATTTCCCTGTTTGTCGCGATTCTGATGGGTGTGATCACGGGGACCTTCGGGGGTGTTTTGCGCGATATCATTTGCAATGAATTGCCCTCTATTTTCCGCCGGACAGAGCTGTATGCGACCTGCTCGTTTTTAGGCAGCCTGGTTTATGCGGTGTTGTTGAAGACCGATTTCAATTCAGGAATTGCCGCCGGATCCGGGGTGGCCGTCGTGATTGTCGCCCGGCTGATAGCCATCCGCTATAGCATCAAGCTGCCGGACCGGGCCGGCGAATAGCGCGTACCTGCTTTGTTCGCGCGCGGCCAATTGGGGGTGGGGCGGATATTGGCGAGGTCGGAGTTGCCGGTCGCGGGTTGACTTTCTTCCGATATTGAGAGGGAGATAAACCCTGTAACTTGCCGAACTGGCGAGTGAAATAGTTGCTGTCTGAGAATCCCGAAAGAAACGCCACTTCAGAAATAGTGAGATGTTTTTTAGACAGGAGTTCCGTGGCCTGGCGGACTCGTCGGTAAAGTAAATAATCGATAGGCGACCGGCCGGTAAGGGCTCGAAACCGCCGAGTCAGATTGCGTTTCGACATTCCGGCAACGTCGGCAATATGTTGAAGCGTGAGGGGGTCCCGGAGGTATTGATCGATATACGTCCGGGCTTTTTCGATCGATTCCGCAGACGGCAAATCGGATTCGGTCAGGCGTGTCATCGACAGGGCCAGTAATTCCACAATCTTGAAAAAAAAGTCGACCGCCCGGTTTGAACCGGAGGCAGGGGCGGATGACACATTATCATGGAGGCGGTATATCAGCTCTTTGATGCGCGGCAATTCATGCGCCTGTAATCGAAGGCGTTTGGTGAAAGGATGTTCGTCCGCCGGGGACGGTTCCGGGCCAAACAGTCTGTCAAAGCCGGTCAGTGCCCGCATTTTGGGGGGAACTGAGACCAGAATCGAAGGGTCATACACGACGATCATCAATTCCAAATCATTCGTTTCATGGATTTCGTGGCTCCGATCCCCTTCGATGACATAGGCATCTCCCCGGGTGATCCGCCATTTGTTTTTGCCGGTGATATGCAATCCCCGCCCGCTGGTCACGACGGCGAATTCTGAAAACTCATGCCCGTGCTGGGGACAATCCCATTGCACCATATGGGGAAAGACCTGAATGGGAATATCCTTGCGGGGAAGAAACTTAATTCGCTCGAGAATATTCATAGCGCGAAGCACCTGATTCGTGGCCATATAATGCTATATTTTGGCCTGATGATCAAGGCGAATTTGGTTAATAATGAATATAATTAGAAGATGTAGATTTGTGATGCGGCATTTTATTGCGCCTAAAAATGGGGAGAGACGAAACCATGAAACGATCCCTGTGGAAAACGGAACGATTTGCCTTTGCGAGGAGGGCTTGGACCTTCGCGGTTTTGCTGGCGGCGTTGGGTGTGGGCGCGGACTTGGCTAAAGCGGCGTCTCGCGCGGCGAGTGTGTCCGGCGACTGGAATAATACCGCCACCTGGGGCGGGGCATCGGTGCCGGTAGCAGGGGATACGGTGACCAACAATGCGGGAGTGACGGTCACCATTCCGGCGGGGTACACAGCAGAGTGCAGCACGATCAATTTCACCACCGGGAATGGCGCGTCCACGATTTTACTGGCCGACGGCACATCCGCCTTGAATGTCAGTGGGGCGGTGACGATTCAGCGCAACGGAACCGCCGCCAACAAGATCGATGTGGGGGCCGGCACCTTCTCGGCCGCTTCAGTTGCCTTGCAAGGCCTAACGGGCGGCACCCGACTCAGCCAACTGCTGATCTCGACCGGAACCGCCACGATCAGCGGAACCATCACCTCGGCCGGCGTCGATTCCCAGATCATCTTTTCCGGTGCGGGCACCTTGAACGCCGGGGGTACGTTGCTGAGCGGAACGGCTGGAACCTTCACGCCCTCGACGGGCACGGTGAATTACAATGGCGTCGCGCAAACGGTCGGCGCTTACACTTACAACCACCTGACCCTTTCCGGGAGTGGCGCCAAGACCTTGACCGGCGTGGCGACGGTCAACGGCAATCTGACCCTGAGCGGGACGGCAACGGCGGCTTCGGGCGCGAATCTGGCCATCGGGGGCAACTTGGTGGTGGGGGCCGGGACGATGTTCACCGTCGGCGCGCACACGATTGCCGTGGCCGGAACGACGACCGTGTCCGGCTCCTTGTTGCACAACAGCGCGACCGGTTTGAAGACTTACACGGGCGATGTGACGATCAACAGCGGGGGCGGTTGGACGGGGTCGGTGTTGACCATCGCGTATTCTTTCGGTGGGAGTTTTCAAAATAACGGAAACCTGACAGCCAACACGAACGGGGTGCATACCTTCACCGGTTCCGGCAAGACCTTTTCCGGGTCCAATCCAATCGCGATTTCTCGCCTGACGATCGACGGAACCTATCAGAATGACGGCGTGCTGATCGTGTCCAATGCGCTGGCCGGCACGGGGACGTTGACTCAAGGCGTGAATGCGCAGTTGATCGTTCTCGGCCCGACCAATGTCTCGATTTCGCTCACGACGCTGAACGCTTCGGCCAATGTCAACTCGGTCCATTACAACGGCGCCGTCCAGACGGTGAAGCCGGTGGTCTATTCCCATTTAACCCTCTCCGGGAGTGGGGCGAAGAATCTGACGGACGTCATGACGATTGGGGGCGATCTGACGGTATCCGGCAGTGCGACGTTGCTGAGTAATGCGGTGATGATGGTGGTCGGCACTTTTAATTATGCTTCCAGCGGAACGTCCACCTTGACGAACAATGTGACGGGCGGGGCTTTGACGCTGGCCAACGGCACACTGAATCTGGGCACGAATTTAACTCATGCCTTTGCGGGGAACTGGACCCGGACGGCCGGCACGCTTTTGGCCAATTCGAGCACATTGAAAATTGGAGGGGACATCAGCGGTTCCGGCGGCGCCTTCACGGCCGGCACCTCGATGGTGGAATGGAATGGGGCCGGGGCTCAAACGCTGGCCGCGCTAACGTATCACAACCTGACTCTCTCCGGGGGCGGCGCGAAGTTGATCGGAGTGGGATCGGTTGTGACGGGCAATATGCAAATCGTGACTGGCTCCAAGGCCGATATTGAGGCCGGACAGGATATCACCGTCGGGTCGCTTTCGTTGGATGGGGTGGGCCAGGATCGTGGAACCTGGGGGGCCAGCGCATCGAGTGCGACCCACACCAATGACGTGTTCTTTTCTCCGACCACCGGCTATTTGACGGTTATCACCGATACCCGGGCGAACACGGTCACCTGGCGCGGTGTGGGCGACTGGGTTGCGAATCCGGGCAACTGGAGCAATGGCATCCCGGGGCCGGGCTCCAATGTCTGGATCGCCGCGGGCACGGTGACGTTGGCGAGCGCATCAGATGCATTGGGAGAGTTCACGGTGGCCAATGGGGCGACTTTGCTCTTCACGAATTGGGCCACCTGCCTTACGGCGAGCAATGTGACGATTGCCAGCGGCGGTCTGATGACGTTACCGGCGGCATTCACCAATAACCAAATGTCGAACCGGGTCTGGGTGGTTTGCACGAACTTCACGATCCATGCCGGTGGTCAGATCCTTACCGACGCGAAGGGATTTGCAACGGGACAAGGGGTGGGGAGTGGAATTGCCATGGCCGTCAATCAATGTGCCGGTGGTGGTGGCTATGGTGGAAAAGGCGGGACTGGCTTCTCAACCGCAGGCGGTCAGCCGTATGGTTCGACGAATACGCCGCTGGATCCCGGTAGTGGCGGGGGCACCCGGGTTGGAAGTACCGATGGCGGGCATGGCGGGGGCGCAGTGTTGATTGAAGCGGCGAATTCTGTGACGATTGACGGATTGGTGAGTGCCAATGGCGGCAATGGTACCGGAAGCGCCTCCACCTACGGCGGGGGCGGCTCAGGCGGCTCGATTTATATGACGTGTTCCACTTTTGGCGGGGGCACGAACGGGATGTTGCAGGCCAACGGCGGCCACTGCGGCAATGCCGCCAGTACCGGCACCACGAAGGGTGGCGGCGGGGGCGGCGGTCGGATCGTCGTGCAGTATACCAGCTTGGCCGGCACTCCCGGTGTCAGATTTTCCGCCAATTGCGGGAAAAGTCTGTATCTGGTGGATAACAATGCCCCTGCGGACCGTTCGGCTGCCCAAGTCGGAACGCTCCGATTTTCGAATACGGATCTGCTGGAAGGTGTATTAAATGCCTGGTCCGGCATGATCTCCGAGTTGAACGGCTATCTGTATTTCGAATCCACCAACAGTTGGGCACCGACCCATCTGCTGGTCGTGAGCAATTCGACGCTGGGCATTCCGGAAGGTTCCTCTTGGCGGATCACGAACGATCTGACGGTGGTGACCGGCGGGGTGATGATTGCCGCTCAAGGCAGTTTGCAGTGCAAGGGAAACTTGACTTTGACCAATGTCGCAACCCTGGTGGTCTATGGCGGAGAAACGAATTCGGGCCCGCCGAATTATGGTGCCTGGGTGGGGGTGACGAACACCTTGACGGTGGCGACCAATTGCTGGATTTATCCCTTCTCGCACTCGACCAACGGTGGCTCGGTTCTCTTTCAAGTGGGGGGATTGGCGGTTCAGGGCGGCGGCGGAATCAATGCGAACGGACGGGGGTTGGCACGGGGAACCGGTCGGGGAAAAGGGGTTGATGGCGTGGTTAACCGCGGTACCGGAGGGGGCGGTTATGGCGGCAGGGGGGGGACGGGCTTGCACTTTGCAGGGGGAAATCCTTATGGAACAACGAATGTGCTCCTCGATCCCGGCAGTGGCGGAGGCACTACGGCAAACCTCGGCGGACATGGCGGGGGCGTGGTGCGGATTGAATCCGCGGGGAGTGTGACGATCGACGGGGCGGTGACCGCCAATGGCAGCAATGGACTCAGTAACGGGTCCACTTACTGCGGGGGCGGCTCAGGTGGCTCAATTTTTATGACTTGCGCATCGTTTGGCGGAGCCGGGACTTTGGAAGCGAAAGGGGGCGATGCCTCTACCTCTGGCGGTGGGGGCGGTGGGGGGGGGCGGATCTCGATCGTGATTGGGTTCTCGGCTTCACAAAAGGCCGATCTCGTTGCGGGGGTTTCAATTCCCGGCTTGTTTAGCTATCTGGACGAACCCGCTTTCCCCACGCCGGTTTCGGTCGCCAATGGAAATGGATATGTGTCGGCTAACCCTGCCCAGCCCGGCTCAAGACAATACCTAAAAATCGTCTCGGCCAGCCAGCGAACCGTGAAAATCACCGGCGACACCGGGTTGTATGGCGCACCGGGGCCGCTCGGGTATGGCGATTCCTGGCTGATCGATGACAGCACGGCGTTGACCAATGCCGTGGCCACGCCTGCCAACTCATCGAATGGAGTGCGCTGGGCTTGCACGGGCTGGCGGGTCAACGATACCGTTCAGGGCACTCTGATCACCAATGACGTGAGCACGCAGGCCGTGTTTACGGTGACGACCAACCTGACGCTGACCTGGCTCTGGACCAATCAATATTGGCTCGCCTTCTCCCCCAGTCCCAATGGATCAGTGAATTCGAACAGCCTGAATGGCTGGTACACCAACGGAACACAGGTGTTGGGAATTGAGGCGATACCCTATCCTGGTTATGTTTTCGTGATGTGGACTGGCTCGGATGTGCCCGACGGGCTGGCCGGGAACAATCCATTGACCATGACGATGGATAGGTCCCGCACGAATATTATGGCCGTGTTTGCATCAACCATCGGCCAAACCATGACCTGGAATGGGGTCGGATTGTGGACCAGTCCCACCAACTGGTCGCCGCAGGGCGTGCCGGGTTCGAATGACCAGGTCATCCTCCAATCGGGAACCAGCATCCTCAGCACGGCCTACGCCACGACGGGTTCGGTTCTCGTGAACACAGGGGCCACCCTGATCTTCTCGAATTGGACCACCTGTCTGACGGCGAGCGATGTGACGATTCTGAGCAGCGGGGTGATCACTCTGCCGGCCGCGTTCGCCAATAACCAGATGTCGAACCGGGTCTGGGTGGTCTGCACGAATTTCACGCTCAACTTCGGCGGACAGATTCTGGCCGACGCCCGCGGGTATGCGCAGTCCAGCGGGCCGGGGCAGGGGATTAGTGGAGGCGTCAACGATGGCACGGGCGGGGGCGGGTATGGGGGCAAAGGCGGAAGCGGCTCGTCGACTGTGGGCGGGAACGGGTATGGTGAGACATCTTTGCCGTTGGCCCCCGGCAGTGGCGGAGGTCTTGCTACGGCAACCGGTATTGGTGGATCGGGTGGGGGTGCGGTGCGGATTGAGGCGGCGGGAATAATGACGATCGATGGGACGATCAACGCCAATGGTGGAAACGGGACCTACGGCAGTGGCGGCGGATCGGGAGGCGCGATACTTCTCACCTGTGCTTCGTTCGGTGGGAGCACGCAAGGAACTCTACGGGCGAACGGCGGCAATAGCGCGCTCAATACCTATAATAATAATTTCGGGGGGGGTGGCGGCGGGGGGCGCATTGCGGTGCTTTATGCCAGCCTGGTGGGCACGCCCGGGGTCCGATTCTCCGCGAACTGCGGTGCCGGCCTGTATGCGGTGGATGCCAATGCACCGGCGGACCTGAGGGCCGCCCAATTGGGGACGTTGTGTTTCACCAATCCGGCGCTGGTCGATACGGTTCTGACCGCCTGGTCTGGGATCGGTTCGGAACTGAACGGCTATCTGTTCTTTCAATCCACCAATGGCGGAATTCTGTCCAATCTTTGGATGCTCAGCCAGTCAACCCTCGGTATTCCGGAAGGAACCTCCTTGCAACTCCCGAACGATTTGACGGTGATGACGGGCGGAGTGGTGATCGCCGCCCGGGGCAGTCTGCGCTGCGGGGGGAATTTGACGTTGACCAATGGCGCCAGCCTGGTTGTGTATGGCGGCGAAACGAATGTGATATTCCCGGATTATGGCGCCCTGGTGGGGGTGACGAATACGTTGACGGTGGCGGCCGATTGCCGGATTTATCCTTTCGCGCATTCGACGAATGGCGGGTCGGTTCTCCTGCGGGTAGGGGATTTGAAAATCCGAAGCGGCGGTGCCATCGATGCGACCGGCCGAGGATATGCGAATGCCAATGGTCCGGGGCGGGGAACCAATTATTTCAGTTACCAAGGGGGGGCCGGAGGTGGGGGATATGGGGGAAAAGGTGGGAAGGGACGAAACGTCGCGGAGGGGCGCGCCTATGGTTCAACGAATGTGCCACAAGATCCCGGGAGTGGCGGGGGCAATGCTTATGCCGATCAAGGCTATCATAACGCCGGACATGGCGGTGGCGCGGTACGGATTGAGGCCAATGGGGCTGTGACGGTTGACGGGGCCGTGCGCGCCAATGGCGGAAGTAGCGGGAGTATGGGCGAAGGGGGGGGCTCGGGCGGCACGATTTACCTGACGTGCGCCGCATTTGACGGAAGTACAAATGGAGTTTTACAGGCGGATGGGGGCAGTGGTCGCGCCAATCCCAACTTTACCGGCCTCAGCGGCGGCGGTGGGGGCGGCGGACGGATCGCCGTGTGGATCAATGTGCCTCAAACACTGAAAGACCGCTACCTTGCCGGACTGGACGTTTCGGTGTTTCGTGACGGGACCAACCGATTCTTTTTGGGAACCCTGTCGGTCTCCAACGGGCCCGGCTACATCAATTCTCCTGATATCGGTGCGGCGGAGCCCGGCACGGCCTGGTTCTTTATCGCCCGGCCGAACCAGGGCACGATTTTTCTGATTAAATAACCCGCCGAATCTGCCGTCAGGGCGATCCCTGCTCCAGCAAGGCGCGGAGAGCCGGGAGACCGGAGAGATGAGCCAGGGCGCGTCGCATCTGGGCGAGGGCGGCAGGGATATGGCGGGCGAAATCAGCGGTGGCAGGCTCTGCTCCCAATTTGGCGTAGGCCCCGAGGGCCTGGGCCAGACGTTGGACGACGGCCAACCAAAAATCTTTCTCGGCCAGTTCATGGAACGGGCTCATATCCTGATAGAATTTAAGTAAGTCGAGCTGAATTTTTTCTTCCAGCCGGGCATACGGATCCGCCAGCAGTGAGGCTAGATCGTAATAGGGCGAACCCCACCGCATGCCTTGGAAATCAATGAAGACCGTTCTTCCCTTGTGAAACAGGATATTGGTCGATTGCAGATCCCGATGAATCAGCACCTGGGGATGGCGCAACAACCGGGTGGCGATGGATTGGAGATCACGTCGGATGCCGTCGATGGCCGCTGATTCGAGACGAAGCCGATGGGATAGAAAGTGTTCGGCGAAATAATCATGTTCCCATGTATACAGACGGCGGTTGAAGGGCGGCATCAGTTTGATCCGGGCTTGGGCGACGGCGCGCGGACCCTCAACATGGAGACGGAGGACATCAGGCAAAACCTGACGATAGAGTTTTAGGGCGGTTGCCGGAGAAGCCGTTTCGAGTCGGGTCAGGAGGGAGATATTCCCTAAATCTTCAAGCGCGGTGGCCTGAAGTTCGGGAAAATCGGCCAAAACCCGGGGGACGGGGACTCCGACTTGGGCGAGTTGGCGGGCATGATTTGCGTATAGGGTATTTTCATGCCGGATGGGGTCGTAAGCGATCAGGATGGCGCGTTGCCGTCCGTAGAAAGCACGGGTGAAATCACGGGCCGAGCCGCGAGCGCCGAGCGGGACCAGGGTGGTGCGATCCAGTGGCCAGCCGAGTTGGTTGAGCAGGGAATGTAAACGGGGCTGGGGCCAATCGGAGGCGCGGACCAGGAGGGCCGATTGGACGGATTGATTAAAATAAACATCCGGGCCGATGAGGGTGTCGACGATCCGGGCCTGGGGTCCGATCCGTGCGCCCTCCAGTACGACCGAGTTGATCAGCTGGGCCCCGGGTTGGATCCGGGTGGTCGGGTGGATGCCGGCAAAGGTTGTTGCACGCGGGGAAAAATCACCCGCCGGGGTGTAAAAACGTTGCCCGGGCTGTCGTGAGTGCCAGGCGGAGCGCGTATCGGCGTGCGCCTGAAGAAGGCTTGCCGGCGTGCCCAGGTCGGCCCAGAATCCACGATCGGAAGCGATCCCGAGGAGCGTGCGCCCTGCTTTTTGAGCGCGTTCGTAAGCGGCAATAAGCGTGTCAAAACCCACGGGTTGGATGAATTCGATGAGGGTTGGGTCAAAGAGTTGTAATCCGCAGAAGGTGGCGGTGCCCGGTGTTCCCGGGGAGGAACTCCGGAAGGTTCGGATCCGGTTCCGGTCGAGTTCGACGGTCCGGGGTCCAAGCGTGGGGTGCATCCAGAGGGCGGCCTGGGCGTGTTCCCGGGCGAAGGGGTACAGCAGGAGGCGCGGATCCAAATCGGCGGCGACATCGGCATTAAGGATCCAGATCGGTTCCTCGGGAAGGAACCAGGCGGCCTGGCGAAGCGCGCCACCGGTTCCGAGAATTTCGGGTTCGAAGGAAAACTGGATACGCAGGTCCGGGGGCGGTGTGAGGGTGCGGATGAAATTGACCATGGGGCCGGGTTCATGATGCAGATTAATCAGAACCTCGCGCACGCCCCATTGATGGAGCAGGTCGAGATTATGCAGGATGAGGGGGCGGCTCCAAAGGGGCAGGAGAGGTTTAGGGATGCGGAAGGTGAGGGGCTGCAACCGGGACCCGAAGCCGGCGGCGAGGAGGATGGCGCGACGGGGGCGAATCATGGGGCTGCCTCATAGAGGAGGGCTGTGGCGCGTTCGGAGGCGAAGGCGGCCAAGTCCGGCTGCCATCCGGTGACAATGTGGTCCGGCGAATGTCCGGTCTGTAAAGCCACCCGGACCGACGGGGTGCCATAGAGTTGATCGAAGAACGCCGGGCGATTGGCGGAAAATGACCAGAGGGCGCCTGCGCCGCAGGCCGCCTGGAAGGCGGCGATCAGGTGGACCGACAGGGTGACCGGTTGGAAGCGTGCGGCGTCTGTGATTTGGATTCGGGCGCCCCCGATGGAGCGGGACGCCCAGGGGCCTTGGGTGGGGGTGAAGTTGCAGGGATTGAGGCGAACCCCGGGCAGACGGATGGCGGCCAGTGCCTGGTGGATTTCGCGGGGATCGGCGAGACCGGAGCCGACCACTTGAAAAACTTCTTCCAGGCCGGTTCCATTATCAATGGCGGCCAGTCCCTCAGAAAAGACCGTCGCCGTGAAACATTGGGCGGCCGCGAGGGACCGGATTCGGGGAGAGGGAGGAATCCATGACCAGTCCGGCGTACCCGAAAAAGTGGGTCGCCGATAATTTTCCATGGGCGCGACCGTGAGATCGAGATCGAGTTCGAGCCGGGTGACCAACCATCGGGCGGTTTCGCCGGGCGTCATTCCGTAGAGCAGAGGCGCCGGAATGGCTCCGACAAAGCTGGCACAGGCGGGATCGAGCAGGGGTCCGTCGAGGGTTTGGGGAAGCGGAATCGGCCGATCGGCAACCATGACGGGACGATGGGTTTCGGCGGCGACTTCGAGGCAGGCGCGGAGAGTGGAGACGTAAGTATAAGGCCGCGCGCCCAAATCCTGAAGATCGATCAGAAGTAAATCGAGTTGTTGAAAAGATTCGGGGAGGGGACGACGGCGATGCCCATAGAGCGAGTGGATGGGGATTTTCCAGAGCGGATGAAGGCCATCGGGCGTGTGTTCTCCGGCGGCGGCCTGACCGGTGAAGCCATGCTCTGGACCAAAGAGGGCCGCCAGGTTTAAATCGGGATCGGCTTGAAGGCGGGCGGCCGTGGTTTGACCGGTTTCATCGACGGCCGCGAGGTGGGAGACGAGTCCGATCCGGCGGCCGAGGAGGCAGACGCGACGGGAGGTGAGCAGATTCGAAATGCCCGGTCGCCAGGGAGGAGGATGGAAGGGCGCATTCATCATGGGGCATTTGAAAGGGATCACTTTATGCGTTGGGCGAGCATGCGTTGGATGGTCGCGACCAGCGACTCGGGGTCGAATGGTTTCTGGATGAATTTCCAGGCGCCCGGCGGAAGGATGGAGCGGACATAGTCGCGGGAGAAGCCACAGGCCATGATAATGTTGGCGGCGGGGTCGCGCTCGAGAACGGCATTGAGTAGAAGTCGGCAATCGGAGCCCGGCATGATGACATCGACCAGGTGCAGGTCGAAGGACAGCGCAGGATCGCGGATGAGGGCCAGGGCTTCTTCACTTCCCCCGGCGGTGAACACCTGGAAACCCGCCGCCTCCAAAAGGGACCGGACATCGGTGCGAACCTCCTCGTGGTCATCGACCACGAGGATTCGAGCGATGGCGGGAGCCGAAGTGGAGGAAGGCCTGGATTTGCGCTGGGTGGATTCCGGGAGAAAGAGCGTGAGCGTGTTGCCGCTCCAGCGTTTATTGGCGGCCTTGATCCATCCGCCGAATCGTTGGGCGGCCGCCTGGGCGACAGAGAGGCCCAGACCAATCCGAACGCCTTGGGCGCGGGCCAGGTAAAAGGGTTCAAAAAGGTGTTCCAGAACGTCGTTGGGCCAGCGATTATCGGCGTCGCGGATGCGCAGGGCGACATAGGGACCCGGCTTGGCGTGCGGATTCAGGGTGGGATCGGGGGTTGAAATGGTGGTCCGGGAGGCATCGACATGCAGGATCCCCCCGTTGGACATGGCGTCGGCGGCGCACATGAAGAGGTCGGTCAGAATATCGAGGAGGCGGCTGGCATCAGCCATGACCACGGGGAGATCCTGGTTTTTATCGATTTGGATTTTAATGCGACGTTCGGTGAGGGGTTGTTCCAGGAGAATCTGGGCATTGAGGATCAGGCCGGACAAGGGCACCGGGCTGATGGAAATATCCGAATCCGAGGAGGTGGCTCGGGCGACGCCGAGGATGCGCCGGGTGAGAAGACCGGCATGACGGAGGGTGTCGAGGATGTTCAGCGTATCGGTGTGGGCATGGGTATTGGGCAGGAGATGATCGAGCATGGAGGTGGCATAACTCCGGACCTGAGTTATGACGGAATCAAATTCATAGGCCAGCGTTCCGGCCATTTTGCCGATCGCCTCCATTTTCTGGGTGGTCAGCATGTGCTTTTCGATTTCGCGCCGGTGGGAAAGATCGGTGAGAACCAAGACGCGGCCTGCCGGTTGGTTCTGGGTGTCGCGAATCAGGGAGAGGCGATAGCTGACCGGTCGGTCGTCGCCCTGTCGGGAAGTGAGGAGGACTTCGGTGGGTTCTTCGGAGGCATCTTGGGGCAACTCGGCCAAGTCGGCCAGGTCGGGCAGGATGATTTCGGTATGGGTCGGTTCGGCGAGGAGTCGAATAATGGAGTTGAAGCTTCGGCCCAGGGCTTCCGCGCGGGGCCAGCCGGTAAAGGTTTCGGCGAGGGGGTTGATGAAGTTGATGTGGTCGCTCTCGTCGGTGGTGATGACGGCATCGCCGATCCCCCGGAGAGTTGCCTCGAACCAGCGTTCCCGGGCCATGCGACGGTTTTCCGCCTGGTGCCGGTAGAGGGCCAGATCGATCATGACGAGGAGTTCCCGTTCTGCGAACGGTTTGATCAGGTAACCGAAAGGGTCCGTGAGTTTGACGCGATCCAGAGTTTCCGCGTCGCTGAGGGCGGTAATAAAAACGATGGGAATATCGAGGCGTTCATGGATTTCACGGCCGGCGTCGATGCCATCGACCGCTCCGTCCAGAACGATATCCATGATGATCAGGTCGGGTTTGAGTCGGGCCGCTTCCCGCCGGGCGGCATCGCCCGAAGTCAGCAGGCCGACGATCGCATAGCCCTCCCGGCGCAAAAGATCAGCCAGGGTTTGCAGGATAACCGGCTCGTCATCGACGATGAGAATTCTGGCTTTTTCCCGAGTCATCGAGGCGGCCACCTTCCGACGGGAAACGGCTAGGCCGTTTCCCGTCGTTCAGAAATTCGACTTACTTGTTTTTCTCGCTAAAGGCCTCGTCGAAGACGCGGCCCGACTTCGGGAAGTCCAGATCACGGACGAAACGGCACGCCTCGGGGGCGCCGAATTCGCGATCCATGGCGGCATCTTCCCACTCCACCGATAGCGGTCCGCCGTAATTGATGGTATTGAGCGTGCGAATGATCTCTTCGAAGTTGACCTGTCCGCGGCCGAGGCTCCGGAAGTCCCATCCCCGTCCGGGGCTGCCGAAATTCAGGTGCGAGCTGAGAATTCCACTTTCGCCGTCCAGGGTCAGGGCTGCATCCTTCATGTGGCAGTGATAGATCCGGTCCGGGAACGCCTGGATGAACTTGACCGGATCGACCATTTGCCAATGCAAATGGCTGGGGTCGAAATTGAATCCGAAGGTTTCCCGGTTGTTCAAAGCCTTGAGCGCGCGACGAGCCGTGACGATATCGAAGGCGATTTCGGTCGGATGCACTTCGAGCGCAAAGCGCACGCCGCACTTATCGAAGACATCGAGAATGGGATTCCAAGTTTTGGCGAAAAACTGGAAGCCTTTTTCGATCATCGCGTCACTGACCGGCGGAAAGCTGTAAATCATGTGCCAGATGGGGGAGCCGGTGAAGCCATTGACCGTTTTGACCCCGATATTTTCGGCGGCCTTGGCGGTATCCTTCATCGTCTGGATGGCCCATTTACGCTTGGCGTCGGCATTACCCTTGCAAGCCGGCGGGGCAAACATGTCCGAGCGGGCATCGTCGTTGGGGTCGCAGACCAACTGGCCGGCCAGGTGCGCACTGATGGCATAGACCTTCAGTCCGTGATCCGCCAGAATCTCGACGCGGGTTTTGGCGTATTTTTTATCCTTGGCCGCGCGGGCGACATCGACATGATCGCCCCAGCAGGCGAGTTCCAAGCCGTCATAGCCCCAGGCGGCGGCTTTCTTGGCGAGTTGTTCGAGGGGGATGTCGGCGAATTGACCGGTGAACAGTGTGACAGGTCTCGGCATGATCTGATCTCCTTATGTTTGCGGTGGTTGTTAGATTTTCGGCATCGGGGTCCAGACAGAACCCTTTTTGTTACTCTTGACGACGGTCTCGAGGAAGGCCATGCCGCGCACGCCATCGTGAACGGTGGGGTAGTCATATTTCTCCTCGACCACTTTTTTCCCGGCTCGTTTAGCCTCTACCGCGTTGGCGAAATTGCGATAGATATTGGCAAAAGCTTCCAGATAACCTTCCGGATGGCCGGCCGGGATACGCGATACTGCGGAGGCGGCTGCGCCGGCGAACGGCGTGGCTGTACGGCGGATTTCGCGCGGCTTATCCAGCCAATCCACGATCAATGAATTGGGTTCCTGCTGGTGCCATTCGAGGGAGCCTTTTTCGCCGTAGACGCGGATGTTCAGTCCATTTTCGCATCCGATGGCGATCTGGCTGGCCCAGATAATGCCTTGGGCGCCATTTTCGAAATGGGCCAGGATACTGCCATCGTCATCGAGGGGGCGGCCCTTGACGAAGGTGGCGAGGTCGGCGCAGAGCTCCTTGATTTTGAGCCCGGTGATGTATTCAGCCAGATTTTCAGCATGCGATCCGATATCCCCGATGCAACAGGTGCCACCGGCGAGTTTGGGATCCGTCCGCCAACCGGCCTGTTTTTGACCCGAGGATTCCAGGCGAGTGGCGAGCCATCCCTGGGGGTATTCAGAGACGATTCGACGAACTTTTCCGAGTTGGCCGGACCGGACCAGTTCGCGAGCGGCCTTGACCATCGCATTGCCGGTGTAGTTATGGGTGAGCGCGAAGAGCAAGCCGGTTTGCTTGACTTTGGCTTCCAGTTTCAATGCTTGGTCGAGCGTCATGGTCATGGGCTTATCGCAAATGACATGAAACCCGGCGGACAAGGCGGCCATCGCGATGGGGAAATGGGTGCTGTTGGGAGTGACGATGGCGACGAAATCCATGCGATCGCCAGCGGGTCGTTTGGCTTCGGCGCGGATCATTTCCTGGTAGGTTCCATAGGCGCGGTCGGGGGGGATCAGGAGATCGGCAGCACTGGCCTTGGATTTTTCGGGCGTACTGCTGAATGCGCCACAAACCAGCTCTATTTTGCCGTCGATAGCGGCGGCGATCCGGTGAACTCCGCCGATAAATGCGCCACGTCCGCCACCCACCATTCCCATCTTGAGCCGTCGATTCATTATGCGCCTCCGAGTTGATCGGGTTAGACCTTCAAACTTGTCTGTCAGCCTATCCGTTTCTCGTCAAAGGATCAAACGAAAAGCGGATCCCGCCAGGGCAACTGCAAGTGCCTCTGACGTTACCCCCATAAACCAGACAGGTTTCTGAGCGAGTCTGACGCCGGGGTACGGATGGCGCTTGAAAAGGGCGGGGGGTGGGAATATGATTTGTCGCCGATGTCCTCGCGTGAAAGCGCGACGGATACCCGGAAGCCAGTCACTTGCAGGAGGACGTATGTTTTTATCAGGCATTGCGGATGAGGCGGGGAAGTCTTTGGATGTTCAAATCAAGGCCCACCGCGAATTGGGGTGGTCCCATATCGAATTGCGGATGGTCGATGGGCGTCAATTCACGTCGCTTAGCGATGCCGAATTTGATGTGGCCTATGGTCAATTGGAAAAGGCGGGGATGAAGGTGAGTTGCTTTTCATCGGCCATCGCCAATTGGGCCCGGCACATTACCGGATCTTTTGAGATCGATCTTGACGATCTGCGCCGCAGTATTCCCCGGATGCGCCGGTTGGGTTGCCCTTTCATTCGGATCATGAGCTGGCCCAACAAAGGCCTGGAGTCGGATGCGTGGAAGAACGAGGTCGTGCGGCGGATGAAGGAATTGGCACGGATGGCCGAGGATGGCGGGATAACGCTGGCTCTGGAAAACTGTGACGGCTGGGCCTCTCAATCGGCCGTGCGCATGGTTGAATTCATGGGGCTGATCAACAGTCCGGCCTTAAAAGTGGTGTTTGACACCGGCAATCCCCCGGCGCATGGGCACAATGCGGCGGCCTGGTACCTGGCCGTCAAACGGTTTATCGCCTATATCCACATCAAGGATTGTTATATCGATGCCGATGAACAGGTCCGCTATACCTGGCCCAATGAGGGGCATGGCTTTGTGCGTTTCATTCTGGACGACTTGTTCCGGGACGGGTATGACGGGGGGATTTCGATTGAACCGCATGTGGCCGCGCAGATCCATTCCGGGAATATGGCGGAAGCGAATGAAGATTCGGCCTATCGCAGTTATGTGACATATGGCCGCAAGTTGGCTGAATTGGTCGAAAAAATGCGGGAGTCGGAAACGCGATGAGAGAAATCAAAGAGGCGCCCGAATCGGAGAATAGCCGCCCCATAGGTTCGGCGGTACTCTGGACGTAGAGCCGGATCTATGAGACGGCTCACAGGCAAGCCTAGTCAAGGCCGAATTAACGGAAAGGTTTTCACATGAAACAACCGATCGTGATCAATGGGCCGGGAAAATTGTGTGGATTTAAAGGTCTTCGGGGAGCAGCGCCATTCCCCGGGTTGGGGTGGTATGGGATTCCGGCCGGGGGAGCCTATAGAGCCGGTGTTTCCTTTGCGATGCCCCTGTCGGCCTCCTCCGCGAAGTTCTTGTGGTTTGACATTCTGTTGAGTGGCCCCTGGTTTGCCATGTTTTCGTTGCGATTCGAAAATGGGAAGACGCAATCGGTACACCATTTTTCTCCGCTGAATGAATGCCAGACCCGGCAGGTTTTTCCAATTCCCCCGGGACCTTGGAAACGGGTGACGATCGCCATCGAACGCAAGCCGGATCCGGCCACGAAGTGTTTTCTCTCCGCGCTCACGTTTGCTGAAGCCGAGCCGTCGGTTTTGCTGCGACCGGCCCTGCCCTGTGGGCCGTTGGCGGATGAGATGGGGCAGAGCCGGTTCCATGAAGGGGACGCCAGGCAGAAAACCACGGCCGATATGGTGCGGCACCTGACCCGGCTTCATCGCGAAGCTCCCCGGCAAAAATGGCCGGTCAAATTTTCCAAGTGGGGCGGATGTAAGAGCCGACGTGTGGCAGGTAGCGGCTTTTTCCGGACCCATCATGACGGACAGCGCTGGTGGTTGGTTGATCCGGAGGGGTATTTGTTCTGGTCCAGTGGAGCGGATTGTGTTCATGGGTCGATCGATAATGAGAGCAAAGTGGAGACCCGGTATATGCGCCTGGATCGGGCGCATACGGCCCTTCCCAATGTCATGGGGCCGGCGGGCCGGTGTTTCCGGTCTAATCCCTGGCACGGCAAGGATGATCGGGAGTTCAATTATCTCGAGGCGAATTTTGTCCGGGCGTTCGGTCCTGAACAGGCCTATGACCGCTGGATTACGGTTGCCCACGGCGAATTGCGGCGGGTGGGGTTCAATACGGCCGGCGACTGGTCGGATGAATACGCGGCCCAGCGGGAAGGCACGCCCTATGTGCGCCCTCTGGAGCGGTATTTCTCCTTTCCGAATACGCCGTTGGTGGGCCCCCAGATGCCGGATGTTTTTCAACCCAGCTTGGAAGCGGATGCCGGTGAATTTGCTGAAAGCTTGCGTGAAACCCGCGACGATCCGGCTCTGCTGGGTTATTTTTTTCACAACGAGCCGCCTTGGGGTTGGCATGACGCCGGGGTGGCCGGTACGATGTTGGAAGGGACTCCGGCCTGCCAGACGCGACGGGTATTGGCCGGGATCCTGCGTCGGAAATATGGCAGTTCTGCCGGCTTGAAAAAGGCGTGGGGGCCGGAGGTGTCCCTGGCCCAAATCGCTGAAGGCGTCTGGACCCAGCCCTTCACCGATGCCGCTAAAGATGATTTGCGAAAATTCAGCACGGTCATGTTATCCCGACTGATGGAAACTTTTACCCGGGCCGCGCGCCGGGTGGACCCGAACCATTTGAACCTGGGCATCCGCTGGTGGACGTATCCGCCGATTTGGGCGCTCAAGGCGATGGGCTGTTTTGATGTGATCAGTTTTAATTGTTACCAGCCCCAGGTGAATCGGGTGGGATATGGCCGGACGTTGGAGGCGGGGGTGGACGAGGTAGCGGACGGGTTGAATCGGCCGTTCATGGTAGGGGAATGGCATTTCGGCGCCCTGGATGGCGGCCTGCCCGCCGCCGGGCTTTACCGGGCTGCGAACCAGGAGGAGCGGGGCAAGGCATTTCGATTTTATGCCGAACAGGCGATGGCCCTACCGTGGTGCGTGGGAGCCCATTGGTTTAACCTGTATGACCGCAACGCCCTGTATTGCACCATGGGCAGTGAAAATGCCAGTCATGGTTTCTATTCCGTCACCCACACGCCGCATCGCCCGATTTGTCGGGCGGCCCGCGTAACCCACGAGCGGATGTACGAGGTGGTCGCGGGTCGGAAGAAGCCTTTTGCCGGTCCGGTAGACTATCGGTTTCCGTCGAGGTAGAGAATGTCCAATCTACGCGAAATCTGGCTGGTTCATCATACCCATGTGGACATCGGGTATACCGAACCCCAATCCGTGATCGTGCGCAAACATGCCGATTTCATCGTCCAGGCGCTGGATCATTGCAGTTCCACGGATCACCTGCCGGCCGGTGAGCGATTTTGTTGGACCTGTGAAGGAGCTTGGACGGTCAAAGCGTTTCTGGCGCGTTATCCGCATCGCCGGGAAGAGTTTTTTCGCCGGGTTCGTGAGAGACGGGTAGAAATCACGGCTTTATATTTTCAATTAACCGACCTATTCACCCGGGATTTATTGGAACGGACAACCGACTATGCCGTGAACCTGGCTCACGGCGAAGGGGTTGAATTGGTTACGGCGATGAACGACGATGTCAACGGCTGGGCCTGGGGTTTGGCCGACATCCTGGCGGAGCGGGGCGTGCGGTATCTGGATGTGGGAATCAACGAAACCCGGGCGTTGGGTGTTCGCCCCAAGCCGAATCTATTTCGCTGGATAGGTCCCCAAGGTGGGGGCGTATGGGTCTGGCATTCCGATGGCTATATGTGCGGCAATGGGCTGGATCTGGATGGGGCTGGAGGGCCTGAGCGGGTGGCTGACTACGTGAGATATTTGGAGGGGGTGGGGTATCCCTTTGAGGCCGTGCAGGTTCATATTCAGGGACAGGCGCATGATAATGCGCCCCCGGGGCTTTGGCTATGTGAGATGATCCGAAATTGGAATGCGAAACCCGACCGCCCGCGACTCCGACTTTGCACTTCACGGGAATGGATGGAGTTTGCGATCGCCAACTGGCCGAAACCCATTTCTGAATTCCAGGCGGGTTGGCCGGACTGGTGGGCGGATGGCAATGGGACGGCGGCGTTCGAAGTGGCGGCGGTGCGTTCGGCACAGGCCGATCTGGTGACCGCCGAGGCGCTGGCACGGGCAACCGGCAGGAGTCCGTCGGCAGAACCGGTCGAACGCGTGGTTGAGGCGGCCGCCTTTTTTTGTGAGCACACCTGGGGCGCCTGGTGTAGTACCGATGAACCCGAGTCACTGGAAAGCAGAGCCCAATGGAATGCCAAGTCCCAGTTTGCCTATGTGGCGGCCGTGGAAGCTCGCACTTTGGTGCAGGAGGGCCTCGCGGTTGAGGCCCAGCGCCCGACAGGAGAGGGTCCTGGCCTATTGGTCTTCAATCCCGGGGATCACAGCCGAAGCGATCTGGTGGAAGTGACCGTGGGGGATGCGGCGATGGGGTTGCCGAATGAGGGAAGTGTGATGGCGCCGATACGCGAAAAGGAAGGCGCGGCCTTTCATTTGGAGGATGCAGCCACGGGCCAGACGATCATGGTGGAGCGTCGCCCGACCCTCGTGAACTCGGCTCGCCAATCCGGCCAAAAGGTTCGATTTGTGGCGGCGTCAGTGCCCGCGCATGGGTTCCGTCGGTATCGGGTACAGCTTGGGGACGGCCCCGCCGTTGCAGGAGTGCTGCTGGCTGGCGATACCCTTTGCGGATCGCATCACCATGTTCGCTTTGACCCACAAGGGGGCGGTCTCGCCTCGATTGTCGAACGACGCAAGTCCCGTGAACTGGTGCGGTCCGGAATGGGATTCAACTTGGGACAGGTGATTTACGAAAGCATTCCCGGTCCTTATGGACGCGAAAAACTATGTGGATGGGGGGGGATCCGAACCGATTGCCCGTTGGAGCGGATCGGGATACGGTTTTCCTCGCCGGAAGTTTTTACCCGACCTTATGGCGTGGGAGCCCGCTTGCGGGGGGTGGATTTACCCGGCAGTCTGCGAGAGTTGAGTCTTGAAATCATACTCTACGATGATCTACCGCGGGTCGACTTGGTGTATCATATGAATAAGATTCCGAACGCCGATGCCGAAGCCCTTTATGTGGCTTTTCCTTTGGCGGGGGGGGATGCGCCCCGAGTCCGGCTCGAGATTCCCGGCGGGTGGATGCAACCGGGGATTGAACAAATTCCAGGATCTGCCACCGACTGGCACAGTGTTCAGCATGGCTTTGTCGTGGAAGGCGGCGGGGTTTGTGCGGTGGTGGCGTCGCCGGATGTGCCGCTGGTACAAATCAATGGGATCAATACGGGGAAATGGCAGGAACGTCTGCCTCCGCATAATGGGCTGGTGATGTCGTGGGTGTTTAATAATTACTGGTTCACCAATTTTCCCGCAGCGCAAGGTGGGGGACTTACCTGGCGTTACAGTTTGAGTGCGTTGCCCGAGCCGTTTGATGTGGGATTGGCCAATCGTTTCCTTGGCGATATCCGGCAACCGCTGGTGGCAACGACCGGGTGAAGGGCAGGCTCGAGGCCAAGTGCAAGGGCATAGGCTCGATCGCGAGGAGGGGGCAGGTGGGAGGTGCGAGGTGTGAGGGGCGAGGAGGGAAAGGAGCAGGGATCATAGGGCAGAGTCAAGAAAAGGTCGGGCGATCACACCAAGGCCTGACGAGCGAGCCTAGGTGGCAATAGAACGGAGCGGAAGCCTAGGGATAACGCCAGATGCTAAATTCCCGTTCCGCTCATAGCGCGGCTACACTTCAACTCGTTGTGGCCGCGCTCTATGCGCGCAGCTCCTGATCGACAGAATTCTGACTTCTGTCTTCTTCCCCCAAAATCAGGACAGTAGCGCCTGGACGATTTCGTTAACCATTTTCCCATCCGCCCGGCCTTTGACTTTGAGCAGGATGGCCTGCATGACGCGGCCCATTTCCTTTTTTGAGGTCACGCCTAATTCCGCGATGGCGGCGCGGACAATGGTTTCAACCGCAGGACGGTCTAATTGTTGAGGTTGATAGCGGCGGAAGATCTCGATTTCGGCATCCTCTTTTATGGCCAAATCTTCCCGGGCGGCCGCGCGATACTGGGTGGCGGCATCCTGACGTTGCTTGATGGCCTTGGCGACGACCTGGACAACAGCCTCATCGGTGGGATCTTTGCCGGCATTGACGGTGGCGTTTTTGACCTCGGAATGCAGGGTTCGCAGGGCAACCAATTTGGTTTGCGCCTGTGTTTTCATGGCGTCCTTGATGTCGGCCATCAATTGATCGAGCAGGGGTGAACTCATGGAATCTCCTTGTTTTGGACAAATTACACGATTTCGATCGCAGAGGCACGTTTTTTTGAGCAGCATGGAATTTTTGTGCTGAACGATATAGGGATCAGCCACGTGTACCTCCGAACTAATCTTCCCCGAAAGCCATCCCCTAGGTCTGGTTTTACTGGCTTCTGCTTCCCAGTACAGCCACGTGTGCCGCGTGGCTCAAGCAGCATCAGAAGTTTTTCCCTTATTTCTGTGAAATACAACAACGGGATTCTTGCGCGGCTGGGACAAACATCATACCCTATCGGGAAAGAGTTGGTTTTGCCATAGGATGCTTTGCGATTTAGCCGCACAGAAAGGTCAACCATGCAAGAGTCAGGCAAGGCAGGGGTTGAATTCGATTTCAAGGGGAAGACCGTTTGGGTGATGGGCGGGAGTGGGGTTTTGGGCGGCGCCTTGTCGAGGGGGTTTGCCGAAGCCGGCGCGCGGGTCCTGGTATGCGGCCATTCGCATATGGGGCGGGCGGCGGAACTGGCCCACGAATTGGTGGCGGCGGGTTGCCGTGCTGAAACGCGACAGGTGGACGTGACGTCCCGTGAATCGCTCCTGCGCCTATCCGATGAGATGGATCGGGAAGGCGTGGGTATCGATATCCTGATCAATGCGGCCGGCGGCGCGGTTCCCGCTGCGACAACGGGGGCGGACCGATCCTTTTTTGATCTGGAAGATCAGCCTTTGGGCCAGGCGATGGATTTGAATTTCATGGGGACGCTCTATGCCTGCCAGGCGTTTGGGCGACAGATGGCGGCCCAGGGGCGGGGATGCATCATTAATATTGCATCGATCGGCGCGATGAGGCCCCTGACCCGCAGTGTGGCGTATTCAGCGGGGAAAGCGGCCGTGATCAATTTCACCCAATGGTTGGCAGTGCATCTGTCGCAAACTTATGCGGCTGATTTACGCGTGAACGCCTTGGTGCCCGGATTCTTTTTGACCCATCAGAATCGTTTTTTGCTGACCGATGAACAGACGGGTGAATTAACGGAACGGGGACAACGTATTATCGCCCATACCCCGATGCGGCGATTTGGCCAGCCTGAAGATTTAGTGGGGCCCGCCTTGTGGCTCGCCTCGGATGCGGCGCGTTTTGTGCAGGGGGCTGCAATTGTAGTGGATGGAGGGGTTGCCGCGTTTGGGGGCATATAAGCGAGTTTAGGGTTCAGGGAGATGCGGAAGGTGCAGCCACTGAACCCTGTGCCCCGATGGCTTACTTGGCGGTCTTCGCCTTCTTCTCTGCAGCCGCTTTTTTCTTTTGGGCAATTTCGTCTTTGAATTTCTGAAGCTCTTGCTGATTGAGTTCCCGCTGATTTTCAGAAAGCACCAGTTGCCGTTCGACCAAGTCTGAATTTTCCGGGAGCCCGATCCGGTTATCCATCGAGCCTGGAGAGGCGATGCCCACCGTTACGAAAATAATGGTTTCAGTTTGGGATTTTTCCTTGTGCGTATGCGAGAATAGATATTTTCCGATCAGGGGGATATCGCCCAGGAGCGGGATCTTTTTGGTGACATCCCGATCTTCGGTTTCAGTCAGTCCGCCGATGGCGGCCGTTTTGCCATTATCAAGGCTGAAGATGGTTTTAATGGTCTTGGTAGAGGTGATCGGGAAGGAGTTCCCATCAGGGGCGACCTTGTTTTGCACAAAGCGGCTGATGGTCGGCGCGATGCGGACGGTGATATTGCTTTCGCTGTTGATGGTAGGGGTGACATCGAGGGTTACACCGAATTTGAAATACGGCTCTTTATCGTCGAGTTCGTACGTAGTGGTATTGGCCTGACCTTGCTGGCCAGGGGTGACCGTTCCCTTGATATTCGGCTCATTGTCGCCGATATGGATGGTTGCGGTTTCATCATTCGCGACGATGATTTTGGGATTGGAGGCCACGGTAATGCCGGTCGTTTGTTTCAAGGCGCTCAGGATGACGGAAAAATCGTCGGCGCTTAAGACGGCCGTACGGATATCGGTGATGGTCCGTGCGTCAGAGGCGAGGAGCGACTGTTCGTTCAGCTTGCTTTGGTCGATGGTATCGGTGAGGGTCCGGGTGGGGGTGATAAGATCGGGTGTGGCGGGAGTGATGACGACGCCGTTTTGAATGACGGCCGGGGTGCCGGGCGTAATTTCCTGGTACTGCTGGCCGTCCTTGTCATAACGTTCATTAATCCCGTCAATATGGATCCGGTTGTCTTTCTGGTCCTGAGTATCCTTACTGCTATTGACTTTTTCGCCCTTATTTTCGTAACCGATTTTCATGCCGCTGACGCCGACTTTATAGCCTTCCAGCACCTGCCAGTTGATGCCGAGATCCTTGATGGCTTTATCGGTCAACTCGATGAATTTGGCCTCGATATAGACCTGTTTGCGAGGCTGGTCGATTTCCTTGATGACGCGTTTAATTTCGAGGATATTGGCCGAAGTGGCCCGGACGATCAGGGCGTTACCGGAATTAAACGGGACCACGCTTCCCTGGCCCGCGAGCATGGAGGAGACGATGGTGATGACGTTGGTAACAGGGGCGTAACTGAGGAAGATGGTATCGGCGACCAGCGGGTCGGGTTGGCCGGCGGGGCGGGGGGCAATGGTATAGATCTTGGATCCGGCCGTGGTTTCCACCAGGGCCATGTTGTGCATGGACAAAATCGAATCGAGCGCCGGCTTCCACTCGACATCCTGAATATTGACCGTCACGGTCCCATGGAGATTGGACGCGGAGGCGATGATATTGGCGCCGGAGATACGGGTGAACATGCGAACGACATCCAGCAGAGGAACTTCATCCAAGGCGATGGAGATAAGGTTGGGTTGCTGATTGGTGGGGAGGGCGATATCCAGGGTCTGGTCTTCCGGTTCCACATCGGGGGTGGGCGCCGCCTCTTCGACGGTGAGCGAGGCGATGGGTTCCTGAGGCATGACGCTGGGGGAGGGCGTCGTTTCGGCGGCAGGCGCCGGGGCGGGGGCAGGGGTTGGCGTGGCACCCGAATTGACGGGCGTTGCGGGGGCTGTACTCAGCGTGGCGGCGGCTTGAAGCGCATTGGATTCCGCGGCACTCCCAGCCGGTGCGGGGGCGCTGGTCGCCGGCACATATTCTGCCGGGATGGATTTCGCTGCGGGATCCTCCAAGGGGATCACGGGTTGGGGATTTGAATCCGGCGTTCGGACGGCTTGGGCGAAAAGTGACAAGACAGCGATCAGCGCAATACTGGCTGATAATGCGGACCAGACGATCAGATTCTTTTTGTTCATGGATACCGTTCCTTCCTTATCCTGTTAATAGGCCAAAATCCGATAATATCGGTTGGAGACCCCGACACTGGTGGTGTCGACACAACTCATGAGTCCAGTCGTGCCGACGATATTGACACAACCGGGCACATCCGTCCAAGAATTAAGATTCGTCAGGGAGGCGGTATACTGAATGGTATAAATCCAGTTGGGGTTCCCGTTCCAGGTAATAACGAAGCCGCTAGGAGAGGAAGTAATCGTGTCGGGTTCCATGTCGGAGGGGGCGGTTTCCGATGTCGGCAGGGTTAGCAGCAGGAGCCGGTTATGGCCGGTATCGGCGATGCAGAGGAAGCCGTGAGGGTCGAAGGCCACGTCCTGCGGGAGACTCAGGGCGGAGGAACTGACCAGCAGTTTCCAGCCGGAGGGAAAGGTCGAACCGATCATGACGCGACTATTATCGTAATCGGCAACGGCAATAGCCCCGTTGGTGTTGACTGACATCCCCCAGGAACTCTTAAACCCGCCGTCATTGGTCGCGGAACTCCCGATCCGATCTATATAGTTGCCCGACGTGGTAAATCGCCGAATTCGGCTGAATGAATTTGTGCCGACAAAATCGGAGATCAATAGTTGGCCGCTGTTATTTAGGGCGATGCCGCGGGGTGCCCGGGTTTGATTATCGTTAAATCCGTTTGTGATGATGATCGACCAAACACCTGCTGAAGTGCGTTTCTGAACGCGATTGTTATAAAGATCGGTGACATATAAATTGGTGGCGGCATCGATGGCCAGATCGAAGGGACCGCTGAGTTGCCCCGTTCCGGTGCCGGGACCGGCGATCAATGTCCAAGTGTTGGCCGCGCGATTCCATCGTTGGACCCGGTCATTGATGGTGTCGGCCACATACAGGTTGGTGGCGCCATCGAGGGCGAGGGCGAGGGGTTGGTTGAATTGCCCCAAGTTGGTTCCGGCCGAGCCGAGAATGGACCAGGTTCCCGAGGTCGGGCTGTAAATCTGGATCCGATCATTTTCGCTGTCGGCGACATAGAGCCGGTGCATCTTGTCGTACACCACGCTGGCGGGTTTGCTGAACTGTCCGCCCCCATTGGTTCCGTAATAGCCGAGGATCGCATATTGGTAGTAGGTGCCCGTCAGGAATGTGGTGATCTCGTTGGAGACGACCGCACTGACGGACGGAGGTTCGGCCCAGCCGACCACGGGCTTGAAGTCCACCGTATAGGTTCCGGCGCTTAAGGGAACAAAAGATCCGCTATTGGTCCAAGCTCCGCCCGCGACCCGCCACAAGGCTCCGGAGGCGATGGCATCCGGCGGTTGGAGGGTTACGAAAACTCCCGAAACCATGGTGTAGAGTCCGGTCCCGACAAAGGGTACGGCATTCGAGAAGGTGACCGTGAAGTTGGCCGGCGAAACATAAGGAACAGCCGCCTGGAATTCAATCGAATGGGTGCCGAGGGATAGATTGCTGACGGAATTCCCGGTTCCTTGCCAGCCGCCGCCATCGACCCGCCAAGCGGCTCCGAGAGCGATGGCACCTGCGGGTTCAAGGTACAATCGGACCGCACTGGTGATCGGCACATAGACGGCGGTCAAGGTGGTTTCTGCCCCTTCGTTGATGGTGACGATGTCCGGAGATGGCTCAATCCAATTGGTGGCGGTTTGGTAATTAATCAGATGGAGACCGACCGTCAAGTTGCTGGCCGTTGCGCCGCTGGATAACCAAGGTCCGCCATCCACCCTCCATAAGGCGCCTTGGAGGAGGGCGGCCGCAGGTTGAAGCGTGACGGTCAATCGACCATTTTGAATATAGGTTCGCGTGAAGGTAGCTGTAATCCCGTTGGTCAAGGAAACGATTTCATTGGAGGGTGCTGTCCACCCGGTGATGGGCAGATAAGTGATCGAATGGGGCCCCGGTGTGAGGGAGTCGACCGTAACGCCGCTGTCATTCCAGATGCCGCCATCGACAGCCCATTGGGCGCCGTTGGCAATTGCCGGGGGCGGGAGCAACGAAATGCGGATACCCGGGGGGGGAATGATGGCCCCTGTTCCGTTAGCCGTGAAACGGACATTATGACGGAGGAGGGCGGCATGGATCCATTGGTTGGTCCAATCCTTGCGGAATTTGAAGTCCTGTGCTCCGAAGGGTTGATTATAATTTCCAAAGGGGAACCGATTGGTATTGGCTTGGCTGTCGTCAAACCGGAAATATTGGCGGAGGTCGGACGCGGAAGCATCGATTGTCCGGTTTAGATTGGTCTGGATATCGACGGGGGTTCGCACCGAGGACCAGATCCGGACTTCATCAATGAGGCCGAAGAAACCCTGGCCGAGGCGCACCCAGGAATCGCCGACTTGTCCATTGAGCAAAGGTAGATCGACGAAGGTATTGGTCACCTTGTCCTGGGTTCCATTGGTATAGAGGATGAGGGTTCCGCTGCCCGGGTTATAGCTGGCCGCCAGGTGGGTCCATCGGCCGGCGGCGAAAGGGGTTCCGTTGAGATAATTGGTGGTGCCGAGCGCGGTGTGATATCCGGCATACGGCTGGACGAGAGCCCCGCTGTTACGGAGACCGAGGACATAGTTCATGGCCACGCTGCCATCGGAGAGGTGCTGAAGGCCACGGCCCAGGATGAGACCGCCCGCTGTATTGCTGGGATTGACCCAGGCTTCGAGGGTCCAGGTGGTTAGTCGTTGGCTCAGGTTGAGGGGAAGGTCGAGATAATCGTTGGTGGATCCGCCCAGCCAAACGGCCCGGGAGACGCCGGGATCGATGGCGTCCGCAGGGTTTGTTCCCGCGAGCCATTCCTCATGGTCGGTGAGTCCGTCGTCGTCGGTATCGGTCCAGTCGGGGCGGGTGCCGAGGGTTTGTTCGAGAAGGTTATTGAGCCCATCCCCGTCACGATCCTCCTGAATATCCAGGACGCCATCCTGATCGGTATCTTCAAAGTTGGGATTCGTTTCCGACCAGTATTCGTAAAGGTTGCTGAGTCCATCGTTGTCGCGATCGCCGTCGGCGCCCTGGGCGCCATCGGCGTTCTTCGGATCGAGCCCATTGAGCATTTCCCAGGGATCCGGGAGTCCGTCGCCGTCGGCATCATCTGCATTGCGGGAGTCGATTCCGAGAACATCGGCTACGTCATTGGTGACGAAGATGAAATCGCTATTGGTGGTGAGGGCATAACCGAAATCGCCAAAGGTATAGTCTTCGGACGCCGTTCCGAGCAGACCGGATTTGGCCTTGCGGGCGAAATCCTCGGCCGTTTCGCCGCCGTCGTCGAAGCGGAAATAGGCCAACAGGCCGGCGGCATTTTGGGGGGCGAGATGGCGGCGATAATTTTCGATTTCCACTGCGGACCGGGCGACGCCCCAGATGCGGACTTCATCGATTGACACGCGGTTGACGAAGGACGCATTGGAATTATGGGCGATCGTGACGGGGTCGATCGAGGCGTAGAGCCGGCTGGAAATGCCGGGTTCAAAAATCCGTTGGCCGGCGTCGAAAACGCCATTGATATATAGAGAGAGAGAGTTCTGGGCGGGGCTCCAGACGGCGGCGAGATGGGTCCATTGATTGGACGGAATCGCCGACCCCACCTGGACGTAACGGAAGAGGCTGCTGACGGTGTCGAAGGCGATATGCGGAACGTTATTCGAAAGATAGAGCCGATAGGTGATCTGGTTGGGCAAGGGGCCGGGGTTATCGATCAGCCAGCCGGTGCAATTCGTTCCATCCAATTTGACATAACATTCGAGAGTCCACGCATCCCGGTGGAGCAGGGGACTGTAGCCGCGGCTGGGGGTTCCTTCGGGATCGGGAATTGCAATACCACTGGTGGACGTAATTCGCGCCGCCCGGCGAATAAAGGGCGACATGGAATGGACGGGACTGCTGGGTTCGGCCCAGCCCAGGTATTCAGACCGGATTTCGACGTCATCCGGGATACCGTCATCGTCCGTATCGGTCCCATAATCAACGCCGAAACTGCGGGTGGGGCGGGCGGCTCCGAGAGTACCATTGGAAGGCGAAACGGAGATGGAAGACCAATAATTGGCCGGAATATAGGGGCGTATGATACCGGGTCCGGAGCCGGTGCTGTCCGGACGCCAGTTGTGTTCGTTGGGATTGGTTTCGTCTCCGGACCCGTTGATGTAGGGTTTGACGGTATTACGGTAACCATCCTGGCCGGTATATTCTTCCGTGTTGAGCAAACCATCGAAATCGGGGTCGCCCCAGAAACCATCGGGATTGATGATCCAGGTGAAGCCATTCCAGATAATGTCAGCGCCACTCCGGGGGTTGAGATTGAATTCGACCTCCCAGCCGTCGGGGAGCAGATCGCCATCCGTATCCCAGCCATCCGAGCCTTTGAGCGGATAATCGGATTCGTGGCCGCTGCCATGGGTTGGATCGGTCCAGTCATTATTGCGCAGGTTGACAAGGGTTCCGGTTGACAGGGTGGTGTAATTGGTCGCGCCGAGGTTGAGGGAGACGGTCAGGGCGCGCAGGCCATTGGCGTCGATTCGGGGAAGGGCGGTGGTGCCCTTACTCCAGATATCGTTAACGCCGCCTTCTTCCAAGGTATCCAAAAGGCATTGCTCGCGGTAGGCGGTGAGGCCGTCTTCGTCCTGATCGGCGCTTAACGAGCCTGCGGTATATGGATCGATGCCGTTGGACGGGTCGTACCAGGCGACTTCAAAGCTGTCCAACAGGCCGTCGCCATCGGTATCGAAGTTGAGCGGATTGAGACTGTCGGTGCTGGTGTTATCCACGGCGATTCCCGTGGACTTGGAGGGGTCCTGTTTCAGGCGGGGCTTATTGTCGATTCCGAGGTATTCATGGAGGTTGATCAACCCGTCGCCATCCGCATCCCCAAAGCCATCGGCGACATCGGGGGTAAGTCCGGTACCATTGGCATAATGGTCGTATTCCCATTTATCGTCCATCCCGTCGGCATCGGAGTCAAAAAGCGCGGGGGAGAGTCGATTGGTCATGCCGGCGGCATAGAGGTCGTATTCTTTCTGGTTGGAAAGGCCGTCATTATCGTAGTCCTCATCGCCCGTATGGGTGAGATTGCCGAAAAACGTCAGTTCCCAGGAGTCCAGAAGTTTATCGCCATCACTATCGAGGATAATATTGGGCAGGTAATTACGGGTCAGGGCAAGGGGAATCCCACTGATCATGGAAATGGGTTCATTGGAGGGGGAAATCCAAAGCGGCACAGACTGATAGGCTATGGCATGGGCACCGGCGGCGACCGTATTGGTCGTACCACTGGCCAACCAGGGACCGCCATCGATACTCCAGCGGGCACCGGCCGTACGGGCAGCGGCCGGTTCCAGGGTAATGGAAAGGTCGGCGACCGCTGGGGTATAAGAACGGGTGAGGGTCAGGCTTCCCGCTTCCAACATGGTCACGGACTCACTGGCGGGTGCATCCCAGCCCGCGGCGGGTTTGAAATCGATCAGGTGTGCCCCGACGCTGATATTGGAGACGGTGGTCCCTCCGTCCAGCCAGATGCCGCCATCCAGGCGCCACTGGGCGCCCGCGGCGATGGCGGTCGGCGGATCGAGAATGACTCGTAAACTCCCGTTTTGCTGATAAGTTCGGATCAGCGTGACGGCGACGCCATTGACGAGGGGTAGGGTCTCATTGGTGGGAGCGCTCCAATTGAGGATGGGCTTGAAGGAGAGCAGATGGTTCCCCGGAGTGAGGTTTTGGAGGGTTACCCCATTATTTTCCCAATCGCCGCCATCCAGGGTCCATTGTGCGCCGTCCAGCCGGGCTTGGTCGGGTTGGAGGAGGACCCGGAGAGAGGGGGGGGGATAAAGGCCCCGGGCTCGACAAAATCGACATTGCCGTTGAACCGGCCGGCATGAAACCAGGCGTTGGACCAATCGCCCGGATAGACGAAGTCCTGGGCGGACTGGGGCTGATGAAAGGCATCAAAGGGGAAGACGTTGGTCGTTGCCTGTCCATCGTCGAAGCGGAAGTAATGAATCAACCCGGTGGGGAGTGTATCCAGGAGCAACCGATAACTGGCCGCGATTTCGCCTGCGGACCGGGCAAAGTTCCAGATACGAATTTCGTCGAGTTGTCCGGCGAATCCTTCACCGATGCGGACGAACGTTTCCCCGCCCTTGCCATTGATAGGGGGGTCAATGGCGAAGCTATTGGTGAGAGCCACCGCGGAGGCGTTGGTATAGAGAACCAGAGTGGCAGCGTGATTGTTGTAGGTGGCGGCGAGGTGGGTCCATGTCCCCGTGGGCACGGTTCCACCGCGGAGGATATAGGATGCGCCACTGCTCAATACATAACCGGCATAGGGCCGAAGGGTGCTGCCGTTTGTTTCGAGGCCGAGGACAAAGGTCATGCCATAATTGTTGCCCCCGCCGATGGCCTGGACCGTCCGGCGCACGATGATGCCGTCCCCATCGACCGCATTGGACGGGTTAACCCAGGCTTCAAGTGTCCAACTTCGAAGGCGTTGGGCGTACGATTGGGGAATGGTCATGTAATCATTGGACCCCCCGCCGAGGGTGAGGGCGCGGGAGACACTTCGGTCGAGAGGATTCACGGGGTTGGTGCCGGCGCTCTGTTCGATATTGTCGGGATCCCCGTCATCATCCGTATCCTTAAGGTTGGGGCGACTACCGAGATCTTGTTCGGTGATATTGGCGACGTTGTCGCCATCGAAATCCTCATTACCATCGAGGACACCGTCCCCATCGGTATCTTCGGCATTGGGGTTGGTTTGAGACCAATATTCGTAAATATTCGAGAGCCCGTCCTTGTCGGGGTCGCCTTGCGCCCCGTCAGGTCCGTCGGCGGAGAGGGGATTTAAATGGTGGATGACTTCCCAGGCGTCAGGCAAGCCGTCCCCGTCCGAGTCATCCGATCCATCGGCATCGACTCCGCGAATAGGCGCCGCGGTATTGGTGACGAACTGGAAATTATTGGTGGCCAAAGCATAACCGAAATCGCCGAAGGTATAGTCTTCAGATGTTGCGTTCAGGAGGCCGGTCTTGGCTTTCCGGGCAAAATCCTCGGCGGATGAACCTCCGTCATCAAAGCGATAATAGGCGAGCAGGTTGGGACTTTTTTGGGGGACCAGTCGGGTCCGATACATTTCGAGTTCTTCAGCGGTCCGGGGGGCGCCCCAGATGCGGACCTCGTCCAGATAGACTTTATTGATAAACGAGGCATCGCTTGCAGCGCCGAGCGCGAGGGGCGTGGGCGTGCTGAAGAGTCTTGACGAAAGGGCTTCCTGAAAGACGAGTGTTTGTTGGACAAAGATGCCGTCGACGTAGAGCGAGAGGCTGTTGGATGCGTAGTTCCACACGCCGGCGAGATGAATCCACTGATTGGTGGGCAATGGCAAGCCGATGGCGGAATACAAGGGAAAGGCCCCGCCGACCCGATGAAAGCTGATCATGGGGGTGTTATTGGTCAGCGAAAGGCGATAGACAATCGAAGCCCCGCCGACGGTGGGCCGGGTGTGATTGATGAGGTAACCGGTGCAATTGGTGGCCATCAGTTTGACCTGGCATTCGACCGTCCAATCGCGTCTGTGCAACAGGGGACTGTAGCCTTGAGTGGTTCCCTCGGGGTCGGGAATGGTGATGCCGGATGCGGCGGTGAGAAGAATGGCGCGGTGGATGAACGGGTCGGTGGAGTGGACCGGACTGGATCCACGGCCAAGTCCGAGATAGGCGGCCCAGATTTCATCGCTGTCGGACAGTCCGTCGTCATCCGAGTCGGTTCCAGGATCAACCCCCAGGCTGGTGGTGGGAAGGGCTGCGCCGAGGGTGCCGAAGGCGGGGGAGGCATCAGCGGTATTCCACCAGTTCGAGGCGATGGAAGGACGGCTGGTGCCGGGACCGGAAGCCGTGCTCATAGGCCGCCAGTTGTGTTCGTTGGGACTGGTTTCATCACCCGTGCCGTTGATATAGGGGAGGGCGAGCGACCGATTGCCGTCCTGACCGAGATATTCTTCGATGTTGACCAGTTGATCTTTATCGCGATCACCCCAGAAACCGTAATCGTTCACCACCCCATTGGTGAGTGAGTCTCCGCTCTTGGGATCCAAATTAAACTCGACTTCCCAGCCATCGGGAAGCAGGTCGTCGTCGGTGTCATGGCCGGGTTGAGGCGACTCATCATAACTCGATCCATCGGTGGGGTCGGTCCAGGCATTATTTCGGAAGGTGTCGATGCCTGCCCAAATGGTGGGATTGCTGGCCCCCAGGCTGAGGGGAGGATTGAAGGCCCGTAGTCCATTGATGTCGATGATGGGCAGAGAACTGGCCGCGCCCACCGTCCACAGGTCATTGACACCGCCCTGACGCAAGGCGGGGAGCAAACACATTTCCCGGAAATTACTCAATCCATCGAGGTCGGGGTCTGCGGCGGGATTTCCCGGGGACCGGGGATCGATTCCGCTCGCCGTGTCGTACCAGGTGGCTTCGAAGCTGTCGATCAGGGTATCGTTGTCGGTGTCAACATCGATGGGGTTGATATCGTCCGTACTGCCGGTGATGAGGGCGATTTGGCCTGAAAGCGACGGATTTCTTTTCCGGGGCGGGATGCCGTCGACGCCGTTGTATTCCTGAAGATTGGTCAAGCCGTCGCCATCGGCGTCGGCTTGGGCATCGGCGGTGATGGGGTCCAATCCCGTTCCGAACGCGTAATAGCTGTATTCCCAGCCGTCATCCATGAGGTCGCCATCGCTGTCCCACTTAATGGGGCTGAGCATCGTCAGGGGCGGCGAGAAGGCCAGGTTCCGGCTGATGTCGTATTCCTGCTTATCGGTCAGTCCGTCATTGTCGTAATCGCCAGCTCCAGCCGAGGTCTCGAGGTCACCAAACCAATAGACCTCCCACCAATCGGGAATGCCGTCATTATCGGAATCGTCGGTGATGGTAACCGTCAATCCCAATATATCGTTACTGGTCAGGTTGATGGCTTGCGGCGGGCTCAAGGGTTCGCCGAGATCGTGGGCACCATTGTTATTACCGTCCACCCAGGCGGACAGGGAATAGGTTCCACTGGTCGCAGAAAACGTGAAGGCATGGTAGGAATTCAGGGCAAACGGCAGGGATGACGTGGACGACAGGCCGGATGAAAAACCGGGCGTGCCGAGGATTTCACTGCCTTGATTCCAGAGGCCGACATAAATCTGGCCGGCACCCGTGCCGTCACCAGGCGGAGTTAACCCGGTATTGCTCCAAGTCGACCGGTTGCGCACATTACCCGACAGGGACTGGGCGGAGGCCGATGCGCCGGGCCAAAGCCAGGCGCCGACACAACACGCCATCCCCAGTGCGAGGAGGCTTTTTTTCATAGAGGGGGCATCCTAGGGTTGCTTAACCAACGCGATGGCCGTATTGCCAAGATCATCCACAATCGTAATCGAGTTGTCTCCGGGAGCGAGACGTTGATAGACTTCGGTGCTCGAATCCACTGGAGGATTGAGCATTTTTCCGAGAGAAGCGTCGCTGACGGTCCACGTAAAGGGCGCGGTTCCACCGGTGACCGTGAAGGTCGCGAGATCTCCGTAATTTTCAAGGGTTACGGTGGAAGGGGTGACTGCCATCGCCACGGGCGAGGCCGTGATTTCAGCCGAGACCGCCTGGCCTTTGGAATCATGAACAACGACACTGTTGGCGCTGACTGATGCGACCGTGTAGATGGTCTGGCTGCCCGTCACGGGGCTGACCGAGCCGACGGCAGGGAGGGCCACGCTCCAAGTGAACGGGGCGGTCCCTTCTGAAACGCGGAAATTGACCTGTTGTCCGATGAAGGTGACGGTTGCCTTGGTTGGAGTAACGACCAAAATTCCGGGTTGGATGGGCTCGCGGGTTTGATTTTCAAGGGGATTCTGGCTGAAATAATTATCGGTTCCATCGGTATTGGGGTCGCTGGTGTCACAGCCCGGCCCGGTCATTAAAAATAACGCCACTCCGGCAACTTGAAGACTACGAATCACCCAACTGATTTTCTTGTTCATGCGGATCTCTCCCCGATTTTAGTAGGACACCGACAATGGCTGATATTTGATCGCTACGCGCACAGGAGTGCGCTTGCGAGCAGGATCACCGGCTTTGAGCCTCCAGAGGATTAAGCTTGATGTTTTTTTCGGCAATGGAAGCGACTTTCCAACGATATTTAAAATCGGGCGTGGCCGCATCGACGATGCTGCCTTCTTCCACGACCCGTCCGTTGATGACGGCGAAAAAAGTGGGGTGCCCGGTTTTTTTGTCGATGCCAACCCGGCTGATTCCCTGAACTTTAAGCAGTTTGCGGGCCGCATCCCATTGGGGTTCCTTGGGTGAAGGGGGAAGCGTGTCGGCGGTGGTGCCGGTGGAATTAACCGCGAAAGAAATAACCGGAGCGGGGACGGGATTGGAAGGGACATAGCTGACCGGCCAAAAAGGATCCCGCAGGCGGGTGGCTGGGGTGATGACCACGATTCCCGCCGGTGCTGCATCATCCGCCCGGACCGGCAGGCTGAAAACCACGGAAAGGGCTACGCAGGTGAAAAGGAGGGATGTTTTCATGGAGCGTCCTCCACGGGAGTGGCGGTGGGCGTCGGTGAGGCTGAACTGGGCTCCGGCGCCGGATTCTCGTCCGTACCTTTTTCGGCTTCGGCCCACACCGGCCATTCAATCGAAAAACTGATCTGGTGGGATTCCGGAACGGACGATTGAGACATGATCGAGAGTTCGGAAATGCAAAGCAGGGAATTGCTCGCTTCCAATTGGTGGACCAGATTCAGTAATTGAGGATAACCGCCGGACCCGGTCATGCGAGCCCCATACGATTTGAGCAAATGCTTGGATCCATTCTTTTTTTTGCCGGGAATCTCGGCGAAACCGATTTCGCTGGCAGGATTGAGCTCGAGCCCCGCCTCACTTGAAAATTGTTCCAAGTTGGCCTGAATGCCGATCAGGTAGGTGCCCAGAATCGGTTGCGCCAGATACACTGAAAGGGCCTCAACCTGGGTCCCGACGGCATCGAACTGCTTTTGGATCGTTTGTACCTTGCGAAGTTCCGTCATCATATCCTCGTATTCGGCCTGCTTCTTTTCGAGGGACGCAAGATTTTTCTTATGAGATTCCATGACCGGCAAAATGATCAATTGGAAGATGGCAAAGATGACGGCAAGCCCCCCCATTAAGATCATGGCCAGAATCTTGATGCGCTCGTTCTTGTTGTCAGGTAATTTCATTCGAATTTCAGCGGCTTATACTTGCAGACGAGTTCGAACAGACGATCGGTTTTGGCGGCCTTGGGATCCGGATCCTGTCGAAAACTTCCCGGGGGGATGGCGATTTCCTGGAGATACGGTTGAAGCGTGGGGTCTTTGAGGAGATCCTGGCGGAATTTGTCGACTTCCGCGTCAGCCCGGGCGGATGTAGCGCGACCCTTGATTTGTATTTTGAAGACCCGTGCGGTTTTTTTGTCGACGGTTTGCACGACCCGGTCGATTCGGAGTTCCGTCAGTTGAATGGTGGGCGGAACCAGAACCTGAATGGCTTTCAACTGTTCATAAACAGGGAGGCGTGCGGATTTCCAGCCTTGGAATTCGGTCAGGACATCTTTTTGACGGTTCAAATTGGTGGTCAATGCGATTTGTTCATCATATTGCGGCTTAATTTTCTTGATGCTCGTATTGACCCAATGGAGGTGTTCATTGACATCGCGCATATGTTTACCGAAAACGAGGATGACGAATACGAGCGCGGAGATCACGGTAAACGTCAGAATCCGGAGGAATAAGGAGAGCGAGACGAGACTGGCGCTTCGTCGTTCGGCAACCTGTATGAGATCGACCCGCAGGTTCATGGTGGTGTATCCAGGGTTCCCCACGCTGCGCCCATGGCAGCCGAGAAACGGGATTCTCGGCCCTTGAGTTCATCCGGAATCGCGCCTGGCTGTATGGTCACGGGCTCAAAGGGGTCCCAAAGGGTGATCGGCAATCCCAAGGCGTTTTGAACAACGGCATTCCAATCGCGGGAGGCGGTTGCGCCGCCGCTGACATAAATCCGGCTGATCCGACAGTTCTCCCGGCGTTCCAGGAAATCGCGCGAGATCACCAGCTGCTTGATAAAGGGATCCATGGCGTCGGTGAAAAATTGAGAGAGATCGATCGATCCGCCCGAGACGATTTCCAAGGCGGTCGCCGCATCCACCCCCATGCTTTTCTGCACCCGGGCGAGAATGGCATTGGATCCAAAATCAAATTTACGGACGAGTGCTGCGACGGACTTGTTGAAAATGGCCATGAAACTGACTTCCGCGCCAAAATCGATGACCCCGACGGTGTCCTCTTTGTGTTGGAAGACCGGTCCCTGCAGGAAGGACGAGAGACTGGCCAATCCGGAAACTTCGATAGAGTAGGGCGCCGGAAAGCCGGAGGGGAAAAGTTGGAGGGCCCATTGAATATCCGCCTCCGGGATAGCGACGACGAGCACTTTCGATTCCGTGCGACCATGGCCTTCGCTTAAAATGCGGTAGGAAATCCGGAAATCAGCCGTTTTATCAATGCCCATCATCTCGCTGAGTTGGGCTTCCATCGTGGCATCCGTCTTCCCCATGAAGCTGAGTAGCTTAACGAGGGCTGATTTGCCGGTCAAGGCGATGGAGACCTGACGGGCGGAGAGATTTTTGGGGAGGAGTAAAGGCAAAACCGGACTGCCCTCTGGGGGGAGGGTAATCGCGGGGAGCAGGGCGGCCGCCACGAGGGTTGGGGCGGTTGTTGAATCGGGATTGCGTTTTAAGCGGACCGCCTTGACCCCTCCAGCGGCAACATCCACTCCGACAATGTCGGCAACCCCGCGTTTGAAATTAAATTTCATACCGTCGATCAAAATCCTCGAGGCTTAAATTACGTCTCTTAAGTAACAAAAAAAATGAATGATGACAAACCCTTATTTTTATCCCTGAGCGAAGACAGTAGAGCCGATGCACTCCAGCGCCCTGTACATTGTAATCTGGCGGTTCCTCCCTCTCCAGGGCCTGTCCCCCCGTCACGAGGAGGGAGGAGGAAAAAGCCAATTGCATTTTATTTCAACCATCCGCCCACAATCACCTCTGGCGGTACGGTTGGATTCAAGGGATCCCACGGGGGATAGCCGGAACCCTTGGTAACGGTTACATTGTTTTTGATGTCGACATAACCATTGGCAATCACACCATTTTGAATGACCATATTATTGCGCAGGATGATGTTGCCCCCAGAAGAATAAAGGAGCCCATTCCATCGGGTCCGATTATTAACGTCAATCGTTCCTTTACAGATAATGGCTGGATAATTGGCGTTTATCGAATTGTGCTGTTCGAATTTATTGTCAATGGTGACCGTTCCATTGGCGACCAGCGTTCCATTCAGCGTGCTTCTATTCGCAATGGTCACATTTCCGTTGACGTAAATGATGCCATTTGAGGACGAGATCGTTTCGCCAGAGAAGGTCTTGTTGGTCGGGTAATAGGCTCCGCCGTTGAGGGCCAGGGTGCGAAAACTGTCGATGTTGAAAACCGGAAGAACTCGGCGGGGCGAAGCCGGCTGAAGAGTGCCATCCAGATCCCCAATGGTTCCGACGGCTGACACGATGCCGTTAATATCACCGTTTTTCCCCCCTGAAGATTCGGTGATATTCCCGTTGGCATGTACATTGCCATTGATAGTGAAGGCTGCGGACGCGAAGGAGACATACGTCCCGGCCAGAATGGCCCCGTCGATATCCCAGAGATCGTTATTCGCGTTCTCGGTTGTGCCCAGAAGTTCAACAACGGTTGTTCGTTGGGAGGTGTTAAACGTCCCGACGCTGGTGATCAGCACGTTGTTATTGGTCTTTTTCTGAGACACTGCGGAGTAGGCTCCGCCTTCAAAGTCCGTGTTGGCGGTGGTGTTATTCTGCCAATACAGGTAATTGGTGCCCAACTTGGCGATCATGTCGGCGATGCCGGCTTCGGCACAGGCCAGTGCTTTGGCATCGCGATTGATGCGGCGAACCCGAAATGCGGACTGGTTGGTCATGGTGGTCAAGGCCAGGGTGGCCAGTAGCAGGAGGGTCAGAATAACCATGGCGATGACCAAGGCAAACCCCTGGTTTGCCGCCCGATTTTTCGGCGTGCGGATGATGGTGTTGTTCATGATCGGACTCCTTATGTTTATTTTGCGGTGTTAAGTGGACGAACTTCCATCAGACCGGAGACCTTATTGGTGCCGAAGGGGCCGGTCTTGTAAATTTCCATATCAATTTCGAGGCCCTTGATGAACTGGTTGCCATCGACGGTGGCGCCAATAATGCCATAGTTGGGGCCCTGGCCCAGATCGACGGTCAGATCGCAAATGCCGGTGGGCGGAGTCCATTCGATGGTCACATCGCGCAAATACGCGGTGATGAGATGTTCAGTATGACCGATAGAACCCGCTGGAGATCCGTCGGTCGTAAAAAGCGCTTCGTATTGGAGATAGCGACCGGCTCCAATTCCCGCCAAGCTATTGGCGTCTGATGGATTTTGGAAATAGGTGGATGAAATCCAGGGGCCGGCATCGCTGAGATCGGGATTGTCCCCGCTTCGAGCCCGGATATCAATGTCGCCAGCGGAATAGTTTTCGACATGGGTCCAGTTTAGTTTTCGATAGGCGGGGTTGATGATATGCGTGTCGAAAATACCCGAACGATAGATTCCCTGATCGGGATACCGCACCTCGATCTTGCTGATCCCCACCAGGTTGGGTGACTGATCGCCATCAATGTAGCTCATGTGCCACTTGGTGCTGACCCATCCTCGGGCGCAACTTTGGGCCATGGAATCGGTTTTACGGTCAAAATAGACCAGATAACTTTTGTCGCGATTGATGGTCGTGTCGAGCCAGTCGCTCCAGACCCCGGTATTGGCCGAAATTCGTTTGCTGGTACTGCCCGAAAAATAGATTTGCTTAATGGTCCCGGAGACCGGATTCGTGTTGGCGGCCATTTCGGCGATGTAGACGTCATTGATGAAGAGGCTGTCGTTGGAGCCGGCCTCGAAATAGAAACGGGCCCATACGCCATTCAGAATAATTTTGGAATAGATTTCGGATCCGCCCCAGATGATATTATAGATGGTGTCCGAATTGGTGATGGCGAACGAGGGAATATCGCCTTCGGTGCAGTTGGCGGCAGACCAGGCAATACCTTGTTGGAGCGCAAGGCAAATATCGGGAATATAGGGGGAGGAGGAGGCGAAAGAGTCTATTTTTTGCCGGCTGGTATTGCTGTTGATGAGACCGATCTGATCGTCAAAATGGGTGTCGCACCAGAGGTCGTTAAAGACTTTGAAGTTGATATAGTGGTTGGAGGAGGGAGGGGTGAAGGTGAGTTGGGCGTCCCCGCTCCAGGACGCGCCGTAGGCTGACATGACTTGGGCGGAAACGGAGCCGCCGGAAATGGTATAGGCGTAAGAGGGGGCCCCATCGGAACCGCTGGGAATATAGGAATTCCGCAGATACATCTCGCCTTCCCGGGCACTGTCGCTGGCGCTGAGCGCGAATTTGTCGAACCCGACGGAATAGCCGGAACTCAACGGGTTTTTGTCGACAACCGTGAACTTCAGGTCGTGCATGCCGTTGGTGAGTACGATGCTGCCCCAGTTGACGGTTTTGGCTTTGCGATAGCTGGGAGCATAGCCGTCGAATCGGACTTCCGGTGGGCGGAGGTAAAGTTTAACCAGATTGGCGAAGATAACTTTGGAGGCAACCGCTTCGACGACTCCATTGGCATTGGTGAGGCGGGCGGCTTGCAATCCGGCCGTGTTGGTCGCCTGCACCGTTTTAAGGAGTTGCCCATAAAGTTCGGAGGGCGTGGCATTGGTTTTACGGGGTGAGTAGACCGTGCGGAGCAGTTCGTCCGGTGAACCGGTGCGGACGTGATAGACGACGGTTTTGTCCCAAATGATCTTGCCCGCGGCATCCCGGGTGAGGAGACCGTCGTTGCCGGGGGTAGCCAAAGGGATGCTGAATGCGGTGTAAACCGTGCCGGTGGCTGGATAGAAAGCCATCAGACCAATGCCGACGCTGGAAAGCCGCAGATCCTGTCGGATTCGTTCGGTGGCTATTTCCAGGTTGATATTCAATTCGCTTTTAATCATTTCCGTGCGCCAAGTCCGCAGACCATTGATGAAAGCCATGGTGGTACTGCCGATGACCAAGGTTGCAATGGTGAGTGCAACGAGGATTTCGGTGATCGTAAACCCGCAGACCCCTGTTTTCTGGCGATGAATTTTCATGGCGATCTTCTTTCTAAAATTTATTAGAAATCAGCGTGGTGACTTTGACCGGTTGCGCGCTCAAATTGGTTCCCCGATGCGGGTAATACACTTCCACCTGTATTTGGGTCAAATTGGGTGCGACATTAGTGTTGATGGTGGTGGGTCGCCGGTAAAGACCATTCTGCTTAAGATTCCCTTCGCCGTCGATTGCGACCCCGCTGGGTTCAGCCATTAGAGACAAACTGCCGTAATCGAAACTGAGCGCGCGTTGAATACGGTTGCGAGCGATTAATGTGGCCCGATAATTGTCGCCCGCCAGCTTGTGCGTCCGAAGCGCTCCAATAAAGACGGCATAGAACCCGGCACAAAAGATCATAAAAATGAAAGCGGCCACAATGACTTCAACTAATGTCATTCCTTTTTTAAGGTTCATTTTCATTTAAATCACCTTTGTCATTACCTGTCTGTATTCTTTTAGCACATGCTGTGCCATTCTTATACACCAGTATCTTGGTTTCCGTTTAAACTGACATCTACTAAGATGAATGTGGCATATTCACGTCTACAATAAAAGGAGGAATATTCATATTTCAACGGGTTACAGGAATATTGATCAAGGGAGGGTTGAAAAACTAACGGATAGATAACGATAGATTTGTACGAAATTCGCTTAGCTTCATCTAGGCAATATTCATGCGGAACACAAATCATTATGAAGAATTTTCTCAATATTGAGAAAATATTTAATTAAAAATAAATGGACGACATGGTTTTTTTGGATGATAATCCAAATTGTTAGTTTCGGGTATCCGTTTTGGCATCTATTGTGCTACTTGACTTTGCGTAAAGGTATGTTTTAGTTAATCGCCTGACTTTTTGAAGAGTAAGGGCGCGAGTCATTCGTAGGGATGTTTGTTTATGGCAGAACGCCGGGACATGCTATCGCAGACGATTCGGATCGATATTCCACCAGATCTGCTCAAGACCATTGATTCCACCCGGGACCGTAAAGTGGGTGTGCCTGCCCGGAAATCACACGAAACACGGTCCTCGACCGGGCCCGTTGGTCTATTGGAGTTAGACAGCAATTTCCACGAATTATTTCAACACGTTTACGATGGAGCGCTCATCGCCGATCTATCCGGCCGCATCATCGATGCCAATAGACGGGCGTGTGAATTTTTGCTCTATGAACGCGCTGAATTTCAAAGTCTCAATATTACGGACGTCATCTCCGGATCCGATTCCGGACTGGTCAAGGCCTTGCGGACCAACCTGGCAAAAGATCTCTTCACGTTGATTCAGTGCTATTGCGCTCGAAAAGACCGATCCCTCTTTCCATCTGAAATCGCCGTCAACCACCTGAAACTCTCCAATCAAGGCTATCTGTGTTTCTTTATTCGGGATATCACGCTTCGGCGACAGGCCGATGAACTTCTGCGCACGGAACATAATGCGATCCAGAACTCCAGCAACGGGATTGGAATTGCGACGTTGGACGCCCAGTTCGAGTATGTCAACCCGGCTGTAGCCCAGATGTGGGGGTATGACCGGGTCGAGGAGGTCATCGGCCGGAATATCGTCGATTTCCTGGCTGATCCTGCGTTGGCGGGGAAGATGATTGAGGCGGGTAGAGCCGGCAAGGTCTGGACCGGCCGGACGCTGGCTAAGCGCAAGAACGGATCCTCCTTTCATGTCCAGATTTCAATTGCCGGTAACCGGGACAGTGATGATGAATTGGTGGGGATGGTGTTTTCCTTCCTCGACATTAGCGACAGTCTGCGGGTTGAGGAGGCCGAGCGCCAGACGGAACGGCAGCGGGTGATGGTGGAGAGCCTCGGTGCGGCCTGTCATCACCTTGGGCAGCCGGCCACCGTTATTCTGGCGAGTCTCGATGTGCTGCTTAAGTTGTCTGCCGTTGAAAAAAATGAGGTCGTAATCGACCTGTTGTCTTCCAGCATGGAAGCCGCGGAAACGCTGCGGACCATGTTGCGCGATTTAAATGGCATGACCGAATACAAGACCCGGCCATACCTCGAAAACCAGGAAGGGACCGCTGCCGGCGGCGCCCGGATCCTGGATGTATAGGGTCTCAATCTTCGAAGCCATGATATCAAATCAGACGATGGCCCCAGGATGAACCGGCTCAAACTTCTTCTTTTTTCAAGTATCGATGAACGGTCTGAAGTCGAAACCCGCTACGCACCCATCGGCTTGGCCGGACTCGCCGCCGGGGTTAATCGCGATTTCCCTGACGCTTGGGAGGTCCGGATCGCCAACGGCAATCTCCCGGCCCTTCTGCGCGATTTTGCGCCCGATGTGGTCGGGTTAAGTTGCGTCAGTCAGAATTATCATATTGCTCAAGCCCAGGCGCGGATATGCCGGGCGGCGTCGATCCCGGTTCTTTTGGGCGGCGTACATATCAGTATGCTTCCCGCTTCGTTGACGCCCGATTTTACAGCCGCCGGTCTGGATGAGGGTGAGGCGACCTTGTCCGATTTCCTGCGTATTTTCCAGGAGTGCCGGGGATTTCCGGTGGACCGGCTGGCGGCCGTTCCCGGTGTGGTTTTTTTTGATGGCGACCGCCGGATTCAAACCGCGCCGCGCCCGCCGGTGGCGAACCTCGATTCGATCCCGATTCCCCGCCATGATCTGTTGCCTCCCTCCTCGCACCGCTATCTCTTTACCTCCCGCGGGTGTCCCTACCGCTGTGCCTTTTGTGCCAGTTCCCGCTTCTGGCATAAAGTTCGTTTCCATTCTCCAGACCGGGTGCTGGAGGAAATCCATCTCCTGGTTGGGTTGGGCGCGCGGTTGATCAGTTTTTATGATGATCTATTTATCGCCGACATCAAGCGGTTGGCTGAAATCGCCGGGCGCATTGCCGCGTCCGATTTGCCGCAACGGGTCAAATTTACCTGTTCGGTTCGCGCCAATACGGTCACCGAGCCCGCCGCCGCCTTGCTGAAATCGATGAATGTGGTTTCTTGCGGATTAGGACTCGAATCCGGAAACCCGGAGATCCTGACCTTTCTCAAAGGGAAGGGGATTACGGTCGAGCATAACCGGCAGGCGGTTGAAATTCTCAAGCGCCAGGGGATCAAGGCCAACGCCTCATTTGTGATCGGATCCCCCCACGAGACGGTGGAACAAATGATGGACACCTATCGATTCATTCGGGACACCCCTTTGGATCTCGTGGATATTTATGTGCTAACCCCCTTTCCGGGAACACCGGTTTGGGACTTGGCGCGGGAGCGGGGATTGGTATCGGATGATATGGATTGGTCGCGGCTGAATGTGAATTGGGAAGTGGGGGGGGATCGTGCCATTTTACTCAGCGAGACGGTGACACGTGAAGAGATGGCCCGGATGTATGCGCGGTTTCGCCGGCTCCGGTTTCGGAAAAATATCAAGGCCGTCTGGTCTCATCCGTTGTTGCGCGATCTGCCCGCGATTTTATGGAAGACCTCACAGGAACGGATGGCTCGTTGTTTTCGCGGGGCGTCTCCGCGAAAATAAAGGGGAGATCATCCTAAATCCGTAAGTTCAACTTTCTGGCACAGACCAGGCCGTGCAGGCTGAGGGACCAGAAAACAAAGGGCAATGCGCGTCCCGCAACCCAGTCGTATCCCTGGGCAGAGAGTGTTTTTCGCAGATCTGAAGGCGTCCACTGCCGGACATGTCCGGGATCAAAGGCCGCTTCCTTGAGCCGGCCGGTGGCCAACCGGGCCCATTTAAAAATACGATCATTCGGGAAAACGACGATTAATTTTCCGCCGGGTTTCAATATCCGGTGGATCTCGGTCAGCGCCCGTTCCGGTTGATCCAGATGTTCGATCACCTCAATGAAAAGCACGGCATCCTGGCTGGCATCTGCAATATTTTTCAAGTCATAGACATCCCCGGCTTCAACGGGCAGGTTGAATTGACGACAGATGGCGATATTTTCAGGTAACACATCGATTCCGCGCAAATGGGCGGAGGGAAAACGCGCCCGGATTTTTTCCAGGGTGATCCCCTCACCACAGCCCAGGTCGAGAATGGCGGAATCGTCAGGGGTGAGGAATTCGAGAATGGCCCGGTCCCGGAAATCCCAATAGCGACGGCCCCATCCACCCTTGGCATATTGGGTGCGCTGGAGAATCTGGGACTGATGGGGTTGGGATGGGGTGACGGGCATGGGTCAACCGGGCGACGCTGGGGGAATGGAGGTGGGGGGCTGTTTCTTCGGGATGGTTGGGGCCTGGCTTGCGGCTTGGGATTGCTGGAGGAGAGCGATTTGTTGGGTGAGCCGTTTGATTTGTCGCCGATGGGAGGAGATGACCAGCGAGAACTGCAGGCAGAGCAGGAGGATCACCACAAACCCCACCAGAAAGACCGTCGTGGTTGGCATAACGGCGCCGATCATCCGGGACAGGCGGACGACCCAGTCATATTGAATGACCACCAGCATGATGCCCATCCCGATTCCCAGCCAGAGCCAGCAGTAGGCGATATCCAGTCGGCCGCGTTGGACCAGGCGGATGATCAGGGCCAGCAAGGCGATGCCGATGATGAACGAGGCCATCATTTGTCGTAAGGTCAGCATCATGGTTCAAGGCTCCCGGTGAGAGACGATGAATTCGGGTTCCACGTCCGGCGCCACTTACGCCAGGTGGGATAATTCAGGAGGACGATAAAGATGGACAGCAACATTTTTAATCCGTAATAGAGCGGTTTCCATCCGGCATGCATCGAGGCGCCCCCCTCCCGCGCGCGCATGGTCACCGCCACTTCACGGATGCGCAAGCCAGCGAGATGGGCCATCAGGATCACGTCGGCATCCGGATAATCACAAGGGAAAACCCCGCTGGCGAAAAGACGCAACGTCTGTCCTCCCAGGGCCTGAAAACCGGAGGTCGGATCGGTGAAATGCCGTCCCGTGCAGAGCCGGAGGATGCCGGCGAATAGAACCTGTCCGCATCGTCTCAGGGGAGAGGTAGGAAAGGGGCCAGACCCTGCCATAAACCGGGAGCCCAGGACCAGGTCGGCTTCTCCGGTCAGGATCGGGGCCAGGATGCGGGGGAGTTCTTCGGCCAGATGCTGGCCATCGCCGTCCATCTGCAAAACCACGTCGTAACTCTGATTCCGGGCAAAGAGATAGGCGGTTTCCAAGGCGGCGCCATAGCCGAGATTGGTTGTGAGTGGCAGGACGAATGCACCCGCCTCAGCCGCTTCGCGGGCCGTGGTGTCGTGGGAATCGTCATTGACGACCGCAATATCGACGGTGGGCAGAACACGATGGATGGAACGAATGACCCCCCCAATCCGGCCGGCTTCATTCCGTGCAGGAATAGCCACCAGAATGCGGGTTTTCGTCTCGTTGCTGGTCAGGGACCCATCTTTTGCTTTCACAAGGCGACAGCATACGATAAAAAGGAAGAGATGCCATAAGAAAATGATCCCTTATGAATTATGAATGATGAATGAACGACGAGTGAAATCTACCACAGAAGCTAATGTTCACAGCGGTTCTGCAGGTTCCGCTCGGTTTCAATTCTCGCGCTCCATCGGGGAGCCGGTTTTAATCGTGTTCCTCATCTTGCTGGCCTATGGCGGTAGTTTGCGGGGAGCTTTTGTTTTTGACGATATCGGAGAGGTGTTGGATGCCGGTCCGGTGCGTTCCGTTACCGGGACCATTTTGTGGCCGGTCGCGCACCCGACACGAACCGTGGGCGATCTGATGTTTCTGCTCAATCGCCGCTGGGGGGGTGTTTCGCCGATTGGTTATCACGGGGTGAATCTGGCTCTTCACGGCTTGGTGGCGTTGTTGTTACTGGGGATTTTACGCCGCATCCTCGGTCGACTTTGTCCGATGGGCCAGACCGTGGAAACCCCGGGGGTTTGGGCTTTGATCATTACGGCCTTATGGGCGGTTCATCCCCTCCAAACCCAGGCGGTGAGCTATATCGTCCAGCGCCATGAAATCCTGGCATCCCTGTTTTACCTGGGGACCCTCTATGCCTACATCCGGATGCGAGAAGGGAGAGGTGTTGTTTTCTGGCGGTGGACCTGCCTGGTTTCGGCGATCCTCGGGATGGCGTCCAAGGAGATCATGGTCACGGTCCCCTTGGCTCTGTTGGCCTACGAAAGTTTGGTTCTCCGGACGTCATGGCGGGAATTCCGCCAGCAAGCTGCGAGTTTTTGGGTTCTGCTGGCGGTGACACCTCTGGTAACGATCACATTGGTTGGGCTGGCCTTGCGAATAGTTTCAGTGCCCGGTGGGGTGCTGTCGGTGACGGCAACCCCCTGTCGCTATGCGTTGACCCAGGCCGGAGTCTGGGTCCACTATCTAAAGTTGATCGTCTGGCCCTGGCCGCTATGCCTCGATTACGGGTGGCCCATTGTTCGCGGGATGGGGGCGGAGGTGGTTCTACCGCTGATGGCCGTTGGGCTGGGGCTGGGGGTTACGGTTTATGGGGTTTTCCGCCGCCGAGCTTGGGCGTTTTTGCCGTTGATGTTCGGTCTCGTTTTATTGCCGACGTCGAGTTTTTTGCCGTTGCCGGATGCCGCGATGGAACATCGCGTTTATCTTGCGTCGGCGTGGGTGCTAACGGGGTTGGTATGTGGAGTGGGGTGGATGCTACGACGGTTAATGTTGCCGTCGGTCCGATGGATGAAAATGGCGGGAGTGTTATTTGTGGTGGGGGTGCTGGGCGTAGGGATTTTTTTGACCCGGGAACGGAATCGGGATTATGTCGATCCCGTTCGCTTATGGCGGGGGGCACTTGAGGTGAATCCCACAAATCAGCGGGCGTGGTTTCACTTGGGACGGGCTTGCCGGGATGCCGGTCAGATCGAAAAATCCCGTCTGGCCATGGCGGGCCTGTTGGCCTTGGGACCCGATTATACCTCTACCGATCCGGTTCAACTGGCGGAACAGGCCAGGGTCAGTGTCGACGCGCGCCGGCAGATTCGATATTATGCTCTCGCTCATACTTTTTTGGGGGTGTTGGATTTGGATCAAAACCACCCGGAATTGGCCCTGGTGCATTTGCGGAGTGCGGTTCGAGTGCATCCGGATCCCGAGGCCCTTTACAATCTGGCCCAGGCTCTGTATCGGTTGGGGACTTGGGGTGAAGCACGGGCGGTTTGCCAGCGGTTCCTGGCGTTGGAGCCCAACGATGTCGAGGGGTGGTGGCTGTGGGCCAGGATCGCCCGTGAGCAGGGCGATGAAGGCCAGACGTCCCTGGCATTGGGAAAAGTTCTGCATTTGTCACCTGCCGATCCTACGGCCCGATATGAATTGGCCTGGTTATGGGTTACGGCGAAGGACCCTGCGAGTCGTCGGCCGGCCGAGGCCTTGCGCGTGGCCCGTGAGTTGTGGGCGGAAAGCCGGGGGCAAAGCCCAAAGGTCAGGGCGTTGTTGGAAACGGCCCAAAAGGCGGACAGCAAAGGCTTCAATCAGGGAATGGAGTAGGGCGGGTTCACGTTGGATTAAGGAGTAATACTCATGAATGATGGATTGACCTGGGTTCAGCGGGTACAACGTTGGCTACCCCTGGCTTTGATTGCGGTCGTTTTGCTGTCCTATCGAAACAGTTATTCCGGCGTATTTGTTTTTGACGACACCGGGATCATTCAAACCAATCCGAAGGTCCAGCATCTTTGGCCGCTTTGGGATGCGGTTCTGAGGCCGACCCGCTGGCTGGCGGATATTTCATACGCCGTTAATTTTGCTATCGGAGGGATGAATCCGGCCGACTTTCACGCGGGGAACGTACTGATCCACCTCGGTGCGACCCTGTTGTTGTTCGGCTTGATCCGACGGATGCTGAATTTGCCGTTTTGGGCGGGACGCTGGGACGGGTGTTCTCCCTTTCTGGCGGCGGCCATCGCGGGTATATGGGGCGCCCATCCGCTTCAAACCGAAAGCGTGACTTACATTGTTCAGCGGGATGAATCTTTGATGGGCTTCTTTTTCCTGCTGACCCTCTATTGTTATGTGCGCACTGTGACTTCTCCACGTCCCCGTCTCTGGGTGGATGTTTCTTTGCTGACCTGTCTCATTGGAATGGGGACCAAGGAAATGATGGTAGCGATTCCCATCTTGGTGCCCCTTTTTGATGGTATTTTTGTTTTTCCCAGTTGGCGGGATGCTTTTTCGCGTCGTTGGAAGGTGTATCTGGCATTCAGTCTTCTGTGGGGGGTCTTTTTCATTCAACTGCTCCATATTAATCCTGCGGAAATCGGATTGGAGGCAGCTCAGGGCTATCATGGGTTTACCCGGGGGGAGTATTTGTTGACGCAATTTGAGGTGATTCCCCATTATTTGCGCTTGGTTTTTTATCCAGTTGGCCAGTGCCTTGATTATATGTGGTTGCCAACCGAGAGTCTCTGGGTATGGGTTTGGCCGGGGATCGTCTTGTGGGGGATTATTGGGGCGGCCGCGATCGGGGTATTGATGCGCAAACCCATCGGATGGGTGGCGGCGGCCTTTTTACTGATTTTGGCGCCGACTTCCAGTCTGATGCCTTTGCCGGACCCGGCGGTGGAGCACCGGATGTATTTGCCGCTGGCGGCGGTGTTGGTTTTCATTGGGGTGGGGGGATACGCCGTTTTGGAGCGGATTTTAAAGTCTCGTCCTCCTCGGTGGCGCCCCTGGGGTGTTTCGCTAGGGGTTGGAGTCTGTCTGGTCGCCGTCGCTATTCTGGGGAAGATGACCTATCAGCGCAATCTCGACTACCTCTCTGAATTCCGAATGTGGCAGGATGTGGTTGAAAAACGGCCCGACAATTGGAGGGCTTACCTGGCGGTATCGAAAAGTTTGTTGCAATGCGGCCAATTTGAAAAAACCATCGAATGGGTGGATCGATTTAAAAAGAAAATCCCCGATTATGCCTCGTTCACCGATTCCGAGATAGCGGCGCTGAAAGATGCCCCCACCCGGGCGCGCGTGCGCGCCACCTATTTCACCATGATCGAGAACAATGTGGGCGTGGCCAAGTCTCAACTCGGCCGGGTGGATGAAGCGTTGGTTCATTATCGAACGGTCCTGCGGTTCACTCCTGACGATAAGGAGGCGCTCAATAACATCGGCTATGAATTGTTCCTGCGCGGGGCCACGAATGATGCCGTTCGCCATTGGTTTGCCGCATTGAATGCCGACCCCAACAATGCTCCCGCCCACGCCTTTTTGGCGATGATTTACGAAGACCGCCAACAATGGGCGAATGCGATCCACCATTATCAGGCGGTCTTGGCTGAGAATCCCAGCCATGTTGTGTATCAATACCGGTTGGGCTGGTTATTGGCCACGGCCGAGGATGCTCAATTGCGGGATTCAGCCCAGGCCTGGGCCTTGGCCCAATCGGTCATGCGGGCCACCGAGGGGAAAAGCGTAAAGGTATGGGATCTTCTGGGGATCCTGTATGCGGACCGGGGTGATTTCGGACAAGCCTTGAATTGTGTCGATAAAGCCCTGGCATTGATGCCGCCGGAGGAGGAGGAGGAGTCGCAGAAAACGAACAGTGTAACGCGGACCAATCTGGATCGCGACTTTCTGAAACGGTCGGACTTGGAGGAACGGAAAAAATTATACCGATCCAACCGTCCGTATTATTTGCAGGCGACCGCTTTTGCCGTTACCGGAAGTGAGATTCCGGAACATTGACACACAGGGGCTTACTGCCGATGAGTTCTATGGTATAGGACGTGTTGAAAGATTTGTTCTGATCCGACGGGCAGATGACCCCGCTGGTGGTTTGCTTAATGAAGGGATCCAGCATGGTGGTGGCACAGGGAGATCCTTCATTCAAGCTGTTCGCCATGGCGGCCTGTTCCTTGGCATCTTCCAGTTGACGCAGATTATTAATACAGGTGTTGGTCCGGGCTGTCCGGCGAGCTCGCATGATGGACGGGATGGACAAGGAGGCCAGCAGGGCAATCAAGGAGACCACCATCATGATCTCAACCAATGTGAACCCTTTTTTATTCATACCCGCCTCTTTTCTGGCTCAACCCACCGGAGTCGAGTCATCACCGATTGCCTACCGGTATTATATTCCTGCCGAAGAACCTGATCCGGATTTGTTGGATTGCGTATGTCCCCACTCTCGCGCGGTTTCGGGATAAAAAAAGCGCGAAGCTTTTTCAAGCTTCGCGCTTTAGGGTTAACCCTCAACCCTGATTACAGCGTGTGCGAAGCCGGAACGTTTTTGCACAGAGGCTTGGAGCCGATCAGGCCGATCGTATAGGAGGTGTCAAAGGACTTGGTGAAATCGGAGGGGCATTTCACGGCGGTGGTCTGACCCTTGATGAACGAATCGAGATCGGTCGAACTGACGGCAGCGCTTTCCGCGAGATTCTTTTCCATGGCGCATTGTTCTTTGGCGCCATCGAGCTGACGGAGGTTATTGATACAGGTGCTCGTACGGGAAGCCTGGCGAGACTTCATGAACGACGGGATGGCGATCGCCGCCAACAGACCAATGATGGCCACCACGATCATAATCTCAACCAATGTGAACCCTTGTTGCATTTTCTTCATCGCATTGCTCCTTATGTTGTTTGTTTATTGTTTGGTCTGCGATTGACCATAACAACTTGTTACCATGCATTAAGCAGGCATTGTGCCAAGTTTATATTATACGATAAAATACCACTTTTAGGTAAATTTAGCTAATATATCGCCGTGTTTTCCATTAAACATATTTTCTCATTTATTAACTATGAGAACTTTAGCGTCAAAAAAACAGTAATTTTCAACATAAATCTAATCAATAGTGATTAACATGTTGATGATTAAATAGTTATGTCGATATGTCATCTTTGAGAAAAATATTCTGATTTGCACATCATCTTTGAGAGCTGAAATTGTATATAAAAACAAAAAAAGGCGAAACTTTTTAAAGTTTCGCCTTTGAGTTGATTTAGGTAATCCGAATTACAGCGTGTGCGAAGCCGGAACGTTTTGGCATAACGGCTTGGAACCGATTAGGCCGATCGTGTAGGAGGTGTCAAAGGACTTGGTGAAATCGGAGGGGCATTTCACGGCGGTGGTCTGACCCTTGATGAACGAATCGAGATCGGTCGAGCTGACGGCAGCGCTTTCCGCGAGATTCTTTTCCATGGCGCATTGCTCTTTGGCGCCATCGAGCTGACGGAGGTTATTGATACAGGTGCTCGTACGGGAAGCCTGGCGAGACTTCATGAACGACGGGATGGCGATCGCCGCCAACAGACCAATGATAGCCACCACGATCATAATCTCAACCAAAGTGAACCCTTGTTGCATTTTTTTCATCGCATGACTCCTTATGTTGATTGTTTATTGTTTGGTCTGCGATTGACCATAACAACCTGTTGTATAGGGATTAAGCATCCATCGTGCCAATGGTTTGTCGCTTATTAGAAAAGATGAATTTTTCCCTTAAATTGAATTTAAATGGTCAAAAACGACAATTTAATGGAGAAAAACAATTGTTAGAAGTAGTTTTTTATAATTTATGACAATGGAAATGGAGCCGTCTATACTGAGAAATGATTACCCACCGGAGACGACTTCACCCATTTTGAAGATCGGGAGGAACATACAGATGACGATACCCCCGATGATTACACCCAGAAAAACCATCAGAAGTGGTTCCAGCAGAGAGGTTAAGCCAGATAGCATCGATTCCACTTCGTCGTCAAAGGTGTCGGCGATGCTATCCAACATTTCGTCAACTTTCCCTGTTTTTTCACCGGCAGCAAGCATCCGAATCATGATAGTCGGCAAACATTTTTTACCAGTTAATCCATTAGACAGGGTGTCACCACGCTCGACAAAACTACGCGCATCCAGAATCGCCTTCCCAATAATCCGGTTTCCCGTCGCCTTTGAGACGATGTCCAGTCCGGCCAGGATAGGAACGCCGCTGGTGACGAGCTGGGATAAAGTCCTAGAAAAGCGCGCTACGGCAACTTTTTGGATCAAAATGCCAAAAACAGGGGCTTTCAAGTATAAGGCATCCATTGCGTCGGCGCCTTTTTCTGTTTGTTTCCACTTGTTGAAGATGTAAATTGCGATTGCGATCAACGGAACAACGATGGGTGCGAATTTTTTTGCGTTTTTGCTCAAATCGACCAGGAACTGGGTGGGACCAGGTAATTTGGCGCCGAAATCGCTGAACATTTCAGCAAAAACGGGCACGATAAACAGGATCATGCCGGTGGCAATGATCATCGCCACACACAGCACGATGGTCGGATACATCATGGCGGATTTGACTTTGCGCTTTAATTTCGCATCCGATTCGAGCAGGGAGGCGATTCGCTTCATCGTTTCCGCCAACTGGCCGCTTCGTTCACCCGCCCGGACCATGTTGACATACAGGTCGTCGAAAATCATCGGCAATTTTGCCAGCGATTCCGAATAAGACGACCCATTTTCGATATTTTTCCGAAGTTCGTTGAGCGCGTATTTGAAACTGGGATTGGCGGCTTGCTCTTCCAGGGTTTCCAATGAAACAACGATGGGCATACCGGCTGAAAGCATGGCGGCCAACTGCCTTGAAAATGCGGGGATATCCCGGTTGACGATTTTTCGCGCACCGGTGATTTTGGTGATTTTTTTGAGAGGCTTGGTAAATCCCTGTCGCGGTTGCGCCAGGGGGGTGGGGGTGGCGGCCTTGCCTGCCGGTGTGAAATTTGATCGAATTACCGGGCTCATACGATTCTCCCTTTATCACTACGGAGCAACATCATTCTCCGCCAGTCACTTCCAAAACGGCTTCCAACGACGTGACGCCTTCTCGAACTTTGGCCAAACCCACTTCCTTGAGCGTCGCCATTCCCTCCGCCCGTGCTTTTTCGCGGATTTCTCCGCTGGAGACATTTCGCAGGATCAATTCTCGAATGCCATCGGTGACCGGAAGGACTTCCATGATGGCTCCCCGTCCCTTATATCCCCCATTATTGCATTTGGGGCATCCAACGGCTTTGAAAATGCGTTTCCCACGGAAGAAATCGGGATCGATCTTGTTGGTCTTCAGAATTTCAAACGGCAGATCGATTTCTTTTTTACAGGCGGGGCAGAGTTTGCGATATAACCGTTGCGCCTGGGTCAGGATCATCGATGAGGCCAATAAAAAGGGTTCCGTTCCCATGTCGATCATCCGGGTGATGGCCCCTGCGGCATCATTGGTGTGCAGGGTGCTCAGCACCAAGTGCCCCGTCAAGGCCGCCTTGACCGCAATTTGGGCGGTTTCCCCGTCGCGGATTTCACCCACCAGGCAGATATCGGGATCCTGACGCAAAATAGAACGGAGGGCGGCGGCAAAAGTCAGGCCCACTTCGGTGCGGATTTGAACCTGGTTGATCCCTTCCAACTGGTATTCCACGGGGTCTTCGCAGGTAACGATATTCACGTCAGGGGTGTTGAGTTCCTGCAAACATGAATAGAGGGTGGTCGTTTTCCCGCTCCCGGTAGGACCGGTTACGAGGATGATCCCGTGAGGCTGTGTGATGGCATAGGCCATCGCCTTGGCCGCATTTTCGTCCAGGTTCAAGGCGGCGAGGTTGGGGGACAAGGTCGATTTGTCCAGTGTCCGCATGACGATTTTTTCGCCGTGAACAGTGGGCAGAATACTCACCCGGATATCGACTTCCTTGCCCAGCGCCTTGATCCGGAATCGACCGTCCTGCGGAATCCGTCGTTCCGCGATATTCAGATCGGCCATGATCTTGATCCGGGAGATCACCGCATTCTGGTAGCTTTTGGGAGGACCGGGACGTTCCTGCAGGTCGCCATCGATCCGATAGCGGACCCGGAAGGTTTTTTCCATCGGCTCAAGGTGGATATCGCTGGCCCGCGTGCGCAGGGCTTCGACCAGCATCATATTGACCATGCGGATAACCGGGGCGCCTTCCGCACTTTGAAGCATCTCTTCAAGGTTGACGTCTTCTTTTTTGTTTTCCTCGGTGCCGACCTCGACGTCGCCATCCATCTTCATGACATCTTCCATGTCGAGGCCGGTGTCCTTGGCGACACGGATACGGGAGAGATGTTCCCGAATCTCTTTTTCGGAGGCGACAACGGAAAAGATTTCAAGCCCGGTGGAAATACGGAATTCCTCGACCGCCATGATGTCGAAGGGATCGCCGAGCGCCACCGTAAGGCTTTTGCCGGTTTTACACAGGGGCAGAATCACATGTTTGGCCATGAGATCGCGATTGATCGAGTCGACCAGGGCGGTATCGGGGCTGAAATGGATCAGCGAAATGGGAGGCATGTGCAGGTAATCCGCCAACACCGCGGTCATGGCGGCAGGGGTGACGAGCTTGTTGTCGACCAGGAATTTTTCGATCCGGATATTTTTTTCCTGGGATTCAACCAAGGCGGTTTCTAGGGCGCTCTCGGTGATCGCCTTGCTTTGGACCAGAATATCCGCCAATTTATTGCTGAACGACTGGTTTTCCATAGGTTCCATTCAAGGCTGAGTATGACATTTGACGCAACCTTTGACGTTACCGTAACATACCCCGATGCGGTTTCCAAGTGGCAAAAAAGATCTAGTGTCGTCGATGGAAGACCGCCAGCAGGTAATGACAGTCAGGATGGGCATGCTCGAAAATTCGTTCCGCGCCGATTTGTGCCGCCCATCGTTCCGTCCAATGGGCGGTAGGGAGGAGGACCGGTGCCACAGGGGGGGAATAGTTTTTGTGGAAGGCCGGGGAGGAATGGATTTGTTCCTCGCAAACGGTCCAGAATCGAAAAACGGCGTTGGAGGGTGGTGGGGTGTACGGCTGACCCGGTGTGGTTAGGATCAGGACGACATATTCGGGTTGGCGGTCGAGGACATATTGGGGGTCATAGGTCTTGTGCAGGAACCGGCCCGGGCTCTTGGCGATAAATCGGTCGGTCAGTCCTGTGATGTCGAGGATGCTCAGGTTTGGGCAGTTGTACCCGATCAGGCCGATGTCCATCAAGGCGACGAGACTTCCCGGCGGGGGTGATTGGTCTTTCAGCCAATGAGCTAGTGCCCGATGTCCGGTACGATATCCTTCAGCACGGAGGGCTGTTTCGGCGCAAAGATCCCGCCGAATCTCGTCGGAGCGGGTGGCCTGGGCCAGGCAGAGACAGAGGGCGAGCAGTCCGATCCATCGGGCCGACGGGCCAAGAGGGCGATCCAGCAATAGACTCCACCCGGTGACGGCCCAAACAATGAGCAGCGGGACATAGGGTTGGACCATTCGCCAGCCAACCATCCAATCGGTGCCGGTGATCCAGGGAAGGCTGATTCCAGCGAAGATGAGGGCCGATAACGGCAGAACAAATCGGAGAGGGGGGCGGCGCAGAAGGTATCCCGCTCCCGCAAGGGCGACCCCGCCGAAGCCCATAATAGCGAATAACGCACCCTGGTTGATATAACTGCCCGCGCTGCCTTTCCAGAATCCACCGGCTTTCGCATAAAAGGTATTGGGCAACCATTCGCCTTCATAGGTCCAGACCCGGAACAGGAGTTGACCCGTAAAAAAGGCGGCTCCGATCAGGAGATTAATCAAACCGATCCGGAGGGTCGGCGGGTACCTGCGGAAGGCGAACAAAGATTCCTGCCGGATGTTTTTGAGGACGGCCTGACCGGTGGCCAGAAGGCCAACACTCAGTTGGCCCAGGCTGAAAATTCCGAAAAGAAAAATACCCTCAGGACGGGTGAGGATGGCCAGACCGAAAACCAGCCCCGAACCCTGCCATCGCTCCTGGTGGGTTTCCCGGATGGCCAGAATCACTCCCCATAAGAGAAGAAATCCCAATAAACTGGTTTCCAACCCGCTGGCGCAATTGACGGCATAGGCCGGATTGACCGCGAGCAAGCCGGCGCCGGCCAGTCCGGCCAATGCGGCCCGAAGCGGAGGATGACCCAAGTGGCGGAGAAGTTGGCGGATCAGGAAGAAAATTCCGAGTACGCTGCACCCGCCCCATATGATACTAAGTCCCTTTGCAATAGCCGGGGCTGTATCGGCTCCCGCCAGGCGGATGGCCACGGCCATGGCAGACATCAGTAGAAAATTGGTATAGCCTTCTACTTTTTCCCCGACATTGAAATAGGGTCCCCGTCCTTCTGCCCAATTTCGGCTGTGGCGCAGGGTGATATAGCTGTCGTCGTTGAGATAATGCCGGAACAGGTCGACTTGATAACTATAAAGGATCAGCACGGCCAGCAAACCTGCCCCGATTGCCAGTTTCGCAGGCCGAATCCATTCGGAATTCATCAGATTACCTCGGTTGCCAGTTATGCGTCCATGCGCAGAATCAGTCGCCCGGCTTCGGGAACCAGGCGGAGAGCGGTGTTCCCCGCTTCTTCGAAATGCCCCTGGAGACAGGTCCAGGTGTAGGCATAATCGGCCTGGCGATAAGTCAGGGTTTGGGGCTGAATCCGGCGCAGGGGGATTGCGATGCGGTCAGACCAGTTCATTTCCAACACCCAATGACGGGGTTGACGGGGAGACTCCCGCCAGGCCACTTCCAGCGTGTTTTCCCGGCACTGCCATTCCAGGGTTTCGCCGTCGCCCGTTTCCCAATCAATTCGCAGGGAGTTGGCATCGAGTTCGGTCACCGCCAGGGGGCCGGACCCGGGATTGGGCAGGGGGTTTCCATCGGCACTGAGCCGGAGGCATCGCAGGCTGGCTCGGCAATCCGGTCCGCTCCAGTGATATCCATTGAGGAGCGGGAGGGTGTCGTAAAGGCAGTCGGCGGTCAGGCACACATTTTGCAGGTAGCGCTCGGGATAATTTTCATCGAAGCGATGGATATCCCGGATGCTGAAAGCGCCATTTTCGCAGATCGCATTCAACCGGTAATGACGGGAATTATACCAGACCGATTGACGGGGTTGTCCCCGGAAATTAGACAACGCGGTCAGGGCGGTGGCCGGGGTGGTGGCGAACCGGTTTTTGAACCAGCGGCCTGACGTTTCGAGGGTTTCGACCCGCCAAGTTTTTCCATTGCCCTCGGCTACGAGGGGGATCTGCAGCTGGAGTCCTGCGGCCATGGCTGGCCAGCCGAACGAATTCTCCTGCCCGACCTGCGTATAGGCGAACGCCAGGCTGGGATTGCTGAAATTTGTTTTAAAAAACCATCGGACCCAATCGGGGTTCCCGCCTCCGGGCGCACCGGTGCCTTCGGCATAAACGGGTTCGAGAGTGATGACGTGCTGGTGGGTGGAGGGGTCGCCCGTCCACGCTTCCAATCCCGCATCGTATTGATCAATCGGGTCGCTGCCCAGCATTCGGAACAGAGGGAGGGGGATCTGAGCCTTCGCTGTTTGGGCCGGCATGAAACCATTTTTCCGGCTCGGATAAAAAGCCTGATTATAATACCCGCCCCAAAGACTATAGCCATCGGTACCCCATTGATCTTTACAGATGCATCCTGCCGACAAGTCGTACCGGTCGGCCAGATGAGCGAGCAGGGGGGCATCGAGCAACCAGGAGCCCACCGAGCGGGGATAGCGACCGAGGACCGACTTGAAATCGGCCATAAACCGTTCGGCCATCCGTCGTCGTTCATCCGGGGCGTAACCGATGGGAAATCCCACGTGGCAGTGCCAGTCCCAGGGAAACCGGCCGCGCCAGGATGAACCGATGGCCTCCACCAAGGGTTGGACGACTTCAAACCAAATTCCGATTTCCTGCCGGTCATCCAATCCTTCCTTTAATAAGGCGATGATACGGGGATCCTGGAGGGCATCATATTGAATCAGCCAGGTGGCCGGTAGATGATGCGCTTGAATCAACCGGATTTGCTGGCGAATGGGTTCGAGCAGATCGATTCGGTTGTCGCGCGGTTCGACGGCCCGGATGAAATTAATGATATTGACAATACCTTGATGGGCCATGGATGATCCTTACCGGGGTTTTCATAGATCGGTATGAATTCCCTATGTATCTGAAAACGGGGAATGTGGCAAGAAAGAGACGCAGGGCGCGACAACGTGAAGACGGTTGATTCATCTTTTTTTCGGCAGGCCAGTCGGCGAAAATTATCGCTGACGCAGGTGGTCGGAATTCTGATCTTGATCCTGGCGATCGGGTCGGCGATCGGTTTATGGAGTATGGTCCGGTTGTATCGGAACTCGCTGCATGCGACGACCGCCCAATCGGTTTTGGACTGGGGGCATTTGATGGCCCGGCAACTGGCGGAACAACCCGCTCTGCGTAACGGAGTTCCGGCGGGAGGCGTCGAATGGGATGATTTCGATCGGTGGGTTCAATCGCTTCGCCAGGTGGAGCCGGGACTCCAATACGTTTCAGTGGCCGAACAGGGACAATTGATTTATCGCCGGCAACCCGAATCGGCGGAACGGTCGGCTGTCCGTGTGCCCGATCAGCCGGTGATCGACCGTCGGCTGATCGCCCAGGGAACCGGGGTGGTACCGGTCATCACCTTCACCCTGACCGTAACAGGGGACGGGCATCCGGCGCGGACTCTGCAGATCGCCCTGCGTCGCGAAGTCATCACCCGCGAGGAATCGACCGCATCCGCCGCCCTTTCGGCTCTTTTCCGGATGTCGCTGTGGACCTTGCTCGGGGCATTCGGGGGTGCCGTACTCCTGATCGCCTGGGCGATCCGGCGCGATTTGCGCCGACAGGAGGCCCGCCGGGAGGAGGAACATCTCGCTTTTGCCGGGATCTTGGCTGATGGTATTTTTCATGATGTCCGCAATCCCCTGTCCTCCCTGAAACTGGATCTCCAGATGATGGAACGGGAGATCGGTCGGGGGACTGAGTTACGCCCGGAACGACTGGCGGAACTCGAACGGCGTAGTCGGCGGACGATCGACCGGATTGATGTCATGATGGAGGAGTTTCTCCTCGCGGCCAAGCCGGATCGCCGGGAACCTGAACCGCTCGATTTGAACGGGTGCGTGCGTGAAGCCGTGGACCTGGTTCAGCCCCATTTCGAGAAAGGGGGCTTGCGGTTGGACCTCAGGTTATCCTCTGAACCGCTGACGGTGAGCGGTTTTCCATTGGCTTTAAAGCGAGCGATCGTTAATATTCTAGTTAATGCCCGACAGGCGGCCCCGGAGGGGGGGACGGTAACCGTCCGATCCTCCCGGATTCCCGAAGGTGCCTGCCTGGAAGTGGAGGATGACGGTGCCGGAATTCCCCTGCCGATCCGGAATCGGGTTTTTGACTGGTTTTTCAGTGGACGTCCGGGAGGAACCGGACTAGGATTAAGCCTCGCCCGAGCGGCTGTAGGGAAGAGCGGCGGAACGATCCGGATCGAGGATCGCGCACCGCGGGGGACCCGGGTGCGAATCATTCTGCCGATGCGACGGGAATGAATTTTTTTCCAAGGGACATGACCGATGGACGCCAAAACAGCCCGAATCCTGGTGGTGGAGGACGACCCCGATGGTCTGCGATCGGTGTCTGAAGCCATTGCTGACGCAGGTTATGAAGTTCTGCCGGCGACTTCCGTCGAGGACGCCTGGACTTGTTTCCGCCGGGAAAAACCGGATGTGGTGCTGACGGACCTCGTGCTCCCGGGCGCTGATGGATTGGATTTACTGGCCCGGATCCGCGCCACGTCGGATCCTGTTCCGGTTCTACTCATGACGGCTCACAGTTCCGTGGAGACCGCTGTGCAGGCGCTGAAAAATGGCGCCTATGACTATTTGGTCAAGCCGCTCGATCTCGACGATCTCCAGGCGCGGGTGTCCCGGGCGGTTGAGACGAGCCGGTTGCGGAACGAAAATACCGCTCTACACCGGGAGCTATCCGAGCGGTATGCCGCGCGGACCTTGGTGGCCGCCTCTTCCCGCATGCAGGATGTCCTGCGGAAAATCGAGGCGGTGGCGTCCACCGCTGTGACCGTGTTGATTACCGGGGAAAGCGGCGTGGGCAAGGAGTTGGTGGCGCGGGCGTTGCATGCGGATGGAGCGCGCGCACAGCGTCCCTTTGTCGCCCTGAACTGTGGCGCCTTCACCGAGACGCTTCTGGAGTCGGAATTGTTCGGGCATGAAAAAGGCGCTTTTACCGGCGCCGTGGCCCGACATCCCGGCGCTTTTGAAAGGGCCGATGGCGGAACGTTATTTCTCGACGAGATCGGGCTGGCTCCGCGTCCGGTGCAAATCCGCTTGTTGCGCGCTTTGGAGGAGCGGGAGGTCCTGCGGGTGGGTGGGTTGGCTCCCGTACCCGTGGATGTACGGGTGATCGCCGCCTCCAATCGCGATTTGCGCGAATTGGTCCGTACGGCTGTTTTCTTGCCGGATCTTCTCTATCGGCTCCAAGTGGTGACGATCGCCGTCCCGCCCCTGCGGGAACGTCCGGAGGATATCCGTCCCCTGGCGGAACGGTTCGCCGCGCAGGCCGTGCGGGACCACGGCCGGACGGTCGAGCGGCTGGCCCCGGATTATTTTGAAGCCCTGTCCGCCCATTCCTGGCCCGGGAATGTGCGTGAATTGCGCAACGTGGTGGAATCCTCGGTCATCCTGGCCCGCGGACCCATTCTGACTCGTGCGGACCTGGCTCTCGACTTGGCTGACGGGCATCCCTCGACGGGGGGAGATTCATGGCCGCCCCCGGGAATGACCCTGGCCCAAATCGAAAAAGAGGTCTTGCGCCGAAGCCTCGCCCGAACGGGCGCCAATCGCACACAGGTCGCACGGGAACTCGATGTGTCGCTTCGGACAGTCCAACGCAAAATTCAGGAATATGGACTTTGCGAACGCAAGGAAGGTGAAGCATGAAATTCAAGATTAAAGCCGGCATGCAATTCAGCGCTATTTTTGCGCCGTTATTGGCCCTCATGGTGGGGATGGCTCTGTTCCTGCGGCCCGACCGTCTCGTGGAAACCGACACCCGTTTGCGTCTGGTCCGGTTGGGGATCAATGAATTGATCGAGATGGAGGCCGCCGGCCGTCGGGCCCTGAATTCACCGGATCCGATTCTTTTTGAAGCCTGGGACCGGCAATATCGGGCGGTCGGCCGGGTGTTGAGCAATCAGGCGACGGATCGGGATGTGGAAAAATCGATCATCGAAGTTTTGATCGCACGCCATGCCGCTCTGCGGACAACCTTTGAGCAACTGGCGGATTGGACCCGGCACCCGGTTTCCACCCGGGATGCCGCGCAAGGGATTCATCTGGAAGAGGAATTGTTGCGTCAATACCGGGAAATTTTCGCCGGCCTGCTGAGTCTGATCGAAATCAACCAGCATCATCTGGCCGTGGCCCAACAGACTTTGGATGCCATCGTCATTTTGTTTACCGCTCTGATGGCTTTGATCTTGGCTGGACTGGCCTATGCCGGGGTCCGGGCCGAATTGCTCCGGCGAAACCAGATGGCTCGGGAATTGGAACAAAACAATATGCTGCTGTCCGACGCCTTTGTCCGTTTGCGGCGGGCGGAACAGGGGTTCCACCAGGAACGCCTGCAACTTCTACGCAAATTGATGCAAGGGGTTATTCAGGAAGTCCGTGCTCATCTTCAACCGGTGATTCGGTCGGGCGAGACGCTCATGGAATATGCCAGTCATCTGGTAGAAGGTGACCGGACCCGCCAGGCGCTGGAAAATCTCATCGCTTCCGCCCGCGCGGCAAAGGCCACCCTGGATCGATTTGTTCAGGTGACCGAAGCGCCGTCTACGGCGATGCTTCGCAAATCGGTGGATCTCAATCGGGCGATGGAGGAGGCGTTGCGTGCGCACCAGGTATTGATCGATGCTTCCGCGCGCCGGGGATTCCCTGTTCGTATCGAGAAAACAATGGCACCCCTGTCGCCGGTAGACGGATCCGAAAGCGAATGGCGTGAATCTCTGGCCCACTTGATACAAAATTCCCTGGAGGCCATGAACCAAGGCGGAGTTTTGACTCTGGAGACGTTTGAGGATGGGGATCAACGGGTGGGGTTCCGGGTGAGCGATACCGGACAAGGAATGTCAGATGCCGTGCGTCGCCACTGTTGTGAACCATTTTTTTCCACCAAGGAACAAGAGTCGGCCGGCTTGGGGTTAACGCTGATGGCGGGAACGGTCCGGCGGCATAACGGATCGGTCGAAATCGAAAGCCAATCGGGGAAGGGGACCCGGATCACGGTGCACCTGCCCCGGATCCAGGCGCTGGATCCTTCTCCCGGGGCCGCGTCGGAATTGTATAAATCGGGAATTCCCCCCAGTCGGATCCTGCTGGTGGATGACGAACCCTGGGTGCGTGAAGCCCTGCGTGAATTGCTGCTGGCCGATGGACACATGGTAACGGTGGCGGGGCAGGGAAATGAGGCCTTGTCCTTGTTCAAGAACGAGATCTTCGACCTGGTCATCACGGATCGGGCCATGCCCGGTATGGATGGTGAGTATCTGGCATCGGAGATCAAGCGCATCCGACCCCGGACGGCGGTGATTCTACTGACCGGCTTGGGGGATATCATCCGCAATGCGGGGGTCACGTCTCGTAATGTCGAGGTCATTGTCAGCAAGCCGGTGACCCCGGATCAACTGCGTAAGGCCCTGGCCGATGCATTGCACGCCAGATCCGAAGGATGACGGGTGAACCGATCGCCTGATCAGGGGGCTGCGCGCAGCCGCGTTGCGCCATAATAAAACGTTACCATATCATCACCCATTTATCCGCCTGCTTGCGTCCCATGCGTGTTTTAGATCCGGATCGCCCAGGCCTTAAATACCAACAGTAACGCCGGGTTAAAGAGCCGGGCTTCATCGTTCCCTACCAAATTGACTATTGGCCCGAGAATAGGCATCCAAGCACTTGGATACCACCTTGAATGGTAGGCTCTATTCTAAGCAATCTTATCGGCATCATGGATATGACATGCCAAATCTTCGGTAACATTGATTCTGGCGCAGCCGACTATTCCCCCTCCCTATAGGCAGATTTCCTTCGGTAAC